>JAKSDI010000299.1 GCA_022360175.1 Chitinophagales bacterium
AAAATTTGTTTGTTTGTCTTTAGATATAAAATTGATCGCCCCGAAAATAGTCTCTTTTGACTAGATTCGGGGCTTTTTTATCGTTTTTCAAGCTAACAAGTTAGTCTATATTAGAGGATTAGAGTTTGCAGGGATGCCCTAGTTTATGATCTAAATTGTTGAGGTGCCATCATCGCTAATGCAATAATGACACCTCAAAATTAAATATTCTTAAAGCTATTGTTTCTGCGATCTTACCTTGCTAAGGTTACATTACCCTGGAATTCGCCAGCAGACTCTCCGTTCAAATAAGCAACTTTGATAGAATAGAAATACGCCTCAATTGGTTGCGGTTTATCATTAAACTTGCCATCCCAACCTGTATCTGGCGTTTCATTATCGTATACTAGTTGCCCCCAACGGTTATATACCTTAAACTCTACGATTTCCAGTAGAGGTAAAATCTCTTCAGGAGCTACTGCTACATTAAAGAAATCGTTTGTCTCATCTCCGTTAGGAGTAAAGATATTAGGAATACCCAATTTAGGTAGTTCTACGGTAACATTCACATTAATGGTTTCGCTACAGCCTGTTGGTGTTTCTATCAAAACAGAGTAATTCAGATCTCCATCTTGCAAGACTTGTGTTTCGATAATTGCCAGCCCTGGCCCGGATGCAATCATGGTAGTATCCAGGAACCAACTGAAAACGAGGCCTTCTGTAATAGTTGTATTATAAAGGGCTGTTAGCTGTATATTTTGGCCGAGCAGATATGGTTCGTCTCCATCTAAGCCAACCACTTCTATTCCAATTGCATCTACTCCTTCTTCTACATTGATCGTAATACTATCTGTCAGCATTTGACAGCCAGCTCCATCTTCATAGTTCAACATATAAGTTGTTGTTTCAAGCGGTGTCACAACAATGGAATCTCCAGTAATAGTTTCGCCATTCGCTGTCCATTCGAAAACATCATTAGAAGAACCACCGATTGCCTCTGCTATCAGCGTTACTTCATCTCCAGAACAAATAAGGCCACTCGGACCATTAATATTCAATGTGACTTCTCCTACAACTTCTACTGTTACACTTTCTTCTACATCATCACAGATTCCATTTGATGCCAATAAAGTATAGGTAGCAGTTTGAGCAGGCGTAACAACAGGCTCAGGATTATTTACATCTGTAAAATTAGGGTCTGTAGAAGACCAACTATAAGCCGTCATATTATCTGAGGCTAAGTTAAGCTGGACAGATTCGCCGAGGCAAATAACTGCATCATCCGCAATATCAACGGTTGGAGCAGGTTGTACCTCTATAAAGACATTATCATTAAGGCTACCACAGCCAGCTCCACTTATATAATATACCGTATAAGTATCTGAATCGTCAGGGCTAATAGTAATCTCTGCAGTAGAACCTACTGAATTACCATTGCTATCTTCCCATTCATAAGTATCATCTGGCGTAGCGTTGGCCACATCTGCTGTCAATGTTACGGACTCTCCTTCACAAATAGTCAATGCATCAGAGCTAACTGTAAGTACTGGCTGTTGTACTACTTCTATGGTCAATTCGTCAAAAATAGTATCACAAATACCATTCGTAATTGCCAAGAAATAAGTAGTCGTTTCAGAAGGTGTTACTTCAGGCATTGGATTCGTCACTGTTCCAAAACCAGGATCAGTAGAAGTCCAGATATAAGTACTTACACCATCAGAAACCGTATTTAATACTAAGCTTTCTCCTTCACAAAGGAAGTTTTGAGATGTCAAATCATAAGTAGGTAATGGTATTACGGTTATTGTAAGGGATTCTTCATTAGGGCAATCTACATTTTCAGCTCTTAATGTATAAGTTGTTGTCCCAGATGGAGATGCGAGAGGATCTAAACAATCCGTACAACTAAGCGATTCCGCACCACTTGTCCACTCAAATGTATCTGTATCATCACTTACTTCTGCATTGATCTGCACACTTTCACCAGGGCAAATAATCGTATCTCCCGGTAATATAGTTACTTCTGGAGTGGTAATAATATTGACTGTTGCATAACTCGTATCTATACATACTCCACTAGTAGATATACGTTCGTAAGTAATCGTATCCATAGCCGAAACGACCATATTGAGTAAGCTGTCAGGAGTTTCTTGTCCATCCTCCGGCTGCCATAAGAACTCTATACCTGGAAAATCAGATGGTTCATAAGTATTGGTAGTTAGTATCACTAATTCTCCTTCACAAACACTTGTATCAGCAGGCATAATGGATAGATCATATGGAAGAGAATCTACCAAAATAACTACAGAGTCTAATTTGAAGCAACCCGGCAGTACTGCAACCTCTGCATAATAAGTAGCAACAGATTCGGGAGCTACAGTTATCTGATTAGCAGTTACGGGTACAAAACCAGGTTGTGTAGAAGTCCAACTTGCAATACTATCTGCGGGTACGACCAATGCGTCTAATAGCACTTCCTCCCCTCTACATATGGTCAGGGTATCTTCAGCTAGTACATCAATAGCAATTGGAGTTATTGTTATATCAAAAGAAGCTACTTCCTCACAAGCACCTCGTACAGCTGTAAGGGTGTAAGTACCTTCTGATTGAGGGAAAGCTACAGAATTAGGATTGCTCGGATCTTCTATAAAATCAGGACCGGTCCAGGTGTAGGTCACACCAGGTTCTATTTCAGTTGACCCCAACACAATTGGTTCTTCCTGACACACTGCTGTATCTCCACTAATACTGATCGTAGGCGGAATAAATACTTCTACTAACACACTATCTAATGATGGTATTGGACAAATACCATTGGATGCGCTTAAATAATACATCGTAGTCGTATCAGGTGCTACTTCAGGGTTAGCTTCGTCTGATGTGAAACCATCTGCGGTCCAAGTATAGCTTACACCTGCAACTTCGTCACCACCAATAAAGGTACTTTCAGGCAAACATAATTGCTGATCGTCACTGATATTATATTCAGCTGCAGTCTCTGGAAGTACTGTCAATTCCATCGTATCCATAAGAATACAGGCAGGCCCACTTAGGGAAACAGATAATTCATAAGTCCCTGCCACATCTGCCGTTACAAACGGATTCGGACAATCGGTACAACTAAGAGATATTCCCGTTGGTGCTGTCCAATTATAATCTGCACTTAGAAAATCACTACCTGCTACAATTTGTATCTCCTCATTGGTACATACTGTAATATCTGGCCCCGCATCTATATCATATACCTCCACTAATACTTCTATTGTATCCTGATAACAAACCGCATCTACCACTGCTACATATAAGGTTGATTCTTCTGGGCTGGCAATTGGGTCCAGGCAATAGGTACATGACAAAGTAGCTGTATCTTTTAGCCATGTGATATTTTCAACTGAGCTTTCTACCAATAATTGAACCGTTTCTCCTTCACAAATAGCCGTATCAGCGGTCGCCACAATTGGAGGGATTGGTGCCAATACAGAATCTGCAGAAGCAGACCAGTCCACCTCTATCGCTCCACTTTCTATATCATTTCCCCAGTCGTTTATCAAAACAGCAAATACCTGTCCTGGCTCACAATCTATTACAGAAACAAAATCATCTCCTCCTGCTCCTGGAGTTGAGGGATCCCCACAATCAAATTCATCTGTCACATCAATGCCTGTTACAGGGTGTATACTTGCTAATCCGGTAGGATCAGCACCACCTGCCCAGGAAGAGCGAATTGGCTGGTTATTTTCCACAAAATCAATGATGGCATCAGGATCTTCACACACCTCTTCCGGATCGAAAGGGCCCCATACACTAAAGTCTATATCTGATGCTTCAGCAGGATTGGCAGCCTGCACCGTAAATCCAAATGGACCTGCTGCCTGCGCTTCAATTGTAAACCAATAGTAATTGGGTTGCGCAGCCCCTGTATTAAGCCAGCAACCACTATTAACACCCTGATTATAAGCAATATCCTGGAATCCCTGATTGAAGTTAAAAACCGATGGTAAACCAGTAGGGTCAATACACCCATTGAGTGGATTACACAGGGCTCCAGATAGCGTTGGATTTAAGTTACATTCTGATTCCGTGATGCTTAAACCAAAATCTGTACAACCTCCAGCATTCGCGACAACGATGTAATAGACTCCTGGGATATTAAAATCCACACCAAAAGCAGTTCCACTTTCACTTTGACCTACACATTCTGTATCCGGGTCATCCAGTGGACCATTCAGTATCAATACACCAGTACCTGCATCAGCACCTGTCACTGCTACTTCTGCACAATATCCCCCTGTTGAGGTATATGCAAAAACGTATTCCGGACCATTTACAAAATTAAGCGGCCCACATGGAGTTGTAGCAAATGTAGCGGCAGCTTCACAAGTTGAAAATCCTCCTTCATCTAATGGCAAACCACTTATCTCTGTAGGGTTATCAAAAGAAGAACCATCACATGCTAATCCGCTGCATTGCCATGTAAATTCGAAGCCTGCTTGTACGCCTGAAAAATCCGAAGTGAATTGCACCGTAATCGGCGTTGTTGACTGAATTATAAATGGCTCACCATTTCCGGCTCCTGTAAGGGAAGCAATCAGCGGGTCTGCTGTTGTTGTCCCAGCGTAAAAATTGAGAAAGTCAAAACCATTCTCCAATTGAAAATCTACAATACTAATTTCCAGGCATGCAAAAAATTCAGCTGGTTGAATAGTAAAAGTCAGGTTTTCATTACTTCCATAGTCTTCATCGGGTCCACCTGAGTCATATAATGTACCAAAACAAGAAGTAGAAGATGGCTGATCGCCTATATTGATTGCCGGTACATATTCTTCAATACACAATTGGAAATCGCCCCAATTGGGTGCAGCTGTAGCTGAATAATCATTGATCCTTATAAAGTAAGTAGTATTTGGCGTAAGCCCAATCACATCAACAGCGATAAGAGATTCTCCATCATCTGCCGAGGCACATATACCAAGGTCTGCCAAATTGTTAAAAGAGCAATCTCCTCTATAAATAGCGATTTGAGGGTTAACGATTGGTCCGTTTGCTCCCATGGTTGTCCCTTCCACCGTAATGGTTATGTCTATCAGCGTATCATTTGTGGTAAAAGCAAACCATACATCATTTTGCACCGTCCCTCCTTCAAAACAGTTTGGAATATTTCCAAAACCAATATCCGATGCTGTAGCGTCTACATTATCGAATATATCATCAGGACAAGCTGGCAAAACCCCTAAATCTATCAAACCATCACAATCATCGTTGGCCGGCTGTGCAAATAAAGTAGTAGTAAAAAAGAGTAAAAGAGAAAGGGTAAAGAACTGTAGTCTCATGTTTGTTTTTGTAAAGGTACATCCTCAAAAGCCTTTGCGACACTATTGAGGAAACCAATGGTTATTTTTGATGCTATCACGATTTCAATAAAGGCTAAAAGCTAATTATTCAACCTTTATTTAGGTATTAAATAAAAAACAATAAAGTCGTTTTTTAATTAATTCTTAACACCAAAAATAGGTAAAATTCGGAATTTCTAACTATCTATCACTGGCAAAGAAAAACAAGTGACAAATAATACTTTCCAGAAACTACAAATTGCCAACTTATATTGCTACCATAAAATTAGCTACTCTTGCTGTTAAATCCGGATTTTTCATCAGTCTATAATGCCCATATCCATTGGCTAGAAGCAAAGTAGCATTATCCCATGCGGCAAATACAGAACGAGCATTTTTTGGAGATACTACGATATCTGATTCATCATGAACAATCAATACGTCTTTAACATTATGCAAATTGGTCTCACTTAAGGCTATAGACTCTACAGGTATCTTAACTTTATTTTCAATATATCTGTAAAAAGACCGGGCAGCAGGAGGTGGTATTTTCATAGTATCAACCGCATTTTGCAATACTTCTTCCATTCTATCAGGCACACCGATCAATACTAATTTATTGATATTAATATCCGGAGCTAATCGAGAAAGTGCAAAAACCGTAGATGCTCCACCAAAAGAATGAGTAATCACTCCCTGTGCTCCTCCTATCTGTTTGAGAATAGCTTTAATTGCTCCTGCAAAATGTAACAGATTAGTACGTTTCCCTCCTGAATTTCCATGAGCGGGACCGTCAAAGGCAACCACTTTAAAGCCTTTTTCTAGTAATGGGGGAACAAAATATCTAAGAGCAGTACCTCTAGATTCCCAACCATGGACGAGCAAAATCGTTTTGTCGCCCCTCCCCCATTCGTAGCCTTTAAGCAATTGCTTGCCATACATGAATTCAAATATCCGAGCACTTTCCAGTAGATCGTCTGAAGTACGATGTCGGGCTCTTATTCTCGGCGTAGAAAACAATTTATAGGCTGTTCTACCCGCTTTCCGGGGAAAGATATATCCTCCTACTGAAAAAAGAAATCTTGCCACTTTCAATAAAGGTGGATATTTGGTAGGTTTTTCCTTTACAGGATCAACATAAGCTGTTTCAAGGTATTCAATCTTTTTAAGTGTTTCCATGGCTTTTATTTATGCCTTTTGAAAAATTCCGTGGGAAAAGTGCAAACATGTGATGCAATTTGCCAGGTGTTTATACTATAGGGTTCATCAAAGAATTATTTCCGAATGGATTCTATCATCTCTATTATCTGATTTGCCATTACATCAAAATAATGGTCATTTTTATACAATTGAGCCAGTAGTATCCCGCCTTCCAGGGTACCGATGAATTTAATGGCAAATGCTTGTATATCAACCGTATCTTGTACTTCTCCTGCTTCAATGCCTTTCTCCAATGTTCGTGAAATTCTATACCTCCATATATCCATTGATTCTACTACCTTCGCTCTCAACACAGGATGGCTGTCATCAGCCTCAATTGCCATATTTTGCACAGGACAACCACCTTCAATAGGAGGCGTTAATACGTGATCCTTATAAAAATGTACTGCTGCAATCAATTTATCCAGATAATTATCTACTCCTTCTGTTCGTTTTCTTACTTGCGCCCAAACAGTCTGTACAGCATGCTCAAAAGCGGCAATTGCAATCGCTTCTTTGCTGTTAAAATTGCCATACACCCCTCCTTTCGACAAGCCTGTAGCTTCTACGATATCGTACATAGAAGTGCCAGCATAGCCCTTTTGATTAAAAATTCGGGCTGCCTTATCCAGTATATGTTGTCTTGTTTTATCTGCTTTTGACATATTTGATTTCATTTCGCTTTCCAAAAATAAACCGAACGGTCGGTTTTTGCAAATTTATATTCATCAAAAAACTTACCTTTACGATTCTTTCAAAAAAAATCACTTTTGTCGATTACATTTTAATGAACAAAGTATATCTACATACTGGTACTAATCTCGGTGACAGAACAGCTAATCTACTTCAAGCTAACACATTGATTCAAAGTCGAATAGGCGATATCCTACAAGCTTCTCGCATTTACCAAACTGCTGCCTGGGGAATAGAGGATCAGCCTGATTTTCTCAATCAAGCATTATTAGTTGGAAGCAAATTAAGTGCTCGTGAAATTTTACTGGCTATTGCCAAAATAGAGCAAGAAATGGGTCGAATTAGAATTGTCAGGTGGGGAGAGCGACTAATTGACATTGACATTTTATTCTTCAATGATGAAATAATCCAAGAAGAAGACTTGCAAATTCCTCATCCAGAATTACAAAATCGTAATTTTGTACTTCGCCCTTTAATGGATTTTGCTTCGGCTTTAATGCATCCTGTATTAGGCCAAACTATAACTGATCTATGGCAGGAGTGTCAAGATCCACTGGAAGCTAGTATTTATGAGCCGAATAAAAAAAGCGGAATTACAGGACATGAGCAATAAGCCAAGCATCCCTCATCAATTTATTACTATCGAAGGAAATATCGGTGCGGGCAAAACCACGCTTTGCCATAAACTATCTGAAGACCAGGGTTGTAAACTTATATTAGAACAGTTTGCTGACAATCCTTTTCTTCCCAATTTCTATCAAAACCCAGAACGTTATGCATTCACTGTAGAGCTTTTTTTCATGACTGAGCGCCATAAACAGCTACAAGAAGAGCTTTCCCAAAGAGACTTATTTCAAAACGCTATCATTTCTGACTATATCTTTTTCAAAACATTGCTCTTTGCTCGCAATAATTTGAATGCTGAGGAATATCGTCTTTTTCAACGCCTCTTCAATATTCTTAATGCTTCTTTTCCCAAGCCCGATCTACTTGTCTATTTACATCGGCCGGTAAGCAATCTTCTGGAAAATATAAAAAAGCGAGGCAGAGCATATGAACAAGAAATCAGTTCTGATTATTTAGAGCAGATTCAACATGCTTATTTTGAATTTTTTAAAACTCAACCCCAATTACCTATCCTCATTTTAGACGTTGAAAAGGTCGACTTTTTAAGCAACCAATCGCATTATCAACGATTAGTGCAATTAATAGCTAAAGAATATAGTCCGGGAATACATCGGGTGGAAATGTAGAATTTAGAGTGCAAAAATGTAAAAGGGAAGCCTAAGCATACTTAGCCCTCCCTTTTGCATTCTATATTAAATCTGTTTTACCCAAACGGTCTTTCGGCATTTCCCATTCCTACGCCTTCTCTTCCCACACTATTGCTGTGTGAATAATTGTCAAAACCGCTTTTTCCATATCTTGTACAGAGGCCCATTCTTCTTTAGAATGAAAAGCATGTTCTCCTGCAAAAATATTGGGACAAGGCAAGCCCATAAATGATAATCTGGAACCATCAGTACCGCCACGAATGCTACCTCTTTGAGGTGTAACACCCGCTCTTCGCATACCTTCGATTGCATTGTCCACAATTTCTGGATGCTGCCCAACTACATTTTTCATATTGCGGTATTGCTCCTTCACAATAAACTCGCCTTTTGAGTTAGGGTAATTTTTCAATACATCCTCCATAATACCTCGCAGGAAGTTTTCATGCTCGATGAGTTTTTCATCCACAAAATCACGAATAATGAAGCTTATTTCTGCTGATTCTGCTCCTCCTTTTATGCTCACAGGATGTACAAAACCTTCCATTCCTTCTGTTGTTTCCGGGGAAAGGCTATCCTTAGGTAAAGCAGCTACAATATCTGCTGCTATTTTAAGAGCACTTTCCAATTTACCCTTTGCAAACCCAGGATGTATGCTTACACCGCTAATCTTGATAACCACCCCATCTGCTGAGAAGGTTTCATCTTCCAGGCTCCCTAATTTTTCGCCGTCTACGGTATAACCAAAATCAGCACCTAATTTTTCAATATCCACTTCATCTACTCCCCTTCCAATCTCTTCATCTGGTGTAAACAGAATTCGAATATTGCCATGTTTCACTTCAGGATGACTCATAAAGAAGTGAGCTGCATCCATAATCTCTGCCACTCCAGCTTTATTATCTGCCCCCAAAAGCGTCAAACCGCTAGCGGTGATAATGTCTTCACCTATTTTATTTTTCAGATGTGGGTGATCTTCAGGGCGCAGTTTTACATTAGAATCATCTGGTAATTCAATGATTCCTCCCTGATAATTCTGATGAATGATTGGTTTTACACCTGTGCCACTACTATCAGGTGAAGTATCCATATGTGAGCAGAAACATATAACAGGTACCTCTTTATCTGTATTAGAAGGTATAGTAGCATAAACATACCCCCATTTATCCATATGTGCATCGGTAATCCCCATTTCCTGGAGCTCTTCAACCAATAATTTCCCGAGATTTTTTTGCTTCTCAGTAGAGGGAGTCGTCGTTGAATTTGGATCTGACTGTGTATCTATTTTAACGTATCGTAAAAAACGATCCAGAAAAGTATGTTGAATATCTAAAGCCATTATTTTTTTATTTTCTTGATTAAGGTTCTATTGTTTACAAATACTGATCCAGCAAATCAGCCATTTCTGATTGTAGCTTTGCAGCGGCATTTCCAGCTGCTTCTGCAAAATTCTCCCCGTCACCGGCATAGATAATACCTCGAGAAGAATTGACTAATAGTCCGCAATATTTATTAAATCCATATTGACTTAAAGCTTTCAAATCTCCGCCCTGAGCCCCTACTCCAGGCACGAGAAAAAAATGCTCAGGAGCAATTGCTCTCAACTCTTTGAATTTTTCCGGATGTGTAGCTCCTAGTACAAACATTAAATTTTCAGCACTCCCCCACTCCTGGGCCCGATGCATCACTTTTTCATAAAGTGCCTGTCCTACTGATTCCTGTGTATCCAACTGGAAGTCATTACTCCCCTTATTAGAAGTAAGTGCCAGTAGAACGACCCATTTTTCATCAAAACCCAAAAAGGGAGTCACCGAATCTTCTCCCATATAAGGAGCAACCGTCAACGCATCTACATTCATGTTCTCAAAGAAAGCACTCGCATACATTTTAGAAGTATTGCCTATATCTCCCCTTTTAGCATCTGCTATTACAAAATGGGAATCTGGGATATAATGAATTGTTTTTTCCAGTGATTGCCAGCCTTTGGAGCCCAAAGATTCGTAAAAAGCAGTATTTGGTTTATATGCGACACAATAGTCTTTAGTAGCGTCTATAATCTGCTTGTTAAACTCAAAAACAGGATCTTCGTTTACTAACAAATGTTTAGGTATACGTTTTATATCTGTATCGAGCCCTACACATAGATATGATTGCTTCTTTTGAATATTATCGAAGAGCTGTTGGCGGTTCATATATTTTTTGTGGCGAATGTAGTGTTTTTTGGTCTTATTTTAACCTATTTCACTCAACCCATTTTAAGTACAATTCGTTACTAAACCATACTTTTGCCGTCACATAAACGGAACAACCTCATTAGATGATCCATTATTTAGATCAAATTGATGCAATAAAACTCATGAATAAATACGGTAGTCAAAGCCTTCCATTTTTATTCATGATAGATTTTGAATTACAGCGTCCAATCGTAGTCCCTCTGGAGCACATTGATCCATCTATATTATTGTACAATATCAATGGACAGCATAATGTCTATGGCCAGAGCATCCCGCTTGATGATATAGCCCCATTATTTCATAAAAGTCCCATATCATTTTCTGATTATCAAAAAGGCTTTGATTATGTAATAGAGCAGGAAAAAGCGGGAAACTCATACCTTGCCAATTTAACCTATCCTACTCCTGTTAATACGAATCTTTCACTTAAAGAAATTTTCCTTCAAAGTAATGCTCCCTACAGGGTATGGTGGGACAAGCATTTTGTAGTTTTTTCTCCAGAATCTTTTATAACAATCTCACGAGAAGGGCAAATAGCTTCTTATCCCATGAAAGGGACCATTGACGCAAGTATTCCTAATGCTGCTGGAATATTACTTGATGATCAAAAAGAAAAAGCAGAACATGCTACCATAGTTGACCTTATTCGTAATGACTTAAGTATTGTTGCCCGACAAGTAGAAGTAAGCAGATATCGCTATTTGGAAGAAATTACTACGGGTCAGGGAGGCCTTTTGCAAACGAGTTCAGAAATAACAGGCCAATTGCCTAACGGATTTTGGAATAAACTTGGAGATATTGTTTTTCAATTACTCCCTGCAGGGTCTATCAGTGGCGCCCCTAAAAGAAAGACCATCGAAATCATTCAACAGGCAGAGCATGGAGATAGAGGATACTATACCGGTATTTGTGGTATTTTTGATGGCCAGCAACTCGATAGTGGCGTTATGATTCGTTTTATTGAAGAAAAGCCCGAAGGATTATTGTTCAGAAGTGGTGGTGGAATAACAGCTCAGAGTGACGGATGGTCTGAATACCAGGAGATGATTCGTAAAGTCTATCTCCCTTTTGTACCACAAAGTGTACCGATTTATGTATGAAACAATTCTTAGAAAGTATTTGCTGTAAAGATGGGGCTTTATTGAATTTGCCTTATCATCAACGACGACTGAATAAAGTTTTCCAGTATTTTCACCCAGAACATTTACCAATATCCCTGGCCTCCATTTCAATTCCTGAAGAATACCAAAAAGGGATCTATAAGTGTCGGCTTAGGTATTCCTACCGAATATTAAGCCTTGAGTTTTCACCGTATATCATGCGGCCGATCAACAGCCTTAAGCTCGTAGAACACAACAAGATTGAGTATGCTCATAAATATGCTGATCGAACTACACTCAATGAGCTCTTTGAGAAAAAATCCATTGCAGATGATGTACTAATTGTAAAAAACGGCTTCCTTACAGATACTACCTATGCTAATATTGCTCTATTTGACGGAACAAAATGGCTTACACCTGTCTCTCCACTTTTGGCAGGCACCAGACGAGCAAAATTACTAGACGATCGTATTATACAATTAGCTACTATTAAAAAAAACGATATAAAAAATTTTCAGTGCGTGCGGCTTTTCAATGCTATGATTCCCTTCGAAGAAGGCCCTATCATTTCCACTAAAAATATTTTCTAAATGGTCCTTTCAGGCATAAAAAAAGCCGTGCTATATGCACGGCTAACAAAATTGGACTAGTATGAAAAAACTCTGCAATATTTTTAACTGGATTTCTTTCTAAATGTTGCACTAAAATCAGCCTTAATTTATACTTTCCGGCCAATGACATTTTTTTCCGGTTGAAATCATTAAATTCGCCGATATTCCTTTTTTTTGAATTTATGCCTAACCAAGTAAAATTATGACGGATATTGCTATAGCACAAGCCGCGACGCTTCAGGATGTTGGAGCGATTGCAGAACAACTCAACATTTCAGAAGAGCAGATGGAGCGCTACGGAAAGTATAAAGCAAAGCTTCCACTTTCTCTCATTGATCCCAGTAAAATAGATCAAAGCAAACTTATTTTAGTTTCTGCTATTTCTCCTACTCCGGCTGGAGAAGGTAAAACAACGATGTCTATTGGCCTCACGCAGGGCCTTAATAAAATAGGCAAAAAGACAACAGTTGTATTAAGAGAACCTTCATTAGGGCCTGTCTTTGGTATTAAAGGCGGTGCGACTGGAGGAGGATATTCTCAGGTATTGCCAATGGAGGATATCAACTTGCATTTCACAGGAGATTTTTCAGCTATAGAGAAAGCCCACAACTTATTAGCAGCGCTTATTGACAACAATCTGCAAAGCAAAACTAATAAGTTGGGAATTGACCCTCGCACTGTGCTGTGGAAGAGAGTAATGGATATGAATGACCGTGCGCTACGCCGTGCTGTTATCGGCCTGGGGGGAACTGGTTCGGGAGTGCCTCGCGAAACGGGTTTTGATATCACTGCAGCCTCTGAGATCATGGCAATCCTTTGCTTAAGCGAAAACAGAGCTGACCTTAAGGAAAGATTAGGAAACATATTTGTTGGCTTCACCTTTGATAAAAAGCCTATCTATGCACGAGATTTGAATGCTCAAGGAGCAATGGCTGCTTTACTCAAGGATGCTATTAAACCTAATCTCGTTCAAACCTTAGAAGGCAATCCTGCAATTATTCATGGCGGGCCATTTGCCAATATTGCTCAGGGTACCAATACTGTAATTGCTACTAAAATGGGGATGAGCCTTTCAGAGTATGTTGTTACAGAAGCTGGTTTTGGTTGTGATCTAGGTGCAGAAAAATTCCTGGATATAAAATGCCAGAGTGCAGGTATTTCGCCTAAAGCAGTTGTATTAGTAGCAACGGTAAGAGCGTTGAAGTATCATGGAGGGGTAAGTTTAAAAGAATTGAATGAAAATAATCCTGAAGCAGTTTCCAGAGGTTGTGCCAATTTGGAAAAACACCTGGAGAACGTTGCTCAATTTGGATTACAGGCCGTTGTAGCAATCAATCGCTTCACCAATGATAGCGACGAAGAAATTCAAGCAATACAAAATGCTTGTCAACGCTTTGGAGTGGAAGCAGTGATCGCTGAAGTTTGGGCAAAGGGAGGAGAAGGAGCAATAGAACTTGCTACTGCTGTTGCAAAAATAGTGGATGAAAAAGAAGAGGCATTTACTCCAATATATGATTGGAAAAGTTCAGTCGAAGATAAAATTCAAGCGGTTGCGACTAAAATTTATGGAGCTAAAGGAGTAGAATATACTCTACAAGCAAAAAGAGACTTACGCAGAATCAAACAGCTAGAATTAGAAGCCTTGCCTGTTTGTATTGCTAAAACGCAAAAGTCACTTTCTGACAATGCCAAGTTATTAGGACGCCCTACCGATTTTGTCATCACGGTAAGAGAAATTGAGATTGCAGCAGGAGCAGGCTTCCTTGTTCCTATTACTGGCAATATCATGCGCATGCCTGGATTACCATCTATTCCAGCTGCTGAAAAAATTGATATCGACGAACAGGGTAATATCACAGGATTATTTTAAATCCAAAGTAACCAGGCCTATATTTCCATATATAGTTCTGGCATATTTTTGCAATCGAAGGATATAGAACTTTTTTAGTGCCTCAATTGTTCTTTTAGGGTAGTTGAGGCAAATTTTTTCTGCTTTTTGAATATTTATTGGCTTTTATGCCAAATATATATTTGCACTTGAAGTATTTTTGTCCTACAAATAATCTTTTTAAACTGAGATTATTTGTTCAATTCATTATTTTTGCTTACCCTATGGGGTAAATCGATACTCTCTAGTTGAAAATAAAGGGTATCCAACTTATTTTTCATGCTAACTCAACTAAATAGAAATCGTACTACACTCACTATATGGATTGGCGTTCTGCCAGTACCTGATACCCTTCGCTCCAATTTTCTTCCCTTGCAAATCATTATAGACAGAGGATCGTGCAAATAAAACTTATGTATGACTATGTGGCTTAAACAAATAACTAATTTTCTCTCTACGGATAACTTACCTAATAAAACCCAAAGAAACGGTTTTGTCAAACCCAAACAGTTAGAAAAAAATGTATTTGTTTACCATAGGTATATCAATAAAGGAGATCAAGTGGCTTTTGAGAGAAAAAGATCACTAAAGGCTTAGAATCAAAAGATGTAAAAGTGCTTTAGGTATAAAGCCTTAAGTGACTATTTGTATTATGTGCCTTAGAAAGCTTTGGCACTTTCATTATTAAATTTTCTTAGTATGAGATTCAGTAAAAACTTTTCACCAGGAAAGGGAAAGTATTATTTTACCATCAAATCCATTCCTAACAACATTACGATTTATCGTAAGAATAAAGATGCTGCAGCTAGTGCATTTAAAAGATACATGAAGGCTGGTAAAGAGGTAGAATGGTTAGGAAAATGGGATGGTAAAAAATTTACCGAGAGTACTCCACCAAGTGTACTTGCAGCATAAATCTACTAAAATCTTAATATTTCATTTACTTTTAAATACTTGAGATCATGCAGGGTAAAAGCATCAAGGTAAAAGTCGTAAAAGAAACCTCCAAAACTGTTACCATCAATATGCCAACACTGAATCGAAAGATGCCGGTTCCACGTAAGGAATTTGAGAAGCGTGTGGAAAATGGCCTTTACGAAGTAATTGGTGATTTTGAAAAGAAGGAGGAGGAAGTCGAAGAATAGACTTTACAGCTAAAACAACAGGGTGTATCTCAAAAAATAGCACACTCTAACGAACCTAATAACACTTTGAATAGCTCGTCGTAGTCTGAGAACTACGACGAGCTTATGATGCTGCAATATAAACTTTGCTGTTATTTTTTGCAGCTTTCTCTCTTAGCTCTCTAAAACAAGAAGGTTTAGTTGAGCTTACTAAACTGCTGGTTGTAAACCAATTTCCCGTCTTGGTAAATGTTTATCAAATAAGTAGCCATCGGGAGCTGGCTTATATTAATATTTTTTTCAGCTGGAAGGCTTCCGGACATCATCTCTCTTCCATCCAATGATTGTATTTTATATTTCCAACCCAAAGAGGAATGAGGCAATTCCAGATAAATCTCCTCTCCTCCAGGATTGGGATATATTTTTATCCGCTTTATTTTTTTTTCATTTTTTTCTCCAGTAGAAACATCACCAAATAGCCAGATATATGCATCTGGAAATTCCCTCGCCCAATACCACTCTGAATGTTGACCATCTGAATGATCAATTGCAAGCACTTCTTCTGATGTAAATCCAGCAGCCAATAGCGTATTGTACATGGAATTCATATCTGTTACCTGCTCGCCATTGCTCCCTTCCAAAGCTCCTGCGATCATGTATATTTTCATATCATCCTGTTTAGCTGTTGAGCTCAAATGAGTATAACATTCATCTGAAAACCAGAAAGAGGCAGAAAAAACACCCGCTTTAGAAAATACATCCTGATGTTCAATAGCTGCATATAAAGATATAAGTCCTCCCATTGACGACCCCATGATACCTGTAGACAAGCGTTCTGGGCGTGTGCGAAAATGTTCATCAATATAGGGCTTAAGTGTTGCTACTATAAAATCGACATATTCGGCTCCTTCTCCTCCCCCATATTGAGGATTTACCCAGGGAGAATATTCATCCAGGCGATGGTTTGCGCCATTATCAATTGCCACTACAATGATACCTTCATCTCCATTTTCAAAAAGCATATTCAAAGATTCATCTACTTCCCATTCGCCGGAAAAAGAAGTAGCTGCATCAAAAACGTTTTGCCCATCATGCATATAGAGTACAGGATAAGACTTATTCGAGCTGTCATAATCAGGAGGAAGATATATCCACACCCTTCTATTGCGGCCTAATTGAGGCATATAGAAGTCTTCATCCAGGATTGATACATTATCCGCAGCAGTAGAAGTAGGCCCATTTCCCTCCCAAGAAAGTATTTCCAGATTTAGTACCTGCTCGCTACCATCATAATCATACGTACGATTGGGCAGGTATCCTCCAATTTCATTTCCTTCCACGGTTGGCCAACTTCCTCTGGTAAACTTAAACTCCAAAAGGCCTGGATCTGGATCAATGGTTATTATAAAGTTCCCATTGATATCTTCTGTTAGCTGGTAATCAATAGCTCCAGGGTCCCAACCATTAAAAGAACCTGCTACATAAATTGCTTCATCCATTGGCGTATTAGCAGGTATACTGGTAACATTAAGTGTAATTTGAGCAAAAGCAGATAGGCCTAGCAGCATATAAATTATCAAAAAAGCGGATTTGGCAAGACCAATAGAATATGTATTTTTCATCGAAATATCCGTGTATGATTAAGATTGGAAATAGGAATCCTATCTATAGTTTTAAGATAATCCTTATTTTTTGTAAAGATAACCCAACCATTTGTTAAATAACTCCTGTCTGGGCATAGTAATAGTAAAAACAAGAGAAAAGTAAGTAAATTAGCTATTGAAGTGGCTTATGATTTACTATTTATCAGGACATGAAACAGCTAATATTACTTGCGCTCATGATTATTTGTAGCTCTCCCCTTATTGGGCAAAGGGTATACAGTTATATTTATTTGGTAGATGGAGATACCCTTGCAGGTACAATAAAAGAGTATCAGCAGGGATATGCAGTAATAATAGAAAAAGACAATGGCAGAAAGCTGACCATTGATGTTGCTGATATTGAAAGAATAAGCCAGAAACAGTATATTGATACTCCTTTTCGCAAAAAAACAAGTAAACCTATATATTCTTTTCGCGAAAAGGGTATTTATAATATACTATATATGTCAAACCTCATAGGCAGCACTAATGATAAAACGCAATTCGGTGGTGGTATGCACAATATACTTGGCTATCAATTCCACCGTATTCTGGGTCTGGGTGTTAGAGGAGGTATTGACGGTTACTCATTAGAAGATAGCTATAACCTTATATCAGCATTTGTCGAATTAAGGGGGTATTTGAACAAAAAACGAATTGCACCTTATTATTCAATTGCTGCGGGGCAGGGCTTTTATTTAAAAGGAAAACAAGAAAATATCGTGCTGGCAGATGGAGGTATAATGGGACGGCTGTCATTAGGAATGCGTCTTGGAGCAAGTGAAGATGCTAATGTCTTAGTAGATATTGGTTATCAATTCCAAGAGGTATATATAGAAAGAGAATTTGATTTTGGTGAACTCGAAAAAACATCCATCAACTTTAACCGGCTAGTGCTCAGAGTGGGGTTGATATTTTAGTATATGCCAAAACCAATACTACATACAGACAAGGAGTTAGTCGATGGTTGTATAAAAAATGACCGGTATGCACAGGAAATGTTATACCGTAAGTTCTTTGCTACAATGATGCGAATGGTGATGCGCTATACCAAAAACCAGGAAGAGGCAATGGAGATTCTTAATAATGGATTTTTAAGGGTATTTAAAAAATTACCTACTTATTCATTCAAAGGATCTTTGGAAGGGTGGATCAGGAAATTGATATTTCACAGTGTGTCAGATTATTTTCGCAGCAATTCCAAGCCCATATATTTCATGGATTTGGAAGATCGAGATGCCCCAACTAATGAAAATGCACTAAATAATTTATACCTGGAGGATGTGATGCAATTGGTAGACCTTCTTCCTAGTGCTACTAAAGATGTTTTTTATTTATATGCGATAGATGGATATACCCATGTGGAAATTGCTGATATGCTAAATATTAGTGTTGGTACCTCCAAATGGCATCTTTCTAATGCTAGAAAAAAGTTGAAGCAGTTAATACGAACTCATTATAATCATGCAGGATAATTATCATTCTGATTTTGATCCAAAATTTGTTGATCAAGCATGGAGCGAAATGCATAAAATGCTTGACCAGGAAATGCCTGTGAATAAACCCGTTAAAAAACGTGGTTTAATATGGTGGTCTTTAGGTACCTTGCTATTAGGCCTAATTGCCGGGATTACTTATTTTTCTTGGGACAGCCATCAAACAAGAAAAGTTATTGCTATTAATTCTGCTACCAACCAAGAAGCAATGGCGCTGGCAGATCAAAATACTAATAGTCAAGACTATACCACAAGCAGTAAAAAAGGTTTCAATACCAAAACGGAAACACAAGAAACAATCATCAATCTATCTCAGCCTAAACCATCTATATCTTCTTCTCATTCTACCATAAAAGAAGAAACGTCTTCTGCTTCTATTTCTTCAAGAAATACTAATGCTCTTAGTCCAATTGAATCAAGCGCCTTAAGTACTGATAATGTATTAACTGAAGCAAATACAAATACAACTGCAGCCACAGCAATTAATAATAATCTCCTTTCAGTTGATAATGATCAACTAAAGGCTTCTATGAATATTCCATTTGCTGCAACTCTTCTAAAAGAAGTTAGCGAAAAAGATCGGGAAGAAATCATCCACCACCAAGCTATTGTTCCGCATGCTCAACATTCTAAATTCACTATGGGCATTGAAGGAGGAATCTATAGTTTTGGATTTAAAAAGATAGATGGACTACAAGCTGCTTTATTTGCTAATGTCTCTGTTAATCCACGAATATATTTACGATCAGGCCTTGGTTTTGCCATATTACGGCCAGCCATCCTGGAAAATTCTACTACCTTATCTTTTAATAATACAGCCCTAAACCTTTCTCAAGCAGAAGGTAAGCCATCCAGTTATATTACTGCTCGTACAGCTGTTACAGATTTATCTTATGCATATATCTATTGTGGCATCGGGTACAATTTAACAGACAAGCTGGCCCTGGAAGGAAGTATTATTCCTGCATTACTAAGCAATAGCACTTTACAGGAAAGTTGGACTTATACTACTCAAGATGCTGAAAACAACTCGCCTTTTGTATCCAGAATTAGTGTAAATCCAAAAGAAGTATCTAAATATCTACTAAGTTATTCTACAGGCTTACGGTATCAATTTAATTCATCTTTTGACATCCGCCTCCATTACCAGGCTAATCTTTCCGATTTGCTCACGAATACCAGTAAACGGGAAAATCTAAGAGGAATAAATCTTTCTATGGCCTATAGAATCAGATAGTGTTTTGACATTTCCGCCCTTTTTGTTTTCTTTATAGAGAAAATAAACAGCGTTAATAACTTTTGCACAAATACATTGTTACTGTTTTTCTTTGGCTGCTCTGCTATTCCCTAAAAACACAAGAGGACATCAGAGTTTTTAAGCAGTTTACATCAGAAGATGGGTTACCTGCTATGGAGCTATATGATGTCGTCCAAGATAGTACAGGATTTATATGGTTGGCAACGAGTACTGGTTTGTGCAAATTTGATGGCTATCAATTCCATAATTTCACTACCAAAAATGGCCTACCTCAAAATGATATCATAGAAATTGACTACATAGATAATACTCTATGGATTAGTTCACTAGGCCCTTTAACATATCTTCAAAACGACAGCTTCTATCAGGTTCCAGTCAAACCCAATAATCTTACAGGCCATATAGAATATGAGGTAGTTCGTACTCCTCAAGAGTACTATTGGATCAGTGTTTTTTCAGATCTCTTTTTTTTGAGTCCTGAATTAGAATTATTACCTGTACCAGATCACATTAAAGAAGATTATATTCGTTTTTGGGTTTTCTCAGGGGCTGATGGCAATACCTGGATATACCGCTCAAATCTGGATGAACAAAACATTATCATAGTAGAAGAAGACCGTATTATTGAAAATATCTCTTTGCCACAAAGGTGCGAGCAAGCACGTTTTATATCGCCTGATTTCCTGAATAACATTTTATTTTTCCATTGCGGACAAACAATCTATAGTTACAATCCCAAAACTCAAGAGGTAAATCATGAATTGGAAAGTGATGCATTACCAAGCGATATCCTAACACATAATGATGAATTGTGGGTGGTTTATCCACGAGATGGAATCATTGTCTATAAAATCAGTAATGAAGGGAAATTAAAAAAGCATAAACATATATTAAAGAATAGCTATCCATCTGCTATTCATTTTGATAATGAAGGGAATCTTTGGGTTACCACACTTGGCTCTGGTTTATATTTTTTACCTGCCCAGGCAGATAAAGTATCTGTAATAAGTAGTGATAATAGATTGGATGAACCGGCCTTAGAATCCGTCCTCCTTTATGATTCTGCTATATGGGTTGGCAACCGAGGAGGAGAAATTTATAAATACTCATTAGAGAAAAAACTCTTACACAAATATCAACTAATAAAAACGACTGATTTTGGTGCTATTACCAATAGGATTATTAGTATGTTGCCTTTAAGTAAAGATACCATACTCATTGGTGCTGACAGGGGGCTCTTTTTACTTACAGGAAATATTACCACTAAGCTAAGTGCAGACGTAACTAAGCATATATCTCAAACTCCAGGTGATAGCGCCATATGCATTAGTACCAATCATGCAGTTTTTATTACTGATAAAGAGGAAATTTTTAAGATATATCACGATATTCTCAAAAATGGTAAAAGCAATTATCAATTAAAACCAGCTGCTTTAGGCCGTTCTTATTCCAGTTACCGAACCAATTTGGATGAGTTATGGGTAGGTGATGCTTTATATGGCCTGGTAAAATATAAAGATGGTAAAAAAGACGAGCTGAGCAAACGCCTTCAAGCGCTAAAAGCCTTACCCAAGGATATCGATTTATTTCAAGATAGTATTTTGGTAGTAGCTACTCATGGTGAAGGAGTCATATTCATCAGTCCGAAGCAATTTTTTCAACTGGACGAATCAAAACGCCTGGCCAGTAATTTCTGCTCCTCTCTCTATATTGAAAAAGAAACGATCTGGGTGGGAACTAATAAAGGATTGTCAAAAATTGAAAACCTTGATTTAAAAAATTTAAGCGCCGAAATTTCTAACTTCCGTAAATCCGATGGCCTCATTACTGATGATATCCAGGATTTATGCATATGGGGTGATGAAGTTTTTCTCGCCACACAAATCGGGCTCAACTACTTTAGTGATGAAGAGCTTTCCAGCACTTTAATAGCTCCCAATATTGTAATTACAAAAGTGACTATCAACGAAAAACAGCAATCACTAAAAAATTACTACCATTTAAAAAATGATCAAAATAGCATCCATATTCAATATGTTGGCCTCAATTATCGTCATCGCAATAATATCCGTTATGCCTATAAACTGGAAGGCCTGGACACAGAATGGAAATATACCCAAATGCTGGAAACAAGGTATAGCAACCTGGCTCCAGGTAAATATACATTCATCCTGAAAGCAATTAATGATCACGGCCTTGAGCAGGAGATTTCAGCTCCTATCAATTTTGAAATAGATCCTCATTTTACTCAAACGATCTGGTTTCCTATTCTCATTAGCAGCTTTATAACCTTTTTGACCGGACTTGGAATTTATACCTGGACAGCTCGAAACAAGAATAGATGGCTTCAGGAAGAAGTAACTCAAAAAACTAAAGAGTTAAATACTAAAATTGAAGATTTAGCAGAAGCTAATACCAAACTAGCACGCTCTAATGAAGAATTAAAGCAGTTTGCCCACGTAGCTTCTCATGATTTGAAGTCTCCGCTTAGAAATATATCCAGTTTTGTGCAACTACTAAAAAGAAGGGCAAAAGATAAACTCGACAAAAGTGAAACCGAGTTTATAGACTATGCTGTCCAGGGTGCTCGAAATATGGAAAGGTTGATTGACGACCTATTAAATTTTTCTCAGGTTCGACAAAATTCCCTCGACCGGGAATGGGTCGATACTACCGACATTATAGAAGATATAAAAGAAAGCCTCAAAGCTGAAATAAACAGCCAGAATGTCAATATTAATGTATTAAACCCAATGCCTGTTCTCAGAATAAGTAGATTAAATATTCAACGGCTTTTTCAAAACCTGATTTCTAATGCGATTAAGTTTAATAGCTCTGACAATCCAATCATAAATATTGCCTGTAAAGTCGATGATAAGTATTGGTTATTTGCAGTAGAGGACAATGGCATAGGTATAGATGAAGCGTACCAAACTAAGATTTTTCAGATATTTCAGCGTTTACATACACCGGCTGAATTTCCAGGTACAGGAGTAGGATTAGCTATTTGCAAAAAAATTGTAGAAGAAAATGAAGGAGAAATATGGTTAGAATCAAAAAGAGGAAAGGGGTCTGTTTTCTTTTTCACAATCCCAAAGTAAGAGCCTGGAAGACGGAATTTCGCATCCGTCTCCCATTCTTCATTGCTCCTTAAAATTTATTTAGTAGTAACCATGGTTACAATCATATCAAATTCATCATAGATCGTCTTATCTCCCAAATTGTCAAAAAAGCTTCCTGAACCATAACGTACATCATAATCAGAACGATCAATAGTCATTTCAGCAGTAGCTGTTACTTTGTTTCCTTCTTCTTCCAGATGAGTGAAAAATTTAATCGGCTTAGTAATATCTTTAATTGTCAAATTGCCAAGGATTTTATAATTACCTGGTGTGCCACGAGAAATAACTTTAGTGATTTCAAATTTAGCGGTTGGATGATTCTCAACTCCAAAGAAATCATCAGATTTTAAATGGCCTACCAGCTTTTGGCTCCACTCCCCTTCCATATCAGTATTTTCAATGCTGGTCATATCAATTACAAAAGATCCGCCAACAAGATTGCCTTCTTCAAACTTAAGGTCACCTGATTTTAAGTTTACAGTACCGCTATGTTCACCCGTAACTTTGTAGCCTTTCCATTCAATGGTACTCTCTGCTACATTAGCCTTTAGTGTCTCAGTGCCTCCATTTTCAGGAGTTGTAAAGCTCATGCCAATCAGTGATATTGCTGCTAGTGCTAATGTGAAAATCGATGCGTTTTTCATGATAATTTTCGTTTTTATTAATGATGCAAATGAAACGCGCCAGAAAAAACAAAGTTTAAACATCGAAAATATTTTTTTTAATTTTTCCCAGGCCCTGCTTTTTTATGTAGCTTTATTAGCTTTGCGCAAGCCCTACCACAAACAGAAAATTCATTATGAAGATACTTATTATTGGAGGAGGCAATATGGGCCTTACCTATGCACAGAGTTTTTTACGATCGCATATTACAAGCAAAGAGGATATGATGATTCTTGAAAAATCTCCTCAGAAGGCTCAGGAATTAGCAAAAAAAGACATTGGTACGGTATATGGTAATGCGGAAGAATGCATCAGAGAATCCGATTTGGTCATTCTTGCAGTAAAGCCACAAGATAGTTCCGCCTTATTTGCAGCAATACAACCGTTGATTGACCCTCAGCAAGTATTTCTTTCTATCATGGCAGGGGTTAAAATTGAAACGATAGCAGAGAAGCTAGGAGCAGAAAAAGTAATCCGGGCAATGCCAAATTTACCTGCTCAAATAGGTATGGGCATGACTGCATTTACATCTTCAGATGCAGTAACACGTATCGAGTTGGTAATGGTCCAAAACCTTCTTAATACGACTGGCAAAACAGTATATGTAGAAAATGAAGATGCAATTGATGCGGCTACGGCAATTAGTGGAAGCGGGCCTGCCTATGTTTGGTTTTTCATGAAATCTCTCATGGATGCTGCTCGCAATATGGGCTTCAACTATTCTGAATCGGAATTATTAGTTAGCCAAACCTTTAGAGGAGCCATCGAACTTTTCAACAAAACCGAATTTACCTGCGAAGAATGGATAGAAAAAGTATGCTCTAGAGGAGGAACAACCGAAGCAGCTCTTACTAGCTATGAGCAAACCTCCTTAGGAGAGGATATTATATCAGGAGCAAATGCAGCTTTAAATAGAGCTGTGGAATTAGGAAAAGCTAAATAGATTAACTTTTTCATAATACAAAATAAATCTTTATATACGTTAGAACAGGTATATAATAGCCCTAAGCCTGATCAACTATGGACAAAACAGTATTGATTTCCCAACTAAAAGAACAGCTATCTAACGGTGAATTAGATCAAGCATTTGATATGCTTAATCAATGGCTGGAAAAAAATGAAGGTTATCGTGCCTTACAAAATGAAGCACTACAGGCACAAGCTCAATATGCCAAATACCGCAAGGAAACGAGCATGGGAATCTTATCTGATGATCAGGCTAAATTAAGATTCAATCAATCAACTCATCAATTGCTCCAATTGATTGACACACTGGAACAGCCTCCAGGTATTGCCAGTACTAAAGTTAAGTCTAGTTCCAATAAAGTAATCCCTTTCGTTATTATATCTGCCATTCTTATTATAGCAGCGGTAGCATGGTCGTGGTACAATGGTAATCAAAAACCAGAACCACCAGTTGTTACAATGGATGAGAGTTGTCCTCAATATGATGAACAATCTATTTTCAATATTCTCTTGCTTCCATTTGTTGCATTGGATGAAAGCCAAAGCAAACCACATATAGCAATATCCAATAGCCTTGCCAGGCTAAAAGATCAGTATAAAATAGATTGCGATATAAAAACATATGCGCTTGATAAGGAGGATGTCAATGCATACCCCACTACCAATGATGATGCAGGAGATTTAGCGGATGGATGTGATGCACAGCTCGTTATTTGGGGTACCACTGAAAATGTTTCTGATAATACAATTGTACAAACTCGTTATAAATTTCTTTCTGGCGACCCTAAACTGGAACTAAATAAACTATTGCTTACTGAAGATAGCAAGTTAGATACCGTTAGTTCTATCTCCAGTATATCAACTAATGGTATACTCACTGCTGCTATTGAAGAAAGTATCAAATTACTTTTTGGATTATTAGCTCATGAAACAGGTAATCAAGCTATTGCAGTAGAACTCCTGGAAGAACTGGAAACGGAAGACTCTACTGCAACGCTCGTTGGTGGAATGGTATTAGCTGAAAACTATCTAGCCTTAAATGATAATGAGAAGGCGCTCAAAGCTTACGATAAGGTTTTAGAGCTTCATCCTGATTACGCACTCGCCCGCAATAATCGAGGCATTCTTAATTATGTCAATGGGCAATACGTTGAAGCGACAGAAGACTTGACCGTTGCATTAGAGAAAAATCCTACAGACGCCCGTATTCTTACTACCCGTGGAGATGCATACATGAAAGCAGAACAATATAAAGAGGCTCGGGACGATTTTAAGAAAGCCCGTAAACAATCCGAATCCGATGATAAGAAAGTAATTGACGGAAAAATCAAAGTCTTGGATAGTCAAATTCAAAAAGAGGAAACTATTAAAGAAGAAGCAGAACAGAATTTACGTAGCAATCCAAACAATGTAAATGCACTATTACAAAAAGCAGAAGCTAGTAAAAAGTTAGGCAGCTACGAGGAAAGTATACGCACCTCTGAAAAAGTCCTCAACAATGATCCTGATAATGCCAAAGCATACGCCAATCTTATCAATATATACCGGGTCAAAAAAGATACCCATATGATTAATGAGACCTTATCAAGAGTCCAGGTTTCTAATACCGATCTCAGTAAGGTAAAACTTCTATTACCATATAAAATTAATGAACGCAATAGTTTGCTGAAAGAGCGAATTACAGTACCCAGAGAATAGGCCTTACCTATCCTATAGCCTTTTTCATCGTGGAAACGCTGGCATTAATCAATTTATCTTTGTCTTGCGTAAAAGCCTAATTACCTTTAGAGTTATATTAACTACACTGTAACCTCAGAGCATGTTTGGGATTTATTAATCGGACTTATTTCGTCACTAATTGGTTTATATTGTGTTGGAAGAACGCTCATTTAGCTTAGGCTAAAATCACAACCTCCCGCCTCATCTAATCCAATTAATGACAAAATCGTCTCAAAGAACAAATTCCCAAACACGCTCTAAATTACAATGTAGTAACACCCAAACTCTAAGAATGAGTATTTTATCTATCAATCAGCTTAGCAAGCGATACGGCAAAATTACCGCCATTAATAAGTTGAGTTTAAATGTAGAAAGAGGCATGACCTATGGAATCCTGGGGCCTAATGGCAGTGGTAAAACCACTACTTTGGGCATTGTCCTTGGGATTACGGAAGCCGATGAAGGTAATTTTCAATGGTTCGATGGTGGACCAGGCCATCTTAATCGCCTAAAGGTGGGGGCTCTGCTGGAAACCCCAAATTTCTACCCATACCTTAATGCCGAAGATAATCTAAAATTGATCGCTCATATCAAAAAGGTAAAAAATCCAAAAATTGATGAGCTCCTCAAAATGGTGAACCTGTATCACAGGAAGCATTCTCGTTTCAAAACCTACTCTCTAGGTATGAAACAGCGGCTTGCTATTGCTGGTGCTATGATTGGTGATCCCGAAGTACTTATTTTTGACGAGCCAACTAATGGCCTCGACCCACAAGGGATTGCAGAAGTACGAGCAACCTTAAAAGATATAGCCTCTATGGGTAAAACCATTATCATGGCTAGTCATATATTGGATGAGGTAGAAAAAATATGTTCTCATGTAGCTATTATAAAAAACGGACAACTACTTGCATCAGGTACAGTAGGCTCTATTATACATGACGATATACTAATAGAAATCGCTTCTGATAATCTAGAAAAACTACAGAAGTCTTTTGCAGATTTTCCTGGGCTTAGAAAGATAGACATTAAAGAGACTCACCTGGTATTGAATCTACAGGAAGAGACTTCTCCTTCTGAGATAAATAGGTTTGCGTTTCAACAGGATATTACCTTATCTCACCTAAGAGTAGTACGCAAGAGCCTGGAAGCTGAATTTTTGGAAATCACCTCTAACCATCAAAATTAAACACATGCTCTTTTTACTAAACCTGGAATGGAAGAAACTGTACAGGCTAACTGCATTTCGCCTTTTTACAGCCTTTTATCTTATATTATTGCCTGCCATTTTGATGACAGGCAAACAAATTACAGAACTCCCTCCTCCCCTCTTAACTAATGAAGTCTTGTTTATCTTCCCAACCGTTTGGCAATATCTTGGATATGTTGGTGGCTGGTTGTGTTTCTTTTTCTTTGGTTTCCTTTCTATTATTATGGTGACCAATGAATACAGTAATAAAACGATGCGGCAGAATATTATTACAGGCCTTAGCCGTAAGCAATACTTCCTGAGCAAACTTTATTTTATTATTGCTGTCAGCCTTGCTGCTACCGCATGGTATGTCATTTGTTCTTTTACAATCGGGTATTTTAATACTGAAACTATATACTGGCATAAAGTGTGGCAACATGCAGATTATATACCTCGTTACTTTTTGATGTGTATGGGGTATATGTCTTTTGGGTTGTTTTTAGGTTTTCTTCTCAAGCGTACGGGCATAGCAATGTTTCTCTATCTTGCATATATTATGTTTTTGGAATTAATATTGAGATGGGGCGTACATTTTCAGCTAATCAAAGATAGAAGTATGCACTTCTACCCTATGAATGCAATTGAAGACCTAACACCAATTCCTGTTACCGAAATTGCAGAAGAATTCATTTCTAATTATGGATTCAGTTTTTTCCTCAGTCCTATAGAGGCAGCGATTACAACTACTGTATATTCATGCATATTCATCTGGGCAGCCTTTCGGATCATTAGACGGTCAGATTTGTAATTTTGTCGACAGATTGCCAACTCTTTTCAAAAAATTATTAATCGGAAGAACATAAATGTTCACTAAATTGTATTTGTATATGAGGCATTTAGCGAATTTTCGTTGCGAGAGTCACTTCATAGAATTGTAAAAATTTTAAGATTCTTTTAACGTTTGCTAACAATTTTGTAGTTTTGTCTCAGAAACAATTGAAATAATTGTGTGCAGGGTTTATTTTAACACTTCACGCTACATTATAAAGAGAGTTTATTTTTGAGGGATTTACCCTCATAATAACAGTCGGGTGATTTCTTACAAGAGCGGGGTTTTTATAACCTACGCTCTTTTTTTATTCTACCGCTCCATCTATCTACTTAATTTCCTTCCGTATTTTTAGGATATTCCAAATCTTCTTTTAATGTTTACTCTAACAAATGCAAAACTTATTCTTAGTGCTTTGTAAAGTGTGAAACGATGTTTTGATACTTGACGAAGTACTCCCCTCAACTCCACTTGAAAGCAGGTAATGTATGAAACTTAAAAACTAAACCGACAAATTGTTATGGAACAATTTCAGTTGAGTAGCCTCGACATTATCATTATGGTGTCGTATGCAGTACTCATTATTGGCTACGGCCTTTATCATGCTAAACGAAAAAATTCAGAAGATTACTTTTTAGCAGGCAGAGGGATGACCTGGCCCATTGTAGGAATCGCACTTTTCTCCGCTAATATCTCTAGTTCCACACTCATTGGGCTTGCTGGAGATGCTTACAAAACCAATATTCATGTATACAACTATGAATGGTTTGCAGTAGTAGTCCTCATTTTCTTCGCCATTTTCTTTCTCCCTTTTTATCTAAAATCTGGTGTATACACCATGCCCGAATTTCTGGAGCGGCGATACGACCGCCGATCGCGTTATTATTTTTCTTTTATTACCATTATAGGTAATGTGATGGTGGATACTGCTGCAGGGCTGTATGTGGGAAGTATTGTTTTGAAATTGCTATTCCCCAGTCTTCCTTCCTGGCAAATCATCATCTTACTAGCGATTGCCGCTGCCGCTTATACTATCCCCGGAGGATTAAACTCTGTAATCCAGACCGAAGTGGTGCAAGCCATTCTTTTAGTAATAGGCTCCATCCTACTCACCTATTTTGCTTTCCAGGAATTTGGTGGTGGCTGGGGAGATATGATGGCTGCCCTTACGGAAAAAATACAAAGTGGAAATGTAGCCAGTATAGAAGCCGCCAAAGCTGCTGGGCATTATGCACCGAGTAATGCTGAAGAAGCTTTTAGTATGGTACGCCCAGCCAATGACGAGTTCATGCCATGGTATGGCTTACTGACTGGAGTTCCATTGCTTGGTTTTTACTTTTGGGCTAATAATCAGTTTATGGTACAACGGGTGTTAGGTGCCCGCGACCTTAATCATGGCCGCTGGGGAGCCCTTTTTGCAGGCTTATTGAAATTACCTGTCATCTTTATTATGGTAGTACCAGGTGTTCTAGCACTTTTAGTATATTCAGAGCTTGATATTTCTGGGCTTAATTATATGACAGGAGCAGGTACACCTTGTAAGGACCTTTCTGAATGTGCCAACCTAACTTACCCAGTGTTATTAATGCAATTACTGCCTTCGGGTATTTTAGGCTTGGTAGTAGCTGGTTTATTAGCAGCCATGATGTCATCTGTTTCAGCTACATTTAATTCAGCGTCTACCCTCATCACCATGGATTTTGTGCGCAATATTCGTCCATCTATGACGAGCCAGCAGCTAGTACGTGCGGGGCAAATTGCAACCCTCGTACTCGTAGTATTAGCAGCAGCATGGGTACCTTATATTGAAAAGGTATCTGACTCTCTTTGGCAGTATCTCCAGTTGGTTATCAGCTATACGGCACCACCAGCTGTAGCTACCTTCATACTTGGGTTATTCTGGAAAAGAGCGAGTGCCACAGGTTCGATTGTCAGCCTATTATTTGGCTTTGTATTTGCCATTTTTATGCTTTCGCTAAAAATATATGTAAATGGACTAGATGAAGGCGTAGAGGCTGCAGGATGGATACAGTCATTGACTGATATCCACTTCCTTACAATGGCTTTCATCATGTGGGTACTTTGCTTGATTATACATGTAATCGTGAGTTTGCGTACTCCTGCTCCTAGCCAGGAACAAGTACAGGATTTCACCTGGAGAAAAGAGCTTTTCCAGGAAGAAACACAGGAACTCAAAGATCTGCCCTGGTATCAGAATTATCGCATTTTAGCTGTTATTTTATTGATTATAACTGCTATTGTGGTGGGGTATTTTTGGTAGGGCACTAAATATTAATCTTCAATCCATACGTCAGCTCAAAGCTGATGTATGGGTTCATTAATGATTAGGCTTTTTTGCCAAGCATATAACATCGCGGAAACATTTTTATCATAATAACAGATAAACAAAAGAAAGATGCCCTGTCTTACATAGCAGAGCACCTTTCAACACCATATCAAAGATTACCTTATTGAGCTATAATTTTCTCCAAAAACAATCGATCTTCAATTTGTATTCGGAGCATATATAGCCCTTTAGGCAAATGAGCTATATTGAGCATATTGTTCCCCTTAGCAAGCCTACCTATTTGTAAGGCTTCTCCATTTATATTCATCAGTCGGTAACTTCCTTTTGATGCGCTAAACACACGAAGATGATCTTTAGCAGGATTTGGAAAAACATGAGGCCTTTCTATAATCTCCTCATTAGAGATTGATGAAACAGAGCAATCAGCCCATTCCCAAACTTCTCTTCCTGTATCCCCTATTCCAGTTGCCAGAAAAGCACGATTTCCTATCGTAAACGACTCTGCCAGCCAACCTGTACTTTCGAGTGAAAGTATCTCTTCCCAGGCATCAAGACCAACATCATAGCGAAAACAATTTCCTTCAAGAGAAACACTGCCAACACTGATCCCTCCATAGCCATACAAACTACCATCATGTACAAATACCGTATTGTGCATCCTGCCTGTAGGATGATCTGCCAAAGCTGTCCATTCATCTAGCACAGGGTCGTATTTATACCAGTCAGGAGCGATACCAAAGAAATCAGGAAATCCCAGCGTTTCACCCGTTCCAAGGTATGCCTTACCGTCAACTACTCCTCCCCGGGCTCCCTCACGTGGTGGTCCGGGAAATGGTGCAATCATGGTCCATTCGTTTTCTGAAGGTGAGTAGGAATAAAAAGCCGTACTATCTACGGAGTCCCAACCTGTAACAGAACTTCCCAATCCCATATATCCCAGGCCAGCTATCGCAAAAGCAGTTGCATTAAAACGACCGCCTCCAGGTATTTCTCCCTTTAGAATCCAGGCATTTGTATTAAAATCATACTCCCACAGTTCATTAATGAACTCTGCTCCCCACAATTCATTCGTCCAGCCTCCGCCAACATAGAGTTTATCTTCTATAACGAAAGCAAAAGCGCCAAAACAGGGTTCGCCTGGAAAACTGGTCAGATAAAACCAGGCATCTTCATTAGGCCGATATCCCCAGAAATCTGTAAAATATCCCAGGGCAGCGCCTGGTGGAGTTCTTCCTAGTCCAATGTACCCAATCCCATTATGGGTAAATGAAACCGCATGTTCTCTGCCCATACCTGCAAAATCAGCTCTTTGCTGCCAGCAATAATCGGGCTGTGCCCAACTTAGAGTACAGAACAGAATACTCAGAAATGTAAAAGTTACTTTTCTCATAGATATGGATTTAGAGTGTGAAACATTATGATTGGAAATTTCATTAATGCTTGTTAGAAATTGTTTAAATTTTTCTTATTAAGGCACTAAAAACCAGAATCTTAAATTATCTTTTTTAGCATCTTAATATCTATTCCTCCCCCAGCTTTCAGCCGACCCCTCGAATCGTAAGACCCATCTGGGAGGGGTATAGCTCTGCTGTGCTCCCTTGGGGGAGCCGCCCACAGGGCTGAGGGGGATACTCTATAAGTTTAAACAATTCAAGTTCTCAATCTAAATCACGAGAAAAACACAAGATTGGTTGGGTCGGAAAGTATTCTATATCAAACAAATACCCGTATAGTAGGCTTAACTACAATGTTTTTTTGATATACTACTCCGTAAAACAAGGTATTCATAAGAAAAAATTATCCCTTTGCTCTAAAATGAACCGAGCAAAGGGATAATATAATTTTTCTATATATCCAGGTACGACCTATCCTATTGAACGATAATTTTCTCCAGGAATAATTGATCTTCAATTTGCACTTGTAGTATATAAAGTCCTGCGGATAAACGGGATAAATTAAGGTTATTGTTGCCTCCAGTTATTCTTCCTAGTTGCAGCACCTTTCCATTTGTATCCATCAATTGATAATTGCCTTCTTGTGGACTGAATACATGCAGGCGATCCTTGACTGGATTTGGGAAAATACGCAATTCAGTTCCCACTAAATTCGTATTCGATGATACTACATCAGAGGTAAGGTTATAGTTGTTTGGTAGATTATACACATCACCATCTGATTGAAGGAGTTGTAGTTGTTCTACCACTAACGTTCCACATGTCCCATCAAAACATTTCAGTTGCAGTTGTCCAATCTGCCCATGGTTGGTAATACCTTCCTGGTCATTTCGAACCAATGAAACATGAGCGATGCCATTCTCCATATCTACTTTTTCAAGCAATAGAAGGTCTTCTCCTATAGTCCCCAAGAAACTTTCTTCCGGAACAAACTGAATTTTTGCTACCCATGCAGGATCAAACTTTACTACGAAGCTAAGCCCATAAGCATCGGCTACTAATGATTGGGATGTACCCAATTTCAGATCATAGATCATCCATTCATCATTTGTTTGAAGCATGCTTTCAAATGCTATGTTCTTTTCAGGGAATTGGTAGGATGATGGTAGCAGGTGAGTCAAACCCCAGTTAGCATAAATAGGGCCTACGTCATCAGTATTAATTTGTCCATTACCATTACAATCAGCATACTTGAGGTTTATTTCTGTGATAAATGTAAAGGTTCCATTCCAGTCAATGGCAGGTTGAGCGATCCATTCAAAACTGGCATTAGGGCGCACGGGGCCATTATTTCCATAAGCCAGGCCAATTGCCCAATGATCTATCTGGTTGACAATGCCATCATTATTCACATCTCCTGGCCAAACACCACTACAATTTCCGATTGTATCTTGAAGATAAATGTGTACCTGCGCAGTATCACAACCTGTAGAATTACAAATTGCATAAGTCAGAATATCTGTTTGTAAGCAAGCATTGAGCTGTGGAGTGTATAATACAGAGCCATCTGTATTCAATGTAGCAGTACCATAAATCGGAAGGTCTACTAAATACTGAGTATCAATAACTGTCTCGCTGATCCAATCATTTGCCAATACATCTATTGTGATTGGGTCTTCATAAAAAGTAGTATCGTAATCATCTACAGCAGCCATCAGATTTTCAAATACACTGATAATGAGGTAAGTCGTATCACAAATACCAAATTCATCACAAGCCACCAGACAAGCTGTATCGACACTTTCGTAAATACCCGTATAATCCAAACAGGCATCTACTGCATCCAAACTAAAATCGGTGCCGCTTACAGCCTGAGGACAAGCATTGCTGAAAGATGTTACAATTTGGAAAATATCTGTTTCCACACAAAGACTTTCCAGTTGACCAATGGCAATAGAATCAGTTAGAGTTGAGCTAAGTGGCTGAACGATTAAGCGCAAATTGATAATACTATCACAACCATTAACACCAGTATATTCAATAGGATAAAAGCCAGATGCTTCAAATACTTCAGAACCTACAGAATAAGTCGTTCCTTCCAGGATTGTAACATTCAAATCCGTTACTGAAATAGGTAATAAATCAACTGATACTTCAAGGATAGAGTCACATCCATTGGCTGCTCCTCCTTCAAATACCTCTATACCTTCGCGATTTTCCTTGTCATAAACTGTTCCATTTACAACAATTGCCTCATTTTCACACAACTCTACCCTCAATTCATCCATAGAGGTTTCTGCAAATTCCAGGTTTACTCTTAGTACAGAATCACACCCATTGACAGCGGCTCCACTTAGCACTTCAAGCCCTGCAGGATTATTGCGATCATATTGGGTGCCATTGATAATTACAAAATCATTGATACATATTACTGGATCATAAAGATCAAACACTTCTGGAACCACCTGGATATGGACAATAGAATCACATCCAGCAACACTAGCACCTTCCAGGACCTCTGTCCCTTGCATATTAAAGAAATCATAAACTGTGCCATTGATTTCTATCCCATCTTCATTGGTACAAAGTTCCAGTGTTATATCTGCTTCAGGATCGCTTACTTCCAGGAAGTATACCGCAGTACAGGTGCCCAATTCATTGGTATACTCCAATGTAATTAATTGGGGGTCAGAAGTTGGCATTACTTCTGTTGTTGTTGTTGTATCACCAGTACCCCACAGAAAGTCAAAATTTTCCAATATTTCATCTATGCCTGTAGCCACTAAAGTTATAGGCTCTACAGAACATACAGTGCTACCTATAGGCTCAATTATGAGAGGATCTGCGATAGGCAAAATAAAAGTTTTTTGTAAGCAAGTACTGCCTTCTACCTGGATTACGATTGTTTCAATACCTTCAGCAATACCTTCATTTAATACAGGTAAGAAAAGAGGCCAATTAGCAATGCTATCATTGATAACACCAAATGGGTTTAAGCCAAAGTAATCTTCTCCACCTGTTGCTGTCCCTGAAACGGTATAAGTAAGGGGATATTCGTAGGAAGGAAAGAACTCAAGGTTCAGGTTAATCCCTGGAGGAGCGCAACCTTCGAGAATAATAGGTAAGGTATCTACCGCTACTATATTCGTATCTGCTGTAGGAGAGCAAAAACTTTCTGCTTCAAAGAAAAGGGCAGAATCATAAAATGCATCACCAAAATCTGCAATAGCCAATTCCATAGTGTATTCCTGACATGGAATTACGGATGCTTCTGCCACAAAGATATCAGTGTATCCATCTTGTACCGGGTAATTAAAAGGAGGAGTATAGTTGAAAAATTCAGCAAAATCTAATGAACCATTATTGGCTTCGGTACAATAGGAAGCATCTACAGAAGCATGAAATCCTGGCATACCACCATTTACACTATTAATTGAAACCGGGAAATCAGTGCCAGGTACTTTTGCTAAATTACGAGATACAATTTCTCCGTTGGCATCGGGGCCTTCCAGGAAAAACCCAAAGGCATCATTATAGTCACTACACACAAACAGAGGATATTCATCTGATGCAAAAACATATCTAAAGCGGATACTATCTCCCAATGGCCTAAAGCGAATAGTATAAACAGCTATATCACTCATCTCAAAACTATTGGCCAAGCCTACTAATTTGGGATAATAATTTAAAGGACTATTATTGCTGATAGAAGCAATTACATTAGATGGCTGATCTACTCCTACCGTAAAGTTTTCGCTAGAAGCGGCACCAGTCGTCATCACAAAACCCTCTTCAATTCCAAAGTAGGCCTCGCCCCCTGAGAAACTTCCTACTGCCATAGGATCACCCTGGTATTCAATTTCCAATACTTCAATACCTGGCCCTAAACAGATGTCCTCTATTAATTGAATAGGTGTCAATCCAGGAGAATCAGCACCAGTAACATCAAAATCAAATTGAGCCTGTGCAATATTTGTATACAGACTACTTAAAAAACATAAAAAGGTAAAAAGTCTAATTGACATATCCACTTTTGTTTAATGGTTTAAAAACAGTGGGTGTCTTATTATTCAGTGTCCAGCTTGTTATCTTTGATACACTGAATACAGACTAGTGTAAAATACGCCATACCATTTCCTTAGCCAGGCTGCCATCTGGCTTTCCAGTGTTGTTATAACCAACACCTTTTGATTTCAAGTCGTATTCTTTCAGAAGGGTAATAGCCTGTTCGGCTTTAGCGGGGGGAAACTGTCGAGCAGCAGCTCGATATTCTTTCAGAAAAAAATTGGATCTGAGTTGCAAGGTAGTCATTATTTCGCGTTCCGGCAAATTTTTAGCGGCATGGTACAAGTAGACCTTACTGAAGTAAGTGTAAAGAGAACCAATTAAAACCGGCAGTGGCATCTTCTTAGGATTAGCGGCAAAATATTGAAGAATGCGATTGGTTTTTACCATATCTCGCTGCCCAATAGCACGCTGCAATTCAAATACATTATAGTCCTTGCTAATTCCAATATTAGCTTCAATCTCTTTTTCTGTAATTTCAGTTTCAGCCGCTACATTAATTGCAAGCTTGTCAAGTTCATTTGCTACTTTAGAAAGATCGGTCCCTAAATATTCAGCAATCAGATCAGCTGCACGAGGCTGAATACTTAATTTTTTCTTTTTCAAATAAGCACTAATCCAGTCTGGAACCTGATTGTCGTAAAGCGGCTTGGATTCAAAAATTACAGCCTGTTTCTTCAATGCTTTTCCAAACTTTGAATTGAAGTTGAATTTTTTATGCTTATAACAAATAAGTACGATGGTGGTACTGGTAGGATGTTCTATATAGGACTGCAAATTGGAGAGTGTACGCATCTCCTGTGCTTCTTTTAATATCACTACTTGATGAGAAGCCATCATAGGATAGCGCCTGGCAGTATCTATAATCGCCTGATGATTCACATCCTTACCATAAAATACTGTAAAATTAAACGCCTTTTCTGATTCATTTAAAATCCCATTTTCAACTTGAGAGGTAATAGCATCTATATAATAAGATTCTTTACCGTACAGAAAATACACTTGTTGATAATCCTTAGACTTTAATTGCTTGAGAATCGTATCGAATGCCAATGGTAATAACTTTAGAGTATGTTTAAAATTCCAACAATTAGCTACGAGTGGCAAATTTCTTCCTGCACTTCGTTAAAAAGCCTCACCGTACCTTCCAGGTATGCTTACGTTTTTTGCCTCGTTCAGAACAAAATTTGCTCACGCTCCCTCAATCATGAAAATTTAAACATACTCTTAGATATGCAAGTATAATGAAAATGTTGCAATCAAATTATGGACATTTACAATCTTATGCCCTAACAATACGTTTTCAAACTGAAACAAAGCGTTTAAATAAAACGTATACTTGCATAAATAACTGATTTCGGCTACCTTAGTACTAATCAGTTTGACATCAAGTAAAGCTATCTTAATACCAAAGCCATGAAAAAACTGTTATTCACGCTTCTTCTTGTTACTATTATCACAATCACTTCCCAGGCCGCCAGCTTATATATTTTATATGATGACGCTTGTATGGACCGCCTTGAATACGTCTATAAAAACAACGATGAAGGTGGAGAATACATCGTATATCAAATCAATACAAATCCTGGTGAAAAAATTATCCTGGAAGTTGGAACGGAAAGTACTACTCCACAAGATTTTCTACCAGCGCAGTTTATCCGCTGTAATAATGCAGTCTTTGATGAAAAGCTGGTCAATGCGATCAACAGCAACATTGATCGGGTTTTTATGGTAGTAAAAAAAGGAAATAGCCGTTATTTTATTTCTCCTATTACATTTGCTGCCCGTTATTTACGTTCTCAGGATTTCATTTTATACGATTCTCCAAAATACCGTTTTCAGTTTGATCTGAAAATGGGAACTATAGGTGAAAATATTGCTTATAAGAATCCTAATGCAACTGTAAATTTTGAAGGCAAGCTGGATAATGTATGTTCTGGCGAATTTATTTTCCGCCAATACTCTGAATTTTCAGGCAATCCCCATACTGATTTGGTGTTGGTACCAGAAGTAGGAATCATTGAAGAACGTAGTGGTATCAATGCTGCCGATGCGATCAAAAATATGCTTCGGCTTGAAAAAGTAAACGGTAGAAAACTCGATCGGTATCTGAATAAATTATGTACTGGTAGAGATGATGAAGTGATCCCTGTAGAACCACAGGAAGCACTTACTGCACGTGAGGTACCAGAAACAGCTCCTCAAGAATACAATACATTTATAGGAGGCCCTAGCCAACCCAATGTCCCTAAACTTCCAGAAGTAGCTACTTCCGGGGTAAAAACACATGTTGTAAAAAAAGGAGAAACACTATATCGTATTTCCAAAATGTATGGTATATCAGTAGATCAATTACGCTCCTGGAATGGTAAAGGAAATTCTAATTTGATTCGGGTAGGAGAACAACTGAAAGTAGCAGGAGAAGTAGGTTTAACACCTAAAAGTATAGGTAATGTAACGGCTCCTTCTCCTTCTGATTATAGTGTATTAGGAGGCAGAATAAATACTAATACTAATCCGACTCCAAGCCCTAACCTCAGTACAGGCACCTCACCAAAAAGTGCAGCCGAATGGGGAAGCACAAAAAATCACGTTGTTCGCAGAGGAGAAACGGTAGCTTCTATAGCGATGAAGTATGGCTATACAGAAAGTAAATTCAGAGCCATTAATAATATGACGTCTAATGAATTTATCAAAGTGGGTCAAATTTTAAGAACTACGGATTGCCCTGAAACACCGACAACAGAATATCAGCAAACAGCAGCAGAGCAGCCTCAATCTTACTATCAACCCACCAATCCTGGTTTAACGGCTCGTTCTCCTGAATTGGTAACAGTGCAGCCATCACAACCTTCTTATCAAAGAAATATTCCTACTGGCAAAGAAGTTGAATCATTTAGCGACGATAACCTTAATAAGCAGGTTAATGAAAATCAATATCGCAACACCCCCTATTTTCTAAATCGCTCAACTACTCAACCTCCGGAAGAAACTGTTAATAGCTATAATGCACCTCCTCAGCAAAACGAATTTTATACGGTTCAGCCCAGGAGTGGTAATAATGCAGGTACTCCTCAGGAGTTTTACACGGTTCAACCGCGTAGTCCACAAACTACTGCTACACCTAATAGCTATGGTGTACCTCAAACAGCAATGCCAGGTTATACACCAAGTACACCACAACAATATTCAACTGTAAGCCCTCGTACTACAGAGCGTACGGTATATATTGTAAAGGATGGAGATACATTATATAGCATTGCCAGAACCTATGGCTTAACTATTGAAAAGCTACGCAGCCTGAATAATTTAGCCAGAGGCGAGGTACTTATTCCTTACCAAAAAATATACCTCAACTAAAATAAAATAGTAATGGTATAGAAGAAAAAAAAGCCAACTACGATTGACGTAGTTGGCTTTTCTTTTAACTATTTTATACTTATGTCTTCATTTCTAACATGAATCATTATTTTTGCGGAAACCAATGCCGTCTATGGGCTTACTAATATTTTTCTTTTTACTGTCGATTTGTTTCTCATTTCTATGCTCTGTCTGGGAAGCTGTATTATTAAGTATCACTCCATCCTTTGTTGAAGTCAAATACAAAGAAGGTACTCGAGCAGGTAAATTACTAAAATCATTTAAAGCAGATATAGATCGGCCTTTGGCTGCTATCTTAACGCTTAATACTATTGCTCACACTGTTGGCGCAATGGGGGTTGGCTCCCAAGCAGGTAAAATTTTTGGCGAGCAACATATGGCAATAGCAGGAATCAATTTGCCATTCTCTATAGAAGCTTTTGTAGGGGCTGTGATGACATTAGCCATACTTATACTCTCTGAAATTATTCCAAAAACAATTGGTGCTAATTCATGGCAACAGCTTTCTACTTTTACCGTGAACTCTCTTAATATAATTATCTACCTTTTGTTTCCATTGGTATGGGTTAGCCAATTCATCACCAAAAAGTTGAAGAAAGATAAAGAGAAATCCGTTTTAAGCCGTGCTGATTTTTATGCGATGGCAGAAATCGGCGAAAAGGAAGGTATATTCCGAAGTAATGAATCCAAGATTATATACAATCTGCTTCGGTTAAATACTATTCGGGCTAAAGATATTATGACTCCCCGTACAGTTGTAAAAGCCGCAAATCAGGGACAAAGCATTCAGGAGTTTTATGAAAATAATAAGCATCTACAGTTTTCGCGTATTCCTGTATTTGCCGAAAGCAAGGATCATATTAACGGCTTTGTTCTAAAAGATGAAATATTAAGTAATATTATTAATGAAAATGGTGCAGCACCACTACAGGAGATCATGAGAGAAATCCTGATTGTTAATGAACAAGTAGCACTACCCGATTTATTCAACAATCTTATTGAGAAACGGGAGCATATTGCACTGGTGGTAGATGAATTTGGAGGAATGTCTGGAATTGTGACAATGGAAGATGTAATAGAAACATTACTAGGCCTTGAAATAGTAGATGAACAGGACAATATAGAGGATATGCAAATGCTAGCTCGTAAAAACTGGGAGAAAAGAGCCAAACATCTAGGGCTGCTGGAAAACCTGGAAGAGCTTACCAAACCTCAAAGTTCTGAAGAAAAGACAGGAGAAGACATCTAGCCTTCTATAGCTATTCTTATTTTTACTTTTTGTAGTAGCCTGATATATGTGATAGCCTCACGAATAACACTCCTACTCTATTCCTTGCATACACCTGTAAAGAGATAGACTCTTATCATATTATTATTTAGATGCTGATGGAAATTGTTTAGCAATCGTCGTTAAAATGGAATTTTCACTCTATTTAATTATGTTTAATGCATTAAAACATGAACAATAGTGTATAAAATTTCTTACTTAACCTAAATGGCACTTTCTAAACAACAGCAAATGGATTTTTTTTCTTCCGCTAATCGTATTTCTATCCTGGAACACCTGCAAAATACTTTTTTTGATGTGATCATTATTGGTGGAGGAATTACAGGAGCAGGTATTGCGTTGGATGCTACTTCAAGAGGGATGAAAGTCGCTTTACTAGAAAAAGCTGATTTTGCTTCCGGCACAAGCAGCAAGTCTACCAAACTAATACACGGAGGGCTCCGTTATCTAAAACAATTCGAAATCGGATTAGTAAGAGAAGTTGGCAGGGAAAGAGCTATTGTTCACCAATTAGCCCCACATATAGTCAGGCCTGAAAAAATGTTATTACCTCTCATAAAGGGCGGCACTTATGGTTCTATTACTACATCAGCAGGTTTGATGATATATGACCTGTTAGCAGGTGTAAATGGAGATGATAAAAGAAAAATGCTCAATAAAGAAGAGACTTTAAATAAAGAACCCCTTCTTAAAACGAATGCTGACAGCTTAAAAGGTGGAGGCTATTATGCAGAATATCGTACGGATGATGCTCGCTTAACTATTGAAAATATAAAGTCAGCTATTCAGCATGGAGCTGTTTGTTTAAATTATGTAGAGGTAGAAAGCTTTTTTTATGAGAAAGAAAAAATTGGAGGAGTAAAATGTATTGATGTCCAAACAGGGAATAAACTAGCAATCAAATCTACTTATATCATCAATGCGACAGGCCCCTGGGTAGATAAAGTCCGAAAGAAAGATGAAGCTATTAAGGGCAAACGTCTCTTTTTGTCAAAAGGGATACATGTTGTGGTTCCCTATGAACGTTTTCCCCTGCAGCAATCCATTTATTTTGATGTGCCAGATGGCCGAATGATATTTGCCATTCCCCGTAATCGAGTGACATATATAGGAACTACTGACACCCCTTATAATGGCGACCTTAACAACATACCTATTTATCAAGAAGATGTTGAATACCTGCTGAAGGCTGCAAATAATATGTTTCCAGTATTAAAGCTGAGCATAAAAGATGTTGAATCCAGTTGGGCTGGTTTACGCCCTCTTATTCATGAAGAAGGCAAATCTGCATCTGAAATGTCTAGGAAAGATGAAATTTTTGAATCTCAGACTGGTTTAGTTTCTATTGCAGGTGGTAAACTTACTGGTTATCGGAAAATGGCAGAACGTGTACTAGACCTTATCAATCGAAAATTCCAAAAAGAATATAACAAAACATTTAGCAATACTCATACTCATCAAATTCCCTTATCGAATGGTGCCTTCAAAAACAGTAAAGAAGTAAAAGCCTACGAAAATAATATTGCCACACAACTTAGCAGCTGGCAACTCCCCTCCTACTATTCCGAATATCTGGTGACCAATTACGGCTTGCAAAGCGATTTAATTTTAAAAAGGATGCAGCGATATAATGACATTCCGGAAATTGCATTAGCAAGGGCAGAAGCATGGTATAGCATCCATCATGAATTAGCGTATCATCCTATAGATTTGCTTGACCGCCGCTCTGGGAGGCTTTATTTTTATTTACCCAGTGTTTCTACAATTCTGCCTGCTATATTATCCGAATTTAAAGAGGCTTTAAGATTGAAAGATGCTCAAATGCAGGTACTAAAAGAAGAAGTCGAATTAGCAATCAAACAAATATCAGAATTCCATCCAGCTAGCTAATTACTATTACGTTTGTCCAAAAAAGTTTCTATAAAGAACAACAATTTAACTTTTTTTATATATTTGCCGTCAATTAGGAGATGTATATAAATAAATATTATTTGTATACGCTTAGACTCTTATAAATAAACACGCAATACTTACTTCTGATTTGTTGAACATGTAACCGATTTAAGATGAAACATTTCTTACTAGCAGCAACGCTATGCACATTATTTATGGCAGGTGTCGCAAACGCAAACAATCAATCTAGCAGCAATTTCTTGAGCTTAGATGGTATCCAAGCTGATTCGCTCTACATTCCAAGTGCTTTTTCACCTAATGGTGATGGCCGAAATGACCTCTTTGAAGTTTTCATGAAGCCAAATACCAATGCTGTGATTAAGAACTACGCTATTTTTAATCGTTGGGGATCAATGGTATTTGAAAGTAAAAACTTTACCCTTCCAGCCTCTGATAGTGCATGGTGGGATGGTTACTTCAATGGTGAAAAGGCAACTCCTGATACCTACGTATACAGAATTGAAATTGAATATACCGGAAAAAGGCCAATCATATATACCGGAGAAATAGCTATCGTAAACTAGATAGCAATCATAGTCACTAGTAATAACAAACACAATATATTTATCCCATGCCGGAACCAGTCCGCATGGGATTTTTATTTTTGCATAAAGAGTAAGTGGCAAGACAAATTATAAGTAGAAATATCAACTGCTTATTTTCTTCTTATCTAAAGAATGTTCGATTAATTCAATATCGATTTTTTTTTCACATAGCAAGTTTATTCTCCTATCTTTACCCCTATACCCATGTAGCCGTTATGACCCGTCTAATATTAACTTTAGCTTGTTTATTTCCATTTTTTCTCATCGCTCAGGTTGACACATTAGAGCAACCTGAAAGGGCGACCCAACTCATTGAGGATTACTTACTTAATACAGAAGGAGATGGGGATTTTGATTTCAACACGCTACTTGAAGACCTTGAGTTTTATCGTGAGCATCCCCTCAACCTGAATGAGGCAGATGAGGCCGAACTCCATAACCTCCGCTTACTTTCTGATATTCAGATCATTGATTTAATCAGTTATAGAAAAGAAGCAGGCGATCTTATTGCGCTGTATGAGTTGCAAGCTATTCCAAGCTTTGATCTAAATACAATTCGGGCTATTCTACCCTATGTTGCTGTTGATGGTGGTTTGGACGACTATCAATTATCCATTCCTCGAATGATGGTGGAAGGAAGTAACGAGCTTTATATACGTTGGTTTCGCATTGCAGAACAACAAAGGGGGTATCTCGATGATTTTGGGCGGCGATACCTGGGGAGTCCTGATCAGTTATATGTACGATTCAGGCATTCTTATAGTAACAAACTCAGCTTTGGATTCACTGCTGAGAAAGACCGGGGAGAAGAGTTTTTTACTGGCAGTAACAAGCAGGGATTTGACTATTACTCTGCTCATCTCTTTCTACAAAATTATAACAAACATATAAAATCGGTGGCCTTGGGGGATTATAATGTCAGCTTTGGACAAGGCCTCATTCTATATTCCGGTTTTGGCTATGGTAAGAGTTCTCTGGTAATGAATGTAAAACGAACAACTCCTACCCTACGCCGTTATTCTTCCGTTAATGAAGCTCAGTTTTTTCGCGGTGGAGCTTTTACTTTAGCATTCGGAGATCATCTGGAGGTCACGGCACTTGCTTCTTTCAGAAAACGCGATGCCAATATATTAGAAGCAGATACCTCTGAATTAGATGACATCCCATTAGAAGTTAGTTCACTGGGTATAAGTGGCCTACACCGCACTGAGAACGAAATTGAAGATGAAAATGCGATTGACCAGCAAAGCTTTGGAGGGCAAATAAAATGGAAAGGAGAACGCGGGCATATAGCATTCAATAGCCTTTACGAAAAATTAGGAGCTACTTTATCTCAGTATCGCCCACAGCCCTATAATCAATTTTATATCAATAGTGATTATACCTTCAACTCCAGTATTGATTATTCTTTCATCTACCAGAATTATAACTTCTTTGGTGAAACTGCTATCAGTCACACCGGGGCAATTGCTACAGTCAATGGATTACTTATGGGACTGGATCGCAATGTGGATCTCGCTATTCTTTTTCGTCATTATCCGCGTGATTATCAAGCATTAAACGCTAATCCTTTTGGAGAAATACGAGGAGGGAATAATGAAACAGGGCTATACATAGGCATAGAGTTAAGGCCATTTCCTAAATGGAAATTCAGCGCATTTTTCGACGCCTGGCGGCATCCCTGGCTACGCTTTGATGTCGACTCCCCTAGCCGAGGCCACGAGTATAGAGCAAGATTAACTTATAATCTCAAGCGCAATCTTAATGTCTATGCAGAAGTGCGCAATGAGACAAAAGAAATCGGTGTTCTTAAAATCGATGGAAACAATTCATTTACAGTACCAAGAGAACGATTCCAGTTTCGATTTCATATCTCCAAAAAAGTAAGTAAGGTATTAGAACTCAGAAGCAGAATGGATATAGGATTCACAGATAACGAAATCAACGATCGCCAAGAAGGAATTTCTATCTATCAAGACATATTGTATCGACCTCTTTCTTTTCCATTATCCGTCACAGCACGTTTTGCCATTTATGACACGGATGGTTATCAGACTCGTTTTTATTCCTATGAAAACAATCTTCTTTATACTTTTTCCATTCCTGCTTATTACAATCGTGGTACTCGTGCTTACATCAATATTCGTTATCATGGTATACGCAATCTCATGATTGAAGGCCGTGTAGCTCAAACTTATTGGGCTAATCAAGATCGCGTTGGAAGCTTTTTTGATCAGATAGATGGACAGGTAAGAACGGAATTAGGAGCACAATTGAGGTATAAATTTTGATGTAGTGATGTAAGATATCGTGGGTTTATGGATAATATAATAGGAAGTAAACGATTATGTATATTATATTTCAGGTTGAATGGTCTCAAGATGCGCGCATTCATGAAGAAAAACGAAGTGTAATACTTCATCACTCGTACCCGAAACTTATTATAAAGGTGCAGCAAAAGTGATACCCACTGCCCACTGAATACTGAATACTGAATACTGAATACTGAATACTGAATACTGAATACTGAATACTGAATACTGAATACTAACTAATTCCCCGTTTCAGCACTATCATCAATATCACCTGTCTTTATTCCAATAAAATCGACCGTAATATCTGTGGTAAAATTATTGATAAAAAAGGTATCCGGTAAAAGATCATCAAATGGATCGGTGGGATCAGGGAAAGAGTAACTACTAGGGAAAAACTGCCAATTAGGTTTTCCGGGAAAAGAGGTTTCTATAGAAAGAATTACTTTTCGAATAGCAATTTGATCTAAAGGTGTAAGTGTACCAGACGCGTTCGCATCCGAAGCTAGCAATTTATATGGGCTACCTAACTGTTCTACTCCCAGAATATGTTGCGAAATTTTTATCAAGTCGAAGGTAGAACAGCCATTTTGAGCATCATCCTCTTTGCTCACATTAATACCAAGTGGCATTCCAGTTGGAATACCTGTAAAGCTATACTGTCCATTTTGATCCGTATAGGTCGTATCCGCAATAGAACCTGAAAGGATGATTTTTGCATTAGCTATAACAGAACCTGATTCATTAGCAATTGTACCAGACATCGTAATACCACCAGCAGGTTCTAACTTATCTAATGAAGTAACACCAAGCCCTAATGGGTCCAGCCAATCTGACAAACGATTGTCAGCACTAGAGCCATCATCCCAGGAGACAGAAAGACGCCCGAAGTATAATGTAGGAACACCATTACAATCTCCATTAAGGCCTCCATGGAGTTGTCCTACTACTACTCCATCCTGATCAAACAGGGCACTGCCCGATGATCCTTGCTGGAAAGACCCCAGGTTATAATTCAGGCGAAAATGATGATTCGGAGGTGTGATATTGGTCCCCCAATTAATAGCAAATGTGTGTATTGCTGCTGGCTCATTATAAAGCGCTACTTTTTTAATATCGCCACTGGCATGATGAAAGTTCACTCCATTCTGAGGAGGAACGCCATCCCTGTTCCATCCAGCAAAAGATACATTATAAGAAGAAGGAATGTTTCCGGTCATTTCTAATAATTGAAAATCACTTTCTTCTTTTCCTGCACGCAAAATACAACCAAGCATAGAATTTGATGTAGGCTCTGAAGTAGGGTCATTACAATCTGCCGATTGATAATCAAAATCAAATCGCCAAAGATCATGCAGCGGGGTATAACCATTATCACAGTGAAAAGCACTTAGTACAAAAGGGGTTTCATCTTCGTTCGTATTATTCATCAATGTTCCTGTACAGTAGCCAGTCCCTTCTTCCAGTGCCATCATTATACGACATACACTTCTGCGCTGGGCATCCCAATCATCTCCCTCTGAACAGTTAGCATTTTCATGGCAACCCAGAGCAGTGCCAAATCCAAAAGCTAATGGATTTCTACCTATCTGGGAAGCATCCAAATTAGCCTGATGATAAGCCTGATCAACACGGAAAATATGTAATCTTCCCTGCCCTCGCTGATAGGCTGGCTCATAATATTCAATAATTGCAGTATTTCCCTTTATAAAACCGGTAAAAAAGCGTTCAGAAGCTTGATTATTAACTGATGTATAAGCACCTAAAACCTGCTGTCGATCAGGGCTGTAAACAAACAATTGGGCGCCTTCAGGAAGATAAAAATTATCATAAAAAACACCCAGTCCCAAAGCCGAATTACTACTCAGTTTCAGGCTCCATACACGGCTACCATCCTCCAATTCATTCCACTGTCCATCTTCAGCCAAACTAAAGTCTACCATCACAGGGGCTGCAAAGCGCGTATTACCCGGATGTTGCTCATCCTGTTGGTGTACTTTATTCATATTAAGAGAAGGCAGAAATTCTGTCACAGGTTCAGGCAACCGATTTTCTAAGGAAAAGCTGATAGGTTGCCCTCCAATACTAATTTGTGAGTTAGCTGTATTATAGGCAAACAGCATTAGCATCACAATGAGGAGAAGAGGTGTAATCAGTTTCATAGGATTATGTTTAAGCTTTCTCAAACTGCAAGTCGTCAATAGTTGCTAACAGCTTATTGGACGTAAAGTTAGCTCATTTGTAACAAAGACCCTAATCTCTTATTCTATTATAAGGTCGCTAATATTAGCAAAATGCCATAACTAAAATTTCATTATCTTTGCGTTAGACAGCTACCTATTTGGATAATTCCCTACTTCTATTTACCCTCCAAGCTATTTTTTATAGTAAAAGCGTAACGTTTTTCATCCCTTCATGATTAACTAAGAACTTGTTTAAAATCGGATACTCCTTTTTTTTCATTTTGACAAAGGAAAACCTTTGTCCTTAGAATTTTATACCCAACACCAAACAATAGACACAAACAGATAGATTTTTCCCAAAATTTCAAAACTCATAAGCTGATGAAAAACCTTTTTATCTGTTTGATTAGCTTGCTGACTTTTCAGCAAGTATTGGCTCAACACAATCATGCTCACCTCTCAACTTCAACAAGTCCGCATGAGCATACACCCTGTCGAGCTACTCTTTCCCCCGAAGATGCAGGCACCTACTGGAATACCTATGGCGCTGCATTTCAAACCTTTTATGAAGAGAATAAAAATGCCATTGTACAAGGACGTATGCCTGTGATGTATGTCCCGGTGCAAATTCACATCGTACGCCAGGATGATGGCAGCGGAGGCGCAGACCTCGATGACATCATGGTAGAATTTGAAGACTTTGTTCGGCCTTATTATGTGCCTACTAATCTGGATTTCACATTTTGCAATGAACCCAATTTCATCAACAGTTCTCAATTTTATAGCCTTTCCGGAGATGCAGAAGGCGATCTCATGTCAACTACTCATAATGTAGCAAACATGCTAAATGTGTACTACGTTTCTGATCCCGATGGTGCCTGTGGTTGGGCTCGTTTCACCACGGATGCCACAGATTACATAGTAATTGCGAATAGCTGTTCGGACAATCAAAGTACCACTGCCCACGAAATAGGCCATTATTTTGATCTTTTCCACACTCATGAAACAGCTTTTGGAAATGAACTCGTAGATGGTACTAATTGTGGCACTACAGGAGATTTACTTTGCGATACACCAGCAGACCCCAATCTTTCTGGTGAAGTAAATGCAAGCTGTGTATATACCGGTAATGCGACGGATGGCAATGGTGATCCTTACAATCCTGACCCTACCAATATTATGTCCTATTCCAGGAAAGCCTGTCGTACTTTTTTCTCTCCTGAACAGATTGCCAAAATCATCTTCACTTCTCTCAATGGCAGATCTTATCTAGATTATAATTGCACGCCCTATAATGATCAATGTGCTGATGCTATTACGATCGATTGTGGTGTTTCGCAATATGGGAATACAGTACATGCTACCAGCTCAAATGCCCCATCTGGTTGCGCCAATGGTGGAATACCTGGTACAGGTGTATGGTTTCACGTGGTTGGTGATGGCAACCAATGGACTGTCGATACAGATGGAAGTAATTATGATACACAAATTAATGTATATGAAGGCAGCTGTGGAAGCCTGACATGTGTAGGTGGCGATGATGATTCAGGTCCAGGTAGTACTTCATCATTAGATTTTTGTACAGAACAAGGGACTAATTATTACATTTACCTTGATGGCTTTGCTGCAACGGGTAGTTATGTTTTAAATTCGTCTTGTGCTGCCAGTGCCCCAGTACTTTCATGTCCTCCAATCACAGTTTATACTGATCCTGGAGTATGTACATACACTTCTACAGGCAATGAATTAACTCCTTCTGTTTCCGATGATTGTCCTGATGTTACTTTAGAAAACAATCGAAACAATACTAGTAGCCTTAGCGGAGAACTTTTTGTATTGGGTAATACCATAATCACATGGACAGCAACTGATGCAGGCGGTAATACAGACAATTGTTTTCAGACGATCACAGTAGAAGACAATGAAAATCCAGTAGCTGTATGCCTTGACAATACGGTCTATCTAATGCCTGATGGTACCTATACCTTACAGGAAAGTGATGTTTTTGATGCCATCAATAGCAGCGATAACTGCGGTATAGACAATGTAAGCTTCCCTGCTACTGTGTACGATTGTGATGATGCCATGATGACCTTCCAGGTAACAGTCACTATTGAAGATGCTGCTGGCAATCAAGATGATTGTATATCAAATATCACGGTAGAAATTGGAGATGCGCTTCCTGCTCCATGGATAGGTTCTGACATTGGCAACTCTGGACTAGGCAATGATTACGAGTTTGATCCCTGTGCAAACTGGCCTAATCCCGAAGATGGAGAATTTACAATTACGGCTGGTGGTAATAACGCATTCCCTGCAGGTACAACAGATAATATGGCTTTCATCAATCAAGGCTACTGTGGAGATGTTCAGATTATAGCCAAACTGGAAAGTGTAACACCTAATGGCTATGGAGGTTTGGTAATAAGGGAGACCAATGATGCCAATGCAAAACAAGTGAGTTTATTCACTAATCTAAGCAATACACTGCGCTGGGAAACACGCTATCTTACAGGAAGCAATAAAGTTGTACAGGCTCATTACAGGCCTTTCCCGGTATGGTTGAAGTTAATTCGTCAGGGTGATTGGTTCTTTGGTTATTACTCTACCAATGGATTTACTTATTCGTATGTACATGCTGTATACGTACCTATGAATAATTGTATACGAATAGGTATGGCTGGTTTCACCTATATGGTCAATCAGCAGGCAGAAGCAGTATTCTCCTTTGTAGAAGTTGGGCCAGTAATGGGTATGCCATATGCTATAGACACACCGCATATCCCTGCTGATCAGGATAAAATTGGTGCTTCTGTATTTCCTAATCCGGCGAGTGATATGATTAATCTTCACATTGGAGAAGCATCCGCATCTACTACTCAATTAGTCATAAGAAATGAGCTTGGACAAGTAATAGAACAACAATCCTTGGCCGCTGGTACTTTATCTCTCCAATGGGATATAAGTGCTTATAAAAATGGATTATATTTTATCGAAATCCGTAAAGAAGATGCAACATTGCAAAGCCTTCGATTTGTCAAATCGGAATAAGTAGAACGTCTATCTTATAGATGTTACAGAGAATACTATCCTAAATAGTATCTAAAAAGGCTCGTCGACATTAGAAAATGTCGACGAGCCAATAAAAGGTATTTCGTAGTTTTTTTATTTTTTTACTTATCGGAAGTGATATCAAACTTATCCTCCGCGCGTACATAAAACATACAATCTCCCTTGGCGTCACACGAGATTTGATGTACTGATTCTCCCTTAGAACTGAAATAGCTACCTGGTTCCAGCATATTGATACTTGTCTCACCTAGTGCCTGATATTGTACTTGCCCCTGGATCATCACTGCCCGAAAAGAGGATGCTCGACTGTGTATTTTCCCAGTGAAGCCTGCTGGCAACTTAATTAAAGTTCCATTCAATTGATTGCCTTGCGGATTACCCCATAGAAAGGCCATCTTCACTTCGTTGATAGGAGTTTTCACGCCAGACTGATCAACCCAGGTAATATTTGAGGCATCCAACCAAACGATATTCGATTCATCCACATTAAGCGGTTCTTCTCCACTGTGAAATTCTTCTTCAACAGGAAGTACAAGATAAGGCCCTTCCTCAATCTCTATATATGCAAGCGTATTACTTCCCTTAGCAGCAGTAATATGAACCCCTCCTTTAGGTTGCGTCCAAAAAGAACCTGATGGCATCCACATATTATCCGCATTAGGATCATCATTGTGTATAAGTCCTCTGATAACTACTCCACGATAAGAAACATTATGAATATGGGGAGGTGACTTAAAACCATCTACCGGCTTAAGAAGAAAGCCCGTTGGACCAGAGCCCGATCGATCCCCCCAAAGAGTACCTGCTTTAGGGCTTTTGTCGCCACGAGCAGGATTAAGATATTCCCATTCTACTTCAGAAGCTAATACAAGTTCTGAGTTCGTTGATTTTTGGATAATATCATTAGATAAAGGCCGAGAAGTAGAACAGGATGTAATAATAGTTGAAAATGCGACTCCACAAATGACTATTATTAAGCAGAAAGATAGAATAGATGAGTTTACTGCCAATCTTTTCATTATTATACTATTGTTTTTTGTCATATGCACTTCGACTAATAAAAACAGAGCATTGCTCCCAGTTTGTTTGTTTACAATGCATTAGTAGAAGTGTCAACTGCGGTGCAAGTTGAACTTTATCAAACAATATTTTTTGGTATGAAAAAAGGTTTATTCGGTATGTTTAAAGGTTTATTAAAGAAGGTACTGTATATTTTCCCTTATTGATGTCCATTTTCCAAAAGTTCAATCGCATACTTCGCACTATTAACGGTAGCAGGATGTCTACTTTCCAGAAGCTTATTGAGCTCCCGCCTAAATATTTTCAGATTCAGGTAGCCCGTCATAGTGGCAGCATAACTTCTTGTACTCGCTTCACTATCTGGCAATCTCAGCATTTGCAGAACTAGCCAGGCAAGGGGCCTTAAGTCAACATCTTCTTCACTTATTGGCTTAAGAAATATTCCTTCCGGTTTACTAAAATCTCTCCTTTTTAAACTATAATAGCTTACTAATTCCTCAATAGCGAAATAGGCTTCTATCTGTACATAAGTATCATTAGAATTAACCAACCGAACCAACCACGGGATAATGTCTATTTCTTTAGTGGCACTCAGGGTTTTTATCCCTATTTTTTGCTTATTAGCACTTACAGAAAGTAGATTTTTGATTGCTTTGGGGTAGTTTGACATAATAGCCACCGGATCAAGAGAATCAATAAACCTGATATATTCTATCTCCAAAATATCCTCATCATAATCAGGCTTTAAAAATCTTTGCGACTGTGCTATTGCACCACTAATAAGCAGCGTACTTACTACAAGTACTCCTAAAAATTTCCACAACATGCTTTACCTTTAGAGTTAAAGTAAGTGATCAATATTACTTAATTGGGACATGCTCCAGAAAATAATTTGTAATAAGCGTATACAAATGCCTGCTTGTATTTTTGCCTTCATATATTCCATGTGACCTATTGGGATAAGACATCATAGAGAACTGTTTATTTTGAAGAATTAATTCGTTTACAATGAGTTCCATATTCTGATAGTGTACATTATCATCAGCAGTTCCGTGAATTAACAGCAAGTTGCCCTCAAGGTTTTTCGCATGAGTAATAGGAGATCCAGCTATGAAATCTTCTTTATTTTCCTGTGGGAGTCCCATATATCTTTCCTGATAGATATTATCGTATGTGAGTTGATTCGCTACAGAAGCTACTGCAACACCCGTTTTAAAAACATCAGGGTATTGGAACATTAAATTCAAGGTGGAAGTACCACCACCACTCCAGCCCCAGACTCCAACACGCTCTTCATCGATATATGGGAAACGTACGATTTCAGATGCGGCCATTCCTAAATCCTTAATGTTTATCTGGCCAATATTCCGGTATATAGATTTTCGCCATTCACTTCCTTTTAGACAGGGCGTTCCTCTATTATCAATATCGATAATGATATATCCTTTCTGTACCATCATCACTTCCCAAAGGCCAATCCAGCTATCTGTTGCTACCTGCCCCCAAGATTCCCCATACACATGAAAAATGACCGGGTATTTCTTTGAAGGATCAAAATTAGATGGCTTGATCATTCTCCCATCTATTTCTACTCCCTCATCAGTGTTTACTGCGAAAAACTCAACAGAAGGAAGATCAAGGGTAGCAATTTTTTTTGCAAAATCTTCATTAGATACAAGAGGTTTAATGATTTGATGATCTGGTAGAGAAATCAAATTGGAGCTATTAGCTTTTAAAGCGCTTGTATGCGTATGAATCCCATATTTTCCATTTGGTGAGATGTTGTAGGTATTCACTCCTTCAAATTGTTCAGGAGTTATTCTCTTGTCTTTTTTTGAACCATTTAAATCAACACTATAGAGGTATCTTTGTGTACTATTATCCGGAGAAGCTATATAATATAATGTATTTTTAGCCGTACCCGCAATTTGAGCGACATCATAATTACCCGGTGAAACCAAGCTAGATTTTCCAGTAGTGATATCTATTTTATAAGCATTACGCCATTCATCTTCAACCATTCTAAGGAATGAGTTTTCATCACTCATATAAAGATCATTATCATCAAACCAGGGTGCAAATTCTCCAGGATATCGAATATCCACCCAGGTCTCTTCTCTTTCTTCATATATCAGATTTATCGACTTTGAAGAAGGCTTATAAGCCCATATTTTGAGGTGGTTTTGTTTACGATTTAGTTGTTGAATAAGTAAGAGGTCATCATTGGCCCACTGTATGCCAGGTATATAATTCTGAACAATACTACCTTCAAGTTTGACCCACTCTGTTTTAGCTGTACGGGTATTTACAATTCCTATCCGCGCAGAAGAAGGGTCCTCTCCTACTTTGGGATATTGCACTGGTGTAACTTGTGAATATACATCATTCGTATTATTAATCATATTGAACAATTTGATCTTGGATGCATCCAATTGCCAATAGGCAATTTTTGTAGCATCCGGGCTCCATCTAAAACCATCCCGGCATCCAAACTCTTCTTCGTATACCCAGTCAAATGTTCCATTAATGATATCTTTTGTACCATCCGTAGTAAGTTGTGTGACTTCACCAGTACTAAAGTGCTCTTTGTACAGATTAAATTCCATCACATAAGCTACAAAGTTGTTGTCATCAGAAAATTTTGCAAACATGAGTGAAGACGATGGAAATTTTGCCCCAATTTGAGAAAGCTTATTAGTCGTGAGATCATACACCCAATAGTCTCCTTTTGTATTGGATCGCCAAACACGCCTGGAGTTCGTAAAAATTAATACTTTGCTTTCATCATTGGACAAAGAAAAATCTTCAATATAAATGGGGGCTTTCTTCTGATTTGGTGTTAGCTGTGCAGAAGATACGAATATTGATTTTTCCTGGCTTAAGGTAGTATACTTGATTAGTTCATTTTGACCATCCTCATTTCGTTCAATCATAATATAAGCTTCACCATCTTCAATCCAGGTAATTGGTGACTGGTAGGCCTGATTAAATTCATTGGATGCATAAATCCGGTCTATTGTCAAGAATTTTGGATCGTGTCTATCCTGTGCATCTAAAGAGCAGATGATGAACAGGAAAAGAATCATACTATAGTGAAGCTTCATAGTGCAAAATTTTGAGGGTGATATTTTTATTATCTACTGTTTCAAAAAATCGAGTTCTTTACTCGCCATGCTTGGTTCAAACTCAATGATTTCGTATTCAGCTAAATTATTTTTTTTAAATGGGTCTTCCCCTAAAATATTGAGTAATTTTTCCCGATCCTTTAAATTACTCAATATTATCCCCCCTGTTCGGGGATTTTTCCTCCCCGACATTATAAAATTCCCCTTTGCATATTGCTCTTTTAGATATACTATATGTTCTTCTAAGTGAGTATCTACTTTTTCCAGTGCAACTGTGTATGTTAGGTTTATGATAAACATAAGGTTATTGTGTTTATTTAAGCTGGACTTTCGTCATTTATGCCACAGCTAAGTAATTGCTGCCAAAATAGCTCTTTTCTTAAAATAGGAGGGCCTTTTGCATTGCTTGCAAAAGGCCCTCCTTCAAGTAATGTACAAAAATGAATTAAGCTTTCCGGACTCTCATTTCACCAGCATTATATGAAATAATAAAGTTTACTTCTTCTGGTGTACAGCGTGGTTCAAGTACGAACCAAATAGAGCCTTTCAACTCAAAATCATTGGATGTTAATACCTTTAGTTGCTGCTCATAAGTCGTATCTTCTTTTACAAATCTCACTGATTCCCCCACTATAGGATCAAACTCTTCCACCGAACCAGGCCTTTCTAATAAATCATTAACCACAAGATGGTCGGTCCTGTCGTAAGAAATTTCCAAATGCCCATAAGTAGTATCATTAGAAAATGGCGATATTATATAACATCCATTGTCTAGTTCAATTGCAATGCTAAAACTGTAATTTTCATTATCAATTTTGCTGATTTGAAGCTCTACACGATAAGGGTCAGTAGTTGTTTTAAGTGTTACAGCTTTCTCAGAAGTACTATGCTCATTATTATTTGCAGAGCTACCAATACTAAAGAGAAAAAAGATGAAGATTAATGCTTTATTCATTTCAATCTCATTTAATGATTACCAAAGGTCCTTGTTAAAGCCTATACCTAATGTTTTTAATTTTATGTTCCTGATTTAGAGTAATTTTCATTTGAATTATGCCATAAGCAGTTTCAATGAATGCTCTAAATTGGCTTTTAGACAGATGATGGATGTTCACTATTTTTCCATTACACTTATCATTCCAAATATTTCTAAATTTATTCAGTGTTCCAAGCACCTGGCCTTTGTTATCTAGTACAACATAATTTGCTATAAAGGATTCAACAGGCTCATCCGATTTAGCATTCAGCGCTTCTATTAATTCTTTGATTATTTCCGTTTTTGGGGGCAGCTGAATTTTATCCAATTCCTTTGTGCTTCCATTTTGGATGTATTCAATAGCAACTTTTTTAGCATCATCATAGTGAGCCAGGTAATCAGGAATGATACCAATGCCTTCCAAATCTTGTTCCCCTTTTGAGTGTAGAGATTGTTCATATGGCCAGTGGAGTAAAAAAATATCACTCATCAAATAGGTCATAGTTCTATGGGCAGCACCTGGTGTTGGTTCGCCAATCACAATGGCTTTACCATGTAATTGTAATCTTTGTGTGAATATCTCCGCAGCAGAAAAGGTAGATTGGCTGCTCAGGATAACCAATTTTGCTTTTGATAATGCTTCAGACTGATCCTTAGGTGAGGCCCAAATCTCTTTTGAAGGGGCATTCCACTGATAACTAGTTGCCAACTTCTTTTTCTCATCAAAAAAATACCCTATGAGGTAATTTATTGTTTCATCCGACCCACCTGAATTATCTCTTAAATCTAATACGATTGCTTTTGGATTTTCAAGCGATGACATTAACTCATTTATCTCCTTTTTGATAAGACTATCTAATGAAGGAAATTCATCAAATTTCAGGTAATAAACTCCATCTGTAATCAACTGTTTTTGAAAGAGGCTTTGGGTTATAAATTCTTTTGGCTTAGCAGAATTGGTTGGTTGAGACTGATGCAGTCCTATTTTTAGATGGAGGTCATTCGATAAAATGTATAAATCCCGATTTAAGGTTTCCACGAAGAGGCTGGCGTCAGAGATCGCGGCATAATCACCATGATCGATTTTATCCTTGAGTCGCCTGGCTATATTAGATCCTTTTGCTTTCCATAGAAACTCATTTTCAAAACTCAATACAAGATCATTCAGAAATTCATTTTTTTGCGCTTCTGACATCTCTACCTGAGCAAAAGCTAAATTGGCAGCGAAAATGGCTAAAACAAAAACCTTAATTGACAATTTGCTCATTTTTTTTTGCTGCAAGTAGTAAAATTTCTCCGTCGAAAAATAGAATAATATTAGCCTTTCAAATATTTACTTTCTTTAGTTTCCTGGGATTAGTACCTATGTAGTATTTAAATAAACGGTTCATATGGCTTTGATCCGAAAAACCACAGATATAAGTGATTTCAGTTAGAGAGTGAGAAGAATTAAAAATCAGATTCACAGCACGCTTTATCTTGATTATACGCATATAATCTGCTAAAGTGCATTGCGTATGTTTCGCAAAACTTTTTGAAATTGTAACAGGGTGAAAGCCCAATTCATTTGAAATTTCGTGAAGTGGAACAAATTCTTGCCAACGATCATTCAATAAACTTTTAAGCGTTTCAATCCAATCAGGCATCCTTCCTGACTTATCTTTGAAAAAAATGGATGTTATAGTTTGTTGTATGGAGTCGTTGGAATAAGTATCATTAATAAAAAGTTCATAATAGATTTTCAGCATTGATAGATAAGCTCCGCTGCTAAGCTTAAGGTTAGAAAACTGAAATTCGTCATTAAAAAACGAAGTACTCAATTCAATATTTAAGTTTTTAGATGGAAAAACGGTATTTCTATTCCGATGAATTTCTCCTTCACGATAGGTCATAAGTTTACCTGGCACCACATCAATATCACCTTTTTTTCTTGACTCCCGATTACCTCCTACCAGAATGGAAGATAAATGTACATCTTCATGGTAATGCCATTCTTCAGAAACCTTATGAGTATACTCTACCACTGATACGCGCATCAAGTCATTTTGAAAGCTCTTTAAAGTATCCCCCAGAAAGCCTGTCCTATTTGCCTTCATATCTTGATAATAATTATTAGCTCCTCAAGGCTTATAATACGCTGAAATTCATTTTATATTTTCTCTCCTTTCACCAGCAACATAGATTTTACTGATTCATTCTTTAAATGAATAAACTTCAAACGGCTATCATCTTTCATAAATGCTGCTAAGTCTTGTTCAGAATCAAATGAAATGAAGTGTATTTCATAAGGCAATTCTTCAACGGGACTAACAAAGTTTTCTGTTGTAGGCCTTAATCTGTAAATAATTCTGCCATTGTATTTTTCCATCAATGGAATCGCGTGGCTCTCAAATTCCAGGAATATTTCTTCCTTTCCTTCCTGTACAAAAATCAATTGAGTTATGTAGATCATAGCCATTTCATTTTAGGGTTTAATTTATTTGTTTTCATACTAGCTTCCGTTTTCTTTTTACGATAGTTTTTTGAATTTCACTTTTTTTGCTCTATCTGATGAGATATAAAATCCAATAATTTCATTATTTCTATCTCGTTCAAATTCAAGGACTCTAAATTGCCATCCTAAACTCATAAAGCCATCAGCTTTGATGGCGTTCAACACGATTGGATCCATTTTAGAATGCATCACAATCAATTTCCCTTCTTGAAGTTTAAGCTTATATTTTGTGTCCAGGTCCTCGCTATAAAAAGAACCTTCAAATTCCTTTAGTTCTTCTTCAGAATAACTCTTAGGTTCAAAAGCATTGTATTCCTCTACTTTCTCCCCATCAACTATAATTTTGATTGAATTCAAAATAGTATCGAAAACGGCTGTTACATCACTAGCATTTTCAAATTGGAAGGAGGTCAATGACAAAGGAAGTAATGATGTTTCCCGGTTATTCTGTTCTGGCCTCGAGTAAATGAGCTTATTATCTCGCACGGAAATATTTCTAGTAATATAGTTGTCGAAGTCCAGATAATTGCCTTCGTATTTTTTCAAGCTGGATGTAGGCAATTCAATTACCCTATTTTCACTTGTCGGAGTAAGATCTGCTTCTGCTATTGTATAAAAAGTATGCAAAAATACATCTGCTACTTCCTGTGCTTTACCCTGAGCATTTATAGTTCCATTGTTACTCAATAAGAACACAGCTACATTTTGATTAGGAAAGCGCGCTAAATAAGTTCTATAGCCCGCATCTGCCCCTCCATGATAAATTTGTTTCAGGCCATTAAAATTACCTACGAATTGGCCATATGAATATTTATTTTCTGTAGGAGAAAGCTCATTCATCTTTTGCAATGTTTGCTCACTTCCTACATTCTGCTCTTCAAAGTTCAGCACCCATTTACTCAAATCAGTTATTGTGGTATAAAGATTAGTAGAACCATAGTAAGAATAATTTGCGGGTGCATTAACAAATAAATCACCCTCAAGTTGGTAAGAAGTAGCTCTATCATGAATGATTTCATTGTAATTATCCATTACAAAAGAGTCCTCCATTTTCAATGGTTTAAAAATATTTTCGTTGACAAAATTTGCAAATGATTTACCTGAAACTTTCTCAACGATTTCAGCCAGAAGAAAATATCCCGAGTTTGAATAGCTAAACTTTTCTCCAGGAGGGAAATTCAAAGCACTTTGCCTATATATCATATCGCGTACTTCCTCAGAAGTTATAATATTGTCCGAATTATATCCTGCCTGCCCTAATAACTGAAGACAACTCCTTATTCCGCTAGTATGATTGATTAACATTTCAATAGTAATGACTTCCCCATAATCATTCAGTTTCGGCAAGTATTTTCTAACATCATCATTTAGAGATAGTTGCTCCCTCTCTTCCAGCAATAAAATTGAAAAAGCTGTAAATTGCTTTGATACTGAAGCCAATGAGAATACACTTGAAGAAGAGATAGGTATTTGATACTCCAAATTGGCCATGCCGTAGCCTTTTGAGAACAACACTTTACCATTTTTCATACAGGCAAGCATTACTCCCGGGGTATGGGCATTGTTAAAATCTTTAAAAATTCTATCAACTCTAGCTTCAACAGATTCAGTTTGCTGAGCTTCAACACAACAAAAACACAAAAAAATTAGAGCCGTTGTTAATATCAATTGATTAGTCATTTGCAAGTGTTTTTCAGTCCTATACTTATTGGCTTTCTGTCAACTCTGAGTCTATACTAACCCATTTCACCTTCCATTTTCCATTGGAATGATTGCCTGAAGTAAAGAAAAGGAATTTATTATCCGGTGTTATATAAGGATTACCTTGTCCGAAGGTATTGATTGATGTGTTTAGTGTTTTCACATTACGCCAATGGCTATTTCCATCCTTATAACATATCATTAGATCCAGTTGCTCTCCAATGGAAGCAAATATTAGATAATCTTCTTCTGGGGAAATATAAGGAGTGCATTTCCCATGCGGAGTATCTGCTAAAATTTGTGTTCTTTCTGCATTTTCAAAGCTGCCATTTACCTGCCTGGTGTGATAGATATCCATTTCACTATAATCCAGATTGCTTGCATGAAAATACATCGTCCCTGAATTAGTTAGTGTTGGATGGGAAACCAGCTTGTTTTTTAGATTTGGAATATTTACAAACTTTGGCCGACTCCACATTCCATCGACTTTTTCAGATTTCCAGATATGCCAGGTATCAGGAATTCCATCAACATTCGTTGGCCTGCTCGAACTAAAGTAAAGAGTATTGCCATCAGGTGAAAAACTCATTCCGTGATCATTATAATCACTATTAAAAAAAGCTTTTTGTGGTGCAGACCAAGCATCCTCCATTTTTTTCACAACATAAACATCGAATTTTTCAAAACCCTTGTCAGAAACCGTATAGTAATATTCTTTAAAATCTGGACTGAATATCCCTTTGTGAATGATTTTATCATCCGGAACATCAACTACTTTAAATTCAACAGGTGTTTCTCCAGGTATATCATCTGTTAAAAACTGTGCTTTAATATCTTCCATGTCATTATTACAGGCAAATAAGGTTGCCATACTGAGGATTACGCAGAATCTTTTCATCTTTCAAATATTAGAAGTCCGTATAACAAAACAAAAATGATGCGGGTTCCCTTTTCCAAAGGCAACAATTACTAACCAATTTTTAGGATAAAATTGAAAAGCAATAAGCAACTGTCTTTTCGAATGAGTTAGTTAAGGTGCCATTTTAAGAATCTTCATTCTTCACTATTGCATTCCCAATTATGAATTGGGTTATGGGGTTATTTTCTTGCCCCAGTTTATGGACTATTTGATAATGGTTGAGCTCTTTATATTCGTAATATTCTATGAGAGTTTTTGATTGATTCTCTTTGTATAAACTCTTAGATTGGTCAATAAAGAAGTCCGTTTCTCCTGCTCCTACACTCAGTAAAACAGGGCATTTTATAGCAGACAAATCTTTGTTAGACAAGCTGTAGTTATCCACATCATTGTTATCCAATTGCAACACCTTATTAAGATAGCTATTCTTTATGGGCGCTAAATCGAATATACCGCTTAGGCTACAAATCCCTTTAATACCTGACCTTAAGCTTTCATCCATCAAATAGGCCATTAAAGCCAAATGGCCTCCTGCTGAATGTCCGGAAAGAATGATCCTATCAGGACTTCCATTATATCGAAAAGCTTCTCTCCTAATCCAGGATATCGCTTCGTTTATATCGTTTAATAAGGTTTCCATATCTACGGCAGGCATAAGCCGATAATTTACGATACAAACCGTCATATTGTTTTTCACAAAGGGCTCCGCTACAAAACTATAGGTACTCTTATCCAATGCACGCCAGTAACCTCCATGTATAAATACCAGAATTGGGGAATGATCAACTTTTGAAGGAAAGACATCCATAGTTTGCAAATCTAATGCTCCATAATTCTGATCTAAAGAGTGCCGGTAACATTTTTTTATTCTTCTGGATTCACTTTCGTTAATGTCTAAAAAGTTTTGAAAATCAGGATGGCGCGACCGAAGGTTTAGCTGATGATCTGGAGTTTTCATTTTTTATCTTTTCTTCCTGTAAATCTGGAAATAATCCGCTTCGTATTCAATCCATCTCAATGTTTACATTTTCATCACGGAAAGAACAAATATCTAATTTTAAAAATCACTCAAAGAGTTTTTTCTTTTACATCAAGTAATATTAATCGACACCAACCATCCATTCTCTACTGGCCTTGAATCAAGCGTCCATTTTCCAGGATAGCTTTCCTCCAATCTGGATTTCACATACTTCAGCCCCGTACCATTGCTCCCATAATCAGATTGTATTGAATTGGTTCCATCATTAAAGAGTTCATATACAATCCCTCCTTTAACTGTTTTCTTTTCCAATTTAAAATAGCCTTCCTTGCGTTCGGGATAACCGTGTGTGATTCCATTTTCAATAAGGGTATGAAAAATAGCAGGAGGTATTTGTTCATCTCCGGTGATCCCTTCTGTCAATAATTGAAAACGAGCATGTTTTCGAAATCCCATGATCTCCAAATGCGCTTTGCATACAGCAATCTCCTCGTCAATAGGGATCAGTTGTTGTCCTGACATTTTACAAATCGTGCGAAACTCCTCTGCCAATGCTTGTACAAATTGTGCGGCACAACTGGGCCTCGTTTCTATCCATTCTTGTAAAGACATTAAGCTGTTGAAGAGAAAATGCGGTTGTAAACTGCGTTTTAGCAATTGATTTTCTAAAGTTGAAGAACGCAATAAAGCTTGTCTTTGTAAGCGAATCTGCTCCCTTATCTGATAGCCGATAAAAATAGTAATGATGATGATAAAAGAGATAATCCCTACAAAATACCCTACAGAATTGAATTGATGAATTTCAAGATAGGTAGTACATCCAAAAATAATTAAACCTAAGGCGATAAGCACGCTACCTATTTTTTGCTGAGGGAAAGTATAAACAGAAATGCCAATACCAATGGTCAGGACTAAAGGCATTTGGGGCCATCCCATTAAATAAAAAAAGCATACTAAAATGGCTGAAATGAGTAAGGCCCATTCTTTCTTTTTCACATTTAAATGAAATGCGATGAATCCCAATAAAAAGATACTTCCTAAAGTATAGGCAGTTCGCTGTCCGATGATTGCCTGATATTCCGTTATACCAGCCAGGTCCATTGCCAAAGCAGCGTCTCGACGAAAAAAGGCTTTTGCCGCCTGGCACCAACAGAAAAGTGTAATAAATAACAAGGCTAGCTTATGCCTGAAGCCAAAAAACAGCATCAGGTAGAACAGCCCCGAAGTGATAAGAATTCCTATTATTAGTATTAATGTCTGTTCAAGACTCATAACAATGGGTTATATAGTCTAAATATAGGTAATAAACAAGATACTTACGGTAGCACAAAATGCCACCGCAAGCATAAATTTTGTGTAAAAATAGTCGGGTGATTCTTAGAGCGTGTCTGGGATTTATTAATCGGACTTATTTCGTCACTAATCGGCTTATACTTTGTTGAAAGAACACTCATTTAGCTCAGGCTATGCTGCCCATCCGCTAAGCGGTTCACTCTCTCAAAAGTCTTCAAGACTTTTGCTCTACGAGTTCGCTCGTTCATGCCTCATCTAAGCCAATTAGTCTCAAAGAACAAATTCCCAAACACGCTCTTAGTTAAAACTTTTCTACATAGAAAGTTTTATTAATGATAGACCATTTACCATCTATCTTCATCAAGGTCATAAAATCCAGAAACTGCTTGTCTTTATATTTAAGGCGTAATTTTGCAAAAGCTACATACCCACTAACTTCAAGACTAAGAATTTCATTGGTTCGTTCCAAGCGAGGGCCTGGTTTTCCTCCACCGAAGAACTCACGGGCATTTACTTCATGATAAGTACCATTTTTAATATACTTCATCATTGCCTGAGGGTGGAAAGCACTTACTAAACGTTCGGTATCTCTTTCGGTACCTCCCATCATGTAATCCATCAATACAGATTCGATTGCTTCCATCTCACTATCAGCTTTCACCTCGCTGCTTTGTGCAAAAAGGTTAAACGAAAACGTACTAAAAAGGAAAAGAATAATCATTAATGGTGATTTCATGCTTTTATGGTTTTATCTGTTGTGAAATTTATTATTTAAACACCTCCAGATATGGAGCTTTATTGATGATAGACCATTTGTCATCTATCTTCATCAAGGTCATATAGTCAATAAATTGTTTGTCTTTATACTTAATGCGTAGTTTCGCGAAAGCCACATATCCGCTAACTTCAAGGCTAAGAATTTCATTGGTTCGTTCTAATCGGGGGCCTGGTTTTCCTTTACCAAAGAACTCACGGGCATTTACTTCGTGATAAGTACCATTTTTAAGGTACTTCATTTTTGCCTGGGGATGGAAAGCACTTACTAAACGTTCGGTATCTCTTTCAGTACCTCCCATCATATAATCCATCAGTACGGATTCAATTGCTTCTATTTCACTGCTTTGCGCAAAAAGGTTGAATGAAAAGGCGCTAAAAAGGAAAAAAATGATCAACAATGGTGATTTCATATTCTTACAATTAAAAATTATTTGGTAAAAAAATCATTCATTCTGGACGCGAATAACTCCATTTCCTTATGTGAACCTATCGAGATCCTCAAATAGGTTTTCTCATCTCGCTGTATTGGATTTAAACTGATATTTTGTTTTTCCAGCTCTGCTTTAATATCCTTTCCATATTTGCTGATATCACAATGAACAAAATTGGCAGTTGCGTCGTGATATGGGATGTTCCATTTTCTCAAGTGCTGCTGTAGGTAATTGCGAGCACGTTCATTTTCTTTTAAACTGTATTGGAGAAAAGACTGATCTTTTAAGCTTGCTATCGCAGCCGCAAGACTAGTGTAGGCTACAGATATTCCCATACCTACATCTATTTTTTCCAATTGCTCAATGATAGTCGGGTCAGCCAGTAAATACCCTATTCTAAGCCCTGCCATACCATAGATCTTAGAAAAGGTACGGCATACCATAATATTGGGATGATTACGTATCAAATGAGCAGTGTTATGTGTAGGATGATCAGCGGTATATTCAATATATGCTTCATCTACAAAAACAGGAGCAGTGTTACTCATTTCTTTATAAAATGGATGAGCTTGCTTAGCTGAGATATAGGTCCCTGTAGGATTATTGGGGTTGCATACATAGACCAGGCCTGTGTTTTTGGAAATTTTGCCTTTCATAGCCTCCAAATCTATATACATATCTTTGTTGAGTGGCACCTTTATATACTTACTCCCCAACTGTTGAGCGTATCTCATCAACCACTTAAAAGTATATTCCGCTGAGACAATATCCTTTTTTTGTTGCCCTATCCACAAACCCATCAACTGCAAAATGCTAGCTGAGCCTGCTCCAAGCAAAACGTGCTCAGGAGTTAAGCCATTAACTTCTGCTATAGTTGCTTTTAATTCATCCCCCACTTTGCGAGGATACCTGTAACTGCTGCTTATACTTTCCTTAATGGCAGCTTGGGCAAGCGGAGAAGGGCCATGAGGATTTTCATTACAACATAGTCGCAATCTATCCAAAGGTGAAAGGTCAGGAGTATTCATACCTAATGAGGTATTCGGTAAAAAACTTCCTGCTGCCAGAGCGATTAAACTTCCAGTGCCTCGTTTAAGCAATTGTCTTCTATCCATGTCAAGTGATTTTGAACTACAATAACGGATAGAAGAAAGCTAAAGTCAATCCTTTTCTGACCAATCGCACCTATGAAGTTTCAATCGCACTCAGGCTATTGATTGCTAGTTAAGAAATAAGATATTCTCTATTTGATCACATTTTATTCTCCATTTATAAGAGCGGCATATTTACTACGGCTCACAGGTAAAAGTCCTCCCGATTGGAGTACTAGCTCATATTTACCTGCACCATGATTGAGCAAGCTACGGCTATAATCCCAGTTGCAAATAAAAGACCGATGGATGCGTTTAAATTTAATAGGTAACAGCGTTTCTAGTTTATTGAGGGATTTATCATGGAGTAAAGTAGAACCATCTTTGATATACAATTCGCTGTAATTTCCGGCTCCTTTGATATAAACGATGTCTTCGTTTTTTACGACAACAATTTCTCCTTTTTTCCTAACCGTCAGGTACTGGGATGAGTAATGTATATCTTTAGTAAATTCAGCATACCTGCTAAAGGCTTTTGACAGGCGATCTACGGTAAAAGGCTTGGCTATAAAATCCAGTACTCCATAGTTAAAAGCATCTATAGCCTGATGGGTATTTGCAGAGATGATAATGGTATGAAAACTATAACTAACCAGTGTTTTAAGCATTGAAAAACCATCCTCTCCATTCAGGTTTAAATCCAATAGCAATACATCAATGGTATGCTGCTGGATATAATGCATACCAGAAGACAGCGTAGAGCGTATGGCCAAACGCTCTACCTTATCACCTAATACTTGTAATGTAAGTCGCTCTATTCGAGCAGCTACAGAAGCTTCATCTTCAACGATTAAAATACGCATACCTGAAATATATGATTCAACAAGGGGTCATTTGATTCTCATAGCTGTTTTTATTAACCCACACGCCAACTTGAAGCTGATGTGCGGGCTCTAATCATACTTTTCTCGATTTTCTTTTCCTCCAGGGCGCATCTCGTTGCCAATCCCCTGCCATTATACAACCATAAGGTAAGACTTTATCTACTACTTCTCCTAGTCCAAATTCTTTCATCTGGCGCTGGACACTCTCTGCATCTTTATATGCTGTTGGCAGTTCAGACAGATCAACATGACCAGAAAAAAAGCGGACATCCAGCCCTTTGGTTTCTTCTGCAAAAACTTCTTCTACCCGACGCTCTTCATGCTTACGAATATGCTGAGAACGGGAAATATTTCTTCCAGCTCCATGAGGAGCAAATCCAAGATTATTTTCCGTGGTCTCTCCTCTCACAATCAATACTGGTTCTCGCATATTTAGTGGAATCAAACGCAATCCTTCATAAGAGTCTGGTACAAATTTATCCGCCAAAGGAGTCGCCCCTTTTGCATGATAAAATAAATCTTCATCCTTGAATACAAAATTGTGTTCATTCCAAAACTGCAAGACAGGATCAATCTGTAAAGACTCAAAAGTAGCCTGATGAATGACGCTATGATTCAGATGGGTCCAATCGCGTATTATCTGCAATGCTTCCCAATAAGCTTGTCCTTTAACATCTTCGAAAGGAATCCAGGCATTGGCTGCCAGAGTACGTGGTGATAATTTGCGACGGAACTCTTCGGCAATTTTCATTCCTTTCTTGTACAGATAGGCCCCTAATCCACGGCTGCCATGGTGGGTTACCATAATTGTATCACCAGTATTTTCAGATTGTCCTACATACAGGAAATGATTACCATCCCCCTGCGTCCCCAGATGAGTTTCGGCCAGAAACAAGCTTTTTTCATCATTCAGAAAAGAATTTTCCTTCATACGTTCTTCCAATTCATCCGTAAGAGAAAAGGCATTATCTGAACGTCCTCCTCCTCCAAAATGAGTTGATTGATGAGCTGCATCCAATACTTGCTTAGGATCAACTTTCCCAAAATTGGTCATCATAACAGAGCAACATATATCAGCGCTATGCATAGCCGGATGAATCGCATTTTTTGCAGCTACTACCCCACCTACCGGAATTCTTCCCTTAGCACCTGTAGGACAAGCATCTGGCATAACAGCTCCTTTTATCAGTGTAGGTGTTTTCATCAGGTGGTGCATAGTATTAAACACTGCTTCTACATTGCTGATCTCCTCCTCCGTCTCGGCTCTGATATTTTTATAGAATGGTAAACTCTCTGTATAAGGCTCTATTGTTACTTCTTTTACACTATCAAGATATTTGATCAATGCTGCTCCTTCCAATTGATGCGTATTCGCATACGCAAGCGCTTCTTTAAACCATTGTCCTGGCTGATAACCTAAATCAATCAAAGTTTTTCCTGTAATTTTCATTGGTTTATTTCTTTGCTACAAGATTAAGCAGCAAGTACGCAACTATTCTGCGTAGTTATTTTTTTTTGAAAAAAATTATCTTCCTGGCATGTTTTAGTTACTTATTGTCCAATAAAGCTTCAAAATCAATAGTATAATATACATTTACTCCTTTCACATTGCCTCTAGCTTTTTGTGGCAACCATCTAATACCTTCTTCCTCTAATAATAGAATAATGCGAACTATTTCATCTTTAATACTTTGATCGACAGTTGTTATTACCTCGACTCCTTCCATTATTCCTATTTCATCAATCTGCAATTTACACTGCACTCTTTTAGGCAAATGATTCTTATCGTCAATCGATAAGGGATTAAAAGCTCGAAAAAACATTATGGATAATTGCTCTTCGGTACACTGAATTATTTCCAATTCACCTTTGATTTCGAAACATCCCATAATAGCAGGAGTAACTTCCTTAACCCTAAAAATTTCTACTGGCTGAACATTCTTATCTTGCTTATTGATTTCTTTATTTTCTTCAGCCTTAATGGGCATCCTATACCTTCTTACAATATTTACAAAACTATCTATTGTTACCTGACAGAATAATGATTGGCTATTAAACGCAAAAAAGAGTGCGATGAGTAATAGCTTCACAGTTCGATTTCTTTTTTTTAATAGGACGATTCTTGCTACTATCGATTCAGTGTATGAAGTGTAGGCAGCCATCTCTCATTGGTTTACATCAATCGTTATACTTCTCATTCTATAAATGACAAGGATTCCACGAATTAAAACGATTCGATCAACTTATATTATATTAGTTGGCTCAGCCTTCTTGTGGCTTAACTTCCAGTCCAAGCTCTTTCCCTTTTTCTAACATAAACTGAAAGGCTTCTTCATATTGGTTGGGAATATCGCCATCTAATATGGCTTCTCGGATGGCCGTTTTTATCGTGCCTACCTGGCGGGAAGGTGGTATACCAAAAGCATCCATGATCATTTCACCAGAAATAGGAGGCTGCCAATTACGTAGCTGATCTTTTTCTTCTACTTTTTGTAAGCGATCCCTTACCAGCTCGTAGTTTTCCAGATAACGGCGAACCTTCTTAGGGTTTTTGGAAGTGATATCTGCTTCACAAAGCATCATTAGGTCATCAATATCATCCCCCGCTTCAAAAAGTAAACGGCGAATGGCTGAATCTGTGATATTCTCCTTTGTCAGACTAATTGGACGCAGATGAAGGCGCACTAATTTTTGCACATACTTCATCTTATGATCAAGGGGCAAGCGGAGATTTTTGAATATACGTGGCACCATAGCAGCCCCTAAAGCCTCATGCCCATGGAAGGTCCAGCCTTGCTTAGGATAAAATCTTTTAGTCGGTGGTTTGGCTATATCATGTAATATGGCACTCCATCTCAACCAAAGGTTATTGGTGTTTTCACTAAGGTTGTCCAGCACTTCTAGCGTATGATAAAAATTGTCTTTGTGGGCTTTTCCATTGCGCACTTCTACCCCATGCAATTTAGCCATTTCAGGAAATATCAATTCCAGTAGGCCTGTATCAAAAAGTAGTTTGAAGCCTACAGAAGGCTTGCTCGACAAAATGATTTTATTCAGTTCTGTGGTAATTCGCTCTTTGGAAACGATCTTTATACGCCGGCGATATTCTTTTATTGATTCGAGTGTTTCTGGTTCAATAGTAAAGTGTAGCTGAGATGCAAAACGGATAGCACGCATCATTCGCAATGGGTCATCGGAGAAAGTCTTGCCAGGCTCGAGTGGAGTTTTGATGATTTTGGATTCTAAATGCTCCAGGCCATGGAAGGGATCCAGGATAGAACCAAAATCTTGTTCATTTAAACTTACAGCCAGGGCATTGATCGTAAAATCCCGGCGGTTTTGAT
>JAKSDI010000136.1 GCA_022360175.1 Chitinophagales bacterium
GAAAGTTTTGAAAGAGCATGAGTGATACGCAACAAGTACCCGCTATTTTACTACTAGAAGATGGCACCATTTTCCATGGAAAGTCTGCTGGTAAAATTGGCACCACTACAGGAGAAATTTGCTTTAATACCGGTATGACAGGATATCAGGAAATTTTCACTGATCCTTCTTACTATGGGCAATTATTAGTTGCTACCAACGCACATATTGGCAACTATGGTATTAAGCGAACCGAATCTGAATCCTATAGCATTAAGATTGCAGGTCTGATCTGCAAAAAATTCACCCCTGCTTACAATCGCCCTAAAGCAGATATGTCCATTCAGGAATATTTTGAAGAAGAGGCATTGGTTGGTATTACGGATGTTGATACTCGTGCGATTGTCCGGCACATCCGTAGTAAAGGAGCGATGAATGCTATCATTTCTTCTGAAACGACCGATCTGGATGTATTGAAAAAACAACTAACTGAAGTTCCTCCAATGGAAGGGCTGGAACTGGCATCAGTAGTAAGTACTAAAGAAATCTATACTTTTGGCGACCCTCATGCTAAATACAAGGTAGCTGTCTTTGACTATGGCATCAAGCAAAATATTTTAAACTGTTTTGCTGAACGCGATTGTTATATGAAAGTTTTTCCTGCCAAAACACCTCTTTCAGAAGTCAATGAATGGGCTCCTGATGGTTACTTCTTATCTAATGGCCCTGGAGACCCTGCACCGATGGACTATGCGGTAGAGTCTGCTAAAGCAATCCTGGAATCAGATAAACCACTCTTCGGTATCTGTTTAGGACATCAGGTATTGGCTCGTGCAGTAGGTATTCCTACTTATAAGATGCACAATGGGCACCGTGGAATTAACCATCCTGTAAAAAACCTGATCAATGGCCGCTCTGAAATTACTAGCCAAAATCATGGTTTTGGAGTACATCCTGATGATATTCGCAAAAATGAAGATAAGGTAGAGATCACCCACGTCAATCTTAATGACGGTACCATAGAAGGTATTAGAGTAAAAGGGAAGAAGGCATTTTCGGTGCAATATCACCCAGAAGCTTCTCCTGGCCCTCATGATGCCCGTTATCTTTTTGATGATTTCATAAAATTAATGGAAAGTTAATGTACTTAGTAGCGATGATTTCATCTCTGCTATATACTTTCCCTTTCTTTTGAGGATAATATTTTACCCATTACTAAAACGAAAAACATGAGTTTAATTATTGATGTAGCTGCTCGAGAGATATTGGATTCAAGAGGAAATCCAACTGTAGAAGTAGAAGTATTAACAGAAAGCGGTTATCTGGGTAGAGCTGCGGTACCATCTGGTGCCTCTACGGGTAAATACGAAGCAGTTGAACTGCGCGATGGCGATAAAGGCCGATTCTTAGGAAAAGGAGTACTAAACGCCGTAAAAAATATACACGAAATCATCCGTGAAGAATTGATTGGTATTGATGTAATGGAACAGCGTTACATTGACAATTTAATGCTGGAACTGGATGGTACCAACAATAAATCCAAACTAGGTGCCAATGCGATTCTAGGTGTTTCTCTTGCCTGTGCAAAAGCAGCAGCAGAATCTACTATTCAGCCACTATATCGCTATCTTGGAGGTGTCAATGCTCATGTTCTCCCTGTGCCTATGATGAATATCCTGAATGGAGGTTCTCATGCAGATAACAGCATCGATTTTCAAGAATTTATGATCATGCCTGTAGGAGCAGACTATTTCTCTGAAGGCTTGCGTATGGGAGTTGAAGTATTTCACCATTTGAAGCAGGTATTGAAAGATAAAGGATACTCTACTAATGTTGGTGATGAGGGAGGCTTTGCGCCAAATATCAAGTCCAATGTAGAAGCTATTGAAACCGTATTGATGGCTATTGAAAAGGCAGGCTATCGCCCAGGTGAAGATTTGGTTATTGCAATGGATGCTGCAGCTTCTGAGTTTTATAACGCAGAAGAAAAAGTATATCACTTCCACCAGTCTACCGGTGACAAGCTAACATCTTCGGAGATGGTAAGCTATTGGAAAGACTGGGTAAACAAATATCCTATTTTTTCTATTGAGGATGGTTTGGATGAAGATGACTGGAGTGGATGGAAAAACCTTACGGCAGCTATTGGTGATCGTGTTCAATTGGTTGGTGATGACTTGTTTGTTACTAACGTAGAGCGCCTACAGCGTGGTATTGATGAGGAGAGTGCTAATTCTATCCTGATAAAGGTAAATCAGATTGGTTCACTCACAGAAACGGTAGAAGCGGTTAATCTTGCAACACGCCACTCATTTACTAGTGTAATGAGCCATCGCTCAGGAGAAACAGAAGATACTACAATTGCAGACTTGGCAGTTGCCCTGAATACGGGTCAAATCAAAACGGGTTCGGCTTCTCGTTCTGACAGAATTGCTAAGTACAATCAATTGTTAAGAATAGAAGAAGAACTGGGCGACAACGGAATTTATCCAGGTAAAGCATTGCTAGGATAAGTTTATTGTCAACCCCCTGCTCTGGTAGTAATAAAAAATAAATTCTATATTCTCAACGGATGAAATGTAAGTTTACAATTTGTTCTACAACTTGCTCGAGCATTTCATCCGTATTGGATTTATTTACGGGTTTTATTTTATAACTTACCCAAAAGCAAATTACCATGGCAGGAAAAAACACATCTTGGAAGGTATTGATGCGGCAGATACCTGCACCACTGAGAAATAAATATTTCCTGGTGCTGGCTTTCTTTTTTATGTGGATGATATTCTTTGACCGGCACGATTTTATTACGCAATGGCGTTTGTCACGGGCAGTAGAAAACATGAAGCAGGAAAAAGAAGAGTATACGGAGAAGATTGAACAGGCAAAAAAAGAGAGATTAGACCTGGAAGTCAATAAGGAGAAATTTGCCCGCGAGAAGTACTATATGAAAAAAAATAACGAAGATGTGTTCATAATTGAAGAAAATAAAGAAGATTAATCCTGATAAAACTCTAACTATGTCAGTTCTTGTCAATAAAGACTCTAAAATCATCGTACAAGGTTTTACTGGAAAGGAAGGTACTTTTCATGCTAGCCAAATGATTGAATACGGTACTAATCTTGTAGGAGGTGTAACTCCTGGCAAAGGTGGTAAAGAACACCTTGATCGCCCTGTATTCAACACAGTAGACGAAGCAGTACAGAAAGCAGGTGCAGATACCTCTGTTATCTTTGTACCACCAGCATTTGCTGCTGATGCTATTATGGAAGCTGCTGAAGCAGGTATCAAAGTTATCATTTGTATTACAGAAGGCATTCCTGTGCAGGATATGGTAAAAGTAAAGGCATACTTAAGTGATAAAGATGTTCGCTTGGTTGGGCCTAACTGTCCTGGTGTAATGACACCTGGTGAAGCTAAGTGCGGTATCATGCCTGGTTTCATTCACAATCCTGGCCGTATAGGTATCGTATCTCGCTCTGGTACATTGACCTACGAAGCGGTAGATCAGGTTACTAAAGCTGGTATGGGGCAATCAACCTGTATTGGTATTGGTGGTGATCCTATTGTAGGTACTACTACTAAAGAAGCTGTTGAATTGTTGATGAATGATCCAGATACCGATGGTATCATTATGATTGGTGAAATTGGTGGTGGTATGGAAGCAGAAGCCGCTCACTATATTAAAGAGCACGGCACGAAGCCAGTTGTAGGATTCATTGCTGGACAGACTGCTCCTAAAGGCCGTACAATGGGCCATGCTGGTGCCATTATTGGTGGTGCAGATGATACTGCTGAAGCAAAAATGAAAATTATGGAAGCTTGTGGTATTCACGTTGTAAATTCTCCTGCTGAGATTGGAGAAACGATGAAGAAAGCATTAGCCTAAATATATTAAAGGGCAAAATCTCTGAGAGGTTTTGCCCTTTATTGATTCTATTGCGACTTTAATAAGATAGGAGTAGTATAATTATCACCAACACCAAAATCACCAGTGTCAAAGTGACATAAAAGCTATTCGTGTTTCTGTATTTATTGAACAGTTTTTCCATTGCTTCCCTCCACTCCAGACTACGCCCTACCGGTTCAAATAACATTACAAAGTATTCTGGCCTTCCCAGGTTTTTATTGTCTCCATGTTTGCTGAGTATAAAAAATTCACTGTCTAAAAACGCCAGGTCATACAATTCACTGTTTATCATAAACTTATTAGAAGAAGGCAAATAGCGCCAACTTCCTTCGTTTATATCACCATTTACTGATTGCAGGTATTCTCCTCCATCATTAAAGAAATGTAAGATTTTACTGTGGAAGGTTTCACTGTCTCGAATTTCCAGCCAAGCTTTATTCAAATAAAATTCCTCTTCCCTCAAATCTTCGCCCAAAGATCGAACGACTCTCAGAATATCATTAAGATATCCATCCATCGTCTCATTTTGGGGCATCTCTGCACTTAGTGAACGTGAAACAGACTCCAGAAATTTGTTCTCCACGTAGATTTCGTTTGGTGTAGTTACAAAATTAGTAAAATCTCACTATAGCATGGTGATTTTAAAATCACCATGCTATAGTGGTTTCACTAATACTACCAACTCTTACGCTTCCTGAAATATTTTGGATGCACAAATAATAATCCAAAAGATACGCCATCTTCTTTTTCGCGTTTGGCATGATGAGCGCCATGAGCTCTGAGTATAGCCCGTGAGTAAGGGCTATCCAGTTGGCGAAACCAACTAAATCGCTGATGAATATACACATCGTGAATGAGGAAATAAATTAGTCCGTATATAGAAATCCCCACTCCTACAAAGAATAGCCAAAAATGGGGTGTAGAAGAACCAATGATATAACAAGCGGCACTAGGTATAGCAAATACAAGGAAAAACAAGTCGTTTTTTTCAAAAAAACCTTCCTTTTCATGTTTAGGTAAATGATGATCTTCATGCCAATTCCACAAAAAACCATGCATAATGTACTTATGTGCAAACCAGGCTATGAATTCCATCCCGACAATTGCAGCAATGGTAACAATAGTATATATCAGCGTATCCATAAATTAATGTTTAACACCAAGAAGAACAAAAACTGTAGGAGAAACAAAGATATAGCGACTTTGTTCCTGGTATTTTTATGTCCATATGCGAAATAACATTCTAAAGGTAAAGCCACTATAAACCAGCCGATATAATTACGGAGAGGAATGTCATTACCCTCCCACTGCCAAAAGTCATATGCTATAGCAACGGGTTCGATGAATACATCCAGGCCTACCATTAGAAGAGCCGCTAATAAACCTCGCCAAAACCAATGGTGATACTTTAACAATACATTCGCTATTATACCCGCACAATATCCTAGCATCATCCAGTTTATCCCTATCATAAAAGGAGTATCCCACATTTTGGGGCCTAGTACTTTGCCATAATTATAATCACCAAAGAGTATTCCTGTTTGTACTCCGAATACTTCCGCTGTGAAACCTACCAGATAAGCCAATACTAAATACAGATAAGTGGTTGTTTTCCATCTGGGATGAAAATAGAAGATAATTGCTGTTGAAACCAGTAAATTTAGAGGCGTCAATAATATAAACTGCTCGTGTACAGGTAGTATAATACCGACTATCCCAACAACATAAAGAATTAGCAGAATGACAATTCCTATAGCAGGTGTAAACCCTTGAGGCCATTTATATGGTGCAGCTACATTCATTGTTTAATATTCTTATCATGCATTAAATCATCCACAATTTTCGCGGAAAGCAAACAAAGAGGGATTCCTCCCCCCGGGTGTACACTGCCCCCACAAAAGTAAAGCTTCTTTATGCGATTAGAAAAATTAGCATGACGCATGAAAGCAGCCATCCTATTATTAGAACTAGTCCCATACAATGCTCCAAGATGAGAAAAGGTCTTACTTTCAATACTTCTGGGGTCCAAAACTTCCTCACACTCTATCAAAGGAGCAATGTCTACTCCCAGTATTCGGCTCAATTTATTTTGTATCCGCTTTCGTGAAAGCTGAATCAGGGAATCCCAATCTTGTCCACTATTGTGAGGGACATTAATCATTGTAAACCAGTTTTCGCATCCCTCAGGAGCATCATCAGACTCATATTTCTGAGTAATATTGAGATATACTGTTGGATCTTCGTACAATCTGCCCTCTTCCATTTCTGCGAATTCCTTTTCGTAATGATCGCTGAAAAAGATATTGTGCAAATTCAATTCAAAGAAGGCCTTTTTAATCCCCCAGTAAAAAATAAGAGCAGAGGTCGATTTTTGTTGATTTAATATACGTTTTGGATGACGTTCATTAGGTAAGAGGCGCTCGTAAGCAAAAAAAACATCCATATTGCTAATAATGTAATCAAATGCTATAGGCTTGCTTTTAACTTTTAATGCATAGGCGTTCCCATTCTCCACCAGAATTTCTTCTACAGGAGTATTAAAATGAAATTGCACCCCTTTTTCTAGTGCTAACTCATAAATGCTTTGGGTAATGCTGTACATTCCTCCTTTAGGGTGATAAGCACCAATATGAAATTCGAAGTGAGGAATAATATTCAGTAATCCTGGTGCTTTGTATGGATTAGATCCATTGTAAGTGGCAAATCGATTGAATAACTGTACCAGTTTGGGATGTTTTAGAATACGCTTATTGGCAGCATCCATACTCACAAACAAATCCAGGCCCGGTATTGCCAACATAGCCCGCAATACTTTGGCATTCATCCAGGTACCTAAACGATGAAGCGACTTTTCAAGGAAAATACGGCCCGTTAATTCATATTTTTTAGCACTTTCATCAAAAGCTTGCCACACCCTATGTTGGGGTACTTTTAGTTTTTCTTCTACTTCTTTAGCAAAAGCTTTTTTATCTCCATGAGCCTGTAAGCGAGTTCCATCTTCCCAAAAGTAATGGCAAATTACAGGCAGGCGCTGATAATGAAAAGGGTATGGTTTTGCATAAGCTGCTACTCTGTAAAGGTCTTCAACATACTGTGGCATGGTAAAGAGCGAAGGGCCTGCATCAAAGCGATATTTACCTAATCTAAACTCAGAAAGCTTTCCTCCAGGATAAGCATTTGCCTCAAACACATGTACTTCATAGCCTCGGCTCGCCATACGTACTGCCGAAGCCAAACCCGCTATCCCTGCACCAATGATTCCAATCTTCAAATCATAAAAGTTTCGGGACTAACAATTGTTTTTCTGTTTTGTTGAGCCTATTACCAAGTATTAGCAGTAGTTAAGCTTAAACCTGCTGATACAGCTTAGCATAACGGGCAATATACTTCCCTATAATATCAAATTCCAGGTTGACCGTATCCCCTTCTTTAAGCGTATTGAAATTGGTATGCTCGTGCGTATAAGGGATAATAGCTACGGAAAACATTTCCCCTTTTGGCTCAACTACTGTCAAACTAACGCCATTAATACAAACAGAACCTTTATCAACTAACAAATGCTCTTCAGTAGGTTGATAACGAAAACGGTAATACCAACTACCATCTCGCTCATCTACACCAGTACAAATAGCAGTTGCATCTACATGCCCCTGTACAATATGGCCGTCTAAACGTCCATTTGCCTGCATAGCGCGCTCCAGGTTGACCAAACTACCTTCTTTCAATTGCCCCAGGTTGGTGCGAATTAATGTTTCTTCAATAGCAGTAACCGTATGTATATCTTCCTCTATCGCAACTACTGTCAGACATGTACCATTATGCGCAATACTTTGATCGATCTTCAAGTCTGAAGAAATAGGCGATTGAATGTGAAAATGCAAATTAGTTCCTTCCTGCTCTATACGCCGGACAAAACCCAATGATTCGATGATTCCTGTAAACATATTATTTATCGTTCTTTATTAAGCTGCTGGTTTCTTTGTAACTTTCGTGCTGAAATGTATTTTATATATAGATAACCCTTCATAAACACATGGGTTCATCGTGAAGACTTCTCTTTTAAATAACAAAGATGTACTCACGCTATTATTACCCAACGAATGTTAGTTGAATAGGAAATGGAACAGATTAACCCGGAAGAGATTTTTAATTCCCTTAAAGAGTACGCGCTACAAACAGGGCCGATTGAATGGGCTGCCGCTGCTGGCCTATTTATTATATTGCTCATTGCTATTTCAATGATGTCTGGCAAACGAAGGCGCAAGAAGAAAGCTAAAACAGTAGCTCCACGGTTGAGTCTTCAGGGGTTTCAAGTCTCTCCTATGGGTAGAGATGCTTACCTAAAAGTACTGAACAACGGGCAACTGGCACATATAACTGATCTTTCTATAAAAGGGAGAAGAGATATTTCAGTTAAAAACGAAGTAGCCGGGCATCAGATGCCCTCTGGCGAATCCTACCGAATTTTATTAGAATCTGTTGGCGCTGAAAAGCTCAGCAATAACTTTACAATCGAACTGACCTATATGGATCAGTTGGGAAATGTCTATCAACAAAATTTCCCAATGAAACAACAAATTGCCAAGCCTGCTAAACTTATCCGCCTCGCTTAGGTTATCTACCTAAATCAACGTTTAAACAATGAAAGTAGATATATTGGCTATCGGAGTTCATCCCGATGATGTAGAACTAAGCTGTAGTGGTACTTTGTTGCGTCATATTGACATGGGCAAAACGGTAGGCTTACTTGACCTCACAAGAGGAGAATTAGGTACTAGGGGAAGTGCTGAAATCAGAGATCAGGAAGCAGCTGAAGCAGCCAGATTGATGGGAGCTGCTTTTCGCAAAAACCTTGCAATGGCAGATGGCTTTTTTGAATACTCAAGAGAAAATATATTAAAAATCATCCCTATCATCCGTGAGCACCAACCAGAAATAATACTTGCCAATGCCGTTGATGATCGGCATCCTGATCACGGTAGAGCGGCCAAATTAGTAGCAGATGCATGTTTTTATGCCGGATTGATAAAAATCCCTACAATAGGTAGCGACGGACAACCGCAAGAACGCTGGCGCCCTAAAGCACTTTATCATTACATTCAGGATAGAAACCTGCATCCGGATTTTGTAGTAGATATTAGTGAGCAAATTGATCGAAAAATAGAATTGATAAAAGCATTCAAGTCACAATTTTATGTACCTGAAGCACAGGAGGAATTCAAGGAGGAATTAAGCTCTCCTATTTCGAGTAAATCTTTCATGGATTTCTTGAAGGCGAAAGCTGCTTCCTACGGCCGAGTCGCTGGATACGATTATGCAGAAGGTTTTACTTGTGATAGAACTCCTGGGCTTAGCAATTTATTTATGCTGGATTGATTTGAATTTTTAATCTATAGAAGGTGAATCTGAGAATTCATTACGAGGCAGCTTGCAATAAAAAGTAGCACCTACTCCAATTTCACCTTCTGCCCAGAATTCACCTTTGTGAAGTTTTATAATTTGTTTCACTATTGCCAGCCCTACACCGGTGCCCTCGAAATCTTCTCCTGAGTGGAAACGCTTAAATGGCTTGCCAATAATTTTTGCAAAATCACTATCAAAGCCAGCTCCATTATCTTTGATATATATGGTCTTATCATCATCCCCCTGGTCGATTAAACCTATTTCAATCTGAGCTTCAGCTTCTCTGGAAGAATATTTAACTGCATTAGAAATCAGGTTGGAAAAAACATGCCATAGTAATTTTTTATCTCCGTAGATACTTCCCAGGTTTGCTTTCTGGAAAAGAATTTTTCTGGAATCGTCTAAGGCTTCTGTTTGTTCCTGCCATATTGTATCAATCAGTTCGTCTAAATCTAACTTATCCCAATCGATAGCAGCCTCTCCCACTCTGGAAAGCATCATAAGATCTTCAATGATGCCATATCCCCGTTTAAGATTATTTTTAATGCGTTGGATATAATCTCCCTTTAATTCAACTGCCTGCTTTTCAAGTTGAGATTCCAGCACCTGTGCATAAGAGTAAGCTCTCCTTACAGGCCCTTTCAAATCATGAGAAACCGTATAATTAAACCCTTTCAGATTTTCATTAGCTCTTTGTAAAGCCTCTCTTTGTTGTCTTACTTCCTCTTCTCTTTCTTCCAATTCATAAACAACAACTGCTTTGTTACGCTCTTGTCGCTCTTGCATGAACATCAATACCATACCAAAGGCTGCAAAGAAAAATAAGGTAATCACCATCCCTCCTGCTTCTGCCGGTGGGTACCAAATCATTATAAGAAGGTGCGTAGACACGATTATGCTTCCGATAATGACCATAATAAAACGTACGCCCTGAGCAATCAAGGACATCGCCATCCAAGCCATGATGCTGCCTAAGATGGAGCCATATTGTTGGATTGAACTGCTTTCGCTAAGAGAAAAAACCTGAAATACAATTCCGTGCATCATTATGATCCCGAAAGAAAGCATAATAGAATATACCAGAAATATATGTTGAGGTTTTGTAGGACGTAGATAAGCCAGGAAAAAAATGAGACCACCTATAAAACCTAGTGCCCTAAAAACAAAGGTATGTTCGAGTCCTAGTTCGTTGATATCCGTATACCAAAAATAGGCAGATGCAAGTATAACAATAGGAGCAGAATAGGTGCCTACTCGTAATGTTTTTGTACCAACTTCTTTGAGATACCTATCTTTATATCCCGGTTTCATCCCTAATTTGTATGGACGCTTTAATAGTAAATGCATCCACCTCTGTTGTTCTTGAGTTACTGCTTTCACGACTGGGTTAGATTGCGTTATACCAATAATCTATTCAACAAATTTGTGCATTTGAGAAAATTGCGATTCGCCTCTCATTTCCTTTTATTTAAAAGGATTTGATTGAATTATTCTAGTGACGAATTAGTATGTGGTTTCTGTGTTGTACGGCATTCTCTCCGGTTCATCAGAAACATAACAGCTTAGGTTTGTAGCGCTGTAGACGTGAGGCTAGTTTATAAGCATCATAAATTGGATTGACTATATAAAGAAAGCCGCAACATGCTGAAGAAGTTCAGTCTAAAGCTATGTGCATATCCACTTTTTGTATGCCCTCGGATGATAAAATTAAGTTTTTTTCACATCTGAATCAAATAAAAATTGCTTTTATTTTAGCTTTCCTTCCATCCTTTCCACATATTGTACTTCTCCAAGCCGAAATTTCACAGGTATTTTTGCGGCTTTCTCCATTTGTACTTCCCACTTACAAAATATTCCTAACTCATCATACTTATAAGCAGAGGGAACAGTCAGCGTTTTTGTAAAAGAATCAAAGTCATTTTCTTCCACAGGAAAAGGAGTAAGAAGAGATCGGGTAAAAACTTTTGTCTTTAAAGAGTTCGCTTTTTGATAAGGCTTTTCATATCTCAACGACATGATAGATTTCCCTTCGATTGGTGTATAGGATTGCGCATTACCATCAGCAAGGCTTGCAAGCCAGAACAGGGCAAGCAATATGCTATTTATAATTACACGCTGAATTTTATTTTCTTTTACTACCACTATATAATTCATAATGCTGGAATTTGCACTCTAGTGCTCCATTAAACAAAGCTATCTTTTTGGAAGCCCGCAGTCCAATGCTCTTTAGAGCATCCATATTAGAAGAAATAACCCAGGCATCATAGCCACTAAATGCTTGTTTAAGACGATCTCCAATCATGGTATAAAATGCTTCTATATCGTCTTTCACCAATCGTTCATCATAGGGAGGATTCATAATAATGACCCCTTCAGCTTCAGGTGCTTCCAGTTTTTCAAATGGTTTTCGTTCAATGGATACAATTTCCTCCAGGCCTGCAGCGGCAGCGTTATGTTGAGCTGTCCGCCTGGATTTAAAATCCTTATCAAATCCATATAAACCATATTCAAATGGCTTTATTTTTGCCTTTGCCTCCTCCTGTACCTTTTCCCACAGCTCCTGGTCATAATCCTTCCATTTTTTAAAACCAAAGCGAGTACGATTTAGTTGAGGAGGGCGATTACAAGCCCATGTTGCTGCTTCAATTAAAATAGTGCCAGATCCACACATAGGATCAATAAAACAACGATCTTTTTTCCAGCCCGATAGTTGTATTAAGCCTGCAGCTAATACTTCATTGATCGGTGCATCCACACTATCTACCCGATAGCCTCTTTTATGCAAAGATTCTCCTGAAGCATCCAGAGAAATGGTACACTCCTTTTTGAAGATATGGATATTAATACGTAAAGTAGGATTGTAAACATCAACACTGGGACGCCTTCCTTTTTCTCTTCTAAAACGATCTACAATAGCATCCTTTGATTTTAATGCCACATATTTTGAATGAGTAAAAAACTCTGAATTGGTCGTAGCATCTATCGCCAAAGTATCCTTGATGCCCATATACTGACTCCAGTCAATTTGCTGAACGGCATTATACAATTGGCCTTCATTGCTAACAAAGCAAGTTTTTATGGGCATTAAAATACGTAAGGCTGTTCGCAGTTCCAGGTTGGCGCGATACATCAATGCTTTATCCCCTTCAAAAGAAACTGCTCTTTTTAATACCTGTATCTTTTGGGCATTCAGTGCTTTTAATTCTGAGGCGAGCACCTCTTCCAGGCCTGCCAGCGTTTTTGCAATTAGCTTCATTATGTGATATATCTGAGAAGAGCTACTCAGTTTTTTTCTTAGCTGCCAAACGCATCATAACTCGCTGCTCTTCCGGTGTCCATAGCCAATCCTTGAAGTAGGTATTTTGGCCTGTAAATTGCTCAATAGTAATAATATTTTCTGGAATTTCCAGCTCTTGCCGGGCAATGTCTAAATCCCAGGCTATTTTATCCCTTACTCCCTGTTGAGGTGCATGAACAGCTATCACCAGTGTATACCTCCCATCTACTCCAATCAAATGCGCCAATTCATTCATCAGGTTTCTATCTACTTTATATAAAAAATCTACAACTCCAGGCCCTTTTTCCAATAAAGGTTGCCTTATTGTATAGGGGACATCGACAGATTCTGCATTACTGGGTATCCGTTTCAAAGACTCTTGCTGGCGATTAAGCTGATTATCAACTATCGTTGGTTCATCATATAATAGAATTTTTTCTTCTTTTTCCGGTTTTCCACGTGCTGCTTCCATTTCATGCTGTGCCTGCCTGATCAATTCCAAACGTGTTAAACGCCCTTTTCTTCCAGCATGTCTTTCTTTGCTAAAATAAGTTTTGCCTTCCGGCCGATTATTGATGTTCTTATTTGATCGATTACTAAGTTTGCTAGGCTGAGAAACGGTACGGTACACATAATAATCTGACCGTTTGTATTGAATAGTTCGATAGGTATGCCCTCTGGCTACTGCTTCTGCATAAGAAGGAGGTACTTGTTTTCGAGTAGGAATAATTGGAGATAAGGCATCAATCATTACATTCCCATTATAAGCAGTAGATGTTCCTCTGATAAAGTAGGTTTCAAATGTGAGATAGTTGATAAGGCTATCAGGAGCAAATATCAAATGATAAGGCTTCCAATCGTTTTCTTCTACAGCTTGTGTCTCTGCCAACAATTGAATAAAAGGTTGCTCATAAGTTCCTCCCCAAAGCCGAATCACAACTGCTTCATCATAATTGATGATACTTTTCTTTTCCTGTACCAAGTATTGACCTGATCTATTTGCATAAAATGACGTTTCGTATGTCTGGCCTCTTTTAAGTGGTTTCTCTAATAATTGTCCTATAGATTCCCAAATATTAGCTTCTTCAACAGTCATACTAACGTAACTCATCCCATCATAAGGGGCGGTATCTACTCCATAACACTGACAGGGCTGTGTATCTGGCGGGGTGCCTCTATCAAAGGTGTGGCTTTCCCATTGTGGTGGCGCTTGAGCAGCTTTGGGAATTCCCTCAAAAGAAGGGTTTTTCCAAAAAATGGTGTCCTGCCCTATCAATGAGCAAGCGACTCCAAGTACAAATATAATGCAACTAATGCTTGTCTTCATAGCTCTTGGTTTGTCCTGATACTTAGTTCTTCAATGAAGCAGGATTTGTATCAAAAGTCTCTAATTGTTTTTTCACTACTCAGCATATTACAAGGGACTATTTTGGAAAAATGATCAATCAATACATGTCCACAATAAGGAGTGATGCCTGTATAGTACACTTCAACATATAGATAATTATAATTTTTAGTAGCAACAAATGTCAATATATATTCCTTCCACTCCTGATGTTCAATTGGATCAGTCTCTGCCAGTAATTCATATCCATCCTGATGTTGGAAGCCTGCCCACAAGCGAATTTTACAAGGATTAATGTAGTTTACCAGTCCTTTTTGTTCACGGCTGCCAGAGATTAGACTATCTGACTGAGCAGCCATAAAAGCCAATTGATAACAGCTATCTTTCAATAATGGTGATTCCAATGCCTGGCCAATACATTCCCAGCTATCATTATCTCGTGCTACCAGGCCTACATAGGTGTTTCCATGGACCGCTAGTTTGTTCACACCAAAAAAGCCGCCAGGATGCGTATCAGGAGGAGACTCTTCTTCAAAACCGCAATTTTGCCAACCATGGGGCACTCTTGATACTCGTGCTTTGTCTTCCAGTGAAGGATTTGTCAGGGCAATTAATTCCTGTCCTATCAGAGTTTGTCCGACAAGCAGTATCAATACCACTAAATATATGTGTACATACATCATTCTATCTTTTCAAGCTTAAGCAATAGTTTACTCTTTTCTATCGGCCACAACCATTCTTCTTTGCGAATCCCTCTCCGTGTATAGGATTTAATAACATACCGATTTGCCAAAAGTCCTCCTTTTTGCAAAAGATAATTCAATTGTAACTTCAAGCTTTGTCTCTTCTCCTCCTTTTTTTCCTGTATCATCCATTCCATCCGGTAATCAGGAAATTGCTCCATCACCTTTACTATCCTCCATAAATGAAGATTATCCTGCCATGCTAAACCTGCATCATCAACAAATACTTCTGTCTGAAATAAATAGCCTGAAGGATCAGTAGTAAGCAGAGCTCCTTCTTCTCTCAAAAACGTTTTCAAGGCTTCTGCTTCAGATAAAACTGGTACATCTACTTTTAATGGTTTCCAGTCAATTGTTGCAATATCGCCTTTACAGGATGTAGGAATAATAGGAGAAATATTATCTACCAAAACATTACCATTATATATACCTTTTCCTTCCACAAATGACGCCTTAAAAATTAAATGATTGCATGTTAGGCTGGGTTGGATAGTAATCAGGTGCCGTTGCCAGGTAGTACTTTGTATAGCGGGGCTTACTCCTAACAATTCATTCCGTCCGCAGTTAACATCTCCTCCCCAAATCTGAATAATAACTGGTTTATTAAAATTTGCAATCGTAGCGGTGCCAGAGGAGATACTAATATAAGTATCAGAGCGAGCTGCTTCAAAGGTAAAAGTATAACATTTCCCTGCTTTTAGAGGTTCAGACAGTGCTTGCCCAATACCCTCTGTCGTTCCATTATCACGTACAACCAGCCCTAAATAAGTATTGCCTTCTGCAGAGGGTGTAGTAACCTCAAAATTAGCACCTGGATGCTGGGTATGATGTATATCTGGTGGAGTCTGATTATAAGCTCCACAAGAATACCAACCTACTGGTACCCTTCCTTGTCCATGATTATCTTCAAACGACGGATTTTTTAATGCAATAGCTGATTGACTGAATGTTGCTGATATATTTATTATAAAAATGTAAAGAATAGCAATCAGGTATCGCATGGAGCATCATTTTTTAAGGATCTTTGATTTCAAAATCTCTGGGCACCAGCCCTTCCTCTAGCAATTCGCAAGGGACGATAGGAGATAAGTCATCAACAAGAATATTGCCATTATAAGGGAACATTACAGGTTCTACATAAAATGCTTCTAAATATAAATAGTCGCAATCTTGATTAGGTAAAATATCTATCAAATAATATTCCCATTCAAAACCCTTTATCGGGCTAACGATTGCAAGTAATTCTAGATCATCGCTATTAGTTGTACCTCCCAACACTCTTAAAACACAAGGAGTAGAAAAATTAGTATATCCATCTGGGTTGCTAACTGTAGGAGAGAGATAATTTTTTGACCTTGTTACTGCTACTTCCATTTGATAGCATTGCCCTTTTTTTATTTTCATTGAAAGTATCTGCCCTATTCGCTCGTAAGTTTCATTTTCTCTTACAACCATTCCCAGATAGGTATTACCATGTGCAGGTTTCATTTCCACACCAAAATCACCACTAGGATGTGTATCAGGAGGGCTTTCACCTTCAAAACCTGCATCAAACCAGCCTGGAGGAGGTGTGCCATGCCGAGGAGTCCCCTCAAAAGATGGATTTTCAAGATAAACAATTTGTTGCTGAGCAGATAGACTGCTGTTTATGCCAAATAGACATAATAGGAGTGCGAATACAGTTGTAGAGTGCATGACGTTAGTTTATTATAAAAATCATTCTTCGACGATTGTTCTCATTGTATTGAGTCAATGATTTGCCAAAGAAGAGAAAATTAGCCGGTAGCGCATTTACCGATCCCTACAAATATAGCAATCCATACCAAACCTTTTATGAAGAAAAATAAAAAACCTGCTACACCTAAGCGCTTAAGCCAAAGTTTAAAACGGTTGTCGGGTGAATTTTCCTGCATAGCCTATCTTATTGAAATGTCTTCGTGTAATGATCAAAAAAATAACAGCCAACAAATAGAAAAGTTGGTGATATAAAGTACGCTTGCTGAATTACTTTAAGAGTGCGACAATAATACACGAGTGCTAAGCGATATTAGAATAGTAGGACTACTCTTCTATATAACATTTCCCATAAACTGAAAAAAAGCAACTATGACAAAATACACCTTGGGTCAATTCCTAGTCCTTTCTGCAATAATAATATCAAGCACCGTTTCACTTTTCGCACAAGAACAACTCGGGCTACGCCTTTCCAACTACGCCGGAATTAACAGCACGATATTAAATCCTGCCTATCATAGTACAACTCCTTTTAGTTGGGACGTCAATCTGGTAGAAGGCGCTGTCCATTTTTCGAATAATTATGCGTTTTTAAGACAAATCAATATCTCTCACCTTATTAAAAATCGGGATCAACTGGAATTTGCACTGGCCAGTGATTTTACGGAAGGCCTTACCCCAGGCCCGAATACTGTAGTAGTAGACTTTTTCAGTTTCAACCGAAGTCGCAATTTCTATGCCATGTCAAGTGTTATGGGCCCTTCATTTTATATACGCTTAACCCCTCAGCATACGATAGGTTTTGTGAGCCGTGCTCGCTTTGTCGCCAGTGGCAGAGGGATCGATAATGCACTGAGTTATTATCAATATGAGCCCAAGCCTTTTTTCCAGGATATTAATGTTTCTCCTTTTAGATTAGCCAGTGCCGCCTGGACAGAGTTGGGACTTAACTATGCCTATACTCAACCAACCTCTAATGGCCAATTCTCAATTGGTGTAACGGTAAAAGCACTACAAGCATATGAAGGCGGATTCTTTCGAAATGACGATCGCTTCTTCTTACAAAAACTTCCTAATGATTCTCTTGCTGCCAGTGCTGTCAATTTTTCCTATGCTTATACAGATAGTAATATAGAATCAGATGATTATGCTCCTGAAAAAAATGGGAATGGCTTCTCTGTTGATTTAGGAGTCGTTTATACCATTGAAGGCAATAGCGATGCCATTTACGATTGGAAATTTGGAGCTTCCCTTACAGATATTGGGGTATTAAACTTCAAACAAAACGCCAGCTTTCACGAAGTTACTATTGATGACCTCACTGCTATAGGTACGCAGGCTTATCAGGATTTACAGGGCATTGAAGAAGTAGATGAATTGATTGAAACCTTCAGCTCTCAGGTACTTAATGATCCTACTGCTAGTTTACAAGCCAATGATTTTCGGATGGCCCTTCCCGCGGCATTCAGCTTACAAGCCAGCAAATCAATCGGCACTCTTGCCTATCTGGATGCTACCCTTGTACAAGGTTTTCCGATGGGCGATGCGGCCTTACAAAGAGGTAGCTTATTGGCACTTGTGCCTCGCTTTGAGCATCGCTGGTTTGGAGCAGCTCTTCCTATTACTATATCTGATTGGCAGGCAACACGGGTTGGAGCATCAGTCCGCCTTGCATTTCTGACTATAGGCACAGAACATCTGGGCAGTTTTATTAGTAACAACGATTTGTACGGTACTGATTTATACGTCAGCCTGAAGATCAATCCATTTTCTATAGGCTCAGGTAATAGAGATCGAAGTAGCGGTTGGGAAGGACGTGGAAACACCAAAATGAGAGGAAAGAAAGGCAGGGTAAAGTGTTATGAGTTTTAAAATACACCAGAGCATTAGTGTATACGCTGAATACTTCTGATGGCCTATAACATTTTGTCTCCGTTCTCGTAGAATAAGTGTTAGTATATGGCATTACTTAGCTTTAACTAAAGTTAAGTAATGTCTTATTTTAACAGGAATTATATACCTTAGCCATGAAGAAGAAGCAGTTATAAAACCCAGTATCAGCGTTGAAATACCATAAACACATTTGGTGCATTATAGTGCTTATCTGTTTTGGAGCACTACCCCAGGTTTTTTCACAAAATCTTCAGGAGGATTTAAAACAGAGTGACTGGCTTAAACGAACAGGGAATCGGGAAGCTAGCTTGAGTTTATTAAACAAAGTTATTGCACAAAGTGAACTTGAGCAAAATGACATTCTGAAAGCACAGGCACTGTATGATAAAGCGGCCTGGTATAACTATTTCATACAATATGATTCTGCTATTATATACGGGCAGCAGGCATTAGCATTTGTTGAGGAGCAGAACTTATCAGATTTACGACCGGAATTTTTACTCCAAAATGGCTGGTTAGTTCTTAAAAAATATGATACTGAAAAGGCCTTAGAATATTGCAGAAAAGCCAAAGAGCTAGCAGAAAAGCAAGAAAAAACTTCTATTCTAATAGCCTGCAATGCCTGCATAGAAGATGCCTTAGGTATATATTATTTAGGTTCGCTAGATGAAGAGTACTATTATCCTGTACTTCATGCCTATGAAAAAGCAGTACAAGCTTATAAAGAAGAAAAGGATACCAATAACTATGTTTATTTCCTGACCAGATATATAGATTTATATCGGATCAAGGGAGACGCAGATTCTACAAAGATGTTTCTGCAAGAACTTGAAAGCGTATATGAAAATTATACCAATTATCGCCTGGAGTCTTCGCTTTATTCTATCCGAGCTATCCTGGCAGATATGTATAATGATAGTGATAGCGTTTATATAAATTTGCGTAAAGCACAGCAGAAAAGCAAACAAATAGGCCTTCCACGATTGGTTCAACACTATTATTTTCGGCTGCATGAACACTTTAAAGATTTAAAACTTTACGATAAATCCATTGAAATGTTGGATAGTGCAGTAGCTACTTATCATGTAGATCATATGCATGCGAATGGCTATGATTTGTACTACTATGTTTATAAAGATGCCGGAAATACAACAAAAGCTTTAGAGTATCTCGAAAAGTGGCACCATAGTGAAGATTGGGAGCGCAAAAATGCAAAAATGGATCTGATTACTGAGTGGGAAACCAAATATAAAACTCAGGAAAAAGAGACTTTATTAGAAAAAGAACGGATACAAAGATATTGGCTGAGTGCTTTCTTACTCCTGGTTTTTGCTTCTAGTTTATTCATCATTCGCGCTTATCGCAAACAAAAAAAGATTGCCTTAAAGTTAAGTCAACAAAAGCAACTTATTGAAAGCCAGGCAAAAGAACTTCAACAACTAGACAAAGTTAAAAGCCGCTTCTTTGCGAATGTTGCCCATGAACTACGTACTCCATTAACCCTTATTTTAGGCCCTGTCAGCTCTATCTTAAAAAGAGGGGGGATGGATAATCAGAATTTATCTTTATTAAAATTAGTACAACTCAATGGTGCACAATTACTTAAATTAATCAATTCTATCCTTGATCTTTCCCGGCTTGAATCAGGAAGACTAGAGCTTAAGGAAGAGGCAGTTATTTTATATCCTCTAATCAAACGTATCATTTCTCAATTTGAGTCGAATGCTCAAATACAGAAAATTGAGCTGGTTCTTATTTATCATCTGGATGCTTATCTGAAAATCCAGCTAGACATTTCTAAATTTGAAACCATACTCAACAATTTACTTTCCAATGCCCTGAAATTTACTCCCCAGGGAGGCCGTATTGAGTTAACCTGTAAAGATTTAGACAATAAAATTAGCATATCTGTATGTGATACTGGTTCGGGCATCCATCCAGATGATCTTCCTTTTGTTTTTAACCGTTTCTATCAAACCAGGCAAGTCAATGCTCCCGTAGAAGGAGGCTCAGGAATAGGCCTGGCTTTAAGCATGGAACTCGCCAAGCTCTTTAAAGGAAACCTATCTGTAGAAAGTGAATTGCAAAAAGGGAGTACTTTCTATTTCACCTTTCCCAAAAAAGAGGTTTTGGGATTTGTCAAGGAAGTATTCACTGAAGAAGCAGAGGAAGTCCTTCTTTCTTCCAATTCACATAAAAATGGAGCAGTTGTCCTTTCTAAAGAACTCCTTACTTCCACATCGGATGCTCATCTCCTTTTAGTAGAAGACAATCCAAGCTTGCGCCAATATCTTCAAACAGTATTAGGTAGCCATTACCAAATTACAATGGCAGAAAATGGTAAAGTAGCTTTGGATTATCTGGAAGCATCTTCCAAATATCAATTGATCATATCAGATGTGATGATGCCTGTAATGGATGGCTACCAATTGCTAGAGCGGTTAAAATCTGACGACCGCTGGCGGCATATTCCTGTTGTTATGCTTACAGCCAGGGCTGAATTGAAAGATAAATTAAAGGCACTGAGAATCGGGGTAGACGATTATTTACTAAAGCCTTTTGATGAGGAAGAACTATTAGTACGCATAGCAAATCTGATCAACAACTCGAAGCAACGCCAGGAAGTAGTAGAATTAGAAGATGCATCACAAACACCTCCAGCACCTTCTATTTCCAAAGCAGAAATGGATTGGCTGGAGCAGGTAGAGCAGATCATACAAGCAGAAATCCAGAATACCCAATTGACTCAAACCCAGCTAGCCGAATCTTTTTTCCTCAGTGAACGTCAGTTTCGTAGAAAAATAAAAAAGATAACGGGCCTCACGCCTAATAAATACATTAGGGAAATCAAATTGCAACATGCCAGAAGCTTATTAGAAGGCCGTACTTACCTTACTGTATCAGAAGTAGGTTATGCGATTGGCTTTGGAAAACCTGAATATTTCTCCAAATTGTATAAAGAACGATTTGGGAAGTTGCCTTCTGAATATTTGGTGTAAATACTTTCGGCTCACTTATCCAGCCATTACAACTTTAACATTATTTGCTTCCAATACATACCCACTTATTCTATCAGGATTAATAAATTAGCAGTATGCTCAGCATGTTCATAAATGCTGGATACACAGCCTACTAACCTACATTTATTAAATAGATGATGAACACCTCCCTGAAACTGCTCCTTTGCGTGTTTTTATTAAACATGCCTATAGATATCATTGCTCAGCAAGAGCAGGCAGTACTCGATCGACTAGCAGACAACTTAAACTATCAAACGGCTCAGCAAGCTCAGGCAAAAGAAGAATGGGATGAAGCGAGGGCTGCGTATAAATTAGTACTGACCGATATAGAAAAGCAAAAAGATTGGGATGCTTTTATTGTACTAATTAAGGCTTATGCAGCGACCTATGCCGGGCAAAAAGATTATAAAGATGGGATTGATTTCTGCACCAGTGCTTTATTAGAAAGTAAAGCGACACTATCCTACCAGCAAGAAGAAAAAGTAAGATATGCTATAGGCAAAATTTATTATACTAATAGAGATTGGGAAGGGGTCTTTACTTACTGGCAGGAATATTTGACCTTCCTAAAAGATCACTATCCTTTAAATTCAAATTGGAAATACGCAGAAGCTTATTGGTGGGTTGCTATAGGTGAAAAATACGCTGGGGTACGAGATAAGGAGATTGATCATTTACTGAACGCTAAAGCAGTCATTACAAAATTACTTAATGAGCAAGCATCCCTAGATAAGAATAGTCCTAACTATATAGTTTTAGAACGCGTATTTCGAGAAATTTCCTGGTATTATATCTACCATAGTGCCGAAGTAGAAAAGGCTCAGGCAATTCTGGAGGAATCAATTGCACTGATGAAGCTACTTTTTGGGAAAGAAACATCAGAAGCAGCTTATTATTATTTTGCTTTGGGTGATACCTATCGTATGAACCTTGGAGAGTATAATACAGCTATCGAATACTACGACAAAGCTCTTTATGCATTAAAAGATGAAGATCCATTTGAGGAGTTTGGGTTCATCTATTTAACAATATCTCATTGTTATACTAATCTAGGAAAGTATGAAAAGGCCATCGAATATCTAAAGCCTTGTCTTGGAGTGGATCGAGGTATCCTCGGGGTTCCTCGGTATAAAATAGATTTTTATATTAATCTCGGAGCTGCTTATTTAAAAGTTGGAGATGTTAAAAGCTGCGAACAATATTTAAAAGAAGCGGATCAACTCCTGCAGGAATTCACTCAGACAGTTAAGGATAAAAGAGAGTCGCTGCATATTCAAAGAGGTTTAAGGTATAACTATGCTCAACTTTACAAAAAAACAGGGAGATCACACCTAATCAAGAAAAATTACCTCGAAATGGCCAATGACTATCCAGTAGAGGAGACCCCTGATGCTGACATTCCAATATTAACAGACATTACCCAGATTTATTTACAAGAAGGCAATATAGATTCAGCGCTTCACTATAACAGCCGAGCCCTATCCCATGGCTTTCACAATGGCTATCAGGAGAAAGACGGCATATCACCCAATTTGGATGATCTCGTGGGGGCTTCTTCTTTTTATAAAGTACTTAAACAAAGAATACAGATTTGGATGATGAAAGCCCAATTAAGTGGTAATCAAGCCCAACAAATCAAGTATTTTGATAAGGCAATAGCAGCCGCTGACTTTTCCGATGAAGTGCATCTGCATTACCTCCAGAAAATGAATGTAATAAGAGCTTCTGAAAGTAGAAATATTATAAAACACTCAATCTCCAACTATCGGCAGGGAATATTGGCTGCTTCTGCTTACAACCTATTATATCCCAACGAAGAAACTATCCAGAAAGGCTTCTATTTCACGCAAAAAATGAAAGCCCAGCAACTTTGGATGGCTTTATTAGCAAGTGAGGCTAAAAGGGTTGGAAAGCTGGACGAAACAATCCTGGAAAAAGAAGCCAGCCTGATGAACCAAATCACGAACTTGGAAAAGGAGATAGAAAAGGCACTGGAAGCCAAAGATACAGTCACCTATAATCGTTTGAAATTTGAAGATTTATTCGAACAAAAAGAGGCTCATGCAGCTCTGCAAGAACGTGTAGAGCAAGAGTTTCCAGATTATTATGCTTATAAATACAATTTCAAAGCCGAAACAGAACAATCATTGAACGCATTGTTACAAGCTTCGGAAGTCTTGATAGAATACGTTATAACAGATACCAGTTTATTGATTTTCACACTCACCAAAGATACCCCCATTAAACTGTTTGATGTGCCAATAGATACGACTCTGTTGGGGCAGCTTCAGCAAATGAATGAGTTATTGCAAAACTCCAGCATGAATCGCCCGGGAAGTAGAAATAAATTCCTCAGAGCAAGCCATGCCTTATATCAACAATTCATCGAACCAATTGAAGCCGAGTTGGAAAAAAAGAACAGGCTTATCATTATTGGAGATTTACTAACTAATTATATTCCTTTTGAAGCGCTGGCTACTACTGCTGAATCTTTACCTTTTTCTAAGGTGGATTTCCTTATTCGCCAATTTGAAATCAGTTATCATTATTCTTCCAGCTTATTTGCTAAAGCCAGGCGCATTAAACAAAATAACCAAACAACTAACATTTTTGCTTTTGCTCCTGTATATGATTCGCCGGAATCAACTAAAAGCGAAAGAGAGACTACCTCCTCTAATATTAATTTTACAACTGATAGATTAAGAGCTTTTGATGAAAATGGAACCTATACGCCGCTACCGGAGTCGGCCAGAGAAGTAGAAACTATTGTGCAGTTATTTGAAAAGCAAGGGCACAACAATAACCTACTGGCAATGCGAAAGGCGGCTCACGAGGCCTCTTTAAAAACAAACTTAGCCCGCTCCTATAGATTTATCCACATTGCCAGCCATAGCTTTGCCAATTTAAACAATCCAAAGTTTTCAGGAATCGCCTGTATCCCTCCTGAAGCAACCAATAATCAGGAAGATGGTGTACTATTTATAAGTGAGATTTACAATCTCAACATTCAGGCTGATTTGATAAGTTTGAGTAGTTGTGAAAGTGGGTATGGTAAAGTCGAATTATCTGAAGGAATTATTGGTCTCAACCGGGCCGTCATTTACGCAGGAGGTTCGAATGTTCTTTTTTCCCTATGGAAAGTTTTTGATAAAATAAGTGCTGATCTCATGATCAACTTTTATACGGAAGTACTTTCTGGTCAAACATATGCCGCAGCGCTTCGATCTGCTAAGCTTAACCTCCTCAATAACAAAGCAACAGCAAGCCCTCATTATTGGAGTCCATTTTTGCTGATTGGCCGATAATACCTTAACCTTGTTATTGTAAAAACAACACTGCAAAAGCACTAAAAAATGAACATCTCCTACTACTTAAACAGAATTAATTATACAGGTGCTCTAGCTCCAAATTTGGAAGTATTAAACCATCTCCAAAAACAACACTTATTGAATATCCCATTTGAGAATCTGGATATTCATACTAATACGACAATCAAATTGGATACCAGCCTGATTTATGATAAAATCATCAATAGAAAAAGAGGAGGTTTTTGTTATGAGCTGAATGGCTTGTTTTATCAACTTTTAGGTAAACTAGGTTTTACTGTCAGAATGATTTCGGCAAGGGTTTATGATAAGGAAAAAGGATACGGCCAGGAGTATGACCACTTAGCGATTATGACTCTAATTGATGGAGAGGAGTTTCTGACCGATGTTGGTTTTGGAGAATTCGTTTTTCATCCTTTAAAGTTCAAAGAAGGCGTTATTCAGGAAGATGAAAGAGGACCATTTTTCATAGACCAATACGAAAGCGATTACTACAGAGTGAATAAACTAAAAGATGGTGAAAGCATTCCCCAATATATTTTCACTATAAAATCAAGGTCATATAGGGAGTTTGAAGAAATGGCTCATTATCATCAAACCAATCCCGCCTCCCATTTCACTCATAAGCGTTTTTTAGGTATTCCCACAGAAAACGGAAGAATTACCCTGGTGAATAATAAGTTAAAAATTATCAGGGGAGATGTCATTGAAGAAAGAATCATTAATGAAGATGAATACGATCAGGTTTTGAGGAAGTATTTTAAGTTTTAGAATATGCTTTGCAACGGAATTTCAATTATCTTTCTGTATTGAAAACACTTACTATCTATTTGCTCTTGGTAAAAGACTAAATTTGAGAAGCAGAACTAAAAAATTTAACTAGTTGTTATTTAAATAGACTCTTATTCAAAGTGAAATATCTATAAATCGTTAAAATGGCATTATTAATTGAAGATCAAGAACTAGAGTTAGTTCACATGAGTGAAAGTGAGCTTAGATTAGAGATAGCTATAATGCTCTTTGAAAAAGGAAAAATCTCTACAGGCAAAGCAAGTCAGTTTGCAGGTATGAACAAAATACTATTTCTCAAAGAATTAGCAAAAAGGAAAATACCTGTTAATTATGACGAGGAAGAGTTAAATCGGGATTTAGAAACATTAGGCATATCAACAAATGATAATAGTAAGTGATACTACTGCGCTCAGTAATCTTATCCAGATAAATAAACTACAACTTTTACAACATTTATACTCTGAGGTCATCATTCCCACTAGTGTGTATGATGAATTGTATGTTTTAGTTGATTTAGAAATAATAACAAAAGAAATATTAGATCAAGATTGGATAATTATAAGATCAGTCAAAAATACGGAACAGGTTAATGACTTACTGAAAGTATTGGATATAGGAGAATCTGAAGCTATAATACTTGCACAGGAACTAAAAGCTGATTATTTATTGATCGATGAAAAAGAAGGAAGGCTTATTGCGACTAAAAAGCGGATGAAAATAATTGGGACTCTCGGCATTTTATTAAAAGCTAAACAGAAAAACCTAATTAAAAGTGTTGTAGAAGAAATGGATAAACTAAGACAAATAGGTTTTTGGATAAACGATTCCCTATATTTGAAAATAACGGAACTAGAAAAGAAGCTATAAGGCTTCCTTACGCACAAAAAACATGAATAAAAACACCCTACAATACACCTGCCTCCGGTTTGATCAATTATCGCTACAACAACTATATGACCTACTACATCTGCGGCAAGTTGTTTTTGTTGTTGAGCAGGATTGCCCTTATATAGATGCTGACGGGAAAGACCCGCACTGTTACCATTTAATGGGATATGACTCCAAAGGAGTATTGCAGGCATACACCAGACTGGTTCCCAAAGGGATTTCATACCCTGATTATGTTTCTATCGGAAGGGTGGTGGTAAGCCAGGCTGCTAGAGGAGGCGGACAAGGAAAAATACTCATGCAGGAAAGTCTGGATTGGGCCAGTAAACTCTTTCCTGATACACTACTAAAGATATCTGCTCAATGCTATTTGCTTCAGTTTTATACCGACCTTGGTTTTCAGGCTGTAGGAGAAGAATATCTTGAAGACAATATCCCTCATATTGCAATGATTAAGAAGTAGATGACCTTCCTAATTGTTTATACCCTTTCCAAATGATTTCTACATCTTTGCTAATGTTGTAATCTTTGGCATACAAGAAGTTGAGCCGCTGTAGAGTAGGATGATCCAGCTGCCTTTCGGCAAATGCATCCTGAGGCCCCAATACCCCTTGCCGAATAGAAGGGAGATTATCTTTGGAAGAATCAACTTTAGCATAGCCTACCCAGCTACTTTTGGCAAATAAGACTTTCCAAATGTTACTTAATAAACCCTTTCCATTGCGAATTAATAACAATTGTATGGGCAAGGTGATCAATAGTACAAAAGCCAAAAAGATATCTAATAAGCGTTTATTTCTACGATTGGTGTAATGAGCTATTAGAAACTGAATCTCAATAGTATATAATTCTCCAGCACTATTTTTTGAGCTACTCCCAATAATACTAAGGCTTTCCTGAGGTACTATTTTGTAATCAATAACAGGGCCCAGTTTTGACATCCAGCGCATAATATCCTGAGCACTTACATTCTCTGAACAGAAGATTACTTCCTCTACCTTATAAATTTGTACCACCTCTTCCAGTTGCTGCAAGGCGCTTAAATAAACCCTCGTATCTGCTTCCATCGTAGGTGCCACCGTACCTATCAAATTCTTATTTACCTGGGCTCTTTGGAGTAATCCCTGTACTCGCTGGCTTTCTTCAATATCACCAACAATAACCAGATTCTTCACTTTATTACTTCCTAAATTGAAATTACGATGACGTATAAAATGAAGTGTAAAGCGCAAAAGTACGGTACTCAATGCAGCCCATACTGCTCCCATCAGGATAATAGCTCGAGAAGAACGATATTCTAAATCCAGAAATCCATATACTGCTGCCAATAAAACAGTCCCAGCTAATAAGCCTCTTACCAGGCGACGGAGATTCTCCTTGTCATCATAGCCCCCGCTAAAATAAATACCCGCCAGCCAAATAGCTGTATAAAGAGGTACATTAAAATAAAGGAAAGATACATCGTAATAGTCTGGATCTTTAAAATGATAGGACGCCCAAAAGTTTTTCAAAAAGATCAAACCACCAACGATCAATAAGGCATCGAGAAATGGTAAGTATATCTTTCGAAAAGCATTTTTCAGAACGGTTAACATAGCTCTGAAATAAATAGCTCCCTGCAACATCAACACAAATAACCTGGCCTGTTCTCCTTTGAAGTGTTTTTTGGCAAAAATGATCATGGCAGTATAAAATGCCTTGACATAATTCAGGCTACCCTTTTTAGTACTTTCTCCTTTATAATGAATAATAGTTGTTTCCGGGAAGTAATAGTTTTTGTATCCCGCCTGTATAATCCGATAAGATAAATCAATATCCTCTCCATACATAAAGAAGGCTTCATCCAGCAAACCTGCTTTGTCTAATGCCTCTCGCCGCATCAACATAAAAGCTCCGGCGAGTACTTCTATTTCATTCGTCTCCATTTCATCCAGGTATCCTAAATGATAATGATTAAACAAACGAGATTTAGGAAATATCCGAGACAGGCCAAAAGTCTTACAAAACGCAGCCCAGGGAGAAGGGAAACCACGCTTAGATTCTGGTAGAAAAGCTCCCGAACCATCAATCATCCGTACTCCCAATGCACCTGCTTCTGGATGAGCATCCATGAAGTGGATACATTTTTCAAAAGTATCTTCCTCTACAACTGTATCCGGATTGAGCAATAATACGTACTCTCCTGTCGAAATACGTATAGCCTGATTATTAGCAATAGAGAAACCCGGATTATGTTTATTCTTAATCAGCCTGACCTCTGGAAATTTTTCCTCTACCATAGGTACAGATTCGTCTACTGAGTTGTTATCTACCACAAAGACCTCTACTGCCAGGCCTTCTGCAGCTCGTCTGACAGAAAGTAGAGCCTGTTCCAGGAAATACTTAACGTTGTAGTTTACTATGATAACGGAGAGCTTCATAAAGGGAGTTTAATCCTTTTTATATGGCATGCGAGTCGCAATAGACCGCCCCAATGTCAATTCATCTGCATATTCCAATTCTCCACCGAAGGAAATACCTCGAGCAATAGTGCTTATACTAGCCGCTGTATTCTTCAGTTTCTTTGCAATATAAAAGATGGTTGTATCTCCTTCAATGGTTGGGCTAATAGCCATAATAATTTCCTTGACGGTTCCTTTTTCTATACGATCAGCTAGTGAATCTATATTCAACTCAGAAGGCCCAATCCCTTCAATAGGGGAAATCACTCCGCCTAGCACATGATAAAGTCCTCTATATTGCCCTGTACTCTCAATAGCCATAATATCACGGATGGACTCTACCACACAAATGGTGGTATGATCACGCTGCTGATCCATACAAATAGCACAAACCTGTTGATCGGAAATATTGTGGCAACGCTCACACTCTTTAATGCCTTTACGCATTTTAAGAATAGCTTCAGCAAATTGCTCTGTATGCTCTACGGGTTGCTGAGTAAGATGCAATACCAATCGCAGGGCTGTCTTTTTACCAATACCAGGCAAACTGGCAAAAGCTTGTACTGCTTCTTCTATTAGCTTAGATGAAAAATTCATGACCGCAAAATTAGCAAACTTCCCAACCTTACGAGGATCAAAATGTTGAAAAAGAGCTTTTATTACGCTAATTCCCTACTATAGGTTGGGGAAAACAAGCAAAAGCTGTTTATTTGCAGAACAAATAGAGTACTAAACCTAAAGCAAAATTCTATTACTATGGCAGAAGTCATACGCATGCCCCGCATGAGTGATACAATGGAGGAGGGCAATATCGTAAGCTGGCTGAAAGAAGAAGGTGAAGAAGTGGAAGCAGGAGAAACCCTTGCGGAAGTGGAAACCGATAAAGCTACGATGGAATTGGATAGCTATTTTGATGGCGTTTTATTACATATTGCGGTAAAAGAAGGCCCTGTACCAATCAATGGTGTTATTGCTGTTATAGGAGATGAAGGCGAAGACTGGGAAGCCGCAGTTAAGGAAGCGGAAGCAGATAGCGATAATAGTGGCAGTTCAGAAGATGCAACTGAAGAAAGCAATGATCAAGAACAAGATGCCGCAACTGAAGAAAAAGTAGCTGCTACTTCAGCAAGCCAGGATGAAGACGCTCGTGTTAAGGCATCTCCATTAGCTCGTAGCATGGCCAAAGAAGCAGGCATCAACATAAGTGCGATACAAGGCAGTGGCGATAGTGGCCGTATTGTAAAGCGCGATGTAGAAGCACATATTGAAAAGCAGCAGTCTGCGCCACAAGCAGCACCGGCTCCAGCACCAAGTGCCCCTGTTGCGGCTCCACCTGCAAAAGAAGCTCCAAAAGAAGAGGCTCCTGCTGTTACACCATTTACATTCTCTGGTGGTGGCGACAACTACGAAGAGAAGCCTGTTTCTCAGATGCGCAAGGTAATTGCACGTCGCCTGGGTGAAAGTAAATTCACAGCACCACACTTCTATTTAACGGTAGAAATTAATATGGATAAAGCCATACAAATTAGAACCCGTTTAAAAGAAGTTGCTCCTACTAAAATATCATTCAACGATCTAGTCGTAAAAGCAGCAGCAGTAGCATTGCGCCAACATCCTGCGGTTAACTCTTCCTGGATGGGAGATTCAATTCGTTACAATAAAGATGTGAATATCGGTGTAGCTGTAGCAGTTGAAGATGGCTTACTAGTTCCTGTTGTTCGTTATGCAGATATGAAGACGCTATCTCAAATCAATGTAGAAGTACGAGAGATGGCCGGACTAGCAAAAAATCGTCGTCTGCAGCCAGAGCAAATGCAAGGAAATACCTTTACCATCTCCAATCTGGGAATGTTTGGTATTGAAGAGTTTACCGCTATCATCAACCCGCCAGATTCATGCATTTTGGCAGTAGGTTCTATCATTGAAAAACCTATTGTAAAAGATGGAGCATTGGCAATCGGTAATATGATGAAAGTAACCCTTTCTTGTGATCATCGTACCGTAGATGGTGCTACTGGAGCACAATTCCTACAAACATTAAAAAATATACTAGAAGATCCTATCAGATTACTGGTATAAGATAAAAAGCTTGGATTTTTTCTCAAGTGCTAAAATAAAATTATGAAAGCAGGGAGTCAGTCAACTCTCTGCTTTTTTTTATGTTACCTAGATATTATTAAAAATTCGTGGTAATCTTTATCAAAAGCTGGCAGTCAAGGATCAAAAAACAAACAGCTTATCACAAGCTACTGACAATCAAAATTTTACTTGAAACCACCACGAAATATTGTACTATTGAAGTATTTAATAATTTTTTATGAAGACAGTTGTTCTTGGTGCGTCTAACAATCCTATCCGTTATTCTTATACCGCGGTACATCAACTCTTAAATCGAGGGCATGACGTTATTCCTGTTGGAATCAAAAAAGGAGACATAGCAGGAATCCCGATCCAAAATGGCATGCCAGAAATCGAAGATGTACATACCATTACACTCTATCTTAACCCAAAACGACAAGAACAGTACTATGATTATATTTTAGGGCTGAACCCCAAGCGCATCATTTTTAATCCCGGTACAGAAAACCCTGCTCTGATACAACTTGCCCAAACGAAAAATATTGAAACAGAAATAGCCTGCACGCTGGTGATGTTATCAGTGGGGAGTTATTAGAGGGCTAGATTGTGAGGTGGTGATATGGTGATATGGTGAAGAATCGCGATTTATCGCATATCATGATGGTAAGATGAGGTTTAGGTGGTTTAATATGGTTTAGAAATGTTTAGAAGAAGGATGGAGAGATGTTATTTGAAGTGGTATCCAAATCAGACTATTCGTTTTTTAACAAAAGAGCCATAAGGGACTTTTCATTTAAACCAAGATACTGTCCTTAGAAAACCTCCCGTTTCCGACTTCCGACCTACTAAGTATCGAATGAAGATTAGAGACTTCAGCATAATCCTTTCAATAAACTTCAGACTTTTCCGAAGTTTTCACCTGTCATTTCAGTGTCAACAAAGTATTAAGTACTGCTTTATGATACAGTTTCAGACCCTACTGTCTACTGAACACTGCGAACTGAATACCATAATTAAAAAATTGGAATATCGAGCACTGAACACTAGAGTACTGTATCACTGCCCACTGATTACTGATTACTGTCCACTGATTACTGCCCACTGATTACTGTCCACTGATTACTGAGTACTGATCACTGAAAAACTGTCTACGCCTTCCCTACCTCAGGCATCTTACATTCTTCATCAGGCTTTTTGCCACATACGGTACATTCTCCTACCTGGCTCTTAAGCATTGGATTATTGGTTGCACAAGTACCACGAAATTCATTGCCTGTTACAAGGTGGCGAATATTGATCAAAAGGAAAGAAATGCCGAAAACGCCAAAAATGATGGCGAGAGTATATATGAATTCCATAATTAGTAGTTCAAATTATCTGCTGTACGTACTGTGATTAAAACACTTAAAAAAAGGCTTAGTTCGTTGTTCTATCTCTTGTTTACAGCATTAATTATCTAACTTTACATCAAATTGACCGCAAAGATAATACCATGCAGCATAAACTTGATGCTTTTGCCCGTTTATTAACGATTATGGATGAATTACGGGAGCAATGCCCCTGGGATCGAAAGCAAACATTTCAAAGCCTTCGCAATCTCACTATAGAAGAGACCTATGAGTTGGCAGATGCCATATTAGACGAGAACCTTGAAGAAATCAAAGAAGAATTAGGTGATTTAATGCTACACATGGTTTTTTATGCCAAAATAGCAGATGAAAAAGGAGCTTTTGATATTGCCGATGCACTCCATACTGTTTGCGATAAGCTTATCAAACGCCATCCTCATATCTATGGAGATGTTGAAGCTAATGATGAAGAAACTGTCAAGAAAAATTGGGAGCAACTAAAACTAAAAGAGGGCAAAAAATCTGTTCTGCAAGGTGTACCCAAATCATTACCTGCTATGGTAAAGGCATACAGAATGCAAGAAAAGACCAAACAAGTAGGTTTTGAATGGGAAAATAGTGAACAGGTCTGGGAAAAAGTAGAAGAAGAACTTAAAGAATACAAAGAGGCTGTTAATGAACACGCATCCAAGGAAAAGCAGGAAGAAGAATTTGGCGACGTCCTATTCTCTTTGATCAACTATGCTCGTTTCCAGGGGATTGATCCTGAGACGGCACTAGAGCGTATTAATCAAAAATTTAAGCGCAGATTTGAATACATTGAAGCCAATGCAGAAAAGTCATTAACCGAAATGAGCCTTGCAGAAATGGATGTTCTGTGGGAAGAAGCCAAGAAAAAAGCTAATTCCATTCCATAGTAAGCGCATTTTTGCTAGCTTTGCGCTCCTGTATATAAGCTAGTTGATTGTTAAAAAGAGGAGCATCCTCATTGAGACTAAACTACGCTTAATTAGTACTTGTTACGTTCATAGTACTAATACAAAATATAGAGTTATAGAACTGATTTAGCCGGAAAAATCTATATGAGAAAGATAGAATTAGATATAGTTGCGTTGTCACATAGTGTTACTCAATCTCATAATTACGCAGTAGTACTGGGAGAAAGAGGCGGGTCGCGCCGACTTCCTATTGTAATAGGCAGCTTCGAAGCACAGGCTATAGCAGTAGCGATGGAGCGTATGACTCCCAATCGCCCTTTAACACATGACCTATTCAAGAATGCCCTCGAAACATTTAATATAGAACTAAAAGAAGTCATCATCAGCAATCTGTTGGATGGTATTTTTTATGCTCGTCTGGTATGTATCAAGGATGGTGGTGAAGTGATTGAAATTGATTCCCGCACCTCTGATGCGCTGGCAATGGCTGTCCGCTTTAATTGTCCTATCTATACTTTCGAATTCATACTAGATGCTGCCGGTGTAGTATTGGAAGATTCGGAAGCAGAGACCCAGGAGACAGAGGAAGCTTCTATTGGTGAAGAGAGAAAAAGAGCACTTTCATCTTACTCTATCGATGCCTTAAATAAATTGTTAGAGGAAGTCCTCACTGAAGAAAATTACGAGAGAGCTGCTGAAATTAGAGATGAAATTAAACGACGCCAGGAAAAGTCGTAAGCAATTTATTTCCGTATTTCTAATTCTTCTTCTTTCTCAATAAACATAGTGGGAGTGCCACCAATGTTTACTACATTTCCCTTGGCACATATTGTCTTCCCTTTTAATGTCGTTTCAGGATTATAGCTGAAGTTGACTAAGAATTCCTTCTTTATAAAAACAGTGAAAATCTGATTTGGAAACTGCTTATCAAGATTAAGTAACACATTACCTTTTCTGCTGGTACGTGTTCCGACTACATGCCCACATATATTGACCGTTTCTTTTCTATTCATCAAACGTTGAGCCTGCACGGTATTAAAATGATTGCGAGGCAAATCAGGAGCGTATAATGGTTCTTTATCTCCTGCTGCAACATCAGGCAACCACATAGATTTTTCTAATTGATCTTCTATATTTTTTTCGTCCTCTTCTGCAAGCTTAGGAAAGAAATCCAGGCCTGTAGTTTGTTCTACCTGATCAATACTCACCGCAAAACTTGCCAATGGATAACTAGTGAGATTCTTATGCGGCATAATGAAGCCTATACCTCTTTTATTTTTCAGGTCAATGGCTACCTTCCAGAAAAAAGAAGGGATTGCAACTTTATTAATGCTACGTTCTACAATAGGTGGTTTTTCATCAAAAACGGGGCCTGTCACAACATAGAGTTGTGCCTCGGGATTTCGATAAATATAGCCACGAAGCGCACCTTCTAATTCCGCCCATTTCTCACGATTGAAATCTGGGAGCTGAGGCGACATATTTGAGTAAAAATAAGATTCTGATAAAGCCGCAGCCGACCATCGGAAATCAGCTGATGGTGCCAGGTGCCCCCTGTCATAACCATAACCATCATATTCATAGGTACTATCTGCCTGTAAGTATTTAAGAAAATAATCTTCCTCTACAGCGGTACCCGTAGTAACCATGCTATCTACCCGGAAATCATTAGAGCGCGCTTCACGTCCTTCTATAATGTCAGGAGTAATCACATGAGCTACCCATCTAGCTTGTTCATAATTTTCATCATAAGCCAGGCATAATGCCTTGTGACAAACGATTTCTGTTGCTGCTGCACCTGTTGGCAAACCAACTTCATCCAAATCAATACGGACACGCTGTAATTTCAAATCCTCAATTGCGCCTTCTATTGTTTGGCGTTCTTTTTCTATCTCATCCAGCTCTCCATAAAGCTGCTCAATTTGTTGATTAATGGGTTGTGCAGAGAGTACTGCGATCGCGGATAAGAAAATGACAACGGAGATGTATAATGTTTTCATGTATTAGAGGTATAAAACGTTTTAGAGGCGTTATGGTATTCTCGACTTTTTATAACTTCTCAAAAGTACAATCTAGTATACGAGTATTCAAGAAATCAGGTATCGAAGTGATATAAACTGATTTAGAAGAATACATTGAGCCTATCGAGCCTTTATTAATCTTTGTTCCTTTCCCATCTTCCCCTAAAAAAACGATGATTCAAGTCCATTTCTTCCTCTTCTATAACAGCTTCCAACAGAATAGGCAACATTCTACTTCTTCCTTTAATAGGTGTATCTTCTATGATTTCCAAATCTTTTCTAAAGAGGTTACTAATGGGCACTTCAAATAGTAGGCGGGTATCGCTGCTATCACTCAAATTATAGGTGCCTTGTAAACCAAAGTCCATTACATTGGATACTATATAAAAGTGATCGATCAACAAACTTTGTCCTTTAAGAGTAAAGGTATTTTCCAAGCTGGCAAAGCGCACATGATCCATATTCCGTTTTTTAAACAAAAAACCATTCATGGCTTGTAAGGCAGGAAATTCTATTAACTCTCCATTTTCTACCTTGAGGTGGAAACTACCTTTTTGAGCGGTAGGGTCCAAATCATAATTGGTATTTCCTTTTGCTTCATACTGGATATCAGCACTAAACGTCCCATCTATATTATCTGCTAATAAACGGTCTTGCCCAAAATTATCAAATGCATAAAAGACCTTACGAAGATTTGCATCATTAAATTTTGCACGTACTTCTATTTCTGGTAAATGTTCTTCTAATCCACTGACTTGTCCGTTGAGAGCCAGTCGCCCTTCAGCAAATTCCATGTTTACTTCATCAAGCCTCAGATAGTCTGGCCTCATCGTAATAACTCCATCTATCAAATGAGCTTGAAAAGCTCTATAACTGATCGTGTCCAACTCTACTGCCAGGCGTGCTTTAATTTGCTCCAAAGCAGCATCTACTACTTCTGTAAATTGAGTTGGAGAAATGGCCTCACCTTCTTCGATATTAGCAAATTTACGAGGGGCCTCAAAACGATCAAAGCTAAAGTGCGGGCTAATCAACTCCAATTCAGCATCCAGCCTTTGACCTGGTTCTAGTAAAAAGGTAATGAAGTTTGGAAGCTTCCCTTTTGCATTTATTATATTGTCGTTCAGGCTTGTAGATAAATGTTGAATAGACAAACCCTCCTGATTAAAATTGACAACACCATTCATATGCCTAAAAGAAAACCCCCTCGGCTGGTAATCCATAGCCCCCTCTCTAATCCAGGCTTTTCCTTTAATAGATGCTTTTAATAAATTTGTTTTTGCATCAAACTGATCATCCGGATAGCCCTCATATAGAAAATCAACCATCATATGCCCATCCAAAAAATGAAACTGGCCAGGTGGAAACATCCGATTGAGTTCCAGCATAGGCAGGTTTACCAAAACATCTGCTTTAAATCGTAGTTTTTTAAGCCCTATAACCTGTAGTTCCACATCTAGTGGAGCACTCCCCCATAGCATTGCATGGAAATTGTTAATATCTACACATGATTTATTCGTATTGGGAGCAAGGCATTCCTGTGCCAATACCGCCCCAAAAGAAACATTCGTCATATGGAAATCCCTGAAAACAAGCTCATCCGTTATTACAGTAATCTTTCCTTCGATTTTTTCCAAAATGTGTTCAATAGAATGAGCTATTCTTGTAGTAGAAATTCCTTTTCCCTGGAACACCAATTCCTGGCCTCTACTGAACGCATCGAAATTTAAAAAAGGAGATTCTAGTGCTAAATCGGCATATAAAAGACTTTCATCACCAAATACAAATGGGAGCAAGCCTTCTATACTTCCTCTTGAATAAATAACATTATCATTAAGCACACCGTCCAGGGTACTTATGTAAAGTTTATGCTCATCAAAATGAGCTCCCAAAGTAATATCTCTCAGCTTGTAATCTCTGGGAAAAAAGTTGAGGTCAGCATTTATCAGTTGAGCCATTCCGCGAAAGCGGCCATTAAGGATTCCTGCCTGCGCATCAAAATAATCCCTTAAATGTCCTTCATACTCAATGTTTAGTTTTAATTCACCTGCCAGAGGTTCCAGTTGTTGTTTAGGTACAATTTCTTTCAAGTTTTCTAAAGCAGCATAAGCATCTAACTTCATGCTAATTTGAGGATCATTCAGATCCGTTGCAAGAAGGGATGCTTTAACAGGTATATGGTTATATACTTTACCTTCAAAACTATCTATCCGTATACAAGCTTTATTTTCATCAGCAATATATTCTCGTAATAGTTGGGCATCAAGTCTAACATCAGAAACTGAAAGCTTGCGGAAGGACAATAATTGAGTAGAAAGTTGTACTTCCCATCCTCCTTGGGCACTAAACCGATCAATAATATCCACAGGGAAACGAATAAGTTCACCTTGTTCTTTTTGCTTTTCCCTTTCCGGAAAAAACACATCCAAATTCAGCGTATCTACTGTTAAATCCAGTGCAGTGCAGAAATCATGCTGCTTGGCCAATAACATAGGAAAAAGATCAATTGCCTGCCCAATGACTTGATATTCAGCTCCTCCCACCAAAAAATCCAGTTTTTGAACATCCAGGTCTCGTTCTCCAATATCAAATACAGCATTGATCTGCTCAAGATGTATATCATTAGGTAAATAACTAAGAGAAGCATTGGCTAATTGAAGCTTCCCATTAATAGTTGCATTTAGAGTATCTATGCCTTTATCAAAAAGCATTGCCGGATTTCCTGACAAATGAAAAGGGAAATGCATTACTCCTCCTGTAAATCGAATATCATTATTCTTAAGATGTTTATTAATGGCTTTGAGTGGTACTTCTAATTGACCATCCAGTGTCATAGGAGGATATTCAGGCCCCGAAGAACGGAAAGTCGCATTAAAAGGAATATTGCCTAATAAGTAAGCATCTTCAATATTCACTTCCAGGCATTTTGCCCCCAAAGCAGCATCGGGCCTATCTGCACAGGTATTATCAAAAACACCCTTTACCTGAGCATTATTGGCGAATATATCAGAAGTAGCAATACGAGCATTTTTTGTATAAAAATTGGCTCTAACAGGAATATCTCCTTTTCCAAGTATTCCTGCAATAGTCACATCTACATGGAAGGCCTGATCAACAGCAAAAGGTTTTAGTTTTTCTTTTAGATGATCTGTTAATAAAGGGACGCCATTTTCCATAAGTACCGATGGCGTAGAGATATTTAACTCCAGTTCTGCCGCTGTATTTCCCCTTTTCAAAGATCCACTTAAAGCGACTTCTGTTTCATTTACAGTTAAACTAGACGGCAGAATTAAAGCCATCTCATTCTCTTTATTTAGCTCTATGCCTATTGAAAGTTCACCATCAGTTCCTTGTAAATAAGCTCCCTTATCCGATTTGAATAGAAGATGATGAAAATGACAGGCTCCCTGCAAGGATACTATTTGAGAGCTATCCGTAGATTCCCTTTTTAAAACTCCAGCTAATATGGTTACTTTATGGTGTTTATTTTTGAGGCTATCAAGGTATTCAAAAGTTACATTATCCAATTGTATACGGCTCAATTCCAGATTGATGTCCTCTCTATTCCTATCTGAATTTAACTTAAGGGAGTCCGTATTTCGCCGTCCATTCTTATCCCTGTAAAAGAAAAAATGCCCTTCTGATAAAACGACGGACTGGAGTTCAAAAATATTTTGGAGAAGAAGGCCCGGATGGAATAATAAACTGATTTCTTCCAATTGTACTAAAGGAGTTCCTTTTAGCGAATCCAGTTCGCTATCAAGATAAGCGTCTTTCATCTGTAATGAAAGGAATGGAAAGTGCCCCCAGTATTCAAAACGATAGTAATTACAGTCCAGGCCTAAGCCTGTTTCTTCTTTTATTAAGCGTTGTGCTAATTCTGGAATATCCTCTTGCCCGGAAACTGCTTTATAATATATCAGGCCTGTAATACTGAAAAGCAGTACCACTAATAGCAGCATCACTATTCCAGTATATTTCAATATTTGCCTGATAGAAGGTTTTCTCACTGCGCTCGTTTCATATGTTTAAAATTTTTCTGCGGCTAACAATTTGCAGCAAAATGTTTGCACCTATGCTACCGCTGCGCTCTCGCATAATATTTATTAATCATTCTCTGTATGTTATTTATGATTAATAAATATCATGCTCGTTTCATATGAAGATATACATATAAACCTTACAAAGGCTATTTCGGCCGTATTATTACATAGAACTGGTTTAAACTTATTCATGCTGACCTACGCGCAAAGCATTGATAATACTGAGCTGTAGCTTTTCTTCGCCCCGTACTTTCCAAGTACGAAACTCAAAAAGAGCTTTGTCAGTATTCACAAGCCATTACGCTCGGTTTCACCAGAAAAATTTAAACCAGTTCATTCTATAATGATGGCAAAACACTCTATTCCGTTATAAATAATTCTGCCTGTCACTATAATTGCCATCAGATTGCAAAATGCTTAGAGCATGATTTTTTCATTTTAGCAAAGTTTTCTCATTTTCGAGCCTTCAACCGGATAATTCATGAAGCATCAACAACTACTTTTTGGCACACTGATTTTGATTATCATCTTTAGTGCGGCTTTATTACCTTTCCAACAACCAGCCAAGGCATTCCATACAGAACGCGAATTGGCCTTATTACATCAACTATTATTGGACCCTGTCGACTCTAGTATTATTTTCCCCACTGCTTCTACTTGTAGCGGCTGCCACGGGTTCGATTCTAATTACAACGCCCTGGTGGACTTCTTTGGCAATGATGTAAATATGTACGATGACTGGCGAGCTACCATGATGGCCAATAGTGCTAAAGATCCTTTCTGGAGAGCAAAAGTAAGCCATGAATTGCTTTCTACTCCGGTTTCTTTTCACAATGATATTCAAACTAAATGCACCTCCTGTCATGCGCCTATGGGGCACTATACTGCTCTATACCGCGGGCATGAACATTATACGATTGCAGACATGTTGCAAGATACGATTGGCCTGGATGGTGTCTCTTGTGCATCCTGTCATAAAATTGCACCTGAACAGATCGGAGAACTACACTCGGGAAACATTAATTTTGATACCAATAGAGTCATTTATGGCCCCTACCCTCTCCCATTTTTAGGGCCTATGGCTGAGTTTGTAGGTTTTGAACCTGTACAAGGAGATCATATTACAGATGCCGGTTTATGTGCATCCTGTCACACCTTACTGACAGAACCGATTGGCCAGGATGGAGAATTACTCGGCACCACCTTCGTGGAACAAGCCACTTATCACGAATGGCTCAACTCTGCTTATGAGACAGACAATGTAAGTTGCCAGGAGTGTCACCTTCCTCAACTGGAAGAATCTATTGTTATCTCTTCCAACTACCTCTTCCTGGAAGGGCGTAGCCCATATGGCTTACACGAAATGACGGGAGCCAATACATTCATGCTTGAATTGATGAAAAACTATCGTGAGGAGTTAGATATCAATGCACTACCCGAACATTATGATGAGACCATTGATGCGACTTATGTTATGCTACAGGAAAAATCGCTGGATATGGAAATGCACTGGATGGGAGTAGAGGAAGATACGGCTCGTTTTCAGCTAAAACTGACCAATAAAGCAGGACATAAGTTCCCTTCCGGTTATCCTAGCCGCCGCTTATTTATAGAACTCCTGCTTACTACAGAAACTGGTGATACACTTTTCCATTCAGGAGCTATGAATGAAGATTATACTCTAAAAGGTGAAACAGAAGATGTAGAACCCCATTATGATATCATCAACAGTTCTGATCAGGTTCAGATTTACGAATTGGCAGCAGGAGATGAAAATGAAGAATTCACGGTTGTATTAGAGCATGCCTATGTGCAATTAAAAGATAATCGCCTTCCACCATTAGGCTTTAAAATAGATGATCCCGTTTATGATACCACTCGTATAGTTGGCCTTGCGATAGAAGATAACAACTTCAATTATGAAGAAGGTGTAGAAGGCAGTGGTAGTGACCGCCTGGCTTATCATATTCCGACTCTTGGATATAATGGGCCTATAGAAGTACGAGCCCGTGCTTATTATCACTCCTTACCTCCTCGCTGGGTCAATCCTATTTTTGAGGAAAGCAGTGCAGAAATAGATACCTTCAAAAGTATGTTTTTCAGTATAGATAATGCTCCGGTATTAGTAGCAGAAATTAGTGAAGATAGCATTATATTCCCTCTGATTAATGCAGTGGCAGTGGCAGATGAAAAAGAAGTTCAGATTTTCCCTAATCCTAGTATTGATGGAAAGGTGTTTGTTCAATCTTCCAAACCAATTAAAGCCATTCACCTCTATGATGTAAACGGTAATAAGGTATCCATCAATCACTCTGCTGAAGTAGTAGTGCAATTGCCTGCATCAGGCGTTTACCTGCTGTTGATTGAGTTCAAAGACGGCTCACGGCGAATAGAAAAAGTGCTGGCGCTTTAAAAGCATGCTTACCAACCAGTACACCCGTTTTAAAGCTGGTGTACTGGTTTATAAATGTTTGTCGAGCTTTAAGGTTTTAGTCTAATGATGCAACATTTATCCCATCACTGTATATTGAATGAAGAGTTCTGTTTCCTCATAAGCATTATCAAAAGCAGTTCTTTCGCCATTAGACATGGAATTACGAGCAGCAGAAATAGCATCAGTGATGGACTGTCCTCTATGCTCCAATCGATCTTCATTCATGATCAAAAGACGCCCTTTCGTTTTTTGTAAAAGATCATCAACAATATTTTCATTAGGCATCGTATTTTTCCAACCCGGCCGAATTACATCGTAATCTACGGTTGCCATAGCCGCCAGGTCTCGATGAGTCATCATTTCCAGGCCTTTCTGTTTAGCCGTACCATTATGACTTAAATGATGAGCAATTTTATAAAAAACGGTCTTCCTTAAGAGTTCTTCTGTAGTTAGTGTCTCCTCACCACACCCTGTTACTCCCCAATCAATATCATGCCAACTTGCCCAGCTACCATATTCGGCATCTCCGGGAAATAACATTACCTTTCCCGATTCTTCAAACTCAATAGCTAATACCAAACTTAGGTTATTGGTATAACTATTCATCCTCAATGCCAGGTCTCCGGCAGCATACAACCAATCGATATCTATTCGGCGCCATTGCTCTTTTTCATTATAGAGCTTAACAACTTCAGGTTCATTATAAGATCCTACTTGTTCTTCCTGAATATATTCTTTAGAAAAAGGTATAGTTGAAGAACTTAGATAATCATTTGTGTCATAAACCGCATTCGTAAAGGCATTAAGGTTCCTCAAATTAAAATTCCTCTCATAAGATTCTCCTTCACCTCCATGTTCTTTTTTCACATCTTTATACAGCTCTGGAGGTCCGAGCACATAAATTTTAACTCCATCCAGGCCAACTACATTTTGCAGTACATTGCCTGGTTTAAAATATTGAATATTGTCTGATGCGATGTCTTTTTTTACAACTCTCATTCCTGCCAACAATCCTTTATAAACTTTAGTATTTGCTGCAAAATTTGGATGGACATGTAGATTTGAAAACTCCCTTAAACCTGAAGCAAACTTTCTTTTAGCTTTTTTGATTCCATGGCTTTCCTTTGCATCTGCAAATTGAGCTTGTATTTCTTCCTTCTCCAGCATTTCATCAAGCATATCAGAAGCTAATTTCAATGCAGCTTTTTTCTCACCGTAGTCCTCTTTCCAGCGTTCTACTTTGGGATCACTATCATTTTCTGTCCACCCCATCCATATCTGATCAACTATAAAATTACTCGTAAATAGACTTTTACACTTTTCAAAGGCTAATACATGGTCTTGATGCTCATGAGTAATCACAAGTGCATTGATATGATTATCTACATATGCTTTCAAATCTTCAACATAAGGAGAAAGCCTTGCTTTTGTTCCATATATTGCACCTCCATCAATCATCATCTTAAACTTCACTTCTTCATCAGAAAAGAATTTGACTACAAAGCAATCCCCCGTTCCCATCTTATACATCCTCACTTCTGCATGAGTTACATTATTCATTATTTGATGGTATTTAGTATTTAATGATAATAATTAAATAGCATTAAGTAAGTGATCAATATTATTTTAATAATTCTGATGGGTTCTTTTTTCCTTACTCTATGTTGAGGAACCACCTTCCTTAGCTACGGCTAAGGTCGGGAACCCTCGCCTTGATTAAGAAAAAAACCTCCATGATCAGAATC
>JAKSDI010000095.1 GCA_022360175.1 Chitinophagales bacterium
ATTATCATATTAAATCCATCCATAATCTTTCTCCAGCTTTCCAACTCCGGTTTACCCGGCTTTCTTTCGCCAAAGAAATAGACAATCAATTCTCCTTTATCATCAAATACTTCCAGGCTGGTCACTACTCCATCTGCTGTTGGCTTTCTAACCACCCAGGTCTCTGCTATCCCTTCCGTATTCAAATGCAAATTGAATTCAGGGTCCATTATATTTATCCAGTTATCCATAGGAACCAGTTTGTGTATCATTCCCGTATGGATTTGTATACAACCACTGCTATTTACGAATACCATAATAGGCACTTTCCCTACTACTGCTTCTCCCAATACTCTCGTTACCACATCATTACTCACTTTTTGTGCATACCCTTTCGGTGCCAGACGAAATGCCTGCGTACGTTGCAAATTGTATTTTTTAAGCATAGGGAAAAAATCATGTGTATCCTTTAGTCCCAGCCATTCCTCTTTAAAAGCGGCAACATCTATAGCACTATCAGGACGAACTTCTTTTGGAGGTACTGCCCCTTTCTCAACTTTAGCGGGTACTCCCTGATCATCAGATTTATATTTTTCAATCAATGCTTCATAAGCCAAAGGTGATGACCTTTTAGTAAGGTATATTTTGTGGACAGCTTCTCCCCTATTATTAAAAAACTGAAGGCTGTGTAATACTCTTTTCCCCTTTTCCATTCGCACAGCATATCCATATTTCCAATTCCACATTAGAAACCGTAGGTCTATATCAGGATTAACCGCTACTCCCATTTTTCCTGATTTATCAAAGGAGATATTGTCATATACTCCTTTACGTTCATGCACGGCATATTCATTTCTGGTCAGTGCCATCACATGACCGAAAGTATGTACTTCACGAAGTAGTTCCGTCCAGTCTGTCTTTAGTCTGATAACATTGGTTCCCAACTCTAGTTCCAGCAATTCCATTTCGCTCACTCCCAATAATTTGGCTGCATTTCTAATGCGCAATTTTGGTTGAGCCTCTTTTAAAGCGATATATTTTTCTTTAAGTTCAATATTTATAGATGGCTTCGACATGAATAACGGATTTTAAAATTAAAAGAATGAAAGAGGGTGGACCAAGCCTTGTATTGTATTATTAAATGTCCCTGCGTATATATCTTCTGGCAAATCAAATACCTCTTGAATCCGATGACGAGACAATACTTTTTGGGGCTGTCCGTAGGCCAATGCACTACCATTTTTTAATAGCAATATCTGGTCTGAGTATTGTGCAGCTAAATGCAAATCATGCAGTATTATCAATACCCCCACCCCTTTTTCTTTACATAAATACTTTAAGAGTGACAATAGGCGATACTTTTGGGTAATATCCTGGCTTGCTGTAGGTTCATCCAGCAAAAGGTATCGGTTTTTCGTACTGTTTTCTATGCTTATCTGTGTAAGTACCCTTGCCAGGTGTACTCGCTGCTGTTCTCCTCCAGAAAGTGTCTCCATCTGGCGATTCTCAAAACTTGCCATACCAACATCCTCCAGGCACTGCAGGGCAATAAGCCGACTTTGAGCATTCGTTTCTTTTTTGCGGTAAGGGTATCTACCCAACATTACAACTTCTATTACTTTCATAGAAAAAGGTAGATGTAACTGCTGGCTCAAAACCCCTCTCAATCTGGCTATTTCACTAGACGGGTGATTTCTTATATCTTGTCCATTGATCTGCACATGCCCATGATGAAGTGCCCTTTCTCCTGCAATAACTTTTAGAAGTGTAGATTTACCAGCCCCATTAGGCCCTATAATACTAACTAATTGCCCTGGTTCGATAGTAAATGAAACTTCTTTTACAATCCAACGATTACTGATCTGTACTCCTACTCTCTTAGCCTCTACCATAGCTGATCTCGTTTTTTAAGGAGTAAACCAATAAAGAAAGGTGCCCCAATTAAAGCAGTGATGATACCAATCGGTAGTTCTGCCGGAGCGATGATAGTACGAGCAAACATGTCTGCCAGTAATAATAACACCCCTCCCAATAATGCTGCACTAAGTATGAGATTATGATGCCGGGGCCCTTTTACCAACCGAATTAAATGAGGGACGACTAGCGCTACAAATGCTATAACACCACTGACAGCAACACAGGCGCCAACAGCCAAAGCTACTCCTCCAATAACTGCCCATTTAGCCTGCTGAATATTACTTCCCATATAAGCCGCTTCCTGTTCACCCAACAGCATCAGATCCAGTTGTGGAGCATAAAAGAGTAATATGCTAATAGCGATCAATACCATCGGTATAATGATTGCCAACATTTGCCAACTGACACCGGCCAGGCTCCCTAAAGTCCAGAAAGTAATGTCTCTAAGTTCATCTTCACTGGAAAAATAAGTCATCAAACCTGTTAAAGCCCCTCCAAGAGCCGTAACAGCAATGCCAGCTAATAGCATGGTTGTCACCGATGTCCTCCCTTTCTTTGTTGCTAACCAATAAACCAGCAGTGTACTTAACAGGCTCCCTATAAAAGCCAGAAAAGTAATTAGTGTATATCCTAAGAAAGACTGGACTATTTCCATAAATAAGCTGGCAAATACAATACCTGCTACTGCAAAGGTCATTGCCCCACTCGTCAAACCAATTAAAGCTGGATCTGCGAGAGGGTTACGAAACAAGCCCTGAATAGCAGCTCCTGCTGCAGCCAGGCCTCCACCTACCACTACCGAAAGTACAACACGAGGCAAGCGAATATAAATGAGCATATATAGAAACGGATCTGACGCAATACCTTTTTCACCGTAAAACCACTCTATCAAAGACGTATAAAATTCACTAAAAGGGACTACATAAGCTCCTACAAATAAGGAACAAAACATTGATAAAAGCAATGCAATCGTCAGCCCTTTCCTAGACATTAATATCCCGAGTAAGTCTTGTAGCACCCAGTGCTTATTATTCGTTTCTATGTACTGAATAGGAGTACTCAAGCTAGTCCTTATTCTGAGTTAACTGATCCTCGTAATTAAATGCCTGAAGCTGTTTAGCTAAATCAATAGCCGCTTTCCCTACTCTCGGTGTAAAGCCCAATAAATAGAGCCCGTCCATTGCGATAAAACGCTGATTCACTCCAGCAGGAGTCTGGGAGAGGCCAGGAACCTGAAGTAATCCTTCCTGTCCCCCCAAACTCTGTAATCCACTTTTAAAAAGTAATAATACATCAGGCTGTGCTTCTATCAACCCCTCAGCCGATAAAGCCTTAAAGCCCTCAAAGTCCAAAATTGCATTTTTACCACCTGCTAATTCGATCATGGATGAAGCAGATGTATTTCTTCCTGCAACCATCATACTTCCCTTACCTCTTGCGTATACAAAAAGTACCCGTGGTTCGTAAGTATTCTTTTCCTTTATTTGTTGCAATTCCTGTATATCCTGAAGATGTTGCTCTTTTAAGGTTTGTAGTGAAGCTTCGCTTCCCAGTTTTTTAGCCAGTACCTCAGCTTGTAAAATTGGTTTATCTGGATGATTAGTACTCTCTAAGAACAAAAGTTCTATCCCAGAATTGGCCAATTGTTGCAATATCTGATTACTACTATCTTTAGCCTCTGCTACTATCAAATTGGGAGCTAAAGCTAATATAGCTTCCGCATTCAGGTTTCTGATATGCCCCAATTGAGGGAGTTCTTTTACTTCTTCTGGAAAAGTGCTGGTCACATCCACTCCTACAATCTTGTTACCATGCCCTAATGTATAGAGTACCTCTGTGATTCCCCCTGATAGTGCGACTATTCGTGTATCCGAGGAAGGAGCAGTGTGACCAGCAGCATCATGTTGTTGAGTGGGGTTTGCACAAGTATACAGGAGAATTATACCACACAACAAGAAAAACAAAAACTGTATCTTTATTTTCATTGGGCTATACTTACTGTTTTAGTAACCGATTTAGTACCGATATTCAACTGAAGCCAGTATAAACCTTGGGGTAATTCATATACTGGAAGTTGTACTACATTAAAACCAGTAGTAGCTTGTTGAGCTGACTGCCATACAAGTTGCCCTGCAGCATTGTACAAGTTAAGAGACACGTTTTCCTTCTGCAAAGTGGTGAAAGTTACTACGGAATGGTCGGTAACCGGATTAGGGAAAACTGCAAAATCAGTAACTCCCGGATATACTTCCTCATTGCTGTTAACAACTCCAATTAGTGTTTTTTCAAACACTGCGTTTCCTGTAGAAGAGCCTTCAAAGTCTACAAAAATAATCTTCCAAACTTCTCCATTAGCAGTTTTCACAAAATAGGCTCGATCTGATGGCAATGACCATTGAAAAGTTCCAAGATCAAAAGATTTCCAGTCGTAGCCAATTTCATCAAGGACAGTTGTTAATACCTCTTCGTACGAGCTAAATTCAACGTTTGCTGGATCTATCCCATTAGCCTGAGCTACTTCTACACCAATACCAGAAAGTACTCCCGACACTGCATAGTCAATAAAATTGCCTGTACCATCATCTAGAGGAGTAACATAACGGGTGAATAATAAATCCCATTCTGTTGTAGCAGGTATATCATTCACTATAGTACCTGTATCAAACGAAAATTGTATCAAATTATCATTAGGATAGGCCGCCTTATCAATAGTATTTGATGCTTCATTAGAACCATCTAAGTCAGCATATCGAAAGGAGTAGACTCCACTTGCTAAAGATTGGATTTCAAGTTTTTTATAGCTACCATCCCGCAACTTGATAACATATACAGCTGTTCCTTCTACAATATGACCAGTAGGATTATAACTTCCCCAACCATAATCAAACGGATCTCCTTCTACACGAATGCTATTAAAAGCACCACCGTTGTCCCAGCTATCTTCACTATTGTATAGACGATCAGTCAAATCTGTTGATGTAATCGTGGCTGAAAAATCATTGCTAGGAGCCTGATATAATTCCAGCTCAACTCCTGAAGAAGCGGTTGCTTCATTAATCAATACACCTGCATCCTGAAGCCCCATATTTGTGAAAGCTATATCCCAAGATGTATTCGCGACATTAACGGTTGCATCATCACTTAATCTGTAATAAGCCTGCTCACTATACCCCGCTTCATAGGATATCTCCACAAACTGACCATTAACTATTAAGGGTAATACTAAAAATATTAAGAGTATATAATTTAGCTTTTGCATCTTATTTTAATTTAGACAAATTCTAAATAAAGAACACCGCAAAGGTAATCCTCCCACTTTACCGTCACAATACCTGCTAGTAAGTAAAGATTTTGAAAATCCGTACACTCATTAGGTACCTAATTTTAGCAAGCACTCCTTTTCTAAAAGAGAATTGTTTATTATTGTCTACAAATTTTACTTCATGAATCAACGTATTGCTCAAATTGCTTTGGTAGTAGCAGATTATGATGATGCCATTGATTTTTATGTCAATACCATGCAGTTTAAACTGATAGAAGATACACCCCTCGGAGCTGGTAAACGCTGGGTTTTAGTTGAACCGACAGGTGGAGGGTGTCGGCTATTATTAGCTAAAGCAAAAAATGAAGAACAGGCTAGCCGAATAGGTAATCAAACTGGTGGCAGGGTATTTTTATTTATACATACAGATGACTTCTGGAGAGATTACAAACGTTTGGTATCTCATAATGTAGAGTTTGTAAGCCCCCCTAAAGAAGAACCTTATGGTACAGTAGCCGTTTTTAAAGATTTGTATGGCAATCTATGGGATTTAATTGAGCCTGTGCAGTAGAGCAGTGGGCGGTATTCAGTCATTCAGTATGCAGTTGAGCAGAGGTAGAGTGTTCAGTGGGTAGCGGTGAGTCCCGACTTTGCTTATCAGCTACATTGGGTGATTGGGTGATTGGGTGATTGGTGATTGGTGAGTGGTGAGTGGTGAGTGGTGAGTAAGGTATTTTATTTTATAGCTACAATCAATACGAGACTGTTCATACAAGTGTGTCTCTTATCTTAGCAAAGATGAAAGAAAAAAAAACAAGATTTAATACTATGTCTAAAGGATTGGAGACACGGATGAAAGCACATCTGGAATCCAAAGAGCCTTTATTTGGAAAAGATAG
>JAKSDI010000212.1 GCA_022360175.1 Chitinophagales bacterium
GATTTATTCGGGCTTTAATAAATTAGCCAGGAAGCGATTCAAATTTCGTTCAAATGGGGCGTGCCTTTTAACAGCTTTCTGAGCAGGCTCTATCTAAATATGTTTTTATGCTCCCAATTGGAGTTCGCAGTTCATGGGCGGCTATTTGCAAAATATTATTTTTCAGCTCATATACTTGCTCTTGATGTTCCAAATCACTCCAGTTTTTTTCCAGTTCCTTTGAGATCCTATTAAACGACTTTGCAAATTGGGCAAGTTCTCGAATATTAGAGGTTTCTGAAAGGACTATGCCTTTTTCACCACTGGCCAATCGTTTGGCAGAAATCATCATGTTGACGAAACTTTTGCTTATGGATCTGAGCACTACAAAAAATATACCGGCTGAAATAACGCCGAACAATAACGAAAGCAGTAATGAATTGATGATCGGAGAGAATGCTGTTTCTGCTCCTATAGCATTGGTATACGAAATTAGCAGCGTTCCAACGAACCGTTTATCGCGTGGTTCAATGTCGAGTGATAATAAATCATTCTCTATTATCGCTTTAGTAATTGATGGCGTAGAGTATATAGGTAGCTCTTTAGAACTAAGCTCGGATACCTCTAAACCATCGTAGCCATCACTCTTAACGAAGCCAATTATTTCTTTATCAGGATCAAGAACAGTAAGGCTGTAAATGAAGCTATAGTTTTTGAGGTCATTAAGCATTCCATTAATAATATCGTTGTTCCCTGCTTCTATTGCGTACGCCAATATATTTATGGAATGAAGTTCAGTAATTCCTTTGATATTTTTTAGCTCGAGGTCTACAAAACTTTTCGACTGATGGTAAATTGTAAAAATAATCGGTGCGTAAATGACAACTGAAAAAAGAACGACTGATTTAAATAATAACGTTCTGTAGGAAATCCCTTTCTCACTGCTCATGTATTTCTCCAAAGTTCATGAGATTGCTTGGATCTAATCGCAATGCCTTGGCTAATCGTTTATTAACGATTACCTTTGCCTTTTTCGGTGTTATGGCCTGTTTGGATAACTCTCCCGTTTTTAAAAATGATTTAATTATTTTACTAATCTCAGATACAACTAATGCCTGATCGAAGTAAGCTGCTGCCACACACCCCACTCCACCTTCTACCAGTTTCGGTGTGTAAGAAATTGTCGCGACATTGAGTTGATAAAGCGAGTAGAGCATTGCAGTCAATGAATGCGGATCATAAATTATACTGGATGGCAGAACAATAAATGCATCGATGTTATTTTCATGTACGACACTATCAATAATCTGCGCCGGGCTCTCCTCATGAGTTACGATCTTTTGTATTAAGACGAATCTTCCAGTGTTATTAAAAAACTCAGAAAACGGATTGTTTTTTTACTATCAACAAAAACACCAATACGAGGAACCCGATCAGGAAACAAATTCTGGATTAGTTTAACGTGTATGCAGGATTTACATCGCTAAAAATAGCTGTTTTGTGTGTTGTTAGTTGATAGGAAGATCTGGGTGCAAATGCACTTATGATATGAGTATTTTTGAACCGTGGATCATGGTTGACATTTAAAACTACGTCTTTTCCCACGCTTACAACCAAATCATAACAGTCGATATCCTTTTTTAAATCTGAATATCGGATGACATGGCCATCATACCCGAAAGCAGAATCGATTATTGCTTGAGCGACACTGGTATACCCTTCTGTATAGTCTGGAATGATAACCAGTAATTCTGCTGCAGCAATATGTGAAAGTATAGAAAGAAGGTAACCAGCAAAAAGGTTAAGTGTCTTTCTTTTGAGTGACGAAAGCATGTCATTTTACTACCGACCTAGGATCGCTGATAGTTCATCTCTTATAGCCATTCGCAAGTATTCGGAAGGACATTCTATTTCGAAGGGGTCTGCAAACTCATTGGCGAATTTAACTACTTTATCTTTGAGCTTCACCAAATCTTGACTAGATAACGATTTAAATAATTCCCCGGTTTCTTCTGTTACTAAAGACATGACTAGGAACTGGAGTTTTTCCTCCTTGTCTTTAACTTCCTTCTGTAAATCTGTAATGCTGGGGCTTAGTTCTCCAGAATCACTGATAAATGGGTAGAACCCTCCCATCTTCCACCAAGTTTTGATTAGGGATATATCGTGGTGAAATTGATATTCCTTTTTAAGCGCTTGTATTACAGCATCAATTTTCCGCATCGGCGGAGCATGTTCCTGAAACCAAGATCGTACTGTTGTATATTTGAGATCTGAAAATAGGTTTGGTGATTTTTCTGTAAGATAATTCTGGAAGTTGGTAACTCGTCCCCTGCCCTGCTTGAATCCAATCTGATCAAGTAAATGGTTGAGCCTCTCACCCGGAAGTTCAAAAGTTTCTGTATTTATATTTCTTTTGGTGTTCATTGATCGCTCTACCGCCTCTGGAGGTGAGATATCCTCTAATGCAGCGTATATGGCCATAAATAGGGAATCAGGCGATGAAAACCCTATATACGGCACTATTTATTGAAGATAAGGCCTTTATGCAAGAACAAAGTGCAATAAAAATTATAGCATCAAATATACCCATTTATATTATCCATGTCCATGACGGACATAACATAGCTATAAGTTGGCACTTCAGACATTGTATGGTTCTTAGAGATGGATGGTCATTGCCTTGTTTGGGCTGAAATTGGCTAATGATGGGAAACAATCCCGGTTCAAAAGGTATACTCTTAATTCAGATTGTGATCGTTGTCCATCAACGGACATCTTGACGATATTTTGGCCGTTTGATCCGCGTTGGTGAATATCCAGTTTTTCAAGTTCTTTTTGGAGAAGGGTGTATACTTTTTTATCGCCAGCTCGCTTTTCATACAACCGTTTTTTTAGAGAATTGTTTTTCAGATATAAATTGAATATCACTGGAGTAACTAAGGCGACATGCCCTTCTAAAATGTGTACTGGTGCTATAGCTTCGTTAACACGAATATGTCTGCGAGATATACCTTTGAGGAGCCAGGCGATAAAGTCGTTTTGCGTGAGCAGCTCTTCCTGAACTTTTCGCGAGTTCTTCCAAAGGCTTTTAGCATCGGAAGACGGTATCCCCTTATGTTGTTTGTTTTCTTTTTGTTCTTTGTTTTTTTGCTCTGTAGGGTTTGGCAGAGAATTAGTATTAATGCTCTTTTTCTTATTGCAATCGTTAGGTGCAGCAGGTGCTATTTTTTCGAAACTGTTAAATGATCTTTGAATCGGTTGTTCTTTTTTTGTTTCAATATGATTTTTTTGAAGTTCACTAGCGAATTGATTGTTTTTCAAATTTACATTTTCTGTGTCTCTTAGGATTTCTACTGAAGAATCACTATTAACAATATCTTTTTTAATGTTTTCAGAAATATTTTCCTCTATGTGATTACCTAGTTTATCAAGTGGCGAGACATCTCCATCAAATGTATCCGGGTTGCTTGTAGGCCATATAATCTCGTTCTTAAAACGAAGGAAGGTAAGTTTTTGTTGCCAATTTTTGGCAAAGTCATTTATTTCTGCTCTCCAAACACTGTCTCCTTCTTGGTTTGGTATCAGCAATTCGTGTTCTCGAAGAATCTCGAATAAACGTATGATGTTTTTGGGTATACCTTTGTGACCTTCATTGAGCAATTGTACTCTAACCGCTTCCATTGTTGCTTTGGAAACGACCCATGTGTCAGTTTCGGTGACCCAGATTGCCGCACCAGGTTTGTTTCGTTTTAAGTCTCCATCATTGATTAATTTACGTAGAGAGACAATCAACTTTTCATGTAGAGGAATTATGCTTGAGTGATCCGTTCTTACTCCAGTGTTCGCGCCTAAGTTGTTTGCAACACTGGCACTGTCGGCAGTTCTCACTATTTCAGCAATTGCTTGTCCTCCGAAAGTAGAATGTGTCACTGTACTGAATAATTGCGTCAGCAACTCAGTGTCTTCAAATATCCATTGTGCTGCCTTCTTAGTTAGTAGTCGTGGTAATAATGACATTGCTGCCTTTTCATGCAAAGATTTGGCGAGCTTTGAGTTATTAGCTCTATTTCTATAGCGATAACTATATTCAGCACCAGTGGGTATATTCTCATACCAGGGATGCCAGTACTGGAAGTCTCTTCCTTTTTCCCGGTAAACAATTTCAATATCGGTGACTACCTTTCCAATATCATGTGCAAGAATCGCAATAAAAGCGCCAAAGCGCCATCGATCTGATGAAGATGCTATTTGTTCCGGTTCAGTATTTGGAGGCAATACATAACCTTGAGCAATCCGTATTCCAGCATGGAGAGCCTCGAGAGTATGGTCAATTAGCCCCCCTGCTGTCGAATGGTGGTGTATTTCAGATGCAGGAACTTCTTGTACTAGTTCGGCGAACTGTTCAATGGCGTACAAATAGTGATTAATCCATACATCCTCAGTAATGCTGAATAGACGTTTAATTTGTCTAATAAGGGTTCTTCGTTTTGAGGATGCTAGTAAATCTTTTCCGGACATAGCAATCGAATATTTTTTTGTTAATTCAGGAGCTATACCTGGTGATTGCTTGCGCTTAAACAGTGTAGTTAACATTGCTTTACCTCCTTGATGAAAGGATGCCCGATTGAAGACAAGAGGTCATAAAAAAAGGGTCATTAGATAATGACCTAAAAACTATCGTATATATCTGTTAGCTATAAGAGAATCCGTAACCGTAGAATTGGTAACTTTTAATTTGATTCGATGGTTAACGGTGAAATATGACGCAGGATAAAACCAAACTGACAGCTTTTACTTTAAAGCTTAGTAACGGTGATATACAAACCATGAAACTAATTTGTGCCTTAGATAACACTTTCAAATATCAATATCAGATGTTTGATGCTGCAGTTTTCTGGGCTATTGAGAATAGAGAAAAACTAGTGGCAATTGCGAATCCAAAAGATGGCTGTAATAGATCATATTATGTGTGCGAATCTGTTGAACAAATTAGTCTATTGGAAGTTCAGTGGAACTGTAATACGACGAGGGCCTTATATACTGCTGTAGTGAATTATTTGAAGTATAGAGGAACTACCATAGGCGATGAACGGAAATCCCTTAGATCAATTTAAATTATTCCCTCTGGCTTTAACTCAATAACTTAGTTACTACTCGAGATATACCAAAGGTCGGATTAATTATAATAAATAGTTTTTTTTATTTATTATCTGTTTAAAAAGATAAAAACGGAGAAATAGCGGTTTAAAAACCAGTAGGCTCACGGAAGGATCGAGCATTCATTTAACTGTAGCCCTTGAGTCATCATGAGTTTTGAAAAATATAGCTACCTCAAACCTTAGTGTATTGCTATGGTAAACCTTGCTGTTGTTCTATGGTAAACCTTAATGCTATTCTCTGGTAAACCTTGGCAATATTCTATCTCAAACCCTATCTTCTTAAAGTTATACACTCTTAATAACAGGAAATGCACAGCATATCAACAGATTTATGCACAGTTATTATTCTTTTTCACACATACTCTATGCCATACCTTGGTAGTGAATGATTAATATCTATACAATTTATGCTTTTCTATCTCAAACCTTAGTATACCTCTATCTTAAACCTCACTAAGGTATGGCATAGAATTGTTGAGCTAGTGAGTGCGTAAATCCGTGTAAACTTTAAAAAAGCTCTCGATACTAAATAATATACAAAGAAAACAAGAAGGTAGAAGACTTTTTGGATTTTAGAGCGATTGTTTTTCTCTATCCTAAACCTCGGTAGTTGTAGTGCTCTGCATCGTATTATGCACAATTCCATCTAAAACCTGAGTAAATTTGTAATTAAACAGCTAAAAATTATAAAAATAGAGTAATAATAGTGGGGTTTGAGGTAGAGAAAACTCGATAAGCCCGGACTGGAGAGAAAAACTAAGGTTTAAGCTAGAGAAAACTTGATAAAGCCCTGGCTGGAGAGAAAAACTAAGGTTTAAGCTAGAGAAACTCGATAACGTCCGGGCTGGAAAAAACTAAGGTTTAAGGTAGAGAAGACTCGATAAAGTTCAGGCTGGCACGAAAGTTAAGGGTTGGAATAGAAAATGCCTTGAATCTGATTAAAAGATAATTTCATCTTTGATGTGCTGGACCCGGGTTGTTGCTTCTCTTTTTTCGGGAGAATCTTTCTCTTGTAAAGTATTAGCAACTTTGTTGTTAGCTGCGATTTGTTTTGCAAATGTGTTTGAGGCGTAGAGGTCGAAACGCCAGTCGGTAATCTTTTTTCCTTGTTTCTTAGGGGTCATATCATAGCGTTCAAGTACATCATCATTAACTAGGTCATCCATTACATCTTTGAAGAGCGCTTTGTCTTGGTACATATTGTTGTATGGATCTTTCATTGCACTAATTAGGGTGCTTAATAATATGCTATAGGGTTTACCCGGAGCGGCTTGGATCCACCGGTGGCTTAATCTTTTATATGTTAGTCTTGTGTAGTGCCTTTTGAATGTTAATGCTTTGGCATAGTTAATGCGCCTAAAATTTAGCGTGAGTATGGCATCGGTTACCATTGGATGGAAACAAACAAAGGATTTTGTTTCGCTCTTGTTTGCTTTATCTGCAATAGCTTTGATAGGGAAAAATGGCGCAGATAGATCTATGGAATTGTCCACACTTTGGATTGCAAGGTTAGATCGGTTCATTATTTCAAGGGCTTCACGGATCTCCGCATATGAATAAGACTTCCCTACCCTTTTCAGTTCTTCGTATACTTCATACAGTGTGAATGCGATTCCAACGAATCTGGTACCAGCGTTTGATCCTGTAGTTGCCTGATAGGCTTCTGCCCTTTCTTTTGTTGCTAGCTTCCTCAAAACATCCTCTATGATTTCTTCTCTGGCTCCAGGGAAGACGAAAACCCTCTCTTTTATTCCGTTCTTGGTCCGTTCTATGTTTGCTGCGGTGACGGAAATGCGTAGCTCCATTTCCCTATATGTTGTGATACGTGTGAATTCTGTTTCTTCTGCTGATGCTGATCGGAGGTATTTATTGTGTTTATCGTAGATAAACTTGCCGGCTAGGTCATAGATTTCGAGAGTATTGCTGTAGTTCTTATCGAGAAGCGGATCTAGTCCGAATAGATCGAGGTTCAGTTGCTGTGATTGAATTGGTTCCAAGTCAAAGTCTTTCTTATTCATATTTTTTTACTTCCTCGGC
>JAKSDI010000091.1 GCA_022360175.1 Chitinophagales bacterium
CTTGTTATTAGGAGCTGTTTTTTTTGCCTTCCAAATTTACGGTGACTTTTCAGGTTATTCAGATATAGCTATTGGTACTGCTCGTTTGTTTGGTTTCAATCTGCGCCGCAATTTTGCTTTCCCTTATTTCTCTCGTGATATTGCAGAATTCTGGAGACGCTGGCATATTTCTCTATCTTCCTGGTTTAGAGATTATTTATATATACCTCTTGGAGGAAGCAGAGTGAAAAAATGGCTCCGTATACGTAACATATGGATCGTTTTTTTAGTGAGTGGTTTTTGGCATGGAGCCAATTGGACATTCATTGTTTGGGGAGGTTTACACGCTTTGTATTACCTGCCTTTGATGTTGGGTAAACGGAATCGCCATTATTTAGATACAGTAGCCCAAGATCGTCAATTACCTACTGTCAGGGAGCTTTCGCAAATGCTTATTACCTTCTTGCTAGTAACATTGGCATGGGTATTTTTTAGAGCAGAAAATATACACCATGCTTTTGCATATCTGGGAGAAATATTTTCTCCTTCCTTTATGAATGTTCCCGATTTTCCGGAAGGAAGGCTTGCATTAGTTACAGTTGGTTTACTTGTATTTTTCCTGATTGTAGAATGGATTGGGCGTACGCAGGAATATGCAATTGCTGCAATTGGAAATCAGTGGCCCAAGTGGTTGCGCTGGAGTTGGTATTACTTGCTCATTTTCATAATTGGAATGTTTATGCAAACGGAAGAAACTCCCTTTATCTATTTTCAATTCTAGCCCTTGCAAAATATGAAACAATTTTTGACAAGGCTGGTCATTTTTCTAAGCATAGGTGTGGCTGCTTATGTATTGTTGATAGTAGTCTTTGGAGAATTGCTGCCCAATTTAATAACTCGTAATCTTAATACAGAAATAGGTGGTTATGGGCATACTCATACACGAATAAGAGAAGCTGGAAACTATGGTGCTACAGATATTCTTTTCATAGGCCCCTCATTGGCCTATCGAGGTTTTGACCCAAGGATATTTTACGATAAAGGCTATAGAAGTTTTAATCTGGGTACAGGCTCTCAAACACCTTTACAAGGACAGGTATTATTGAAGCGATATCTAAAAGAATTAGCCCCCAGCCTGGTCATTTACGAGGTGTACCCCTGGTGTTTTACCAGCGATGGAGTAGAGTCTTCTATGGATTTATTAATCAATGGCCAGATAGATTCTTTGTCTTATTGGTTAGCCTGGCAGCATCAGCATTTAAAAGTATATAATACCTTAATTTATGCTGCTTATCGGCAGTTGTCAGGCCTGGATATAGGTTTTCAGGAAGCTGCAATAAAAGGGGAGGATACGTACATTTCTGGAGGTTTTGTAGAGAAAGAACTCAGTTATTCTTCCTTTAATGACTATGCCACCAATCATTGGGCATTTGACGAAAATCAGTTCCGGATTTTTGAAGAAAACCTGCAATTGATTGAAAATTCAGGTGCAAAGTTGTTACTGGTACGAGCTCCTGTTACATTTGCTTATAATCAATCCTTTGATAATAATGATGCCTTTGACCAACGGATGGAAACATATGGAAATTATATCAATTTTAATGGTCAATTATTGTTAAGGGATTCTTTGCATTTTTATGATTATCAGCACCTCAACCAGGAAGGAGTAGAGATATTTAATAATGCTTTGTTAGATTCATTAAAGGACTATCATTTCTGATGGATATGAGATCATTATTATTCTTTTTAATACTGCCTATTCTTTCAGTACATAACATTTATGCTCAGGAAGTAGATAGCTTGCTAGTTAAGAGATTAGACTCTGTGGTTGTATCTGCTACTCGCTTACACGTTTTAGCTGGTAAAGCCCCTTTGATGGTGTATACTGTAGATAGTACTGATTTGAAAGAAGCACAGCCTCAATTGGGCTTGGATTATGCATTAGCAGAAATACCTGGTGTTTTTGCAATGAGTTCCAATAACTATGCTCAGGACTTAAGGATATCAATGCGAGGTTTTGGTGCTCGCTCAGCATTTGGTATAAGAGGTGTGAAAATAATAGTAGACGGAATTCCTCAATCTACTCCCGATGGACAGGCTCAGCTGGATAATCTTGACTTGGGAGTAGTTACTGGAATGGAGGTGATAAATGGCCCCGCATCAGGCATGTATGGAAATGCCGCAGGAGGGGTTATTAATATTGCTACAGAAGGAGTACTCCAAAATACATTTGCGGAAGCACGTTACTTGGCGGGAAGTTTTGGTTTAAATCGCTTTCAATTAAAAGGAGGAATACGTTCTGAAAAATGGAGCGCTATTGTGCAAGGAAGTAATACTCGGCTGGATGGCTATCGCGAACATAGTGGTATGAAAAACACTTCGTTCAATACAAAAATTATAGCCAGGCCATCAGATAATAGTCATTTGCAATTAATATTTGGTTATGTAGATAGCCCTGAAGCACAAGATCCAGGAAGCCTGGATCACAATGCAGTGTCAATTGATAGAACTGGAGCCAGGCCACAAAACAGAGATTACAATTCTGGAGAAGCAGTACAACAAGCTAAGCTTGGAATTACCTGGCAGCAAAAGCTTAAGAAAGATCAACAATTGAATGCTCGTTTGTTTTATCAATGGAGAGATTTTAGCAATCGATTACCATTTGAAGCAGGAGGGATTGTTGATCTAGAACGGGATTTTGTGGGAGGAGGCGTCAATTATCAATTGAATAAAAGCAATTGGAAATTGCCTTATCGTTTAAAGATAGGAATAGACATAGAGCAACAGCTAGACGATAGGCAGCGGTATAACAATCTATTAGGGATTCGTGCAAACCGTAGTTTTGATCAAGAAGAATCCTTTACTAATGTAGGTTTATTTGCTATTCAGGAATTGGAAATGAGTGCACGCCTATTATTGCTTATTAATACCAGGTTTGATGCCATGGAATTAGAAGCAAAAGACCGTTATTTATTGGATGGGAATGATTCTGGAAGCCAGTCATATGAGCAATTCAATCCTGGTATTGGTTTGCATTACAATCTTAAAAAAGGAGGTAATATATATGCAAACTTTGCCACCAGCTTTGAAACGCCAGCCCTAAGTGAATTATCGACAAATCCACTCGGTGGCGGCTTTAATCAGTCCTTAAAACCTCAACAAGCCCAAAATCTGGAAATAGGATACCGCAAGCATTTTTCTCTGCGGTGGAGCTTGAAATTATCATCCTATTATATCAAATTACAGAATGAATTACTTCCTTTTGAATTAGCGGCATTTCCCGGAAGGGATTTCTATAGGAATGCAGGGAAATCCGAACGATTTGGGATAGAGGCTAATCTGCGTTGGTTCGTATTTAAAGATTTTATAGCCAGATTCTCCTACACCTATGCGCAATATATCTATCAGCAATATGAAATAGATGGCAATAATTTTGCAGATAATTATCTACCAGGTATTCCACAACATCAGGCAACACTTAGCGGACATTATCACCATTCATCGGGTTTTTTAGCTATGATTCAATTGCGTTACATAGGAGATATCTACCTCAATGACACGAATACGGAGCAAGCAGGTGATTATATTTTAGGCAATTTAAGGGTGGCTTATCAGTGGAAAAAGAATAAGTGGGTGTTAAGCCCATTTGCAGGGCTCAACAATTTTACTAATACTTCTTATAATGACAACCTCCGTATTAATGCTTTTGGGGGGCGTTATTTTGAGCCGGCACCTGGCTTAAACTGGTATAGTGGAGTGAAACTTAGGTATAATATTAAATAGCCTATCCATCTCCCCGCTTTTGCTCATAATTTTCCAGAAAACGATAAGGATATTGAGCAGATACTGGTTATTTGGTATTCGTATAATAAAAGGGCGATACCTGTTTATTTCGATACCGCCTTGATATTTATTCTAACTCTATTTGATATTTAATCTTTTAGGCTCAAAATCTAAAGTATTGTTATTTAGCCTGGATTTTACCTTTCCCTATTAATTTGCCACCAGAAGTTACTTGAAGGAAATAAAGTCCAGCCGCTAAGTCATTTCGTTGAAGGATTACCTCTCCAGTTGTTGTTTGCTTAGTCCAAACTTTTTTTCCCAATACGTCAAATAGGCTTAGCGTGATAGGGTATTTTAGAGAGACTCCCTCAATTTTAATCATTGCCTGTTCGGAGATAGGATTAGGAATAATGCTTATCTCATAAAATAAAGGAGAAACAAAATTGACTCCAGTGAGAAATGGGTTATCAATACGATGATGGGTGGTGTTAGTATAGATAGGAGGATTATAATCAAAATAAATAGCTGCTGAATTAAAAATATCTGTACCAAGTGGTGCTTCCTCTCGTGGCCAGATTTTAAAGTCAATAAAACCATGGCTAGCTGCTTCATTTAGGTTGCTATCCAAGAGATTAATATTTTCAAAAACGAAAGCAAGTTGGTTTAAACCTTCTCCGTAGTGTTCAAAGCGATAACTATGGCTAGCTGCTCCAAGTTCTATACTCATTGGATTGAGCCATTCAGAAATAGTATCGCGAATGACCACGGTCTCTGCAGTATCTGTGCCGGTATTTTGAAAACGGACTCGATATTCGATCGGCTGTCCAGGTCGAATGATATGGTCTTCGCCTATGCCGAGAGGATAACCCTGCTTGTCATTAGGATCATAACTACTGGTATTTTCAATACATTCAATATCTACAAATGGATCTGCATCATTTTGAGGGAATTGATTGATAAACCCCATGCTACCGAATGTACTACATCCTTCAACCGATAAAGAAGGAATATTTATTCCTGGATGATTAGGCTCTTGGCTGGTTTCTAAACGCCAGGTAGCACCATTAGCAGGTACTTTGATTTCGTGTTGATCACTAGGTGTGAGTGGTGGGAGTATATTAGGAGAAGGAAGCAGCATAATGGCGTCTTCAATGATGACGTATTCCAGTTCAGCTGTCATAGCGGCAGAGCCGACATTTTCGACAAAAAAGCTTAGACTATCATTGGCACAAATAGCATCTACAATCTCAACACTTGCACCAGACCAATTTTGATTTACAACGCATGGTTCATTTGGAAATATTTCAGCTTCCAGGCAGTGAGTGGCACCTAGTGATGCTTCACAGTCTACAAGAACAGCTATATAAAAATTCACACTTTCCCCAATATTTACATCGCCAAGTTCAAAACGGTAGAGATGGTTGCCAAGCTCTATGAAAGGTAGCGGAGAACTAGTAATACTAAGAAATTCCTCCATCTGGAAATCTATATAAGCATCAGTAGCTGTTTGTGTCCCAAAGTTTTCGTAGACTATACCCACAACGTTGTTAGGGTTACACCAATTGAGTTCAGCTACAGATACATTCACGGTTAAATCGGGACATATTTCGATGGCTTGTAAAGGGACATCTACTAGAGTCGTACCACCAGCGGTAAGTATGAAATCCTGTGAAGCATAACAGGGAACCCAAAGACTGTTGGGGGTTTCTACAGTAAGGGTGTAATTTCCAGGATTTAGCTTTCTAGACCAATTATAGTTTTGAAAAGGAATACCAGATGATGTTACTGCAAGATGTTGTATACCATTTTCATCTGTTATGATGGCTTTGAATTTGGGTAATAACTGATCAGAGCTACCAAAGACACAATCGTTATTGAAGTCTCCAAATAAACGCAACTGTAATTCACCACACAGGCTTGGTGCTTCGTCTACAAATACAGAAGCTATTTGTTCACAACCGCTGCCATCTGTTACCGTTACATAGTTTTGTCCAGGTTCAAATTGATTGTTGAAGTAAGTGGTGCTGGTACCACTGCTCCAGTGATAATTATAATTACCTGCATCACCAGTTACTTCTGCTTCAAGGCGAGATGATTCACATGTTTCACTCTGTACAAAACTTAGGTTGACATCAAAATCACCAGGTTCTGGCACCACAATACAGTTTTCAGCCACACAACCATTTCCAGAAGTAATGGATACACAATGTGTACCTGGCGAAAGAATGTTGGTTGGTTCGTTACCACCATTAGACCATTCGAAAGATATGGGAGAAATCCCGTCGATTACCTCAGCTGTTACATTTAGAGCACCACAGCTGCCTCCTAAAAGTTCGTCGATTATTACTTCTGGCTTTCCATTTTCTATGGTTACCTGTATCGTGTCATAGGAATAGCAACCCGATAATTGATCTCCAACCTGGATGATAAAGGAACCAGGATTAGTAAAACTAACTGTCTGACTGAAAGAAGTGAAATCGTCATTTGAATATTCTGCATATGTGTTGAAACTGTAATTGCCTACAGGAGGATCAACCTCAATGAATAAGTCAACATGGTATTCATCACATCCAATTTCAATATCAGCCAGATTGGTAGAGGGAGGGGCATGCCAGGTGACAGTGACACCTCCATTAAATGAGAAACAAGGATCAGAGAAGTCTATTCCTCCCATGCCATCTGGATTGCCAGCGGCAATAGCAACCTGATAAGTGACGCCTGCTTGTGCAAAGCTAGGCGGAGATAAAATGGACGAATTATAGAATTGATAATTACTACCTATATCTGTAGCAGAACCATCATGTACGATATACTTTAACACATCATCAGCCTCAAGTACTTCATCATTGTTAGAGAGTACACTTATATAGCCCCAATATATGCACCCATTGTGGTTTTCAGGAAGCAAGGTACCTGCTTCTGTAGTACACTGAGTATATGCTTGTTTGGAAAAGAATGTAAAGACTGCCATTAGGCATATCAAATATACTTTTTTCATTTTTTCATCTTTTTGTCTGATCAAAAAAATTGATTCTTTAGCAATCGCTTTTTCAAGAGAGAAAGAGTAATTACTCAAGAGAGAAAGTGTAGACTTAGCGAGCCCTTTAAAGAACTGAATCCTGATTTTCATAGCTTGTCGTCTGATATGCTGTAAAAATGGACTGAGTTAGGGATATTTGAAAAAACAAAAAAATATATTTGCAGGTATTTTTTTAAAATTTTATAATATAAATTATTGATTATTAGTTAATTGGGTTTTAATTTGCAGGTATTATGTGTTGAGTGGTAGTTGTAATCTTCTAATCTTATTGTTTATTTTTATTAATAAACTGAGGTCATTATGAATAATAGCCGCCTTTGGGAAGTATTTTCTAGGCTTACTCCTCTCGAAAGGAAAAACTTTGGCCGTTGGGTACACTCTCCTTTTTTCAATCGTAATAAGCGTTTACTTTTGTTATTTGAATATGTTAACAATTGTGTGGCTAATCATATAAATCCAGATGAAGAACATGTCAGATTACATGTTTTCTCAAAGGAGAAAGCAATCAGCGATTCTAAGATAAGATTGGCGATAAGTGAACTATACAGTTTGTTAAAAGAATTTTTAATTTATTTAGAATGGTCTGATAAGGAAGCTACTTCTACGCTTGCACTTGCTCAGGCTTTCCGAAAACGTGGACTGGAAAGACAATATCGAAAAGCGATAGCCCGTGCAAAAACTGTTCAGGAAAAGCAACCACATCGACATGCTGAATATTTAGATGGTCTTTCTAATATTGCTTATGAAGCGTATCAAGAGCAATCGGCTGGGCAGCGGGTTACAGATTTTAATTTGCAAGAACTTTCAAATTTAGCCGATACAGCATATATAGCTCGTAAACTGAGACTTACTTGTATTGCTTTGAGCCACCAAACCGTATACCGTACAGATTATGATTTAGGTATGCTTGAAGCAGTATTGGCGGAAGTACGGCGTAGAAAGCTGGAAGACGTACCTGCTATAGGCCTTTATTATTATGGCTATTTACTTATTGTAGAACCTGAGGAAGAAAGCCACTTCATTCGTATGAAAGAAATGATGCTGAGCAATTCTTCAAAACTGCCCCAGAAAGAACAGCGAAACCTTTATTTAATGGCGTTGAATTATTGTATTAAGCAGGTTAATGCATTAAAAGAGCGTTTTTATCAGGAAGTGCTGGACTTGTATAAGTTTGCATTAAACCAAGGTTTGTTGTTTGATAATGGGGTGCTTTCGCCTTTTGCTTTCAATAATATTGTAGCGATTGCTCTAAAGGTGGGAGAAGTTGATTGGTCAGAGCAATTTGTAAATACTTATGCACCAAAGTTAGAGCGTAAATATCGAAATTCTATTGCCAGTTTAGGGCTTGCTAAAGTAGAGTATGTCCGTAAAGATTATAATCAAGCTTTGCTTCATTTGCAGCAAGCAGATTATCGTGATCGTATCAATAATTTGATATCCAAAGTTTTGCAGGTGAAAATTTTTTATGAATTAGGAGAACATGATGTAGTAGAAGCACTCTTAAATGCGCTTAGTACACACATACGTCGACAACGTGTAATGGGATATCATCGTACTAATTATTTAAATATAGTACGTTATACCCGTTTGCTACTTTACCTCAATCCAAACGATGATATGGATCGAAAGCAATTGCGACAACGCATTTTAGATGAGAAAGTGCTAACAGAAAAAGATTGGTTATTGGATATGTTAAATAGTAAGTATTCCTGAAAAGGTGGGCATAATAGAAGGATGGCATAAACTTATTTAAATAGCGAATCAAAATGTTTTAAAATATTTGTGTCTTATTTTCCTTTTCTATATCTTGTTGTAATAATACTAATGCGCGACGATGCCAAAAAAAGCAACAAGTTTTTCAGCCAGACGACCGTCTCTTCCGTAAAATGATGGAGGATAGAGAAAATGTGAGAGCTTATCTTGAACAATTCTTCCCCAGGATAGCAGAAATGGCTGATTTGGATACACTCCAACAAGAAAATACAACCAATCTTCTTTCTGATTTGAAACTTTTTCAATCTGATGTAATCTATCGTTGTCGTTTTAAAGGAAAAGAAGATAAGCATTTTTATTTTTCACTTCTATTTGAGCATAAGTCAGTCCCTGATGAACACGTATCTATACAGGTTGGTCTTTATGTGATGTTGTTAATGCACAAAATGTCTCGGCAAAAAAATCGAAAAGTAGAGCCAGTAATTCCACTCATCTTTTATAATGGTAAAAAGGCATGGAAACCTAAAACACTCTGGCAGCTTTTTGATAAACATCCTTATTTTGAGAGGCTTCAGACATTTATTCCGGACTTCAGTTTTTTGTTTAAAGATATAGCGCGGGAACCTATTGAACGGATACTTGATATACAGATGAGCTATTTTAGAAGTTTATTACTTGCCATGGCTATGCGTCATCAGCAAGACTTGATATTCAGCTATATATCCGTTATTTTTGATCTAAGGAATAGAGAACAGTTACGTACTGCAGTCATTTATTTTTTAGCTATTATTGAACGATCTCCAAGAGAATTTATGGAGGAATTAAAAAATATAGAATTCACTACTAAAGCGGAGACTATGAGTACTTTGGAAATGTTGTTAGAACAAGGAAGGCAAGAAGGCATAGAACAAGGAGAACTAAAAGCTAGTGTGCTGATGTTGTTGCGTCTTTCGCTAAAGTTTTCAGAAATGCTCGTAGAAGATTTATCCAATCTTACTCAATTGTCTGCTGATGTTGTTGAACATTTTATGATGCTTAAGAAGGAAGGGGATAAACTCAAAATGGAAGCGTTTATTCAGCATCTTTTAAAAAGTATAAGTGTCAAGGAGGAAGAATGGGAGGTATTTGTTCAGCTAATAAAGGAAATGTAAGATTTATTCAGCTACTTTTTATTCTTTATAAACCCTTGCATTTTTATTGAAATGCTTACGAATGTCTTTGAGCACACGCTCTATTTCACTTTTCTCTGTATATGTTTTTTGGATTCCAACTTTTGTTAGCTTCCCGTAAGCTTCTGTGTAAGGTTCATAACCCGCCTGGTATATTTTCTGAACAAGGCGCTGTACATTTTCTTCATTACCAAAACTGCCAATTATAATAACGAAATAATCTTGTTCAGGAGCAATAGTAGGTTCTTCTGTGTCTATCGTTTCTTCAGGATCACCTTCTATACCAGGTCCTTCTGAAGATGGAAGAGGTGTTTCATCTGCCGGCATTTCTCCGGTATCTTCTTCATAGTCGGCAGTATCATCAATACCAGGGCGAACATTGACCCTGGAAGTAGGTACTGTAACAGTTGCTTCTTTATCAGAAAGGCCATTGCCTCTAAAAAACAGAAAATAAGCTGCAACTAATATTACTATAGCAGCGACTCCTATTGCTATCGCAAGGCTGTTGTTGAGTACTCCGGAGAAGCGATCTGCAAATGCAGAAGTAGCTATTTTTTTATGATCAGAATCAGGAATTGTTGCTTTAATATAGCTTCCTGCTTTTGCAACAGGAAAATATTTTACATTAGGTAAGCCGTACGAATCTGTATTAAAATTAGTGCCATCAGCTAAAAATTGATAATGCCCTTCATAATCTTTATATAATCTACCCAGGCCGGAGAAGGAAACAATTTCTCTTTCTTCTATAGCCCCTTTTATTTTATCTATATATGCTGATAGAAGTTGAGAAGCTTCCTGTTGACTGATTTTTTCTTGCTGGCTGATGTAATTGACCAAGAGGCCATCATCAATGGATAGGTTACGATTGAATTTTATAGCTTTAGCAGGTGGAGCAAGTTCTCCTTGTACAGGGTCTACGGTTGAAGCCTGATAATCAGATACAAAACTACCTAAGCCAGGGATGCTTACTGTATCATGAGTATATAATAATGCTCCTATATATTGACCGATATCCACTTGCATACTGGCTTTTTTAATTTGTTTTGCTGGCTTGGAAGAATAAATGGGTTGAATTACAAATATAACTGAGTATAGACTAATCAAGGTACAAAAAAATAAAGATTTATCCAGCTATTGTTTAAAACCCCTTAACTTTGCCAACCGTTTGCAAATCTCAATTGTTCTGATTCTTAATTTAACTACTAGTATGGCAAAGTCAATTCAAGAAATACTTCCAGAACGCATCATGGTTATTGATGGAGCAATGGGTACGATGATACAACAGTACCAGCTTCAGGAAAAAGACTATAGAGGAGAACGTTTTGCCGATTGGCATTTAGATATAATAGGGAATAACGATATTCTTTCTATTACTCAGCCTGATGTCATTGAAGCTATACATAAAGCGTATTTGGAGGCAGGAGCAGATATAATAGAAACGAATACGTTTAATGCGACTAGCATATCTCTTGCGGATTATGAGATGCAAGATTATGCTTATGAAAGCAACCTGGCTTCCGCTAAAATAGCTCGAAGAGCTGCCGATGAGTATACTCAAAAGAACCCGGATAAACCTCGTTTTGTAGCAGGAGCCATGGGGCCTACCAATAAGACGGGGTCAATCTCTCCAGATGTTAATAATCCTGGCTATAGAGGTATCACTTTCGATGAATTAAAAGATGCCTACTATGAACAGGCAAAGGGCTTGATGGACGGTGGTGTTGATATTCTGTTGGTAGAAACCATTTTTGATACACTGAATGCTAAAGCTGCTCTTTATGCTATAGACCTCTTGTTTGAAGAGTACGATAAGAAGTTACCTATTATGATATCTGGTACGATTACTGATGCCAGCGGGCGTACCCTTTCTGGTCAAACAGCAGAGGCATTCTGGATATCTATTAGTCATATGCCTCTATTGAGTGTAGGTTTAAATTGTGCGTTGGGAGCTGAGGAAATGCGTCCTCACCTGGAGGCAATTTCCCGGATTGCTGATTGTTATGTGAGTGCATATCCAAATGCTGGTTTGCCGAATGAATTTGGAGAGTATGATCAATCTGCTGAAGAGATGAGGGATTATATTCGGGATTTTGCGAGTAGCGGGCTAGTAAACATCATTGGAGGGTGTTGTGGCACATCACCAGATCATATTCAGGCAATGGCAGAAGGTGTAACAGGGGTGACTCCTCGTCAGATACCTACTACTGCCGGTTATACTATGTTGAGTGGATTAGAGCCTCTAATTATTCGTCCGGAAACAAATTTTGTCAATGTAGGAGAACGGACTAATGTAACGGGCTCTCGCAAGTTTGCCCGCCTTATCAAGAATGGGGATTATGCGGAAGCGCTTAGCGTGGCTCAACATCAGGTAGAAGGCGGTGCCCAGATCATTGATGTTAACATGGATGAAGGCTTATTGGATTCGGAAGAAGCAATGACCACTTTCCTTCATTTAGTTATGTCTGAACCGGATATAGCTAAGCTACCTATTATGATAGACTCTTCCAAGTTTTCAGTAATTGAAGCAGGCTTGAAGTGCGTACAGGGTAAATGCGTAGTGAATTCTATTTCTCTTAAGGAAGGAGAAGCAGCATTTATTGAGCAGGCTAAAATTGTTCGGCGTTATGGTGCTGCAGCAATTGTAATGGCTTTTGATGAAACAGGTCAGGCAGATACAACTGAGCGTAAGGTCGAGATATGCGCACGTGCTTATAGAATACTGACAGAGCAAGTAGGATTTAAGCCGCAGGATATCATTTTTGACCCTAACATTTTTGCAGTAGCAACTGGAATAGAAGAGCATAATGAATATGCTGTTCATTTCATAGAAGCAACTCGGCAAATTAAAGCAAGTTGTCCTGGTGCGAAAATCAGTGGCGGAGTTAGTAATATCAGTTTCTCTTTCCGGGGAAATAATGTAGTAAGGGAGGCTATGCATGCGGCATTTCTATACCACGCTATTCGGGCAGGAATGGATATGGGAATTGTCAATGCAGGTATGATTGAGGTATATGAAGAAATACCCAATGAACTTTTAGAAAGGGTAGAAGATGTACTGTTTAATCGCCGGAATGATGCAACTGAACGTCTTACCGAATTTGCAGAGAATGTAAAAGGAGATGGAGGCAGAGTGTTGAAGAAGGACCTCAGCTGGAGGGAAGAACCGTTGCAGAAACGTATCGAACATGCTTTAGTTCGAGGTATCACTGAATATATTGAAGAAGATGTAGAGGCGGCACGTCAAGAATTGCCTAGGCCACTTTCAGTTATTGAAGGGCCTTTAATGGATGGGATGAATGTGGTAGGAGATCTCTTTGGAGCAGGTAAAATGTTTTTGCCACAGGTGGTGAAGAGTGCTCGTGTAATGAAAAAAGCAGTTGCCTATTTGACACCCTATATTGAAGCAGAAAAGAAAGCAGGAGAAAGTAGTAGTAAAGGGACTATCTTGATGGCAACAGTGAAGGGGGATGTGCATGATATTGGGAAAAATATTGTCGGAGTTGTACTAGCTTGTAATAATTACGAGATTGTTGATATGGGAGTGATGGTTCCTGCGGAGAAAATTTTGCGGAAAGCAAGAGAAGTAAATGCTGATATTATAGGGCTATCCGGGCTAATTACCCCTTCTCTGGATGAGATGGTTCATGTAGCCAAGGAAATGGAACGGCAAGGATTTAAAGTTCCATTATTGATCGGAGGAGCAACTACCTCAAAAACTCATACTGCGGTAAAAATAGAACCTCAGTATTCCGGGTCTGTGGTATATGTGTTGGATGCTTCTCGCTCTGTAGCGGTTGCTAGTAATTTACTGGGATCTGACGAGGATAATAGGAGTAATTTTATTCTGGATACGCGAAAGGAATACGAACGTATTCGAATACAAAGAGGTAATAGAAGGTCGAATAAAAAGTACCTGACACTAGAGCAAGCTCGCCAAAATAAACTTCCTATCGAATGGGATAGCTACTTGCCACCAAAACCGCAAATGACAGGTGTAAAAGTATTTGAGGATTACTCTATTGAAGAACTCGTTGATTATATCGATTGGACTCCTTTCTTCTCCAGTTGGCAAATGGCGGGTAAGTTTCCAGCTATTTTAAAGGATGAAGTAGTAGGAACGGAAGCTCAAAAGTTATATAATGATGCTCGGAGCATGCTCCGACGGATTATTGATGAAAACTGGCTACAAGCCAAGGCGGTTATCGGAGTTTTTCCTGCTAATAGAGCCAATGACGATGATATTGATGTATTTGAAGATGAAAGCCGTACAAAGGTATTAACTCAATTACATCATCTACGTCAACAACGAAAAAAAGCGCCAGGACAACCTAATTTCTGCCTGGCAGATTTTATTGCCCCTAAAGATGCCGCAGAAGATTATATCGGTGCTTTTGCCGTAACTGCAGGTATTGGTATTGAAAAACATATCCAGCACTTTGAAGCAAATCATGATGATTATCATGCGATCCTTTTAAAAGCATTGGCTGACCGTTTAGCAGAAGCATTGGCAGAGCGAATGCATCAGCGTGTGCGTACCGAATTCTGGGGTTATGCTAAAGATGAAGTACTGGATAATGATGCTTTAATTGCTGAAAAATATCGGGGTATACGGCCTGCTCCAGGTTATCCAGCTTGCCCGGAGCATACTGAAAAAGGCTTACTCTGGGATTTATTGTCTGTTGAAGAAAATACAGGTATAAGCCTTACAGAAAGCTATGCTATGTATCCGGCAGCATCCGTAAGTGGCTGGTATTTCTCACATCCGAAAAGCAAATATTTTGGCCTGGGCCAGATAAGTAAAGATCAGGTTGAAGATTATGCTCAACGTAAAGGTATGACTGTAGAAACCGCTCAGAAGTGGTTGGCATCGGTATTGAATTATGATGTGTAATGCCTGAATTTTGGTTAAAAAAGGTTTAAAGGATTTGCCAAGCCTGTGAAATATAGGGTGACTTCTTTATTTTTATATAAGAAATAACTTATTCCTATAGTGTGGGATAAATGGTAAACCCTATAAAAAAGCAATATGAAACGACGCGTTTTATTTACTCTTCTAACTCTCTTTATTATGGCTGGGAGTTTACGTTCACAAACAGATGTTGGACTCTCTCCGGTCGCTTTGTTATTTGGCGGATTAAAGGCTTCTGTAGAAGGAGGGCTTAATGATCATTGGGGGCTGGATGGCGATATACTGATCGCGGAAGATGTACTACTGCTTACCTTTGCCGGTAAACATTATTTTAATGCAAAGGAAGGCTTGGATGGTTTTAATGCAGGAGTATTTGTTGGCGGAGGTCCTGATATAGGAGGCGGCCTGGGTTTTTTGGCTGGCTATAAAGTTATTTCTCAAAAGAAAATATTCTTTGAAGTAAGTTTAGGCCTGGGGCGAGGTTTTGGAGATTTAGAATTTATTCCTTACGGTAAACTCAACATCGGCTACCGATTTGTAAGGAAGCAAAAAGATTAGAAGAGGATTCTTTGCCAGCTAAGGCATATTTTGAGCTACATTAAACTAAGACAGCAGACCTTTGATACACAACTACAAGCCTAATAAAGATGCAAAGAATTAAGTTATCTGCCAATGGCCCAGAATTTTCACGTATTGTTTTTGGCGTGATGAAATGGGGCGACTGGGGGCATCAATTAAACACTCAGCAGATGTTGAGCTTGATGCAGGAGAGTATTGAGTATGGAGTGACAACTTTTGATCATGCAGATATCTATGGAGGGTATACTACTGAAGAAGCATTTGGAAATGCTCTTAAACTGAATCCTGGTTTGCGAGGGCAGATGGAGTTGATTAGTAAGTGTGGTATTAAAATAAAAGCATCTAATCGGCCAGAACACCGGTTAACCTCTTATGATATCAGTAGAGAACATATTCTCAAATCAGTGGAGCGTTCGCTGAAGAATTTACATACAGACTATCTGGATTTGTTGTTGATACATCGCCCAAGTCCACTGATGCATCCAGATGAAATAGCAGCAACCTTTAGTGAACTTAAGCAAGCAGGGAAAGTGCGTTTTTTTGGTGTTTCCAACTTTACGCCTTCTCAGTTTGAGATGGTAAATAGCCGATTTCCACTTGTAACTAATCAAATAGAAGCTTCTCTTCTGCAAAGCTCGTCATTATTGGACGGTACATTAGACCAATGTATTCAACTGGATATAAAACCTATGGCCTGGTCTCCATTGGGTGGAGGGCGTATCTTCACAGATAAAGAGGATGAACAAATACAACGGGTAAATGCAGCTATTGATCGCATTATAAAACGATATTCTAATGATATTCGTCCAGATCAGCTTTTGTTAGCTTGGTTAATGAAGCATCCTTCAAAAGTACTTCCGGTGGTTGGCACTGCCAGGATTGAACGCTTAAAAGCAGCTGCTGATGCGGTTGCTATTGAACTGGAACAAGAGGAATGGTTTGAATTATGGGAAGCAGCTATGGGGCATGAAGTGCCTTAGAAAATACTAATAACTCCCTCTAGCTGTGCTGTCTTGTTTTATTTCATATCAAAAAATTGCATTATCTTTATAAGGATGTTGCAAAAAGCAATACATATAATCCTTAGTGTATTAGTATTTATCAGTTCTACAGGGCTGGTAATAGACACTCATTATTGTGGCGGAGAATTAAAGAGTATTGCTTTATTTGCTGAGGCAACACCTTGTTATCAGCAGCAAGAAGGAAAAAAAGTTTGTCCGTTTCACGCCAAAAAGTCACAACATGACGAAGGCGAAAAAGGATGCTGCAAGGATAAAACCCAACTTTTGAAAGTTGACGATGATCAACTTCCAACTTCATTTCAAATAGCCGAACTGGAACCGCCAGTATTTAATGCCTGCTTATTCATTCCTAAGGCAGTTGATATAAATAATCCTTTACAGGCTACTGTTCATTACCTCAATTACAAACCTCCATTAATCGTTAGTGACTACTGTGTGCAGTTGCAGCGATTCCTTTGTTAGATCGATAGCTTTTCCTTTGTTACCACTCAGTTGCTTGCTGTAGTGGCTATCCTGTTTTATGTCGATAGTAGGAAGTTTATCCTATTATGACCATTTCATGAAGTCTTATAATTTCAAACAATAATAATAATGAAACAACTCAACTTTATCCTATTGCTATTGCTATGTACTTTCTTAGCAGTAAACGCTCAGCAAACCGTACAACTCAATATCCACCACAAATTGGGAGAGGCAGATTTTGCATTCAATACGGAAGCACAGAATAACTTAGGTAATAGCTTCATTCTTGATCGCCTGGAATATTATATTTCAGAAATCACCTTGGTACATGATGGTGGACAGGAAATAGAGATTGAAGACTTTTGGATACTGGTAGATGCATCTGAAGAGACTAGTATTGAATTGGGAATGTTTGCGCTTGAAAATCTGGAGGGAATTCGCTTTCATATAGGAGTCGATCCTGATCATAATCATTTAGATCCAGCTTCTTTCCCAATGGGACATCCTTTGGCACCTCAGGCACCTTCCATGCATTGGGGATGGGCTGCTGGTTACCGTTTTTTGGCGATGGAAGGAGAAAGTGGTAGTCTTTTAAATCAGGTATTTGAAATACATGGCCTGGGAGATGCTAATTACTATGAAACCAATATGGAAATTAGCCCTTCTGTCGAAAATGATATGCTTGTCGTCAGCTTAGATGCTGATTATACTAAAATATTGACCAATATAAATGTAGGTAGCGGCCTGATTGAACATGGTGAGACAGGGGAGGCTGCTAATGCAGTCAAGAACCTTGCTAATGTAGTATTTAGTCCTTCTAATACATCAGTAGGCACCGATAACCGAATTACCCCTTCACAATTGCGCTTGTATCCTAATCCAGCTGTAAATGGCAAGGTTCGTGTCGAGATACCATCTAGTTTGACTTCCGTCAATATGAAAGTTGTATTAACCAATGCGCTTGGACAACAGCAGCATTCTTTTAGCTGGACTAAAGGGGATACACAAATGGAATTGGAAAACCTCCCATCTGGCTTGTATTGGATCAACCTTATGGAAGCTGGCGAGGTGATTGTGTCAAAGCAGTTGCTAGTGAAATAGCAATTAATGATGAAGGGATTTTGTGTAATAATATGGGGAATGCTGATGCTGGTTTTTTCTTGTTCTAAAGAAAAGGTGAAACCAGATCAGCATTTCCCTGCCATTATGGAGATACCAGAAGGTTTTCCGGAAGTGCAACATCCGGAGGGTAATGCATTTACGCTTACTCGTTGGGAACTAGGAAAGCGCTTGTTTTATGATCCTGTAATGTCGATAGATAGTTCTATTAGTTGCGCTTCGTGTCACTTGCCAAATTTGGCATTTAGTGATTCCAGAGCATTTAGCCCGGGAGTAGAACAACGACCAGGCAAACGCAATGCTCCTACTTTGGCCAATGTGGCTTACCATCCATACTATACACGGGAAGGGGGAGTACCTACCCTGGAAATGCAAGTACTCGTGCCTATACAAGAGCATAATGAATTTGACTTTAATATTGTCTTATTGGCAGAGCGCTTACTTCAGGATACTTCTTATGTTTTACAAAGTCAGGAAGCTTATGGAAGAAACCCCGATCCTTTTGTCATCACACGCTCATTGGCCTGCTTTGAACGTAGTTTACTGAGTGGCAATAGTAAGTATGATGCTTATTTGCGGGAGCAAGAAAGTATGACCGCTGATGAAATAGCCGGCATGGACCTCTTTTTTAGTGAACGCACTGCTTGCAGCCATTGCCATGGTGGTTTCAACTTCACCAATTATGCTATTGAAAATAATGGGTTGTACGAATCTTATAGTGATCCAGGAAAGGCGAGGTTGACCAATGAGGAGGCGGACATAGGAAAATTTAAGGTGCCCAGCCTAAGAAATATTGCGGTGACAGCCCCCTATATGCATGATGGTTCATTAGCCAGCCTGGAAGCAGTAATTACCCATTACAATGAAGGTGGGCAACTTCATCCGAATAAAAGTGAATTGATACAGCCACTTCAGCTTTCAGAAAAAGAGCAGCGTCAACTAGTGCTGTTTTTGAATACACTTACGGATGAGTTATTTATTAGTAATCCAACTTTTAAAAAAGACAATTAAATGATACTTAATAAATTACCCTATATATTCATCTTGTCGGGCTTGCTATTAATAGCTTGCAATAAAGATGATGATGATAGTATGCAGGCAACCTATGATGATACGCCTTATATATTAGAAATAGGCGCATTTCCAGAGCCAGCTATCCCCGAAGACAATCAACTGACTGAGCAGGGAGTATTATTAGGGCGGATGCTCTTTTATGATGCAACCTTATCAAAAGGAGAGATACAGTCGTGTGCTGATTGCCATCGTTTAAGTGATGGATTTTCTGATACTTTGCAATTTTCACTGGGTGTGGAAGAATTACCTGGAAAACGGCAGGCAATGGGTATTTTTAATATGGCCTGGCATACCAATGAATTTTTCTGGGATGGACGTGCGCATTTATTGCGTGATCAGGCTTTGTTACCTATTCAGGACCCATTGGAAATGAATGAATCACTGGAGAATGTTATTGCTAAATTGAGTGATAAGGATGAATATCGCGATCAATTTGTTCGAGCTTTTGGTGATGATAATATTACGGAGCTTCGTATTTCTTTAGCACTTGAGCAATTCATGATGAGCATAGTTTCCAACAATTCAAAATATGATCGTTATCTGGCAGGGGAAGTAGAATTGACAGAAAGTGAAGAGCGGGGCAGGGAGTTATACTTTGCTGAGTATAACCCATTCTTTCCAGAGCTTTCTGGAGCTGATTGTGCACATTGCCATGGAGGTGCCAATTTTGAAAACGATCAATATATGAACAATGGCCTGGATACCGATGCTGATTTTACAGACATTGGCCGGGAAGAAGTCAGTGGTTCTGTTGATGATCGCGCCAAGTTTAAGGTGCCTAGTCTGCGTAATATAGAACTTACCCCTCCATATATGCATGATGGTCGATTCAAAACTTTAGAAGAAGTGGTTGATCATTACAATGAGGGGATTCAGGAATCATCTACTGTGGATGCAGCCATACTAGCTACGAAAGAAACAGGTTTGATGCTAACGGATCAAGACAAACAGGATCTCGTCAATTTCCTCAAGACTTTAACCGATGAGGTATTTATGAATAATCCTGAATATAAGAGCCCATTTTAAATTTACTACCTACTTAGATCAGAAAATAACTTCATCATTCTATGACTTAAGAAACAATGATGAGGTTGTTTTTTGATCGAACATATAAAACTTCCTTTTCCGGTCTTATAATTTACTCCGAAGCATGCTTTCAAGCCTGATTAAATTTTTTCTGGATAATAAGCTGGTAGCCTATCTTTTGCTCCTGCTTTTTGTTGGTTGGGGGTTGGTCACGGCTCCGTTTGACTTTGGTTTACCATTGTTACCCAGAGATGCTGTGCCAGTAGATGCTATACCTGATGTAGGAGAAAATCAGCAAATTGTATTTACAAAATGGGCTGGTCGTTCTCCGCAGGATGTAGAAGATCAAATTACTTATCCGCTAACTACTGCATTATTGGGTATTCCGGGAGTTAAGAGTGTACGCAGTAATTCTATGTTTGGCTTTTCCAGTATTTATGTCATTTTCAATGATGAAGTAGAGTTTTACTGGAGCCGTAGCCGGATATTGGAAAAACTCAATTCACTTCCACAAAATACTTTACCGGAAGGTGTACAACCTGGCTTAGGCCCTGATGCAACAGCTTTGGGGCAAATATTTTGGTATACTCTGGAAGGGCAAGATGAAAAAGGAAATACAACAGGAGGTTGGGATTTGCATGAATTGCGATCTATTCAGGATTTTTATGTGCGTTATGGTCTGTCGGCAGCAGAAGGAGTCGCGGAAGTAGCTTCGGTAGGAGGATTTGTAAAAGAGTATCAGGTGGATGTAGACCCTGAATCACTGAAAAATTATAAGCTCTCATTAGAGCAGGTAATGAACGCCATTCGCCAGTGCAATCTTGATATAGGTGCTCAGACAATGGAGGCCAATCGGGTAGAATACTTTGTTAGAGGGCTGGGATATGTGACAAACCTTCAGGATATAGAGAAGAGTGTAATTGTTGCCCGGGATAACATAGCTATTACGGTTGGAGATGTAGCTAGCGTGAATATTGGGCCTGCAAATAGGAGAGGGGTATTAGATAAATCAGGGGCAGAAGTAGTTAGTGGAGTAGTGGTAGCTAGGTATGGTGCCAATCCACTGGCTGTCATTGATAATGTAAAAAAGAAAATAGCAGAAATAGAGCCAGGCCTTCCTTCAAAAGTATTAGAAGACGGGACCTCTTCTCAGATAAAGATAGTTCCTTTTTATGATCGGACTCAGCTTATTAATGAAACGATAGGAACGCTAGAAGAAGCACTTTCTTTGGAAATCCTGATTACTGTAATCGTGATCATATTGATGTTGCTCAATTTAAAGTCCTCTTTACTGGTAGCGGGAACCCTTCCTGTCGCTGTGCTGATGTGTTTTATCGCGATGCGATATCTACAGGTAGATGCTAATATAGTTGCACTCTCAGGGATTGCCATTGCAATTGGAACGATGGTAGATATGGGGATCGTCCTGATGGAAAGCATTGTCAATAGATTAGAAGAAGCGCCACCAGAAGAAAGCATCATGACAAGTGTTTTTGAAGCGACGATGGAAGTTGCTTCAGCAGTGATTACAGCGGTAGCTACAACAGTGATTAGCTTTTTGCCAGTATTTACAATGGAGGCAGCAGAAGGCAAATTGTTTCGGCCATTGGCGTATACCAAAACTTTTGCTTTGCTGGCAGCAATTGTAGTAAGCCTGGTTATTATTCCTCCTTTGGCACACAGCCTGTTCTCTTTGCAATCCAGGCGTAGATTACCCAATTTGATATTAAATGGGCTTGCTATGTTGATAGGGGGCGGTATTGTGATTTGGGGAGCTGTATGGGCAGGCGGGGTATTAATGTTAATGGGGGCAGCAGGTATTGGGCGGCAATTTTTACTACAAAGTACAGGAGAAGAAAAATCAGCCATCTATGCTACTATTGTCAACATCATCTATGCCCTTGTAGTAGCCTGGTTTTTAGCAGAAATATGGATGCCTTTGGGAGGAGGGCAAAGTAATTTTGACAATTTCCTTTTTATTATCCTGATAGCAGGTTTTTTGATAACCATCTTTTTATTAGTAATACGCTTTTATGAAGTGATACTGCACTTCTTGTTGAAATTCAAAATATTGTTTCTACTACTGGTAGGGATTATTGTCTATTTAGGATTTGGTGTTTTCCGGGAAACCGGTGAAGAGTTTATGCCCGCTTTAGATGAAGGTGCTTTTTTATTAATGCCTACTTCTATGCCCCATGCCGGGATGGAAGAAAATATCAAAAACTTACGGATGCTGGATATGTCGGTCACCTCTATTCCGGAAGTCGAAACAGTAGTTGGAAAAGCCGGTAGAGTAAACAGTGCTCTAGACCCTGCACCTATGTCGATGTATGAAAATGTCATTCTCTATAAACCGGAGTACAAACTGGATGAGCAAGGGCGGCGATTGCGATTCCGGTATGAAAATGGAGCATATACCCGCAATGAAGAAGGGGGATTGATACCCGATCCCAATGGGCGTTATTACCGGCAATGGCGTGATCATATCAAAAGTTCGGATGATATCTGGCAGGAAATTACTCAGGCAGCCAAATTGCCAGGTTTGACATCGGCTCCAAAACTTCAGCCGATTGAAACCCGATTGGTGATGCTCCAAACGGGGATGCGGGCTCCCATGGGCATAAAAGTAAGAGGGCCAGATCTGGAAACGATAGAATCTTTTGGACTGCTATTGGAGCAGCAATTAAAAGAGGTGGAGGGGGTAAAGGAGGCGGCTGTATTTGCAGATCGGATTGTGGGGAAACCATATTTGTTATTAGATATTCAAAGAGATGTGATTAGCAGGTATGGGCTTACAATAGAAGCGGTTCAGCAAGCTATCCAGGCGGCAGTGGGCGGAATGGTCATGACGAAAACAGTAGAAGGAAGAGAACGTTATGCCATTCGGGTTAGGTATCCGAGAGAGTTGAGAAATACACCAGAAGCTTTAGAGGATATATATGTAAGAGGAGGAGAAGGACAACAAATACCGCTGGGCAAATTAGTAAAGATACGTTATGAGCAAGGTGCCCAATCTATCAAAAGCGAAGATGGGTTTTTGATTGGTTATGTACTGTTTGACAAGGAAGGAAGTTTTTCAGAAGTAGAGGTAGTCAATAATGCAAAAGCTTTTCTCGAATCACAAATCAAGGCAGGCCGTTTGGAAGTACCAGCAGGGATTAGTTATCGTTTTGCTGGTAATTATGAGCAACAGCAAAGGGCTAGTGAACGGCTTAGGCTGGTATTGCCGATATCACTGATACTTATTTTTCTGATTCTCTACTTTCAATTTCGCTCAACGGTGGTAGCTCTTATGGTGTTCACTGGTGTTTTTATCGCATTTTCTGGTGGCTTTCTGATGATTGGATTGTATGATACCAACTGGTTTTTAGACTTTACGCTTTTTGATGTGAATATGAGGGATTTATTCCAGGTACAGACGATCAACCTGAGTGTCGCTGTATGGGTTGGTTTTCTGGCTTTGTTTGGCATCGCTACTGATGATGGAGTGCTTGTAGCTACTTTTTTACAAGATAGCTTCCGCAAAAATAAGCCTACTACTATCCCCGAAATTCGGGCAGCAGTTGTGAAAGGAGGACTGAGAAGAGTACGGCCAGCTATGATGACTACCGCAACAACCATATTGGCATTACTCCCGGTTCTGACAGCTACTGGGCGGGGAGCAGATATTATGATACCGATGGCACTTCCTTCTTTTGGTGGGATGAGCTTACAAATCATTACTATGTTTACAGTACCTGTGCTGTACTCCTTATGGCAAGAATGGAAATGGAGGTTGAAAAATCAATCTTCTTTCGGCAAAAAAATATTGCTATCCTTATTGTTATTAAGCTTGGGAGGCCCTTCTGTTTTTTCACAATCGCTGGATCAATTATTGGAACAAGCAGGCCTTAATAATCGGGAAATTCATGCGAGGTCAGCACTTCAACAGGCAGCAATGGAGCGCGTAGGGCAAACAGGGATACTACCTGATCCTGAATTAGGGATAGGAGTATTTACCTTGCCTGTAGAAACGAGATTAGGGCCTCAAAGAGCGCGCTTGGGTGTAACACAAGCATTTCCCTGGCCAGGTACATTGAATGCTCAACAACAATTGGCAAGAGAACAAGCAGCAGTTAAAAACTATGATGTTTTTACTTATGAACTAGAGCTGGCCTATCAAATCAAGCAGCTCTATTGGCAATTGGTAAGCATTCAGGAAAAACAGGCAGTATTAGGTGATAAACTAAAATTACTCCATTCGATGAAGCAAATTGCCCTGGCAAGAGTAGAAAATGGAAATGCATCTTCTACTGAAGTTCTGCGAATTCAGCTACAGATAAATGAACGAGAACAGGAAATAAGGCTTTTAGAATTGGAAAAAGTAGCTCCTTCTTCATCTATTCATCAATTGCTTGGAGATAGTTTGGATCACATTATTACCCCAGCGATAAATAAGCTGGAAATAGCCGTATTACCTTCTAGTGAAGAAGCAATTAACAATCAATTGATAGAGCACCCATTTATACAATCTTTGGAGCAAGAAAAAATGGTTGCAGAACAGGAAATCAAATTGAACCAATTGAATGCCATGCCTTCCTTTGGCCTGGGAGCCGATTATATAATAGTTGGTAAGAGACAAGATGCTGATCCAGCAAAAAATGGACGTGATATATTGCAATTAAGAGCAGGAGTTAAAATGCCGCTTAATAAAGATGCCTACAGCGCAAGAGAACGAGAAGAGCAAGCCAAAATCAGGGCTCTTGATTACCGTAAGGAAAACCTACAATCAGTTCTAAAAAATCGGCTTGAAGCAGCTTTTGTTAAATATGAGCAGGCTCTGCTAAAGTGCAAATTGTATGATGATCAAATAGAGCAAACAGCAATTATTCTGAAAATAGAGCAAAGCCGTTATAGTGTAGGAGAACTTCCATTGGAGGAATTACTACGTACGGAAGAAGCAATACTGGAATATCAACTCAAATGGATAGAAGCGAGTGTGCAAAGTCATTTAGCGAAAGCTGAAATAGAGTTTTATAAAATTTGATTAGAAGTGCTTACCGCAATGAATAATAAAATATATATACCAATTATAGCGGCCTTGATTGGCTTACTAGCAGGTTATTTTCTCTTTGGTTCTCGACATACAGCTATGGAAGAACATCAACATTCCTCTGATCATGAATTAGCAGAGGAAAACGATGTATACATTTGTTCTATGCATCCTCAAATACGACAAAATGAACCAGGCCTTTGTCCTATATGCGAGATGGATTTGGTTCCCCTGGAAGCTGAAACGTCTAATGACCCTAAGATTTTACAAATGACCAAGGAAGCCGTTAAATTGGCAAGTATCCAGACAAGCCTGGTGGGGGCATCAACAGCAAGTATTGAAACTGGTCTATCGTTAGCTGGAAAGGTGATGGGAGATGAGCGTTTGTTGGCTACTCAAACAGCACATGTGCCAGGTAGAATAGAGCGACTATATGTTACTTTTGTAGGAGAACAGGTACGTAAAGGGCAAAAACTGGCAGAAATATATTCACCAGAATTGATTACTGCTCAAAGAGAATTAAAAGAAGCTGCCAGCCTGAAAACGATGGCACCAGAATTGTTGGAAGCGGCTCGTAATAAACTACGCTATTGGAAAATAGATGAGAAAAGTATTGCAGAGATTGAAGCAGGAGGGAGTATTCGTGAAACCTTTACATTATATGCAGATCAAAGTGGTGTTGTGGTTAACAAGAAACTTGATGTTGGAGACTATGTTTCAAAAGGAACTCCTATCCTGAGTGTGATCGATCTGAATTATGTTTGGGTGGTTTTTGATGCCTATGAGGAAGACTTATCACAGATAAAAAAGGGTGACTTCATTCAATTTACAAGCCCGGCTCTCCCTGGAAAAACTTTTCAGGCCCCTATTACCTTTATTGACCCAATAGTCGACCCTGCAACACGTACCATAGCATTGCGCACAGAGATGAAGAACAATCGGGGAGCATTGAAACCAGCTATGTTGGTATATGGGCAATTGCAAAAAGAGGTTAGGAATGCTGATGAAAGTTTATGGGTACCTCGGACAGCAGTATTATGGACAGGTAAGCGTTCTGTTGTATATGTTAAGGTGCCCGGCACTTCAGTACCTACTTTTGAATGCCGTACAGTAGAACTGGGAAAACATGTAGAAGATGCCTATGAAATAATTAATGGATTAGAAAAAGGAGAAGAGGTAGTGACTAATGGCAGTTTTACTATTGATGCTACTGCTCAGTTGAATAATCAGATGAGTATGATGAACCAATTGATACAGGTGAAAGGTGAAAAGCAATCCGATATACCTAATTATCAATCTTTGGCTCCAACACTTTTTAAAACACAACTCACCAAGGTGCTAGATGAATATATTAGGCTAAAAGATGGGCTAGTAGCTACCGATGCAACAGCAGCAAAAGCATCTGCTCAAATGATTTTAAAAGGGCTTGATCAGGTAGATATGATGCAATTGAAAGGGCCAGCACATGATTATTGGATGGAACAGTTTAGCTCCATGACGGCACATACGAATCTTATTATCGATGCTGCAAGCGTGGAGGAACAACGCAAGCAGTTTAAATTCTTATCGGAAGCATTGAAAAAAGCATTAGAAGCATTTGGTCATGAAGGAACCCCTGTATATTTGCAATACTGCCTCATGGCTTTTGATGATGAAGGAGCCAACTGGCTGAGTACTGCTACAGAAATCCTGAATCCCTATTTTGGAGATGAAATGCTGCGCTGTGGTATAGTCAAGGACACTATTTAAATAAGCGAGCCTAAAATGAACTCAAGAAATTAATCACTTTAATCTAAATATACAGTTTATGAATACTTTAAAATTTATGCGTTTAAGTCTTTTCCTATTGGCTTTATCTGCTCTTACTTTTGCCTGCTCTTCAGGCGGTGCCGAAAAAGCAGATTCTAATACGGAAGCATCTACTGAAGGCAAAGAATATACTTCGGCATACATTTGCCCTATGCACTGCGAAGGAAGTGGTAGTGATCAACCAGGAAACTGCCCTACCTGTGAAATGGCTTATGTAGCCAATAATTCTACACAGAATAACCATGATGGCCACAATCATGACGGCCACAATCATGACGGGCATAATCATGATGGGCATAATCATGATGGACACGACCATTCTGGCCATAACCATTAAAAATGAAACTTGTCTCACGATAGCGATACGATATGCTCATTTATTTAAGTAAGCATATGGTATCGATATCGTGAGATACCTCTAAAATCATCATAGCATCTCTAAGTTTTCGACTCTTCAATTGCAATGTACTCTCTTCTGGCTTACAACTTAATTATTGAAAGACATAGCGTCCATATAGCACTTTTTGCTTAGCTTGAATACACCTTAGTCCAATCAAGCGTTCCTCTTCTTAATTAGAACCCACATCTATTCACAATAGACTCATAATAGCTATACATCTATAGGAAGGACGATTACCTCGTCTCTAAATGCTTCACTTTATAAAGAGGATTCGGTCTTATGAATTAGGGAGAAGATATAGCACGATCGTTAAGTAAGTGTATAAGAAAGAAATAATCAACTATGAAAAGAGGATGTCTTATTATAGGGTTTGTGCTAAGTGCTTTCGCCGGAATTACACAAGTTATTCACTTTAAAGCTTTAGGTTATGACAATCTACCTATTACAGGGCTTGGAAATTGGCATGTGCTGGTATCGGATTTGAATGGAGATAGCTTCGATGATTTATATATCACTCGTGAAGCTCAAAAAGACATTATGTTTTATGGAAGTGCTAATGGTATTTTTGAAGAACAAAACATATCAAATAAACCCTGGAACACTCCATTAGGAAGCCTGGATATTGTTTCAGCAGACTTGAATGGTGATGGTTTAAACGAAATGATTATTTCAAAAACACCCTATAATGGAAGTTCAAATGATTTGATACCATCAAAAGATGTTATCCTGAAAAATATGGGTAATGGAAATTATACAGATGTATCAAATAATCTTCCTGCTGAATTATCAGCTATTGGGTTTTGTATTTTCCCTGATATAGATGCCACTAATTATACTACAGGAGTTGCTACAGGACTTTTAAATGCTGATAGCATCCCTGATATTATAATGGTAAATGGTGGAATATCCTATCTTCCTAGATTGGAATTGTTCAATAACTCCCCCATTGTGTGTAAAGAAAAGCTTAAAAATGATATTTACTTTTCAAGTGGTATAGATATTAATGCTGATGGTATTGATGATTATACGAATGCTCCCAGCAATATTTCTTTAAATAAATACCAGGATTTATCAACGGACGTTGCCATTGCAGATTTTAATGGGGATGGATTAGAAGATATTTTTGTAGCTAATTTTTATGACAAAACGATACTAGATATTGCTCAGCTAAACGACTCATCGGGCTTTTCAAAACTATATATCAATGATCAATTAAATCCAGGGGACTTCACATGGAAGTTTGGTGAGGATCTAGGTTTTCCTCTTGAAAAATATCCTGCAACTTCTATTGATGCAGCCGATTTCGATCGTGATGGAGACATTGATATAATAGTTGGGATTGAAAGAAGAGGAGACACTTTATTTAATGTGGAATTCTCAACTGCAATGATAAGCAGAATTTTCCAAAACGATGCTGACGGGAACTTTACAGACAGAACGGCCTTCCAATTTCCGCCATTCAAAGACGAGTACTTATCATGTTATGATATACAGTTTGTTGATTTTAATAATGATGGCTGGCTGGATGTTTATGGTGCAGGAATTACTAGTTTTTTATTCATCCAGGATGATACAATTAATCATACTTTTATAGATAAAACCTACTTGTTACCTACTAGTCAGGCTCATCCTGAAAATAATATTACACATACTTATCATACATATGGAGCGGGGTTTTCAGACTTTGACAATAATGGAACAACAGATATCATTTTAGCAAACACTTATGAGCAGCTCCACTTATTATTTCAAACTGAAAATGGACAATTTATAGATACAACGACAACCAATTTACCTCCAGATGGACAGAACACGGAATATGCAGCTATTGCTGATTTTACCGGAGATGGTTTGCCAGATATTATAAAAGTAAATAATGATATTAAAGTAAATACACACTCTTTTTATATTCAAACTGCTTCAATAAATGATCACCTCTATTTTTCTAGTAAAGGCTATCAAATCCCTTTAGACGCTACCTTTATAAGGAATTATGGAGTAGATTATCACGACATTGATAATGATAATGACTTCGATATTTTAATATCGGGAGAATCAGGCATTAAACTCTATGAAAATGATGGTTCTGGAAATTTCACTGAAAACAATACCTGGTTAGCTGGTATTAGTGGGACAAATTATTCAACAAGGGTAAAATTTGTTGACATAAACGGGGATGGAGATAAAGATATTTTTGTACCAAGGGCGCAAAATTTAACCATCGGACAAAGCAATAAGATTTTAATTTGGAGTGGTAATGCTTATATCGATGTATCAACATCTTTATTGCCTGCGAATGCAAACCCAAGCCTTGATGTTGATTTCGCTGATTTGAATGGCGATAATTGGATGGACTTTGTAGTTGCTAACCACAGTGGAGGGAGTAACTTGTACCTGTCAAATGAAAGTGGCTTGTATACTATTTCAAATGCTTTTACGGCTTTATCAAGTTCAACAACTTTAAAGTTCGCACAATTAGATGATGACAATCTAATAGATGTTATTCAGGTGAATGAAAATGTAGCAGAAAATGCAGTGATCTATAAAAATAATGGCAGTACACCTTTCTACACTAACGCTACAATTGTAAATAACTCTGAAGAAGCATCTTATGATGTTGTCTCTCATGATTTCAACGACGATGGATTCAACGATTTATTAATCGCTGGTTTTTCCGAATCAAATCGCATTTTTATAAATGATGGTAATATGGCTTTCCTTGACTCGACCTCATTTTACCTTCCTGATACAAGCTTAGGTATAGGTAGTTTCACTAAAGCAATCAAATTGTCAGATGTAAACCAAGATGGAATAATCGATATTTATTTGGCCCGTGATAATCAGGATTTACTATTATATGGGCAGGCAAGTATAGTCACCACAAAAGAATTCAATAGTGCATTTGATGAATCCATCACTGTTTTTCCGAACCCCTCACAGGACTATGTTACAATCGACTTTAAGAATGTGGATAGCAATCAAATTTATGAGTTATATATATTGTCTGAAGATGGAAGAGTAGTTGAAAAGAAAACAGCAACAATAGCTGATAATGTTATCGATCTAAGCAACTTACCAGAGGGGCTTTACTTTATAATTGTACGACAGGAAAATAAGTATTCTTTAGTATCAAAGTTTATAAAAACAAATTAACTGGCTAATCAAAAATAGCATATACATCTCAACAGTCTTAATCAATATCAATTATTGTTCCTTTGTTATTTCCTAACTCTATCCCCCAATTGGTAATTGCTTCGATTACCGGGATTAAACTTTCCCCAAAATCCGTTAAATGGTACTGAACTCGGAATGGAGCTTTTTTTCCAAAACTACGGCGTTCAATTAAATCATCTTTCTGTAATGATTTTAACTGAATACTTAACATTTTTTCAGTTATATCGGGAATTAATCTTTTTAGTTCAGAAAACCGTAAAGAACCATTTCTCAAATACCATAAAACCACGCATTTCCATTTTCCACCGATATAACTCATTGTAATATCAGTTCCGCAGTGATAAATATGCTCATTTATCTTATATGCCTTGTGCTTTCCCTCTACTATCATTTAAACGATTTCTTGTTACCTGTCAACTTTGACAGTTCTTGCAATACAAATATAATCAAAATACATTTGTACTGTAAAAAGTATAGTATATTTTGAATCCTCTAACTATTGATATTGTTGGTTACTCCGCCTTGCTTATAAATTTATATTCTATGGCAACTAAAGGAGAGTATAAATTAAGGCTAATTTCTGCTCTTGCAAATTTCATCTACATCATATATGGAATACTCATTAATGCAGCTCCAATAATCATTGGTTGCTCCATCGCTGTAGCACTGCATGTTTATCGATTAAATAGATTAAAAAGGACGCAATATGATTAAAATAGATGATGCTAACGAAGCAGACACAGAGGTTTTAGCACTTTTGGGAACAATAACATATACTGAATCTCACGGTCATTTTATTGATAATAAAAAAGACTTAATGAAATACAATGAGGCTGCTTTTTCAGTTTCGAAAACGAGACAGGATATAAACGACCCTAACAATATTTTCTATATTATTTATGTAGATGATTTACCTGTTGGTTATGCAAAGCTTGTGCTCAATGCAATTAATGAAAATGTAGTTTTGCAAAATAACTGCCAGTTAGAAAGAATCTATATACTAAATGATTTTATCCCATTGAAAATTGGACAGCAATTTTTAACTTTTCTTGAAGAGAAAGCTAAAGCATTACGAGTGGATACGATGTGGCTTTCCGTTTACTCAAAAAACGTCAGAGCCATTAGGTTCTATGAAAAAAATGCTTTCAAAAAAGTTGGAACCTCCATTTTTTTAGTCAATGGAAAAGAATATGAAAATATAGTTTTTTCAAAAACTATATAAGAGCCTAAACCAGTTCATACAATAACATTCAACATTCAATAAAAAAGAAATTGCAAAAAAGAAAACTGACATCTAGAGATGAGCTCACCAATCTTATTAAAGGTAAGGGAATTGAAACATGGGAAGAAACAATTGAGTTTGTTGAATCTTTACCTTATGGGCGAAACTCAAACCGAACAGATTTTAAATTGGTAATTACGGAGCAAAAAGGTAGCTGTAGCTCGAAACACGCAATGCTTAAAAAAGTGGCAGATTTGAATAAAATCCCAAACATAAAACTCATTCTTGGAATGTATCGAATGAGCGAAAAAAACACACCAAAAATTGGAAATGTGCTGACCGAAAATTCAATTGAATTTATCCCTGAAGCACACTGCTATTTAAAAGTTGATGGAAAAAGAATCGATATAACAACAGCTGAAAGTAGCTTTAGTCAACTAGAAGAAGATATCATCCAGGAACTCGAAATTCATCCAGAGCAAGTTTCAAAATATAAAGTTGAATATCACAAAAAGTTTATAAAAAGGTGGTTAAAAGACACCAACTCTAAATTTGAATTTGAACAAATCTGGAGAATTAGGGAAAAATGTATCCAAAATTTAACAGAATGAAACTCGATACAGAAATCAGGGAGTATATAAATAAAAGTGTGCTGTGTTGGCTTGCAACTGCATCAATAGATAACATTCCTAATGTTTCGCCTAAGGAGATTTTTAACCATTATGGAGCAAACAAAATAATTGTTGCAAATATTGCTTCACCTCAGACGGTAAAAAATATCAGGCAAAACAAAAATGTTTGTGTGAGTTTTATTGACATTCTGGTGCAGAAAGGATTTCAAGTGAAGGGAAAAGCAAGAATCATTGAAAAAAGTGATTCCCAATTTTCAGAAATGGAAAAAATATTGATCAAAATGACTGGTGGAGGTTTTCCTTTTGCAACAATAACGGAGATAACAGTAGAACAGGTTAAACCAATTATTGCACCTAAGTATATACTCTATCCAGAGACAACAGAAAAAGAACAAATCGAGAGTGCTAAAAAATTATATGGATTTTAAAGGGAACATAAAGTCTGCGCACCCTCTTTTGAGTACATCACCCTTCGCCCAACGGAGCTGATAAGCATAGTTGGGACATCATCTCTCACTTCATGCTACTTCCCCCAATAATTCCCTATACCTTGCTTCATCATGTAAAATGTCGTATAGGTATTCATGATACGCGGGAAAGCTGGGTAGGTTATTATGTCCTCCACCCTCAATAGGGATAAGATCCAGATGTTTAACAAGGCTGGCTAACATTTCACTTTGACGGAAGGAAATCAATCGGTCTCTGGTACCATGAAGGATGAATATAGGACAATCTACCTTTTTGATAAAAAAGTCAGACCTGATTTTATAGCGCAAAAGCCATCTTAGGGGTAGCCAAAACCCATATCGTTTTACCTGATACAGAAAACTGTAGTAAGGAGAGTCCAGAATAAGCATTTTGGGGCGATTCCAGGAAGCAACGCGAGTAGCAATGCCACTTCCCATAGATCGGCCATATATAATGATCTCTTCTTCAGTGTATCGCTTGCTGAGCCATTTATAGACTGTTTGGGCATCATTGTACAGGGTTGTTTCTGTACGCTTACCAGAGCTTTTACCAAAGCCACGATAGTCTATCATGAAAAAATCATAACCTTTGCTTACAAAGTCCTTGGCAAACTTTCCCCATCCTTTTATACTACGAGAGTTTCCTTTGAGATAAAAGACAACTCCTTTACTATTAGGAACTTTGAAGTGAAGCCCATTGATGTAACCACCATCTTCCATGTCAAAATGAACCTCTTCAAATGGGAAAGGGTAGTGGTATTCAAAATGGGTAGGTAAAATTTCTGGCCGGAAGAAGAAGAAGTGTTGCAGAAAATAGAAAACAAGGCAGAGAGACACATAACTGCCGATAAAAAGGAGGATAATGTACTGCCATTCCTGCATATAATCTCTGCTTTTTGTTTAAAATAGGTAATAACACCATTTTATCTTGGCACTCAATATAAATATTTTCCCATTTATCCGCTATTTATTTACATTTTTAGATTGAACTAAAAAAATATTTACAGTTTACTTAAAGTTGTGTATCTTTGTGCTAATCGCAGAAAAAATGACATAGATGGCAGAAATATTAGATATTCTTCAGCAGGAGTGGGCATTTAGAGCATTGTTGGCATCAAGCCTGGTAGGTATCATGTGTGGATTGTTGGGATGTTTCATTGTCCTAAGGAATATGAGCTTGATAGGGGATGCACTTTCACATGCGATTTTGCCTGGAGTAGTATTTGCATTTATGATTTTGGGATACAGTGCTTTGGGCTTTTTTGTAGGTTCAGTAATAGCTGGTTTGCTAACGGCTTTGATTATCACCTGGATTCAACAAAATGTAGGCACTAAAAATGATGCAGCAGTTGGGATTGTCTTTACTGCTATGTTTTCCATTGGTGTCATGGGCATCTCATGGATAAGTCGAAATGAAGGGGTTCATCTTGATTTGAAAGATTTTTTATTTGGGAATGTATTGGGCGTATCCAATCAAGACTTAGTACTTACTTCAGCTGTAGCGATATATGTACTGTTGAGTATTATTGTTTTTTATCGCTATCTTTTTGTAACCACCTTTCAACCGATCATTGCACAGACAATGGGAATTTCCGTTAAAATAATCCACTACTTTTTGATGCTGTTACTCTCTTTTGCAGTAGTGGCATCTTTGCAAACAGTTGGTGTGATACTTGTAGTAGCGATGTTAATTACTCCTGCATCTACTGCCCTCTTACTTTCTGATCGACTGGAATGGGTTTTGATTATTTCCGCTTTGATTGGTTTAGGAGCTGCCGTTTTTGGTTTGGTAGGAGCAATCATTTTTGAGACAACACCGGGGCCTGCTATGGCGGTAGTCGCTACTTTGTTTTATGTACTAGCGGTCTTTTTTGCTCCTTCAAAAGGAGTCTTATTCCGTTATTTGCGGCAGCGTTCTATGCGCCAGCGTATACAATTGGAAGATTTGCTTAAGCAATCTTATCGACTTGCTCAGGAAGGGGGGCTCAATATTCATCGATTAGAAAAAAAATTAGGGCTTTCTTCTTATCGGATAAAAAGGCATTTAAAGGAGGCACGTAGAAGAGGGTGGTTTGAGAATAAAGATTTTAGCCTCTCGGCAAAAGGAAAAGAACAGGCCAAGCGATTGGTGCGTGCACATCGATTGTGGGAAACCTATCAGGTCAACAAAATGGGGCTGTCAGCAGAACAAATACATGAAGAAGCGGAGCATTACGAACACCATCTGACAGATGACCTTTTGGAAGAAGTAGATAAAGTTTTAGGTTTTCCTGCGTTTGACCCTCATGGCTCACCGATACCTGCACGGATGGCATTGCCTGATAGTCCATTGGCGCGGATGACGGTACAAAGCATGGGGGCGGTTTCGCCTAAGCAACTGAATGAACATATAACCGCTTTTTTGTGGGAGAAACAATTGTTGCCAGGCACCCAATTCAGGATACTTGAACGCACCTCTGACCATGTAATTATTGAAGTGAACGAACAGCACATACAGTTGCTCATGAATCAGGCATTGCAAATCAATGTAGAAGTATAACTACTTGAATGACATATTACAATCCTTATCACCAATAAGTAGTAGTAGATGGTTCTTTAAGGCAGTATTGCTTAAAAAGACCCTGTCATAAAATAGGGCAATTATTTGTGTACATCTACTTAATTCCTATATTGTTGTTTGTAAACTATGTCAACTAAATGCTAAGACGCTTCCCTCATTATACTCAATTGGATGCAATGGACTGTGGGCCTACCTGCCTACGGATGATTGCTAGTTATTATGGTCGTCACTTTTCTTTGCAATACCTTAGAGAAAGAAGCCATATAGATAGAGAAGGGGTATCTGTATTGGGTATAATAGAAGCGGCAGAAAGTATTGGTTTTGAAGCTTTGCCCGTTAAATTGCCTTTTGATGGAGATGACCCAGAGCAGGCTTATTTGATGGAGGCACCATTGCCCTGTATTGTCCATTGGAAGCAAAACCATTTCATTGTCGTATATAAAATCAATAAGCATTATGTTTGGATAGCAGATCCATCTGCAGGAAAAAGAAAGCTCACCCATGCAGCATTCAAGAAGCATTGGCAGAGTGATGGCGATACTGGTATTGCGGTTTTCCTGGAGCCTACTCCTGATTTTTATGAAGGAGAAAATCAAAAAGAACGGCGCCCGGGCCCCGGTTTTTTCTGGAATTATATACGCCCTTATCGCCGCTACGTGACCCAATTGATATTAGGCTTATTACTGGCTAGTATTTTTCAACTCATCTTCCCTTTTCTCACTCAGGCTATTGTTGATATTGGGATTAAAAACCAGGATATACAGTTTATATATTTGATTCTTTTTGCACAATTAGCACTTTTCGTTGGACAAGCTACTGTTAGTGTATTGCAAAATCTGATTCTTCTACACATTAGCACCCGCATTAATGTGTCGCTAATTGCCAACTTTTTGCGTAAGCTAATGAAATTACCTATAGGCTTTTTTGATGCTAAAATGGTAGGTGATTTATTACAGCGTATTGCTGATCATAGGCGGATAGAGCGGTTTTTAGTTAACTCGGGATTGAATTTTTTGTTTTCAGCGTTCACTTTCATCATTTTTGGTATTGTACTTTGGATATATGATGGAGGCGTTTTTTCTATATTTCTCATTAGTAGTTTGTTATACATCGGCTGGATACAGCTGTTTATGAAGCGGAGGAGGAGTATAGACCATGCCAAATTTCAAGAGTTATCTAATAATCAAAGCGCGCTGATTGAGCTGATACAGGGTATGCAAGAGATAAAACTACAAAATAGTGGACGGAAACGCCGCTGGTTGTGGACGGATATTCAAGCTCGCTTGTTTAATGCCAATTTGCGATCTCTAAAACTGGAGCAAACACAGGAAACAGGAGCTACACTCATTACCCAATTGAAAGATATTCTGATTACTTTCCTTACGGCAAAATTGGTGATAGAAGGTCAATTAACATTGGGGATGATGTTGGCCGTGCAGTTTATTATAGGACAATTAAATCTTCCATTACAGCGTATGATTACCTTCTTCCGGGGGTATCAGGACGCTCTTATCAGCCTGGAGCGCCTACAGGAAGTGCAGGATATGGAAACAGAACCAGATCAAATGCCTTCTGATCTGGAACACTTGCCGGAAAACAAAACATTGAGTTTGGAAAGCGTTTCTTTTAGGTATAATCAGCTTTCTGACCTGGTATTAAAAGATATTCATTTAAATATACCTGAGGGAAAGGTAACGGCCATAGTAGGGACGAGTGGAAGTGGAAAAACTACATTGGTAAAATTGTTATTAGGATTTTATCAGCCAGAGCAGGGAAGCATTAGAGTAGGACAGGTACCTTTGAAACAAATTAATCAGATATTATGGCGAGGGCGTTGTGGAGCTGTCATGCAGGATGGATTTATCTTTTCGGATACGATTGCTAATAATATTGCAGAAAGTGATCACAAAATAGATCCAGAGCGCTTGCGCAAAGCTGTTAAGGTAGCCAATTTGCAAGAATTTATTGATGTCTTACCTCTAGGGCTAAACACCATGATTGGGCCTAAAGGAAATGGGATTAGCCAGGGACAGCGACAACGTATTCTTATTGCCAGAGCAGTTTATAAAGATCCAGCTTTTTTATTTTTTGATGAAGCTACTAATTCGCTAGATGCACAAAATGAGAGAGCAATAGTAGAGCAATTAGATCAGTTCTTTAAGGGGCGTACTGCAATAGTAGTGGCTCACCGATTGAGTACCGTGCGGCATGCAGATCAGATCATTGTTTTGGAAAAGGGTAGATTGATTGAACAGGGAAATCATGAGGAATTAATAGCACAAAAAGGAGCTTACTTTAGCTTGATTAAAAACCAATTGGAACTGGGTAACTAATATGTCTGATGAGCACAATACATACGAAGTACAGGAAGCCAGAGAAGTACAGGAAATGCTTGGCCGTATACCTGGGTGGGGATTGCGTTGGGGAATCACTGCTGTATTTTTTGTAGTACTCCTATTGCTAATACTTTCTTGGATGGTACGCTACCCTGATGTTGTTTCAGCACAAATAATGCTGTTGACCCAAGACCCTCCTTTGCGACTTGTTGCTCAGTCTAGTGGCAAGCTGGATACACTTTTAGTAGAAGCTGGCGAAGAGGTTCAGGCTGGTGCCATGCTTGCATTGATAGAGAATACCGCTGAACTGGAAGATGTATTTGTGCTTGAGCAGTGGCTGAATAAAAATGGAGTAGCTAAAGCAGGACCGCTAAGTAGTTTTCCTGCCAATTTGCAGCTAGGCCCTTTGCAAAGTACTTATGCTCGTTTACAAGTACAGCAGGCTAACTACCAGTTTTTTACAAAACAGATAGATGTCGTTGCACAAGTACATACGCTACGAAAACGTATTCAGTTTCTGGATTCATTAAATCAGGTACTCGATCTTCAGGAAATTACCCTTTCCAGAGAAGTAGAACTAGCTAAGAACAATTATACACGCTATAAGGAGTTGAATAAAGATCGAGATCGTAATGTAAGCAAAGTTGAACTTGAAAGTCTGGAGACTTACTATCTACAATACAAACGTAAGCTACAAGGCCTTCGTGCTAATCAATTGCGTAATAAGATAGAGCAGGAGCAACTCCAGGCAGATATCATTCGCCTTGAGCAGGGGCGTACTAATCTGGATGTTGACCAAGCCCTGGAAATACAAAATACGCTGGAATTACTACGTAGTGAATTGGCAGCCTGGAAGCAGGCTTACCTACTTATTGCTCCTATTGACGGACAGATTATTATTAGCCGTTTGATAGCGGCAGGACAATACTTTGAAGAAGACACTCCTGTTTTAGCAATAAGCCCCCTAAAGGAAACTCAAAATGTAATAGCACGAGGTTATTTACCTGCTATCCGATCAGGGAAAGTAGCTGCTGGGATGACTGCTAATATTCATTTAGATGCCTATCCTTATCAGGAATATGGAGTATTGAAAGGAAAGCTAACAAAAGTAGCTCCCCTGCCAGAAGAGAACCAATACCTGATTGAAATATCATTAGCCGATAGCCTTATTACAACTTACAATCGTTTGATTCCATTTTCTCAGGAACAATCGGGAAGGGCTGATCTCCTGACTGAAGACCGTAGATTGTTGGTGAGATTGCTGGATAATATTATGAGCCTGATAAAAAATACCTAACTTTTCTATTAGCTAGCTAAACCCTTTAAACCATCATAAACTAACCTAAACCTTAATGGCAGAAAACCAAAACGCCACAAGGCCGAAACACTACATCACCAATCACCCTTTGCCCGACGAAGCCAATAAACGAAGTTGGGATATCACCAATCAGTTATTTTAACTCAATCCCCCTGCGATGTAGTTTTACTTTTCCGTTCATTTCATACTGCTTCAATATACGAGATACGACGACTCTGGTAGTACCCAGTTCATTTGCTAATTCCTGATGAGATATGGAAATAATATTATTAGGTGTTTTATTATTTCGGAAAACCAGATATTCCAGGATTCGTTTATCTATATGATCAAATGCCACACTTTCAAAAGTATCCAGCAATTCATCATATCGCTTACGGAAAGTCTTGATTACGAAATGATTCCACGAGCTGTATTTCTTTTGCCATTTTGTGATAAAAGGAGTAGGGATCGCTAAGATAGTGGTATCTGTAACTGCAATTGCCTGAGAAGGGCTTTCATTATTAAAAAAGCAGGCAGATAGAGACATCATGCAGGTTTGCCCAGGATCAACATAATACAATAATATCTCCCTTTCCTCACTCGTCTGGAATACTCTGATTGCACCTGAAATAACAATAGGGAGTACTTTTACGTATTCACCTTCGCGCACAATTACATCTCCCTTTTTGAAAGTGCTGATCTTGCTTTCCAGTATGATTTCTTCTTTCAACTCTTTTTCGTGAAGAAAATTTAGCGTTCTAAATAACTGCTCTTTAGGTATCATTTTTTGACCTTAATTGATCCCGAAAAGTCTCAATTTTTATACAAAAAGAAAAGTTTATCAAGAAAAATTTGACCTGGACTAAACTTTTATCTGGAACGTTCGTTCTGTTATCTTGAAACTTATTCGGAACGATCGTTCTAAATAAAAACTTAAAACTAATCTATACTTCTTATGAGTCATTTAAATGGAAAAATTGCAGTTGTTACAGGTGGTAATAGTGGCATCGGATATTCATCTGCCAAAAAATTAAAAGCAGATGGTGCTACGGTAATCATCACAGGCCGTTCAGCTGAAAAAGTGCAAAATGCTGCTGCCGAGTTAGGTGTGAAAGGCATAGTAGCGGATGTACTGGATTTATCTGCTATTGCTAATGCCGTTGACCAAATCAAAAATGAATATGGGAATATTGACATTTTGTTTGTGAATGCAGGAGTATTTAGTCCAGCCCCTATTGGTCAAATTACAGAAGAACTGTATGAAAACCAGATGGGCATCAACTTTAAAGGAGCTGTCTTTACAATTGAGAAGTTTTTACCAATTATTAATGATGGCGCTTCAATTATCAATTTATCTTCGATAAACGCATATACAGGAATGCCTAATACCGCTATTTATGCAGCCTCAAAAGCAGCAATGAATTCGTATACCCGTACGGCTGCTACAGAGCTTGCACCAAGAAAAATTCGCGTCAATGCAGTTAACCCTGGTCCTGTACATACACCAATTTTTGGCAAGACAGGAATGCCTGAGGAGCAGTTGAATGGATTTGCTCAGGCGGTACAAAATAGGGTACCACTTAAGCGTTTTGGACAGCCTGAAGATATAGCAGAATTAGTATCCTTTTTAGCGTCTGATAAAGCTTCATTCATTACTGGTTCGGAATACAATATTGATGGAGGAATCAATGTAAATCCTTTATTGGTAGGGTAACTATTTTTTTGGAATATATCAGAATTATTGTTCCATTATACAAATACTTTAGCAAAAACAAAGGTTTGTATAGAAGGGTCCACTAATTGCACAGATTACACAAATGATATCACTCAGCACTTCACTTTCTTTGACTGCTCAGGTTCAGGAGAAAAATTTGTGCAATCCGTGTAATTGGTGGATTAAAAAGGAGGTTAGTCACCAACCGACTCTGAATGTTTTTCTGCTCTACCCAGACCTTTAGGTTTGAAAAAGAGAAACTATACACATATTATCATTATCACCATGTATAACTTTTCTTTTTTGCTACTTTTTTCTTTTGTTTAATTAACAAAAAAAATGTGGAAAACTTCTGATAGTTCTGAAGGC
>JAKSDI010000195.1 GCA_022360175.1 Chitinophagales bacterium
GTAAACAACACCGGATCAGATGCAGTCCTTCAAATGTGGGTAGACTATAATGGCGATGGTGCCTTTGGAGCAGGAGAAGAGGTGACTTTCACCAGCGCAAATACAAATACAATACCAAATGGAGGAGTTGCTAGTGAACCATATTGCTTTGATGTGCCAGCAGATGCCACCTTCTTTGGCGGAGCCGCTTTTGTACGCTTCCGCTTGAGCCCGAATGGAGGCACAGTGCCAGATGGGCAGGATATCAATGCCGTACAGTTTGGTGAGATAGAAGATTACAAAGTACCACTGTATAAGGTAGGTAGCTATGTATGGGATGATTTGAATGGCGATGGCTTGCAGGATGATTTCTCCAGCCCCTGTATGGATGATGTAGAAATGCAACTAGTATGGGGTGGGCCAGATGATAATTTGGCAACCACTGGAGATAATCAAACCTATCTTGTAACTTCAGATGAAGTAAACAGTATTCACGGACAGTTTGTGTTCTGTGGCTTAATACCAGGCAGTTATGAGCTATCAATAGCAGATATTCCAAGTGGCTTAGCCCCAACAGTGATTGGAGCAGGAGTAGACCCTAACTATGATAGTAATGACCCTAATGGAACGGCCTTTACGATTCCAGTAAATGCTACTTTACCAACAGGCGAAAATGGCGTAGGTGACCAGCCAGGAGGCATCAATGGCTTCCCGGATACCCAGGACAACCTCTCCTTTGATTTTGGCCTGATGACAGATGGTTATACCATTACCTGCAACTGTGATGGCTCCATTACCCTTGATTGGGACCCATTTGCAGGAGGAGATAGCTGGACCGTGACCCTGGAAGATGAAAATGGCTTCCCAGCCCTCGATTTTGTGAATATGCCCGACCATGTGGTAACAATTGCTCCTGGTTCTCTAAATAATGGAGAGTGTTATCGAGTGGCCATCACAGAAAACCTGAGTGGTAATGAAGTCACTTCTATTTATGGGCCTTTCCATGCGAACTGCTATCCAGTACCTGAAATTAGTATGACAGGAGTAGGGCCCACTTGCCCTGATAGCCAGGATGGAGAAGTGACGATTACCATTACCGAACAGGGCTGTGCTGCAACCTATGATGTGTATCTAACCAGCCAAAATAGTGGAGAGCTACTAGTAGGCGATGATATTGCAATCACCGCTCCAATAGTGGTAGGAGGCCTTGGAGAAGATACCTATGGAGTAAGAATGGAATTAGTGGATAGAGGCAACTGTGCTTATGGCGAATCTTGCTTCCCACTGATCGAAAACGATCTACTGTTCTTACAAAATACAGATACCGAACCCCCAACCAAGTTCGTTTATGATGCCAGTGGAGCAGAAGTAACCGATATGGTGATCAATTATGATGCCTTACCAGAAGGGGAGTGTGGAGTCCAATTCACCTGGTCAGTAGTACTGAATGACAACTGCTTATCAGCGGGAGTGAATTTGGCAGCAAGTATTACCACCAGTAGCCCTAACCCAAGTGTAACCCCATCGGCTAGTGTAACGGTACTAGACAATACTCCAACGTATGCAGTAGAAGTATTTGCAGGAGTAGGCACCAATACCCTGACGCTGACGGCTACGGATTTCAATGGCAATGAAAATGTAATGGTATACACGATCAATGTAGCAGATAATAGAGATCCGGTACTATACTGCCCAACAGATATGAATGTAGAGATCCCAAGTTGTGAAGATGAAGCACCAGTAAACTGGACGGTGAGTGTAGTGGATGATTGTGATTTATCTCCAACACTAACTCAAACAGCAGGCCCAGCATCCGGTGATGTATTGGCACCAGGTATCTACAACGTATCTTATGAGGCTACGGATGATTATGGCAATACAGGCAGCTGTAGCTTTACCATCACAGTAACTCAGGCACCAAGCCCAACACCAATAGTAGATGTATCGGGTAATGGTAATTATGAAATCGAGCACTGTGAAGAAGATGGCTTGATTGTCTTCTCTGGAAATGTATATGATTGTGATTTGGATGCAGCCAGCTTCAATCCAGCAGATTTGATCGTACAAACAACACCACTATCTCCAGGAGCAGCAGGTAGCCTTCAGATCAGCTATACCCTTCCACAGGATGGTTATGTGTACTTTGAGGCAACCGGCAACCTAACAGCAGGTTCTTACCTGATCATCACCAGCTATCAGGGCGTGACAGTAGATCATGGAGTGATCGTAAGCCAGGATGCAGATCAGCCGGCAGTGATAGATATGCCTGGCAATCTGAGCTATCAGGCAGCAGATTGTGAATCAGAGATCCCGGTAAGTTTTGCTGTACAATTGAGTGATGATTGTGATGAAGACCTGGGAAGTGCGATCTTCACAGTCAATGGAGCCCCAGCACCACCTTATGATGCAGCAGCTTCCAACCCAACTCATGGCCTATATGTATGGAACCTGTCTTTAAGTGCAGGTACTTACACCATAGTAGGTACTTATACCGATGGAGGAGGCAATACAACAGTAACAGAATCAACAATTACAGTAAATGGTACCCAGGATGACTGGAGCCCAATCATTACTTATCCATCCCAGAATATGGATATAGAACTGGACCCATGTGGGCCAGATGAGCAGGAAGTATGTTTTGAGGTAAGTGCTACTGATGATTGCTCAGGAGATGTTACCCCATCCATTTCAGTTACCGATGATAGTGGTAATACTGTAAACCTTACCAACACAAGTGGTAATACTTATTGTATGGTATTAGGGCCTGGTACTTACAGCGTGGATATCAGTGCAAGTGATGCCGCCGGCAATACAACAAGCGAAGATTTTGTAATAAACATTACTCAGGATGATCCACCACTAGCCGCACTAATTTGCAATGATGATCTCAATGTAACGCTGGATGATAACTGCCAGCGTGAGATCACAGCCGATATGCTACTAGAAGGCGAGTTTGGCTGTTATGGAAATGAAGATTTTGCTATCACCATTCAGGATGATGATCCATCCAATGGCAATATTCTGGATGGTTGTGGCGAGTTCATTTATGAGATCACCTTGATAGGAGGTACTGGCCCGATCGACTTCCAGCCATGCTGGGGTTACATCACAGGAGAGGACAAGACAGCCCCTGTGCTTGAGTGCCCAGCTAATACTGGCACCGGAACGATTGTTAAGAATGGCTACATTTTAAGTGGCACCATAGATACAGATGACCCAACAGTAGTGGTGAACAACTGGTCTTGTTTGATCGATAATGCCCAGCCAGCCAGTGCAGGAGAGCGTTATGTAGATATCCTTCCATTCCAGGTGGATGTAAGTGATGTGTACACCTTCCTTGTAGAGTCCGATGTAACTCAAACAGGCAATGTAGGTTTTGCGATCTATCAGGGTGGATATGATGTAGATAACCCATGTGAGAATATCATCGCCCAGTCAGATATCTTAAATGATGGGCAAGGTAATGGCGTAGGTAACCCACTACCTGGTGCACAGGCAAACGATGCTTATGTACGCCTTGCACTGCCACTCCAGGCAGGAGCTACTTATTATCTGGCTACGACGACTTTCACCCCCGAAGCGACTGGTAACTACCAGTACAGCATCTGTTCAGATGATAATGGCCAGGTGGGTTACTTTGATACCACTTATGTAACCAACCCGGATTGGTCAGTGGATGAGATTATTAGTTTCACTCCCGTACCAACCTCTCCGGTGACAATAGAGTTACCACTACACTGTGAGGACTTCGATGCGATTTACAACAACCCATCGAGCTTATCACTAGTAGGTTCACCAATTGTATCTGACAACTGTGATCAGAACGTAGCCGTAACATTTGAAGATACTTATGAGCAATTTGGCGATTGTGGAGATATCGTCATCACTCGTACTTTCACAGCAGTGGATGATAAGGGTAACAGCTCTAGCTGTACTCAGGTGATCACTCTATCTTCCGTGATAGCGAACAACAGAGGAGATAGTGAAGTATGGCTACCACCATTTACGGTACCAATCGAGTGTGATGAAGATTATCCAACTTTGGCAAATGGCAATCCAAGCCCAGCCATAGCGGGTTATCCATTTGTGTACACGGTAAGTGGCATCTTTGATTTGACTCAGGGGCAATACTGTAATGTGGGAGCCTCCTTTGAAGATAGCCCATCGATAGTAGTGTGTGATGGAGCCTTCAAGTTCACTCGTACCTGGACAATTGTAGATTGGTGTAACCCAATAGATTTCTATACTTACTCTCAAATCATCAAGGTGGGCGATTTCACTGCACCAACAGTGACCTGCCCAGGAGAGGATTATGATTGGGATGGCGTCTTGGATGCACCGGTATATTCCACGAGCCCATTTGCTTGCACCGCTGCCTTTGAAGTCCCACTACCAAGTGTAGAAGATAACTGTTCAGATTATGAAGTTTATACGGAGATCGTAACAGCAGTAGAGGTGGATGTAGTGGATCAATATGGACAGGTAACAGGCACTGAGCTGGATACGATCACGGTAAGGATTGTAGAATGGGATGCAGCCACTCGTTATGTAAGTGGTATCCCAATGGGAGCTCACTACTTCTACTACCTGGTAGAGGATGATTGTGGCAATCAAACAGAAGTATATTGTCCTTTCAGTGTAGAAGACCAGATAGAGCCTACCGCTGTTTGTGATGATGATTTACATGTATCCATAGCAGGTAATGATTATGCTCGGATTTATGCTGAAGACATCGATGAAGGCAGTTGGGACAACTGTGGCATAGCCAGTATCGAGGTACGCCGTAACTTGTTTGACCCAATCAACTTCACATGTGGCAATAGCTTCAGCTTGTGGGGTGATTATGTAGACTTCTTCTGTTGTGATGCAGGAGTAGAGATCGAGATACAATTACGAGTAATCGATGAGGCTGGTAATGTGAACACCTGCTGGTTGAATGTAACACCAGAGGAGAAGGTAAGGCCTTACTGTGAGGCTCCTCATAATGTGGAGGTAGATTGTACAGAACTGCCTTATGATTTTGATGCTTATGATACGGATCAGTTAGAAGCACTCTTTGGCGCAGCGATTGCAACAGACAACTGTTCTGGAGCAGAAGCAGATGAACTACCTCCGGTAGTAGATTTAGAGTGTGGCTTTGGAAGAATCATCCGCCGCTTTAGAGCAACCGATGAGGCTGGGAACCAGAGCACGAACTTCTGTCAGCAGATAGTAGATATTCACGAGGTACACAACTATGAGATTCGCTTCCCAGCCGATGCAGAAGCTATCTGTGGAGTAGCAGAGCCGGATAGTGTAATCTATGAAGAGCTGGCTTGTGACCTGCTAGCAGTAAGCCATACAGATGAGTTCTTCTCCGCTTCAGGAGAGGAGTGTTATAAGATTTTCCGTACCTGGAAGGTGATCAACTGGTGTGAGTATGATGGTGAGAGTGCCCCACTGGTAATCGGCAGAGATGAAGATTGTGATGGACAGCCAGGAGACGAAGCTGTCTGGATACTTCGCCGTCCAAATGGATATACTTACATAGACAGAGATAATGATGAAACAGAACCCAACAACGTACCCCTGGCCTTCCAGAATATCTGTCAGGGTTGGGATGACTTCTGGAGAAAGGAAGACAGCACTCCAGGCTATTATGAGTACACACAGATTATCAAGGTATATGATGATGTGGACCCAATCATCACAGCAGAAGAGCAAAACTTCTGTTCGTATGACAACGTCAACTGTGATGGAGTAGTCATATATCCATTCTCGATAGAAGAGAACTGTACCCCAGAGGATTTGACGATCAAGGTATTCCTGGATGCAGGAGCAGATGGAGGAGTAGATGTTAACTTAACAGAAAGTGGAGCCTTTGGCTTTACTCTGACAGGTACTTATCCAGATTACACGATTGGTGGGCAGTATCCAATAGGCTGTCATGCCTTTGAAGTACATGTAGAAGATGGTTGTGGAAATGTAACAGCAAGCCTGCTACCATTCTGTGTACAGGACTGTAAGGCACCAGCACCAGTATGTATCAATGGCCTTGCTATAGAGCTAATGCCATTTGATGCAGATGGAGATGATGTACCAGATGAAGGAAGAATGGCAATTTGGGCAAGTGATTTCATAGCTTCCCCAATCACAGATTGTTCTGAACCCGTAGTGTACTCGATCAACAGAGTAGGAGCGCCCAAGAACATCGATTCTACAGGTATTGTACTGACATGTGCAGACTTAGGTACACTGGTAGTAGAGATCTGGGCATGGGACGCAGCAGGCAATTCTGACTTCTGTGAGACCTACATCAATGTACAGGATAATATGGGTAATTGTACAGGTAGTAGCCCAGCTATAGCCGGAGCAGTGGAAACAGAGTATGAAGCACTAGTAGAGGATGTGACAATCAGCCTGAGTGGACAGGGTACAGCTTCCATACAGACAGGTGCAGATGGTACATACAGCTTTGCAGGTCTGGTAGACGGATATGATTACACCATCATTCCAGAGCGGGATGGAGACTACCTCAATGGTGTATCCACCTTTGATTTGGTATTGATCAGCCAGCACATCCTTGGAGTACAGCTACTGGATAGCCCATACAAGCGTATTGCAGCAGATGTGAACAAGTCAGAGTCGATCACAACCCTGGACCTGATTCAGCTACGTAAGTTGATCTTGTCAATAGATACCGAGTTTTCCAACAACACGAGCTGGCGTTTTGTAGATGCAGCTTATGTATTCCCGAATCCACAGGACCCATGGCAGGAAGTATTCCCAGAATTGGTGAATGCGAATGACTTGTCAGAGTATGGTATTGCAGGGTTGGATTTCATAGCAGTGAAAATAGGGGATGTGACAGAAGATGCCGAGACTACTAGCTTGCTGGCAGTGGAAGGCCGTGAGATGGAAGAGGTGATGTACCTCAAAGCAGAAGAAGTGGCGATGAAAGCAGGACAGGAGTATACCATCAACTTCACTATAGAAGAGCTACAAAACATCTATGGTTATCAGGCAACACTGAACTTCAACACGGAAGCAGTAGAGCTGGTGGATATCCTGGAAGGAGTAGCCAGTGAAGACAACTTTGGGTTCACTTATCTGGATGAAGGAATGGTGACAACCAGTTGGAATTGGGTACCGGATACAGAAGAAGAACTACCAACTACCCTAATGTACAGTTTGGTACTGAGAGCAAAAGCAGATGTTAACTTGAGTGAAGTGATGAGTGTGAGCTCTCGCATCACCAAGGCAGAAGCTTATGCAGTAGATGGCCAGTTCATGGATGTAGAGCTATCATTTGGTTGGTCTACACCGATGGCCAAAGCAGATCAGTTTGAGCTGTATCAGAACCAACCAAACCCAGCTAATGGGGAAACGCTGATCGGCTTCAACCTACCAGAAGCAACAACCGCTACAATGACAATAAGTGATATCACAGGAAGGGTGGTCAAACTGATCCGCCTGGATGCTGTGAAGGGATACAACTCGGTGGTGATTAATGCTAGCAATTTACCGAAAGGAGTATTGCA
>JAKSDI010000153.1 GCA_022360175.1 Chitinophagales bacterium
TTATGTAGGGATGGCATCTTCAGGTAATCATACGGAATGTACACAATTCTTTATTACACATTCTCCAACTCCTCATTTGGATGGTCGCTATACCATTTTTGCAAAAGTGGTGAAAGGAATGGAGGTAGTGCACGATATCCAAATGGGAGGTACTATCGAATCAATTTCGATTGATTAGTGCTCGAAAATTTAGAATTTAAAAAACCTAACCAATTAAATAATAATGAAAGATACACCCTTAACAGAAAAGCATGTTGAGCTAGGAGCCAAGATGGCAGAATTTGCAGGTTTCAACATGCCTATATCTTATCGTGGTATCAAAGAAGAACATCAACAAGTAAGAGAAGGTGTCGGTGTATTTGATGTATCGCACATGGGAGAGTTTATTGTGCGTGGTAAAGAAGCACTAGAACTGGTACAACATGTTACTTCCAATAATGCTGCTAAACTGGAAATTGGTGATGCCCAGTATTCTTGTTTGCCCAATGATCAGGGAGGAATAGTAGATGATTGTTTGGTTTATCGTTTGGATGAAGATCAATGTGCGGAAGGTGAGCAAGCATTTATGCTGGTAGTCAATGCCTCCAATATAGAGAAGGACTGGGACTGGATCAGTAAGCATAATCATTACGATACCCAATTGATCAACATTTCTGATCAATCAGCTTTGTTGGCAGTACAAGGGCCCAAAGCCACGGAAGTATTACAAAAGCTGACAGATGTAGACCTTTCTGCTATTAAGTATTATCATTTCACGAAAGGTACAATGGCCGGTATTGATAATGTATTGATATCAGCTACTGGTTATACAGGTTCAGGAGGATTCGAATTATATGTAGCGAATGAAGATGCTGCGGCTTTATGGGATGCCGTATTTGAAGCAGGAGCAGATCATAATATTCAGGCTATTGGCTTAGGTGCAAGGGATACTTTACGCCTCGAAATGGGCTATTGCCTATATGGTAATGATATTGATGATACAACTTCTCCAATAGAAGCAGGTCTTGGATGGATTACTAAGACTAAAAAAGGCCCATTTATTAGCAGAGATATCTTTGCACAACAGCGCCAGGAAGGAATAAACCGTAAATTAGTAGGCTTTACATTGGAAGGGGAGCGTAGAGTACCGCGGCATGGATATACTATTACCAATGCAGAAGGCAAAGAGATAGGAGTAGTTACTTCTGGTACGAGTGCTCCTTCTTTAGGTTATCCTATAGGTATGGGTTATGTAGAGAAGGCATATGCTACAGCAGGTACGTCTATTTTTGTTGCTACTAAATCAAAGCAACTGGGAGCTACCGTAACAAAACTTCCATTCTGGAAAGTTCAGTAAGAGAACAGAGTGTATGAAGTGATTTAGATTTATTTTGCTAAAGCGCTAAAAATCAGAACTCTAAATTGTTTTGTTAGCGCTTTAATATCTCCTCCTCCCCACTTCTCTAAAAGGGTATAGATGTATGCTCCCTCGGGGGAGCTGTCCACAGGGCTGAGGGGGAAATTCTGTAAGTTTAATCTCTTCTATATTTAATATTTCATCCCTGGATATTGTACTCATTGAAATTGTTTAAACAACTTCATTATTAAATAGTAAGAGTACGATACCCAGGGATGTTAGTTTTTATTTATCTTGTTGTTTCAAGATATATTGAAAGTATGACCTTAGAAGAAGGAAAAGATAAGTTTATTCAATCATGGGGCGCATTGGGCTCTAGTTGGGGAATCAATCGCACTATGGCACAAATTCATGCGCTATTGTTGGTAGCACCTGAAGCTTTATGTGCTGAAGATATTATGGAAGAGCTACAAATATCCCGTGGTAATGCGAATATGAATATCCGTGCCCTTATTGATTGGGGACTGGTCTATAAAGAATTAAAAACCGGAGAACGCAAAGAATACTTTGTAGCAGAAAAGGATATGTGGACGGTGGTGAAGCAAATCATCATTCAGCGCAAGAAGAAAGAGTTGGAGCCAATGCTGAGAATATTGGATGAAATCTCTAGTGTGGAAGCTAATGATCAGGAATCGGAAGAATTTGCTAATGTTATTCGCGAAATAAAGCTTTTCTCCAGCAAAGCAGACTCCACTTTGGATACATTGGTCAACTCAGATTCCAACTGGTTTGTTGGCACTTTTATGAAAATGATCAAATAACCTCAGCTTAAGAATTTTCTTCTTTGCCTAATTGATACAATTGCCTTGCATTGTATACATTTTGATATAAAATGTAAAACATCGGCCCTAATGCTGCCAGTGGATGAATAAAGGTAAGAGCCAGCCATATCCCAAACATCGTATTCTTTCTGCCGAGTGCTAAGCCGGTTTCTATCGGGAGGTAGTTAGCACCCAATTGCTCTCCAATTTTGAATTGGAGAATACAAATCATGCCTATTACAATTGCAATGAAAGCGATCAATTGCAAAGCATCACCATTTTGACTCATCAGAAAAGAAGTTGCTTTAGCTGCTGCAATAAAAACATTGATAAGGAAGAGGATAAAAGATATACCAGCGTATTTATGAAGTGCTAAAGCTGTGGAAGGAGTTATTTTTTTAAGCAGTTGGCTGGAAAGTAAAGGAATAAAAATTAAGCCCATCACAGGGCCAGCCACAGCCCAGGCATTTACTCCTTCAGAAGTTGATTCCAAAATCCAGGGAAGAATAAACGGCAAGGCCAGCGCAATAATAGGGCTGGTGACTAAAACAGAAACCGTAACAAATGCAACCTGCTTTTTTAGAAAACTGGCCATCACAGGTGCCGCTGCCGCAGTAGGAGTGATGGAAATAGCAAAAACAGCAAGTGCAATCTGTGGCTCGTAGGTTCTGATCGCAAAAAATAATAATAAAGGAAGGCTTATATTCAAAAGCAATACCCACAAATGATGCTTGTGCAAAGCCTTTACAGACAATTCTACCTGCAGAAAAGCAAAAAACAACATTACCATCAGGCTATACCTAATAATATAGGTAAACTGCTCTGCTGCCGGTATCAGTATGCCGACACCTATTGCGATAAGAATTGCTATACTACGCCACACCTATTTGTCGTGATTGATTATTAATGAATAAAATCGTTTCAAATATTTTAAAGCCTTAGCGAGCCAGCTAACCCCCTTAAACCTTCTAAACAATCCTAAACCTTTTCAACATTACCATATCAAACACAAGCTCAAGTCGCAAGCGTATTCAAATATACTTGAATTAGAATCGGACTCCCTTCCTTTTCACTAATAAGGTCGTTTAGAATATTTCAAAGCTAAACCTCCTTAAACCTTCTAAACAATCCTAAACCTTTTCAATATTACCATATCAAACGCAAGTCCAAGATCAAACTCAAATACAAATCGCAAGCATATTAAAGATATTAGAATTAGGATCGGATTCTCTTCCTTTTCACTATAAAATTGTTTAGAATATTTTAAAGCTTTAATGAGCTAGCTAAACCCCTTAAACCCTCTAAACAATCCTAAACTTTTTACATTACCGCGACCTCCTTCTAACCACATCACCAATCACAATATCACCTTCTCACCTCTACTCTAAACCTTCTCTACATCACAAGATCAAACTCAAATCCAAGATCAAACTCAAGCCGCAAACGCACTCAGAGATGTTTTCCTATTGGCTAGGAATCTAAACATTTTAAACCTTCTAAACCAATCTAAACCTTAAATACCATAAAACCGAAACACCCCAAGACCGAAAGATCACATCACTCCTACCTACTCTAGCCCTTTCAGTATATTCTGCTGTCGGTTGCTAAAGTTGAATGCTTCAAATAAAGTAAGAGACAATGCTTCTTCCAGATTACCATAAGATTGCTGATAATCACGCTGGCTCGCCTCGATTACATGTAGCGCTTCTTCTCTGCCATAGGTATGTGTGATTTCACACTTTGGATCTTCACCAGGCAATTGCTTATAAGTCAGAAAATAATGCTTCAGTCGATTGACAACAGTTGGAGGGATATCTTCTACATCTTGCCAATGGCTATATACCTCATCATTTTCAAGCACTGCGATGATTTTATCATCCGCTTCACCTCCATCGATCATTCTAAAACCACCAATAGGCCTGGCTTGTACAATGATGTTACCATGAGTGACTTCACGTTCGGTTAATACACATATATCCAGGGGGTCACCATCTCCAACAATACCTTTTCTGCCAGTTTTTTCTGTACAAAAAGCAGCTACTTCATCCTTACAATAGGTTTGAGGAATGAATCCGTATAAGGCCGGTACAATATTAGAGAATTTCTGAGGCCGGTCAATCTTTAAATAACCAGTTACTTTATCTATTTCGTACTTTACTGTATCTGAAGGAATTACCTCTATGAATGAGGTAACAATCTCTGGTGCTCTTTTCCCAATAGTAATTCCATGCCATGGATGAGAAGTATATCTCAAACCAATCATTTTCCACAACTTATCAAATGCTTCCTGTCCCATATACTTGTTATAGATTTTGGGGTATAAAAATTTACTTTTAAGAGGACAAAGGTATATCAAATTTATAAGTAAATTTTGGTCAACCTTTAATTATCATGGCTTCTTGAGAAAAATTGACAAACCTCACCAAAAAGAGGTGACAAATGTCAACAATCATAAATCTGGACCCTCCTAACTTTGTACTCAGATATTTTTTAAAACACAATGTCAACAAAATAAATTTTCAATTTCTATGCATTGCAAAAGCAGATGTCCTTAGCCTTCCAACCGGTCTATTTTTTTGACCTGAAATATGAAAATATGTTCATATTTATCTTATTATATTTGAAAAAATCATTGACTTAAAATCACTACTAAATTTCCTATAATCATGAAAGTTGAACAAATATATACCGGTTGTTTGGCAGAAGCTGCCTATTATATTGAAAGCAAAGGAGAGGCCGTGATCATTGACCCATTACGTGAAACTACTCCTTATATAGAACGCGCATCAGCGGATGGTGCCAAAATCAAATATGTACTAGAAACACACTTTCACGCAGACTTCGTTTCAGGCCACCTTGACCTGGCTAAGAAAACAGGAGCTACTATAGTTTATGGCCCTACTGCTGCACCAAACTATGATGTACATGTAGCAGAAGATGGTGAAGTACTAAAGGTAGGTGATGTTACTATAACTGTACTGCATACTCCTGGCCACACGATGGAATCTTCTTCTTTCCTACTAAAGGATGAGAATGGCAAAGATTATGCGATTTTCACTGGTGATGCACTGTTTTTAGGGGACGTAGGCCGCCCTGATTTGGCTATTAAACAAGGCGAAATTACAAGAGAAGACTTAGCAGGATTTTTATATGACAGCCTGCGCAATAAGATTATGCCACTGGCAGATGATGTGATCGTATATCCTGGTCATGGAGCGGGTTCTGCCTGTGGTAAGAAGATGAGTTCAGATACCTGGGGGTATCTTGGTGATCAGAAAAAGACCAACTATGCACTTCAACCTATGAGCAAGGAAGCATTTATTAAAGAAGTAACAGATGGATTAGTTGAGCCACCACAGTACTTCCCTAAGAATGCGGTGATGAATAAAATGGGTTATGATAGTATTGATGACGTAATGCAACGTGGTATGAATCCTCTTAGCGTACGTGCTTTCAAAGCAGCATGGGCAGAGGAGGAAGCGCTGGTAATTGATACTCGTGTTCAGGATGTTTTTGTTAAAGGGTTTATACCTGGTTCTATCTTCATTGGTATTGATGATAACTTTGCAATGTGGGTAGGAGCATTAATTACTGACCTGAAAACACCAATATTGTTTGTGGCAGAAAATGGCAGAGAAGAAGAGATTATTACGCGTTTAGCTCGCGTTGGTTATGACTTCCCTATTGGCTACCTGGAAGATGGTTTTAATGCATGGAAAAGTGCAGGAGAAGATGTAGACACAATAGAGGAAATAACTGCTGAAACATTTGCTAAATCTTATGATACAGCCGGGATTAATTTGCTGGATGTTCGTAAGGAAAGCGAACACAATGCTCAGCATGTTGTAGGGGCACAAAACTTCCCTCTGGATTTTATCAATAAGAATATGAGCGAAGTAGATCGCAATAAAAAGTACTACCTACACTGTGCTGGTGGTTACCGATCAGTTATTGCTGCTTCCATACTGCGCTCCCGTGGATTTGAAAAACTTGTGAATATCAAGGAAGGATTTAAGGGGCTACAGGAGACAGAATTGCCAATGACAGAATACCAGGAGCAAATCACAGAACTATAGATTTTCCTTTTCACATACATAATGAACTGTATTGATTCTCCTCTCTATAGAATTAATACAGAAAATGATGAAAATAAGGGCTTGGCTTTTGCCAGGCCCTTTATTTTTTTAAGCTGATTTTTATCAGTTAGGGTATTGACCTAGCTCATTTATTAATGCGGCGGATAAAATGATATTGAGCATCTAACGATCAAGTATTTATTCAGCATGATGAAAGAAACAGATATAGCTATAAGAGAATTGATGAGCCGAGCAGTAGTAATCGCTTCGCCAGATGATACGCTGGATAAGCTGGATGAACTATTCAAGGCTTATAATATTCATCATTTGCCAGTAGTAGAGGGCAATGGAACTTTGAAAGGGATTATCAGCAAGGGAGATCTTGAGAGGGTGAAATTGGCCGTAGACCTTTATTTTAATGCAGATGATGAAAAGGTGACGGCTAAAAGTATCATGACGAGCCAGGTAGCAAGCATTGGTCCCAATGAGTCGATCGGTCAGGCTGCTGATATTTTTATGGCCAACATCTTTCATGCCCTACCAGTAGTAGAAGGCAATCGCTTGATCGGAATTATCACTACTCATGATTTACTGAAATATTGTTTTACGGATGAAAAGCTATTATCCAAAGGGATAAATATTGATCAAAAAGTGAACTGATCACTTGAGCTATACCGTATCAGCGAATGAATTCGCCGGTACTATGAATAGAAAACAATTGATTTACTTTAAATATAACCACTATGGTCTCAACAAATGAAAAAGTGGAAGCACTCCACTTCGAACACCGCCTCTGGACAAACGAATTGAAGTTTTTTGCTGACGAACTCAAGATTTACGAACATCGCCTGGAAGAACTAACCCAAAAAGTACTGGAACGCGAAGCCTTACAGCAATTAGAACATTTCCAAAATCAGTTCATTCGCCAAAAAGAAGTACTGGACACTTTGATGCATGACATCAATGCTCATGAACACAGATTAACGGTGGCAATGAAGAATGAAACTGCATTTGAAGAAGATCCTTCTTATCATAGATCACTTAGCAGTCAAATGGAATCTTATCGCAGTATTTATGCCGATTTGAAAAAAGAATTTATGGTTTATCTCTCTAAGTATTATCATTAACTCAAGAATATCCAGGCTCCTGTCGATACTCACGTTTTTACCTTATCATTCTCTACTCGGGTTCGGGAGCCATCAGTTGCTATTATCTTGAGTTCATAAATCACCGGGTGGGACAACGCCTTTCCTATCTCTTGTCCCGCCCGGTATATTAAATTTTGACAAGCATCTAAATAGTCTTGCCTTAATAAATATAAAAGATGTATTCAGAATAAAACCTATCCACTTGAGTTGTCCACGGATTTCACCAATCACACGAATAATTGGTGCATTTCGTGATATTCGTGGACAAACTCCAAATAAAACTCGTAAAGCCAACTGAGGCTTAATAATCCATAAACTTCAGCTAAGAAGCATCAAAAAACCATGTATCAGCTTTCAGCTAGCGCATGGGTTATAACTACACAGGTTGCGCCTTAAAAAAGAATATTTTCTGTCTGCAAACCCAAGGATAAGAACAGGAGGGAATTTCCCTCCTGATTTAAATTATTCCAATACCACCTTTTTTGAATAGCTTCCCCCTTCTTCCATACCATGAATATTTATGATATAAGCTCCTCTGGGTAATTGGCCTAAAAAGAAGGAATCAATCTCTATTGAATGATTTTCCTGATCTTTTATAGTGCCAAGGTGCTTTATCGTTTTTCCATCAAGTGTGTTCAGGTAAACATTTAGATTCTTGTCTTTTGGAAGATTCCTTACAATGATATTGAGCTGGCTTGAAGCAGGATTGGGATATATATTTATTTCAGGCTTAGGGTAAGCAGCTGTCTTTTCAGTATTAATAGTGCCTCCTTGTCCTTCTTCTATAATATGAAATTGATTGACCGCTAATTCATAAAAAACTTCACGTTCGCCCGTTGGCCAAATGATCGATAGACTATCTATTGAAGTAGCCGTTTTTAGCCCAAAATGCTGAACCAGGCTATTCATTCCAAAGAAAGCATTACAACTGGATACTTCACGATGTTGAACTACTTCTATACCATCTATTTTACAATGGAGCCAGATTTTTGAACCAATGGCACTGCTGTTGGAAGCAGTCCCTTCTAAAAGGAATTGTATCCAATTGTAAGCATTGTCTAAATCATTGCGAAGGAAAGAAAAATGATCATCTGGGCCAGGTATGAAAATATCCAGGTCGCCATCCTGATCATAGTCTCCTGTAGTACCTCCGCTTTGGTGTTTATCGATCGTACCCAACTCACCAGCCTCAATATTGGTGAAGTTGCCTGCTCCATCGTTTTGATAATATTTTAATAAGAAGGTAGAATCTGAGATAGTGATTACATCGAGATCTGCATCATTATCATAATCTCCCCAGCAGGCGGTAGTGGTGAGCCCTTCATCAGTAGTTAGGGGAGGGGTATTGGTTTCGAGAAAACCAGGATTTTCATTTTTAAACAGGGTGTTAGCTCTGGGGGCTGTTTCATTATTGATCATTACCGCCCAGTTGGTTACAAAAGCATCTCTATCTCCATCATTATCAATATCTTCAAAGCTCCAGTGGTTGCCTTCTAAAAGGCTTTCTGAAAGCGTTGTATTGCTTAAGTGTTCAAAAGTTAGTGAGCCGGTTTCTGTCAGCAGGTTCTTGAAAATCAAATCTTTTTTGGGTTGCCCACTACCCATTGCTATAAAGAGGTCCAAATCACCGTCATCATCGAAATCTGAAAGAGTGGGTTGTAGATAGGTGTCCGCACCAATATCGGTCATAGCGGGAACATTTAAAATGCTAAAGGTATAATCGGGGGCTCCATTATTGATTAGAATGTGAGGGGCAGCAGGAAGGCCTGTACCAGGAGGGGCTTGTATCCAATTGGGACGAACGAGTACGATGTCTAATAAACCATCAGCATTTAAATCCCCAAAAGCAGTACCAATGCCTGCAACATTGCCAGGATTGCTAACACCCAGGCTTACTCTTTCAAACTGAGCATTTCCCAGATTTTTAAATAAAGCCGCAGGAAATCCGGCTACAAACACATCAATCAGGCCATCATTATTGTAATCTCCCCATGTATTCCCAAACCAATAACCATAAGAGGTAAGCAGTTCACTGGAAGAAGCGTAGTCAAATTCGCCTGACTGGTTGATATACAAAAAATTTCTCCTTTGAGTAGGCCCGGGAATTCTGTTGGTCAAAAAAAGGTCGAGATCATTGTCCTGATCAACGTCAACCCAACTAGCTCCAGTCCAATAATCACTTAAATTGGTTGTCGGGAGTGAGGATTCGGCCGTAGAGCTAAAGTTTTGTGCAACAAGCAGCGAAATAGAAAAATTGAGCAGGAGAACTAATAGCTTAGTTTTCATAACAAAAGATTTAGTCATTGAATGATTGAATGGCCAAATCTAATCGCTACGGCTTTCCTTCATCGTAAAAGGAAAGGCGTATTCATCCTATCTTATAAAAGTGGGATAAATAAGATTTATTGAGGGCTATTTCTTCTGTTTATTTGCAAGAATATAAGCCTTAGGCGTACATCCTACTTCTTGCTTAAATACTCGATAAAAGGAGCTATTGCTATTAAAACCAGCCATTTTAGCTATCGCCAATAGCGTTAGCTGATCATTTTGTGGATCCAGTAAAGCGGTTTTAAGATAGGCAACGCGTAGTTTATTGATGTAATTGAAAAAGTTGATCTTATAGTGTTGATTGATAGCTGCAGATAATTCATGGAGTGATGTGCCCAGAGCATTTGCTACATCATTGATTTTTAAATTTTGCTTTAAGTACAACTGTTCTTTTTGCATTAGTTGCTCTAGTTCTAATATTAGCTGCACATGATTTTTATGGATGAAGGGAGCTACACCTTTATCCTGATTTTGGGAATCAGGTGCCGCTTTTGAATAATATTGATTGAGCCCTTCATAGGTGAAATAAAACTGAAGGAGTAGAATCAATAGGGTTATTAGTGACAAGATGAAATAATCGAATTGATAAAAAGATTGTTGAGCATAATCGAAAAAAAGGCTTGCAAAAAAACTGAATAATGATGTAAGGCAGAGCGCCAGATATAGAATCTGTACTTTTTTCTGGATTTTGCTGAAAGCATTATTTGATTCATTTAGATGGAACCGTAGCCTTTCTTTTTTGATGCGTCTATATCCCAGTAAACAATAAACGCCAATGGAAAAAAGATATAGATATTGCCTTACATCAGGTTGATAATTGGCCGCATTATAGTTTTGTTGATAAAAAGCCAATTTTTCAGTAGCCGTTAATAGATAAAAGGGATATAGTATATACAGAAAGTATAAAAAGGGCAGAAGATGAAGTAAGTGATACCAACGCCATTTGGATACTAAATGAAAATAAAAAGCGGGACCAATTAAATATAAGATTGGAGCATTGATCCAAAGTAGATTAGGGTATCGTTCGTATAAACCTGAAACTTCGTAGAAATAAAATCCCAGGCAGACTGAAAATAAAATGGCCCCTAATGCTAAGAAGTGCAGGCGTTTTTGAAGGATGTTGTATGAAAAATGTATCAAGCCAAAGTTGAATGCACTAAACGCAGCCAACAGCAGGATTATAGTATATGTATTGAATCCCATGAAGTTGTCTCTTTTTCATAAACTTTATGCACAAAATATATCTTTTTCAAAAACTCCTTAAGAACTTATATGTTATCATTCATATTCGAATACTAACCTACCTTTGTTTAATCACTTTTTCTATTGTGATCATAATCACTTTGGAATTTTTCAGGCTATGATACCTTTGTATCTATTGCAACACATATGAATGTACTAAACGGAGCCCGTAGCAGGTATTTAAGACAACACGCTCAGCAGCCGGTTCATTGGCAACCCTGGTCGGAAAGTATTCTGGATCAAGCTCGTGCACAAGACAAGCCAATTTTACTAAGCATAGGTTTTAGTAGCTGTCACTGGTGTCATGTGATGGCTGAGGAGAGCTTTGATGATGATGAAATTGCTCATTATATGAATGGGCACTTCATCAATGTGAAGGTCGATAGAGAAGAGCATCCTGTACTAGACACTTATTATATGGCGGCATGCGAAGCTATTACAGGCAAAGGAGGCTGGCCATTAAATGTCTTTCTGACTCCAGAAGGGGAAGCCTTTTTTGCAGGCACTTATTTCCCTCCTATGCCTGGCCTGCGGCAACGTTCCTGGATGCAGGCACTTCAATTGACCGCTTACAATTTTTACGAACAAAGGGAAGTGGTAAATCGTGAAGCCAGCCGGATAAAGGCTAAAATATTTGCTAAAGAACAAAATGTTCCGGTTCAGGAAGGGGGCGATTTTTTTTCCTTGGCATCTATAGAGCAATATTTCCAGCAATTAAAAACTTCTTTTGATACAGAAGAAGGAGGTTTTGGCCTGGATAAGAAATTTCCCAATACCAGTGTTCTGGAATTTTTGATGGATTATGCCTGGCATGAATCCTCTATTCCTGCGCTCCAGCAGGTAGAAATTACAGTGGATCGAATGCTGAGTGGAGGGGTGTATGATCATGTCGGTGGAGGTTTTTTTCGTTATACCGTTGACCGGGAATGGAAGGTGCCTCACTTTGAGAAAATGCTTTTTGATAATGCTTTGATCATTCGTTTATTATCCCGCTTGTATAAATGGCGAAAGCGAGAGCGATACCTCAAAGCAATAAACGGGACTTTTAATTTTCTAAAAAGAGAATTAAAACGAGCAGAAGGAGGTTATTACGCTTCACTTGATGCAGTGAGCAATGGAAAGGAAGGTGGCTATTACACCTGGACATATGAAGAAATCAATGCTTTATCAATAGAGCCTGATCAGCTTAATTTATTTGTCGAATACTTTCAAATCAGTAAATCCGGAAATTGGTCAGATTCCAATATTTTGTATGCTAATAAAAGCATCAGTGCTTTTGCAAAACAAAAAGGGCTTCCGGAAGAAATGATGCACGTATGTATTCAACGATGCCTTGATCAACTATTTCAAAAACGAATCAAA
>JAKSDI010000216.1 GCA_022360175.1 Chitinophagales bacterium
AAAACATACGTCCGACAACTTGAAAACGCTCTCCGACACGTATGGATTCAAAGAGAAAACGGCCAAGACAAAACCGATGTCAAACTCGAAAACACAGAACTGCAAGTTGTTGAAGGGGAAAGTTGAAGGTGCTCTCTTCGATGAAGAAGGATCATAAAAGATGTTTTTTTAATGTTATTGTCGGAAAGTTAATAAAAGTTGAATGTTTTTTAACAAATAGGATACAATGGATAGGATGGATGAGAGAGTAAATGTAATAAAAAGGATGCCTCCTGGAGCCTTGGAAAACCTCAAATAAAGAATAGAGACTTCGAAGAAATCAATATTCCAAAGATGCTCTGCTTTTTATACTTGAGAAAGTAAGGGGCTACAAAAAAGCAATATTCTGTGCCCTTTGACAGAATATTGCTTCACTTCTATTTGGAAAAGAATAGTGATTTTTGCTAATGAAATGCCCACCTATTCCTTGAAGTAGCTTTGTTTATACTGCAATCCTATTTGTTGTTCCATCAAAAGAACTTCAGGCTTATCCTTTCTCAAACCAACTTGCCAGTTATTGAAAATCTCCCAATCCTCATTAACAAAAATAGGGGAGCCAAACTGTTGAGTTAGAGCAGCTCTGATTCTGTCTTCTTCGCCTTTAGCAGTTAGTATCCATACTACATTCAGTTGGTTATCTCCAAAACGCGCCTCCACTTTTCTTGGAAAGCCGAGGTATTCAACGCCAAAACAGTTGATCTGAATTTGGGCATTGGGATCTGATCCATCGAGTTCTTCGGTATTTGTAAAGTCACCATTAGCTTCTAGTAGTGGCCTCATTTCATCTATGGATGCGCCCATTTTGAGAAACGTAGGTATCTCTTTGGAATAATCGGAGGTAGCTATCTTTTTATCAGTACCTTTCAGGTACGGATTTTCCCATGCGAACAGATTGGCATGCATGGCTTCTTGTACCATTATCCAGGCGGCGTCCTTCTTTTTGTTTATAAATAGTTTTTCCCTAAGATAAACATCATAATACATAAAGGTTCTTGCGGTATCCTTAAGATTATGAACGAGTACTTCCTGCACATTTCCTCTTGCCTCTACGTATTTAAGTTGATCATCTGCAAAGGTAAATACAGCTTTAGGGATCGTCCCATTTTCGGTTTTTATGTTTGTACAAATTAGGTGATCCTCTTTATGGGTGGCTAATGGAAAGACGGGATGCTCAATGGAAATGACATCTGTTGTTTGGGAAACATCTTTTAAGCTTTTAGCTACCAATTCTAATGATTGATCCAGATTTATGCCATTAAACTGTGTTTCTGCCTGTCCGTAGAATGTAAAAGGAATCAATAAAAATACAATGGGAAGTAAGTAGTCGGGTGTCCTCATAATTGTCGAGTTTTAATGTATGAATGATTAAGAACATGTTTAAAATTAATCCTTTCGCTAATATGAACGCCTTACTTTACCGGACTTGGTACGTACTTTACAAGTATGCACCTCAAAATGAGCTTCGTGCGGCTTTGTAATACATTTCATATTATTCAAAAAACTAAATTTAAACACGTTCTAATGTTTTTGATAAATTGCTGGGAAATAGTGTATTGCATTGTTTTGGTGTTTTAGTATATCTTGCTACCGTCTTTCAGACGTTCTTTAAGTTTAGATTCCCTAAATCAGTTTTTATATGACGGCTGTATAACTGGATTGTTACAGGATAGAAGCGACTTTTTACAAGGATTTCAGTAATCTGGAAAGGATAAGCAAAGGATGAAATTTGTATTTGGAATAATCATTCCAATGTTTTAACTTTGCGGCACGCAAAAAAAGATAGGCTATTGTAGCTGTAACTTTAAGAATATCGGCGGAGAAAGGTATTCATCCAATGAAGAGAAGAAGGTAGGGGTTGTTGTAAACAGGATTGAAATAGTATCCATTATTGAGCAATCAGCTATAAATAGTTTAGGATGTGATAAAGAGATCAAACAACATTAAAATTTTTTAAGCTATATATGGAATGAATGTTCATTCCATATAAAAATTGCAATAAATGAAAAAGAACGTATTAATTACTGGGACATCAACAGGTGTAGGATTTGAGAGTGCTATTTTGTTTGCTCAAAATGGATTCAAAGTTTATGCCAGTATGCGAAATCTGGCAAAGGCAGATGCACTTAGGGATAAAATGAAAGAAGAGGGCCTGGATATTGAAATCCTTCAGTTGGACGTTACGGATAATGCTTCCATCGAACAAGCGGTACAAAGCATTATTTCTCAGGATGGTAGAGTTGACCTGCTTATCAATAATGCAGGCGCAGGATTTGCCCGAACACTGGAGCAAAGTACACAGGAACAAATTGATTGGGTGACAGATGTGAACTATACAGGAGTTGTGCGAGTGACCAAGGCTGTTTTGCCATTTATGCGTGAAGCAAAAGCTGGGCATATTATCAATATCACTTCAGTGGGCGGCCTTGTTGGACAACCTTTTAATGAACTATATTGTGGTGCAAAGTTTGCGGTAGAAGGTTTTACAGAGGCATTGGCCGCTTATGTTTCAGAACCTTTTAATATTCAATTTTCTTTAGTAGAACCAGGAGGTATAGCTACAGAGTTTATGAATAATGCAGTAGCCAAAACAGTAAATGAACAGGGAGAACTGGCAACGGGAGATTATGCTCCAATCTTTCAGAAGTATTTAGAGGGTGCTCAAAGTAGAGCAGGCAGTGGTGATTCGCTTCCATATCAAACGGGCAAGGAAGTTGCCGAAGTAATTTTGAAGGTAGCTCAAATTGAAAATCCTCCTTTGAGAATCCGAACGTCTGAATGGGCAGAAAATCTGTGCATGCTAAAAACTCAGGCAGATCCCGATGGAACAAAACTACTGAATCAGGTAAAGCAGTATTTTTTGTAGATGATAGAAAGAGAGAGTCCACGAATTACACTTATTGCACGAATTCTCAATAATGGCAATTACTTAGCCGAGCGATGATTGTTTCGTAAAAAGATTTGTGGACTATACGTAAAAATGATAGCTTATAAAGCTTCAGAAGTAGCTGCTGATTTTTAAACACAGGCGTTGGTACGTATAGGGAGTCCACGAATTACACTTATTGCACGAATTCTCAATGTTTTATCTGCCTGCTTGTCGCCTATTATGCAGGCAGCTTTGGCTAGGTTCGCTCCAAAAGCAAAGCCTCAAAAACCGCTTAGAAATCTAAAGATTCTTTTAGACGTAGATGAGCATCTATTTGATCCTTATAAAACCATATATCCCGCAATTGCCTGCTTAGCAATAATCCTATTTGATCTCCCTTAAAAGGAGAATTGTTTTGAGAAGCATTCCCATAACTCAAAAGGCCTTTTGCCTGGATGTTTTCTCCAAATTCAACCACTGAAGTATAGCTGGAGCCACCTAGGAGTGTATAGGTTGTTGGTGATATAGGACGGTAAAAACCTGCGTTAAAACAGCCTAATTCACTCAATCCCAAACCACCATCATATGATTTTTGGGCATAGTTAATTTTATACACATCTCCCCAGCTTACGTCTAGTTGCCCATATTTTTTGATGGTTGCCTGAGCTGCATCAAGCAATTTTTCTTTTGCTTCCTCCGAAAGGGTTTGAGGAGTATTCAAGGCATCCTTTTCATCGAATTGAACCATAAATACATTCATGCCCTTTGTCATTCGATACCACTGATTGAATAGTACGGCGCCTTTACTTTGAGTATCTAGTTTCCTATCCCATTTTTTGAATACCAAAGCAGTCTGATTCAATAGCGTATCATTCGATTTTTCAGCATAATCAATTAGTTCATCTAGCGTTCTGTCGGCTAGTTCGGAATGAGTGGAAGATTGCATTTTGGTCACATCATCAAAACTCAGTTTAGGTTTTGACAATATCATCTTAATAGATTTTGTGCTACGTAGGTCAAAGTTTTCTCCAGTTTTATTGGCGATATATGGAGAATAATCCTTGGGTTCTTTTACGAAAGGATAGGTACTAGACCAGGGGCCATTGTTGGAATTGGCAACAAAACCAGATGCTGGGTTTTTTATTTTAGGTAGGTTGTCATAACTGACATAATCCTTGACTAAAGTTCCAGGCCTGCTTGATGGAATAATGCCTGACCACTCTTTTAAGGAACCTTCAGGGCGCTTTGGAATGATGCCATTGTATAAATAAAATATTTCATGGTGTTTATCGGCATAAATGATGTTTTGCAAAGGCAATTGAAGCATGCTCATCGCCTTTTCAAACTCATCAAGATTTTTGGATTTAGCCATGGCCACAAATTGCTGTGTGAAATAAGGCCGGTTTAAGCCCGAAAGCCGAAGGGCAAGTGCTTTCCCATCCTTTTCTTCAATGATGAAACCAAAATCGGATTTTTTTATAGCTATCTCTTGCTCAACAAAGCCAGCTCCTTCTCGGACTTTCATTACTTCTTTGCGTATTTCTAATGCTTTCCATGCTCCATCTACTAAATAGTGGTTGTCTTTTATTTCCAGCTCAATCAAATCCATCGCATCTGCCTGATTGAAAGTGAGTCCCCAACCGAGATGGTCATTAAAACCCATTGCTATAGAAGGGCTTCCTGGTATGGTAATTCCATAGATATTTAGATCATTGCTGTTTAAGTGCGCTTCAAAAAAAAGATAGTCGTCCATCCAGGGGGGATGTGGCTGCATCATCAAAATACAATTTCCACTTTCTGATTTTTGTGGTGCGATAGCCCATGCATTAGAACCGGCATTTTTCCACTGAGCAGCTTGTGGTTGCATAGAAAAGGCACCTACTTTTAAATGATAACTTAGCTGCAATCTGGCTAAAGGGTCGCTCAGTTCAATAGGGAGCACAACACGGAGTTCTTCACTAAGTGTTTCGGGATATTTTTTACAATAATCGTTCATCCCTGCGACAAAAGCAGTGAGCAATTGCTTCATATCATCGTTTTGTGCTTCAAACCATTGTTGGGCACGTCTGGGGATATTTATCTTTCGGACCATTTGATCACTTTGTACATTCTGTGCTCCTCCCCAATATTCGGCAGAGCGACCTCTGGATTGCCCATAAGCTTTTAGGATAAGATCTCCATGTGCGCTCATTTGAGCCCAACCGAAACCATAATATACTTCTTCATCCGTTTCGCCCTGAATGTGAGGAACTCCCCAATTGTCCCATTTGATATCACAATGATGCATAGATTGGGCAAACATCATAGTGCCTGTGTACCTACTTATAATAAGTAATAAGCCGAGCGTTAATATTCTCATTGCTGCATTTTTTGACTGACTACAGAACAAAAGCCTTTATCAAATTAGTATTACTCAGGCACGAATGATTTCATTTAGTTTTATTAGTCGTGGTGGCTTTAGCCGCCAATGAACTTTCCCACTCGGCGGCTAAAGCCACCGCAACTGGGAAAGCAGTCAAATGAAAATCGTCTTGAACCTTCATTTTTTGTCCTGCATTCAAATTTTTTGATTAAAAACAGCCAATATTAATGGTGTGGATTTAGGTAAATGTTCGAAATCGGGAATCCGAACAACTTATTGATAATGTTTTCTGTATTCCGAAGGAGTTTGCCCCGTTTTCTTTTTAAAAACGGTATTGAATACAGACCTGGAATTAAATCCTACTGCATACATGATTTCCTTGATGCTTAGAGCATTTTCATGTTGTTGCTCCAAGCTGGCTTTAGCCTCCCTAATTCTATAGGAATTGATATAGTCAGAAAAATTGCTTCCAAGTGCGTGGTTGATAGTTTGAGAAAGTGTTTTAGGGGGAATACCCATTGCTTCCGCCAGGGTTTTTATGTTCAGGTCGGGATTTAAATAGGGCTTTTTCTTTTGCATATGATTTTCCAACTGCTGTGCCAAGTCCTGAAGTGCATTAATATCTATATGGGTTGTAGACTTATTACCTTTATGTTGTTTACTCATAGCTATATCGGAGGCAGATACCTGTTGGAAAAAATGGGATGTCTTTAGCCCCTGATAAGTAATTACATTTACGAGAAACAGGATTCCGATTTGAACAATAACCTCCATAGAGACCTTTATGCCACCAATGTATAGGGTATTGACTTGTGACTGGATTACATTGAGTACTACAATTATTGCCATGATGAGCAGCATCAGCCGGAGCCACCTGGTTTGGGAATCATAGCTTTGAGAAGATACCTGAGTAAGCGTTTTTTTATAGATGATGATTTCTCTATATGCAAATAGACAATAAACCAGCATAACAGGCAAAATCCATACTCCCAATATTCTGCAAAAAGAGAATCCCAGGCTGGTAGATATTATAATAAATACAAATGGTAAGAAATGAATCCAGTCTATAGGTTTGAAAGAAACATCCTTTATCAAATAAAACTTGATATGGAGGAAGAGCAAAGGGCCGTATAAGTAGCCATAGCTACAACTAAAGGCCGGTAAAATATCCAGGTAATAAGCATTGGTATAGAGTATATTATAGACAAAGTGTACTCCTATTGTTACTAGAATTAAAGCGAGGTATTTATTGCTTTTCTTTTTTCTAAACTTTGGAGTAAGTAAGACCGCTGCAAATAAAAAACTTTGCCATATAATTAAAGCGTGGATGATATTGACAGGCTCAAGCGTCATTCTTATTTAAGATCGACTTTTGGTAAGCCAGGCCAAGATACAATAATCATTCATAATCTATTTCATTGGAATGACTTTTACATTAAAGTCTTGTTCCAGGATTTGATGTCCTTTTGAAGTGAGTATCAATTCGCGAGTGGAAGGTTTCTTCCTTAGCAAATCATTTTCAAGCATGTATTGAAGTAATGCCGCTCCTAAAGCTCCTCCAATATGGTGTTTTCGTTCGCTCCAATCTAAACAGGGATAGGCAAATTTTCTTTTTAATACTTTTGATTCATGTACTTCAATACCCAGTTTTTTGAATTTTTCGATTCCTTTTGCAGTGCATTGATATCCTTGTGTATCTAATTTTAAAAAACCTTGATGGATAAAACTTTCCTGAATAGATACCCCCAAATAGCCTGCAAGATGATCATAACACGAACGCGCATATTTGATTCCCATTTTATTGGAACAACTATCTTTTGGGTGCTTGTTTTTTACATTTTGAGTGGTCAGATAAGCAATTCCTTCCAGTGCTTTGGCTACCCGATTATCAAATAGCCTGAAGTATTTATGCCTTCCCTGTTTTTCTACCTTAAGAATATTTTCATGGGTCAGCTTTTTCAGATGATTGCTACAGGATTGCTTACTGATATCAGCTATAATAGCTAATTCTAGAGCGGTATAAGCCCTGCCATCTAATAAATGCCAGAGCATTTTTGCTCGCGCTTTTTCACCAATCAATGAAGCTAGTTGGGAAAACTGTTCATCCATTTCAAATTCGTCAATCATAATATCCTGCTTTCCATTTTTGGGATACGTCTTTCCCTTTTTGATAATCATCAACCACTAAAATAAGTTGATTGCTGTGATCGCTATACTGAGTAAGAATATTGACATCGTTTTCTGCCATTATCCGGCATATTTTCCCTAATTGCCCGGGAATTTCCTGCTTGAGCTTTTGAATTAATACATCATTTATTTGCTCAACAGTAATACCCTGAGCTTCTAAAGCTTTCTTACCAGCTTCTGCGTCTTCTACTAAAAAATGAGCCAACCCTTTATTGTTGTATACAAAAACGCCACCTCCTTCAAGGCTTACATTGGCACCGCCCAAAATTTCGCCCATTCTGGCAAGTTCGCCAGGCTCATTTTTTAAGACAATTTGTAAATCCTTCATAATTATAATGCTTTGATTTGAACTTTTGATTTAATTGAATTTGCGATAAAGCAATTTTGATGTGCTAATCGATGGATATTTTGAATCTTGTCTATACCTATCTCTTCCTGTGTAATCACTTTTGGCTGTAGATTTATCTCTGTAATAGAGATTCGATTGGAAGCGCCTTTTGCTATGGTACCAATAGGATTGTCTTCATATTGCAAAACATTAATTTTCTTTTTGGATGCAATAGATAAGAAGAATAACATATGACAACTGGCAAGGCTACAGATGAAAGCCTCTTCAGGGTCTATAAAATCAGGATTTGAGTAGGGTAGAGGGACTATAGCAGGAGACGAAGATGCTTCAATTTGGTTGCCATTATTAAATTCCCAAATATGGGCTCTACTGTATTTCCCCCTGATAAAGTGTTCCTGCTGGGAAGCCTTCCAATGAATTGTTGCTGAAATTGTTTGGTGCATGTGCGCAATTTTCAGCAAATCTATCTTTGAAAAAGCTTTAATAGTTCATTCTGAAATGTACTGTGATAATCATTTTGGATAATTGTGAAGAAGGAGCAGTTCACAATTGACACAGCTTCTTCGAATTTCTATTATTGAGTTTAACGGAATCATCTCAATACTCTTTTAGCATTTCATGTATATTATATTTTGGATCAAAGCCCAGGACTGTTTTGGCTTTATCAATCACATAAACACGATCTATTGATTCCGGTATAAACCAATCCTTGCTTTTATAAAAGGCAATTAAGGCAGGAATGCGTTCTTCCAGCAATTGTCTGGTGTTGTTTTTTAGGTCGAATAAGTCATTCTTTGTAAAGATACTTTGAGCAGATATATTGAAAATATTAAACGCATCAAAGTCTTTTTCGATGGCTAACTGATGTGCATCTGCTACATCCTTTACATCCACCCCTCTATACATCCGGTAGAAAATTCTCATATCCAAAGGTTCATTCCAAAACCTGGAAACTCTTAAAACAGTAGTTTGCATGCCTTCTTTATCAAAGAAGTCCCTACATAAGCCCTCTGCGGCAATTTTTGTAATGTCATAAATGTCACGAGGGATAGTGGGAATATCTTCAGTGATCCAGACTGCCTGATTTTCATCAACCATGCTTTCTCCATATAAGGAAGTAGTGCTCGTATATATAAATTTCCTTACCTGATTTTTTTGGGCTGCTTCCAGCAGCTTTAGTGTGCCTGTTATGTTGGTGTCTACAAAATCTTTTCTCGAATGAGTTTGCACATGAGGAGCGTGAAGGGAAGCTGTATGTATGATTGCTTCAATACCATCAGTAAGATGATCAATTAGATGGTGATCTGTCAAACTCCCGAGATGAGTGGTGTATGCTCCTTCAATCAGGTCTAGCCCTATAATATCATATTGATGGCTTAATAATGCGGAGATTTGATGCCCTGAATGTCCTGAACTTCCGGTGACAAGTATTTTTCTTTTCATGTTAAAAAAGCTGGTGCACTGACAAAACTATAATAAGTTATTTGATTTGCCTGACTTGATATGCAAATGGATTCAAAGAGTGGTTTCGCATATTCAAAAGCCTTTACCCATCATTTCTAATCTTTAGACCCCTTCTATAACAAACCCTGGATGTTTATTGATCTAAATTCTTTAATGCAACTATGTTGCATTAAAGAATTTTTGTTTTATATTTGCAACATCGTTGCATTTTTTAGTTCGTGAAATAACTTAAAACTTGTTTCGATATGTCTTAATGGATAATGTGTTAGACTGATTTAATACAAGGATTTAAGTTCTCCCAACTTTCAGCCGCCCCTCTCCGGGCATATGGTCCGTAGGAGAGGGGCATATTTGTTTCTTAGAGGACTGGGAGTTGTTCTATAAGTTCAAATCACTCTCTTGTGAAAATCCCTGAATTGTAAAAAAAAATGAATAAAAAATTACCCGTTACGGTGCTTAGTGGCTTTTTAGGAGCCGGAAAGACAACACTTCTTAATCATATCCTTCACAATAAAGAAGGCCTGAAAGTCGCAGTCATTGTCAACGATATGAGTGAGGTTAATATCGATGCTCAATTAGTAGAAAATGAAGGTACGCTTTCAAGGACAGAAGAGAAACTGGTGGAAATGAGTAATGGCTGTATTTGCTGTACACTCAGAGAAGATTTAATGATTGAAGTAGAGCGCCTTGCAAAAGAAAACCGCTTTGACTATCTGGTCATTGAAAGTACTGGGATTTCAGAGCCAATTCCGGTAGCCCAGACTTTTACTTTTCAGGATGAAGAGAATGGGATTGATTTGAGCAAGTTTAGTTATATCGATACGATGGTGACGGTGGTGGATGCCTTTAACTTTTTTAGAGATTTTGGATCTAGTGAATTATTAGCCGATCGGGAGTTGACAGATATGGTTGGCGATGATCGTACAATCGTCAATTTGCTAACCGACCAAATTGAATTTGCTGATATCATTCTCGTCAATAAAACGGATTTAGTAACTAAAGAAACGGTTGGAGTATTAGAGTCGGCATTAAAGAAATTGAATCCTCGGGCAAAAATTATAGCTACTTCGCATAGTAAAATCAATCCTGCCGAAATCTTGAATACAGGACTATTTAACTATGAAGAAGCAGAACAAAGTGCTGGGTGGATAGAAGAGCTTAAAAAAGATAAGCATACTCCTGAAACGGAAGAATACGGCATCAGTTCCTTTGTTTTTCGTGACAAACGGCCTTTCCATCCCCAGCGGTTTTGGGAATACATTCAAAAAGATTTTTCTGCTACTATTATTAGAAGTAAAGGTTTGTTTTGGTTGGCTTCTCGCCCTGCTCAGGCTATGGTCTGGAGCCAGGCCGGAGGTTCATTGAAAGCGGATAGTGCAGGAGTCTGGTGGAGTAGTATGCCATATGGAACACGGATCAATTATGCTTCTTTTGTGCACCATCAGGAGGAAATAGAAAAAGGATGGCATAAAATCTATGGAGACCGTAAAAACGAATTGGTCTTTATAGGACAGGATATGGATAAAGAAAAAATCCTTAAAGAACTTGAATCGTGTTTGTGTACTCATGAAGAAGTAGTACAAATAAACTGGGAAGAAGGAGAGGAGGACGCATGGCCAGTTTATCGAGCAAAGCCGGTACATTAAATCCAGTTGCCAAAAGCTATAACTTCTAAAACGAACTCATGTTAAAAGCTACTAATCTGACAAAGTATTACGGTAAACATCTTGCATTGGATGCACTGAATTTAGAGGTACAGGCGGGTGAGATTTTTTGTTTGCTTGGTGCCAATGGTGCGGGTAAGAGTACGACTATTAACCTCTTTCTGGATTTCATTAAGCCATCAGATGGAGCAGCTTTTATAGGAGGCATAAATGTAGAAAAAGAACCAATAAAAACGAAGAAACTGATTACGTATATACCTGAGAACCTGGTGCTATATGGTAATCTTACAGGAGTAGAAAATCTACAGTATTTTTTGAGTTTGGCAGGTAAAAAACTTAAATCAAAATCACTGGAAATGTTTTTGGAAGAGGCTGGTTTGCAATCAGGGGCTTTTTATCAACGCGTCAAAAGTTATTCTAAAGGGATGCGCCAAAAAGTGGGGATTGCGCTTGCACTGGCCAAAGAATCAAAAGTTTTATTGCTGGATGAACCTACATCCGGGCTCGATCCAAAAGCAAGTAATGAATTCTCAGAGCTTTTAATCAAACTGAGCGAGTTGGGGGTCACTACCCTGATGGCTACACACGACTTATTTCGTGCTAAGGAAACGGGAGATCGTATCGGCATTATGAAATCGGGACAATTGATCGAAAATATGTCTACTGGTGAAGTCGGGCATACAGATTTGGAAAAGCTTTATCTGGATCGCATGAAATGATCACGATATTTATTAATCATGAATCAGACACAAGGGGATGATTAATAAATACTACCATATGAGCAGATAAACCTATGAAATAAGTTAATATGGTTTGGGAAATAGCAATCAAGGAAATCAAAGAGATCACAAGGACAAGACAATTTGCTGTTGCTTCTATAGTCATAATGATATTAATGGCGCTGGCAATAGGTTTGAGTTATAACTATTATCAGCAAATACAGGAGCAGCATGAAGAGGCTCGTATCAATGAGCGAGTTATTTGGGAACAACAAGATGAAAAAAATCCACATAGTGCGGCTCATTATGGAACCTATGCTTTTAAGCCTAAATATCCCTTGTCTCTGATAGATTCAGGGGTAGAAAAATTTTTAGGAATTTCAGTGTTTTTAGAAGCTCACAATCGCAATGAAGCCGACTATGCAGCGGCAGCCGACCAAACAGGGCTTTCTAGATTTGGTAGCATCTCTCCTGATTTTATATTGCTCTTTTTGATCCCTCTTTTCATTATACTAATTGGGCATAATGTGATGAGTAAAGAGTATGAGCGTGGTACTTTCCGGCTTGTAAAAAGCCAGGGAGTAAACATGACTTATCTCGTTCTAGGCAAGTGGATGGGGATTTATATCCCAATATTCCTGTTGGCGGGTATTGTATTTTCTGCTTTTGCCATTTGCCTGAATTTGGTCAAAGATTTTGGCGATGTAAACTGGCTCGCCTTTGGCTTGCTGGCAATATTATATCTTCTCTATTATGCCATTTTTACCTCACTTACAGTTGTTGCTTCCGTTAATATTAAAAATTCAGGTTTAACTATGGTTAGCCTGCTGGCAATTTGGATGATATCCTGCCTGGCACTTCCAAAAGCAGCTACAACTATAATTGAAGAAAGCCATCCTTATCCAACACAACAAGCGTTTTCTGCTGCCATTGCCGAAGATAAAGCGAAAGGGCTAAATGGACATACCCCATGGAGCGAAGCTTCTAAAAAACTGGAAGAGGAAACGCTGGAAGAACATGGCGTAACATCTCTGGAAGAGCTCCCTTTTAATTTTGATGGTTACAGAATGCAAAAAGGAGAAGAACATGAAGCAGCAATCTTTTTTGCCCACTATCAGGAACTAAAGAAAATCTATGAAAACCAAAAAAGTGGGTATAACACACTTTCTATCATATCTCCATATCTTCCAGTTCGCTTTCTTTCCATGTCTTTGGCCAATACGGATTATGAAAGTCACTGGCATTTTTCCGATGCAGCCGAGAAATATCGATTAGAAATGCAAGGCATACTAAATGGAGATTTTGCAGAGCATGCTGCTTATGGGGATTGGTCTTATAAATCGGATAAATCTTTGTGGAAAAAAATCCCTGAATTTGACTATCAACCCCCAGGCCTTACACAGATACTGGCATCCAATACACAAAGCCTTATATCTCTATTTGCCTGGTCACTCATCACATTCCTGGGTGTTTTTTTATCAGCAAGAAGAATCTAGCAGCATGAATCTATATATAATTCTGACAGAGCTAAAGCAGTTGTATCGTAATCATTGGTTGTTAATGCTTACCAGCCTGATCTTTTTCATTTTCCTTTATGCTGCCTGGAATGGCAACACAAATGTTGAAAAGCGCAAAGAGTCTATTACTTCAGCATTAGTTGAAATGAATCAACAGGATGAGCTATTATTGGAGCGACTAGATTCTCTAAAAGAAGGGCATGAGCTTAATTTACGTCCCTGGCAATATCCTGATCAGCCAACTGCTACAGGGAACTTCAACCCAAGAGTAGCTGCCTTTTATCCTTCCAATCTGGCACTTATTTCAACTGGGCAAAGCGATCTATTTATTCACTACGTAAAGCCTACTCTAAACGATGATGTGATAAGCCTCTCTTTTGCTGAACTTACCAGCCCTGTCCGCTTATTATTTGGCAATTTTGATATATCTTTTGTTCTGATCTATTTATTGCCATTGATCGTAATCGCTTTTTGCTATAATATATTAAGCATAGAAAAAGAATCAGGTTTACTGAGACTGGTAGCTTCCAATCCACTCAATGTCCAGTTGTGGTTGTTTCAAAAAACCTTAGTGCGCTTTATAACAGTAGCTTTATTGATAGTTGGTGCACTTTGTATTTCTTTAGCATTGAATAAAGTAGATTTCCAACCTGGGGCCTGGAAACTACTACTAAGCGTAATATTGTATACCTCTTTCTGGTTTGCATTGAGTTTTGTAGTAAATCTATTTGGCCGATCAAGCGAATATAATGCAATCACCTTGCTAAGTTTATGGATGTTTCTCGTACTGATTTTGCCTTCGACTGTTAGTCAAATTGCTTCAGAGCTTTATCCTGTCCCTTCGAGAGTAATGCTTGTCAATGAACTCAGAAAGGAGCAGGCAGCAGCAGATAAAGAACAGGATAAAATTCTGGATGATTATCTAAGAGCCCATCCGGAAATGGTAGTAAGTAGAGAGAGTGATGAAAGTACGGCCTATGGATGGTGGCAAAGGTATTTTGCTTCAAAAGATTTGGTAGAACAACGGATTGAACCTTTAATGGCAGATTATGACCAGAAATTGTTGGAGCAGCAAATGCTGGTTCGCAAACTGAGGTATTTATCTCCATCTGTTATTTTACAGGATGTGCTAAGCGAGCTGGCCCATACTTCTACTGATCATTATTTAGCTTATAAAGAAAGTGTTTTTCAATTTACGAAAGACTGGAAAAGCTTTTTCTTGCCATTGGTATTTGCTGAAAAAGAATTTTCGTCTGATATGGTAGAAAAATTACCACAATTCCAACTGGATGCCAGTTCTCTGGAATCAAGATATTTCACCAATATGTGGGTGTTGTTCTTATATCCCTTTATACTAATAGTATTGTGTTTAGTGGGTAAGCCCTTCTCCATTAAAAATATGTTTTGAGAAAGATAGAATTTGAAGCATCTTCAATTCCAGAAATGCATATAAGCTTCTTTCTCAAACGGCTATATGGATTTGTTTGTCCACGAATATCACAAATGGCGCAAATAGGAGGATTAGTGAAATACGAGCAATTAGTGGATATCAAAAATAAGTGTAGGTTGGATATAGAAATGGATATAAGTTTCTTTTTCAGGCGTTAAGAAAAAGCCCTTTAGGCTATTTTAGGTTTGTTTGTCCACGAATATCACAAATGGCGCGAATAGGAGGATTAGTGAAATTTGAGCAATTAGTGGATATCAAAAATAAGTGTAGGCTGGATATAGAAATGGATATAAATTTCTTGCTCAGGTGTTAAGAAAAAGCCCTTAAGGCTATATGGGATTGTTTGTCCACGAATATCACAAATAGCACGAATAGGGATTCGTGAAATTAGTGGACGAAAAAATATTGTGATCTCTTCGTGGCAAATGGGTCTATTATTAGTTATTCCAACTACAGTTTTAAAGAAAGCATTTTGTGCCGTAGCTAAATAAGTCTATCCAATGGGCTGACTTTCTTTATTTCTGCTTGTATTATACAGCATATAAATCGCATGTGGAAGCATAAGAAAAGTCATACCTGAAAACGGAATCATAAATACTCCAATTAATACAACGATTAAATATGCCCAAATAAAACTCATCGGGATGCTACCATTTACTTTTTCAACGTAATTGACCAGTATCCCGATTGGGATTAGTAGCAAGCCAAAATAGAAGAACCAGAAAGCAGCAAAGTTTTCATAATTCATTTGTCCGTTTAATAGGGGAAACTCAAAGAGACCTTCGCTGATTTTAAAGAAAAACTGATTGGCAAAACAAGCAAACTGTTTTCCAAATGCAAAAGGAGAAATACCTAATAGAGGATGGATGATTCCAAAGAATATGAATATGTTTCCGCTTGTTATCTTCATATGTTCAAAAAATGTTTTAATTCTTCTTTTACTTCGGAAAGGTAAGTTTCAGGCTGCTTTTTATTTTTTATCATCTCGTGGTATCCAATTAGATACTTGTAGAAGATACTGGCTTTTATTGTAGCATCTTTGAGAGAGTAACCTATTTCCTGAAATAGCTGAGTGGAAAAAGCCAGCCTGCGATTATCTATATCATCAATGATTTGTTGGATATCTTTATGCTTAGCTGCATAGCGTTTTAGGAAAAAGATAAACTCCAGGTATGGTTCATTTCTGAATGCGATATCCAAAAATGAATCCAGTTTTTCTTCTGGAGTCCCGGCTTTCTCGGCTTGTTTGATAACCTGCTCGGTCTCTGTTTCTATCCAGTAGTTGATCAACTCATTGACAAATTCCTTTTTGGTTTTGAAATGCCAATAGAAACTAGATTTATTGCATCCTAGTTTCCGTGCAAGTTTTTCAACGACTATGCCTGTGATCCCCTGTTCGGAAAAGAGTTGATAGCCGAGCTTTATCCAGTCAATTTTTTGTGCAACAATTTTAGGCATTATTAGACGCATCCGTTTAAAAAAACAAATGTATAGAATATTCTTTAATTAAACGAATACGTCTAATAAGAAAAATGCTAAGTTTTCTCTTCTATTAATTGTAGAATGGTTTCGTGAAAGTTAGATTCGTTAATGCTTAGCAATTGGTTTAAATTTTCAAAAAACAACTGGCCATCACTGCCTGAGTAAACTAGCTTAATGGCTTTTTGGGGTCCATACTTTTTTAGCGCTTCTTCATATAAAAAAGCACTCATGACATAGTATGAAAAATGTCTGTTAATGCTTGACTTTCTACCTTTTTTGAATTCTTCTAAAAAATCGATGTCAGGCCTTTGTTTTAATTCTGTACGAAATTGTTGCCTGAGCTGATCCATGTTTTCATAACTCAAACCATATCCACCATAGTAGGTCGATACCCCCATTACAAATGGCCAATATATTTCGTCATTATGAGGCAAATTATAGTATAGGTATTCACCGATATATCCAAAAACATAATTCTCATTGTTGGTGCCTGTCATATAAACTTGCCCTTCATTATCGGTAAAACCCAGGTCATAGCACAAAAAATTGCATTGCCTTGCACTGTATAAAAAGCCATAGGACTTTAGTAATTCGTCCAAATTATGAAAAGCATAGTAGTCAAGCTTAGGTTTGGGGCCATTGGTCATTTCAGCAAGATGGTTAACAAAGTTTACAAACTCCTCTGCCTTGCTTTCATCTATTGAACCACTAAAATGATAGGTTACATTATCAAATGTTTTTGACTTAAATGTGGAGGTATTATCTTCAAATGGGCAATAAAACCGATAGTGGCCATTATAGGGAGCTGCCTTCAATTCTGTTACTTGATACACAAAAGGCTTACCTTCTTTTTCACCTGTAAATGCTATAGTGAGTCGATAGTTTCCGTTTTCTACGGGGTAGGACTTGAGGATAAGTGGATTGTTAAAAGCATTTGAATTCTTTCCTATGCCAGCTAGTTTATGGAAAAAAAACTCATATTTCTTTAAGTGTATAGAATCTACATACTCATTGGTATAGTCTCCATTTTGTGCTTCCGTCAAAAAAGCATTTAATGAGTTCTCAATATTTAAGGATTTTAAACTGTCTTTTTCTGCTAATTCAAGATTGAAGTTTCGATCGGCAGAGATTTGACTATAGGCTATATTAGAGGCAAGAAAGCTTATAAGTAGGATTACTTTGAAGTTCATAGATACTATTTTATGGATTCAACTGCTTCAATAAAAGTATCTATAAATTGCTGAGCTCAGCTATCATTTACATTCATTAACAAGCCTTTTGAACTTCATTAACGAATGGCCTTTACCACATCATTATATAACTCTCTGACAATATCACCAACTCACCCTTCGCCCGACGAAGCTGATAAGCGTAGTTGGGACCATCACCATACGCTTTCTAACTATATAACCTTCTGGCTACATAACTATATCCTCCTCTAGCCAAAATCCTGCAAAACAAATTTCCTATACTATAAGTAATTCATCTAAACCTCTTTACCCCCTCTAAACTTCCCTAAACCACCATATCACGATATGCCCTTCTAATGCTCTAACTACATAACTACATCACCATATCACAACATCACTATATATCTCATCGCTGAAAAGGATCTGAATACTTCTCATCTGTAATCATCACCTCATCCGTTAGGGTATGTAAAAAAGCAACCAATGCGGCTTTTTCTTCTGAGGTCAAATTCAATTGTCTTGGCGGGCCACCTACCTTATTGGTTGTAGTAACGCGATCGTCCAGATTGGGATGTGCAGTTACGCCACTATTATAGTGTTCGATGACTTCTTCCAGTGTCTCAAAACGCCCATCATGCATATAGGGAGCACTCAGAGCAATATTTCTCATGCTAGGAGTTTTAAATTTATAGGCATCGTCCGGATCGCCCGTAAATTCCATTAAGCCTTTGTCATTTTCATCAGGCGTCAGGCCATTGTTTAGTGCTGCAGGATTCATTAAAGCCACACTGGCATGGCACTGGTTACAATTTAACCCACGTTCAAAAAACAACTGCCTGCCCAGTTCTTCTTCTGCTGTGAAATTTGCAAAATCATTGTATATGCCTTCATCATATTTTGAGTTGAAGGATGTGATAGAGTTGATGAACTGGGCAAGGGCATTACTAATCTTGTCTGAAGTAATAGAGTCATTACCAAATGCAGCCGTAAACAATTCCGGATAATAATCAGTAGTGGCAAGTTCCTGAACAAGACTATCCAGGTTACTGCCCATTTCCAATGGATCTTGTATGGGGAGTAGTACTTGATGTCTTAAATTATTGGCTCTTAAGTCCCAGAAAAAACGGCGATTGTACAAAGTATTAGACAAGGCCATGGAATGTCTCTTGGTGAGGCCTCCTTCAAAACCAGTACTAAAACGATTGGGGTCGCCGAAAGCGTTTTCCTGATGGTGGCAGCTAGCACAGGAAACTTCATCGTTAGCAGATAGCTTAGTGTCATAAAAAAGAACCCTTCCCAGTGTTGCTCCTTCATCAGTAATCGGATTATTAACCAGATTATTTCCTAAAATGAAATCCAGAAAACTCGTCTGAAAGTGCTCTGGGTAATTGAGGTTGCTGTAATCAAATGGTTGAGCAGGTAGTACCAATTGAGGTGCTTTAGGAGAAGGAGTGTCTTTTTGGCAAGCAAAAAAGAGCATTACTATAATCGTGCTCAGAAGGTAAATTACTTTTTTCATGAGCTAAATATAAAGCAATATGCTGGCTTATAAAACCATGGATTTCTTCATTTCTGTCAATTGTCAGACTTCAGTCTCCTGTATGTTTTTGCTAATCAAAGCGGCGAAAGGCTTTTGTTTTTTATACTTTGGCCATAATATCCTGCCTTTATGAAAGGCCGAAAAATTCTTTTAAGGATAAAGGAAGCAGCATGAGTTGTATTGAGAATAGAGGTACTTGCATTTTTTGGAGTAGTGCCAAAAACAGGATTAGGAGCGAACTCAAGTACTTCATGTTCAATATATTTTGCCCATTCTTCTCCTACGATTTTTTCAACTGCTTTTAAACCTACCTCATAAGAACCTACTGCGGGCCCTGCTGAAAAATATTTCCCATCAACAGCTACCTCTTTGCCTGTTGGGCAAACTCCTATTCTAGGTAAATCGGCCACTTGATGGTAATTGGTAGCAGCTTGTTTGCCTTCTAAAAGTCCGGCAGAACCAACTATAAAGGTACCTGCACATATACTTATGATAGCAGAAGCACTTCTCTCTTGCAGCAATATAAAATCTAGTAACTTGCTATCGCTGATGTACCGGGGATGAGTAGCACCAAAAATAAGGACGTCTAAAGGGGGGCATTCATCTAATGTAGTGTCGGTTAGCATTTTAGGACCAAAGCCTATGACTGATTTTGATATTCCCTTTTCATAGCCGAGATAATAAATTTTAGTATTGGGAATTGATCCAAATACATCGTATGCTCCTATCACATCAGGGATGTATAAATCAGGAGCGGCAAATACACCAATTTTTAAAGGATGGGGTAGAGGTGGTTGCTTGAGAACGGTGTTTTTATCAGTAGCATGCTGTACATGTGCATCGTATTCGAGATTCAGTTCTACAAATTTCGTTAGCCAGTTTCCTCGTAGTTTGTTGAATACAGTGAAAGCCGCTTCAATAGCTCCTGAGGAAGGTCCGGCAGTAACAAATATTCCATCTATAATGCATCTTCTTTCATTAATAAGATGAAGATTGGATTGTTTTAGCAACTCCAGTGTAGAACGGTTGGCTGTGACTTTCTGATGGGTAAGCACACCAGCATTGTATAGTATCTGTACACCATTGGATATACCTATTACGTATTTTGTCTTCTTTGCCTGATAGGATAAAAACTGTAACAGTCTATAATTTGCTACTTCCTGCTCGCTACTTTCTCCTATTACTAAAACGTCTAAGTCAGGGCAGTTATCAAAACAGCTATTTGCTTCAATACCTAAGTTTGATTTTCCATAAACAACACCTACTTTTTCTGCTATATAATAGATGGTGTTTCTTGGATGGAATCGAAAAACGGCATCAGGCCCAATGACATCAGCTACTCGGAAATTTGGAGTAAGTACAAATCCTATCTTTACTTTATCGAACATTCCCATAATGTATATTTTCTGTTTATAAGGCAAAAATAGATGGGAAGCTTCTTTAATCGTTTACAAGATTCTGGACATGATTTGTAACTTTTAGATAAGTAAATTCAAATGCTGTCTAAAGGTTTTCGGGGAGGAAGTTTCATCTTCTTGAAAAAACTGGGCGTTAAACCAGTTTCTTTTTTAAACTGATTACTTAGATAGGCTACGCTAGAGTAATTCATTTTAGCGGCGATCTCACTTACTGACAATTCGTCATAGATAAGCAATTCCTTGATTCGCTCAATTTTAAGTTTTTGCTTATACTTTTCAATGGTAAGGCCTTCAATTTCAGAGAATAATTTACTCAGTATGGAGTAATCCTTATTTAAATTTTCTTTTAGAATATCTGATAGGTTCTTATTATTCAAGAACTCGTCTTCATAGACTGTTTTGAGAATTAAGCTTTTAATAGTAGAGATAATTATTTGATTTTCATTGCTTAATAATTCAAAGCCATACTCTTGTAAGTCTTTTTGTACTGCCTTAAGTTGTTTGTCATTCAATTCTGAATTTAATGTAACCTTTCCCAGATCTATGTGGAGAATAGAATGCCCTTGCTGTTTGAGTAGATTCTTTACTACCAACACGCAGCGTTGACAAACCATATTTTTTATGTATAATTCCATCTGTTGTTGTTCCTTCTAAAAGACAATGATTTGTACATTTTGTTTCTTCTTAAGAAGGAATTGGTAAATACAAGATTATACATTTGCTTGTTTTTGAGATGCTGATCAATCTTTGATGTGTAAGGATTGGGGATACTCAGTGGTGTTAAGCCAGGTATTTAAGTTATTGCTATAATTGGGAATATAATTTTCGATTAGCCTTTCAAATTTATCATAGTCTATTGAATCTAATTGGAATAATTCCCTTAAAAACAAATCATACTTTTGATCTCCCATATTGGCCCATAAGTGGTAAAGGAACAGGCTTGCCCTATCAGGCAAAATGAAGAGATCTTTGTAATGGCCAATTTCATCAAAAGCTATTTTTAATATAGGTTTTTCAATAGGAAGTGGGTTGCCTCTTCTGTCTTTACCCGTTTGCTTTTTCTTGATATAGCTTTTCTCAACGCGCTTCATATAATCTTTGAGATCAAAATCTTCTTTACTTAAAATTCTTTCCAGGCCATAGAGATAGAAAAAGCTGGGAAAACCTTCTGTGATCAATGCAGAAAAAGGATCGTTTTTTGCAATAGGAATAGATACATAGGGATGTACCAGCTCGTGGGCGATAGTTCGTTTTGAGTACAAATCATCTTCAAATTGATCATATACATCTGTTGAAATGCCAATTACATTTTGACTTGAAATATTCCCATATTCCGGCATCTCTATAATGTATAAAGGAGTAGTATTGTGAATATTCCTCAGGTTTGAGCTGAACAAGGTTTTTAATTGCTCTACAAAGTCGATTATAGTTTCACCTTGTTCGGGATTACTTATATGATAAATGGATAAATTTTCTTTAGAAATTACATCATACTTTCTGGCAGTACATTGTATGTCTGACATTTTTGTTAATCCTGGTTTCCAATAGGCTGTATAGTATTTTTTACCTGAAACTTCCTCCAGTAATTCTCCTGAGACAACTGCCTTAAAATTAGCTGGCAGCTTTAGGGTGATTTTTTTGAATTCAACCTCATAATCATCTTCATCAGGTAATAAGAAAACAGGAAACCATAAGGAGTAATAATTGGCTCTAAGATAGACTCCATCATCCTTATTGATACGCATATAATCTGATAGGCTCCGAGCTCTGGATGGGTTCATAAAACCGGAATAATGAATACGAAGTTTTTTACCTGAGGTTATACTCGATGTATTAAAGCTTGTTTTTAATCCTACCAAGCTGTAATTGTTCTCATATAATACTTTTTCGGATGTATATTCGATGTGATTTACTCCCGAAGTGATGGAGTCGATTTTAAGTTCGCCATGCAGATAAAAAGTTAGTACATCAGCTGTTATTTCTGAAAACTCAATTGAAGTATTTCCCCGCATAAATGCATCATCTGAAACTGCATAGCCCCACATTTGCGCGTCCTTTGGAAAGAAGTGAACATCTATTTCATAGCTACTTACTTTTTGAGCTTGAGCGGATACTCCTATTAAGAGAATGGATAAAGCTGTTAGTATTTTTTTCATGCAAGGTGTTTTCAGCAAGGACGCTTGTTTTAGTAGCACGTTGCATAATATATGAGCGAAAGCCCGTTTTTCTTTAGGCTTTCGCTTCAGAGATATCAATTCTTATTATTCAAAAGACTCAACAGGAATCGTGTGCTTGCCATTAGCATCCTCAACAATAATAGTATCTGGTAAGTCTAATGCACCCGCTCCGGAAGTCCAATCTGCATTGTGATAGGTAGCCAAAAAGAAACCAACAGAAGAGTTATTTTCCATGAGTTTAAATTCGAATTTGCCGTATACTTGTTCAAAATACATATTTACCTTTCCTGGTGTTGGATAATACCAGCCATTAGCCAGTAATATCAATACTTCACCCCCACTAGCCTGGCCCAAATAAGGACGCTTATAGGCTTTATAAACCAAATCCCGGGCAGTGGCAAGGGTAGGTGTGCTTAAATCGGTGAGTAGAGATTCTGGTTCTGTACGTAATTTGTCCATTAACTGTATACCCTTTTCTGATTGGATATCCTTGATCAGGTGGGCTTTTTGTTCTTCGTCAATTTTAATAGACTGAGGGTTGAAAAACATTGATTCCATTTTTATGGGTTTTTATGATGAATTAAATTGCAAATATACTCGGAGAGATTAATATATCTTGAAACCTGAAATGTTCTAAGTTTTTTAATGAAAACAGAGGAGACAACCTAAATGCAGTAATCGTTACAATGAAAATTTGGTCAAGCGTACAAAAGACACAGATAGCCTGAAATATGCATCTCTGGCAACTTCTATGCGTTTATAAGATAGATTTAGCAATGTTTTTTGAGGAGATACAGGGATACACTATTTTTTTAGTCGCGACAAATGATTTTAGGTGTTTGTGCAATGAAAATGTTGTGAAGGTAATATTATTTTTCACGAGAAAAAGATACGACCTTCACTGTATGTATATGGGTTATTGTTTCGGAAGTAAAAGTAATAATAATATTAGATTAAAAGAAATATTATTGAGTATGTTCTTTTTGAAAATTAACATAAAAGTGATAGAGCCAGATTATGTTTCTTCAAAAAACTAAATAAGTGCTGAAACTTTAATGGTCCACACATACTGGCAGGGTGGTTTGTTTTGTAGTTTTTTAGGAATAACAACTTTGAATCCAGTTGCCGTTTTAGTCCATTTAAGTGGTTTATTATAACCCAACAGTGTTATACTACTTCCTTCTTTGGGTTGATGGGAGGTAATGCTGATTTCAGCAGGTATTTGATCTTCATTTTCTTCTGCCATATAGAAAAAGTAGGCATTCCCATTTTCCTGCTGAGTCATGCAAATATTATTTTCCTTGTAAGGGGGGAGGATGTCACTGTTGTATATGGCTTCACTATTGATACTCATCCAGTCAGCATACTCTTTTAATAAGTCATAGGCACCTTGCTGCCACTCGCCTTCTGGAGAAGGTGCGATGTTCAACAATAAGTTACCTCCCTTCGCTACAATATCTACCAGCATTTGGACTCCTTCCTTACCTGACATATAGGTGGCATCAGGGGTGTAGGACCATCCTCCACCTGAAATAATGCAAGATTCCCACGGGTATGGGAGCGCTTTTTCGGGGACGCGATTTTCTGGAGTAAGGTAGTTTTGATTTTTGCCATGTACTGCTCTGTCTACCACGATTAAACCGGGCTGTTTTTCACGAGCTTTGGCCACCAGTTCATCCATTTTAATATCCTGATCTACAACCCTGTGTTTTATAAATCCATTTCCAGACTTATTTTCAGCAAACTTAGCCGCGTAATTTTCATCGAGATTTTGTTGATCTCTTTTTCTTACCCAACCACCATCCAGCCATAGGATATCTACATCACCATAATCTGTAAGCAGTTCCAGAATTTGGTTATGAGTAAATTCAGTATACTTTTTCCATTTTTCAGGATAAAGAGAAGGATCGTAATTTACATTTCTGTCAAAGGGAGGAAAATAGGGGTCCCAATAGTTCTTATGATTCCAATCTGGTTTGGAGAAATAGGCACCAACCCACATATCATTACTTCTAAAAGCATTAAAAACTTCCTTTGTAATATTTGCTTTTGGATGGCTACTAAATGCACATTCCGAATCTGTTACTTTATAATTTGTATACTTTGAATCGAACATAGAAAAGCCATCATGATGTTTTGTGGTGAACACCATGTATTTCATGCCGGCATTTTTAGCCGCTTCAGCCCATTTTGCGGGGTCAAATTTTATAGGGTTGAATGTTTTCTTAAGACCTTCATATTCCTTTACGTAGTCATAATAATTTTGGGGATTTGCTCCTTTTTTACGTTGGCACCAACCATAATCTTCAGGACAGATAGACCAGGATTCTACAATTCCCCACTGGCTATAAGGCCCCCAATGCATGAGTAGTCCAAATTTGAGATTTTGCCACTGCTCAATTTTCTCAAGAACTAGAGCGTCAGTTTCCGAAACATATCTTTCATCTTCATGGATAGCTTGAGAAAAAACATTAGAATAGATACTTACTAGTAATAGGAATATGATGGCTTTATTCATGTGGTTAAAGTTTTTTACTGTTGAAAATCGGCAGCATGCCTTTAGTATCGAATTGGTCCCTTTTCTATTATACCTTCATAATATTCGAAATAATGGATTGAAACATATTTATGCCTGTTTCGATTAATGCATCTGGAAAATCATAGTCGGCATTGTGCAGGGCAGGAGTATTTATTCCTGCTCCCAGGCCAAACATAGCCGTTTTATATTTATTGGAAAACCACCCAAAATCTTCCCCAAATTTAAAAGGGTAGGGGCGTTCTATTATTTCGTAATTATTCTCTTTTGCTGCTGAAGTGATGTGAGAATTGCTTTCGATTTCATTACTGCTGGCGGGAAAGTATTCCAGCCATTCAATTTCATGTGCCAGTTGGTACTTTCGGCAAATATCTTTTATAGTCGTTTCTATCTGATTTTTCAGAATCAACATGTTCTCGCTAGTCCAGCTTCTTATGGTATAGTGTAATTCGCCATTTGCTGGAGAAATACCATAGGATCTTTGCCCCATGTTAATATGAACAGGAGTCAAAACGGCAAAATTTTCATCTCTAGGATTGGGTACATTCAATTTGGATATAGCATTTATCATATCAGAAATCCCTAATGCTGGGTTGATTCCATTTTCTGGCTCAGCAGCATGCGATTCTTTCCCTTTTAATTTTACAATGAAGCTTTGAACTTCAGCAGAAAATCCTTTTTGTATGGTGATAATACTGTGGAGTGGTTCTTTGGGTATATTGTGAAGCGCGAATATATAATCAGTTTTGAGGGCTTTAAATTTTTCATCTTTTAAAACCTGATAAGCCCCTTTTCCTGTTTCTTCAGCTGGCTGGAATAATAAAATAATCTCTCCTGAACTAAAGGATTGCTGCTTAATCCAAAAGATTAATCCCGCTACTATTGCCATATGTCCATCATGCCCACATTTATGAGCAATGCCTTTTCTTTTAGATTGGTGGCTAAAACTGTTTTCTTCCTGGATAGGTAGTGCATCTAATTCACATCGAATGGTAATGGATTTGCCCTTTTTCGGAAATTTATAAATAGCTGCTAAGCCTGTTCCACCTATGTTTTCTATAATTGTTGTTGGATGATGCCTTTCTATGAATTGCTTTATTCTAGTGGCGGTTTCATGTTCAAAACCAGATAATTCGGGATGCTGATGAAGCTCTTTCCTCAATTTAATTATTGCTGCGCTTTTATCCATTCATTGGAGTTTTTTCGTTCATTGTAGTTTACAAGTGTAGCCGGGTAATTAATCCAATCTACCTGTTTAACAATTTTTCCGGATTCGTTAAATGTAAATATCGTTGTAAAATGCATGGCTTCAAAGGTAGCATCTCCCCATTTAAATGCGGTAAAATACCCTTTCACAACTGCTTTGTTTTTATTGACAAGCTGCTCAAGAACGTACAGGCTATTTTCTTCTAAAAGCTCGAAATCAGGGTTCGACCAATCAAAGAAATTCCTTAAGCTTTGTTTCCCTACAATTTTATCTCCATTTACGATGTCTTCGAGTAGAATACTATCCGCATAGAAGTCTAGAAAATCTTCAAACGCTTGTCGTTCGTTGAATACCTGATAATAGTCTGCTATGATTTTTTCAGTAGAGTAGTTATGATCTGTTTTACAGGAGTAGGAGAGTAGTACAATGATTAGACTAATGTATAAGAGGAGATTTCTTTTCCTGTACTTCAACTCTGTTTTATACAGTTTCTTTAAGGACATATTTTTGATTTTATCTTTAAGTAAGAGAGTATACTTAATTAATCTTTTTATGGTGGCATCTTTTTACTCATATCTGTGTTGCGTACTCGTGTTAATAGCTATGGCTATTACACTCCGCCGCGCCTTGATCTGAGCATAAATCCGCTCGACCAAAAAAGCAACCTAATCATACTCTCTTACTTATACTGCAATATACCAAGCGATATTAAACCAGGACCTTGTTCTCAGTTTATTATCAATAAAAGAATCAAATCTATTATCTACTCCAAACTCCAGCTTATTGTTATCAGTGAATTCATAGCCGAGTATTAGGACCAGTCGAATTTCCAAACCATATTCTTTTCCCTGGAAAGAGTGGAGATATTCATTACTAATTTTAAGGTAAAACTCCTTTGAGTCAACCGTTTGCCCATTGAGTGGTAATTGATTGGCTATCCGATATCTCAGTCTAAACGTAGTTTCTTCGGATTTTTCGAAAGTTTGATCAGAAGAAAAACGATGTGCCAATCGAAAAGCAGCGTATTTACGGTTGAATGTAATTTGTTGTATTGTGCGGCTTATTATGCTTCCATCTTTGACACGTAAAAGGTAGCCCCCTGCAATGGAGTTATTCAGGCCTGTTTTTTTTGATAAGATAAAAGAGAAGTCAATACGATCGTACTGCCATCCTACATCTTCTTCCTGGTAGAATATTTGCCTGGATTCAGTTTTGAAGTTTAGTTTAATATCATTTACCAACGTCTTATTGATATTTAAAACAGGTAGTAGCCCCAATTGATAGGAGGATTGGGCATGAGTACTCCATTGAAATAGTAGGCAACCACCAATAATATATAACTTCAAATTAGTACTCAAGATGGTCCGTGTTTTTGAATATAATGGTAGATTCTTTTAAAAGTCTGCCTCCCTCATCAAATAGCAGTTCCAGCTTTTGATGCTTTTCTTTTCTTTTTACTGCTACTTCCAGTTCATAATGGATGTTGATATGATCATTGGAATGGAGCGCTTTAGTAGAGGTTATTTTTAATAAATATTCTTCATCCCCAACAAATTGGCGTTGGATTTTGCAGATTTTGCTCTTCTGAAAGTTAGTATCTAAATACTCATCAATAGCATTGCGAGTATCCAAAGGCACCTCCTCCCAATTTATTTCAACCTCAATATCTTCGATCGTACCACTGGTATCGAACTCAATGCTGTATTTTTTAGATTGATACCTGGTTTTAGCTTCAATAGAGTTTTTATAAAAACCTTCCTCCTTATACCATTTGACCTTATTTGTGAAGTGTAGCGCATCAACAAACTCCAGGGCTTGTGGAGGCACCTGACTAATGTCTAAGCGATATTCCCTTTCATATTTAATCTGCCCGTATAGAGCTTTGGGATGAGACATGATGAGTATTAAAGATAGCAATAACATCCTCATAGTAGGTTTATTTTCATTTCACTACATTTTTTAAATATACCATATTTTTTGTTGCAGCTTATCGACAAATGTCATTGTGATAGCAGAGGCATTTTTACGAATCATTTATATCGCTTGCGACATAAAATTAAGTTTTGTATATTTGTATCGTGAACGATATAGTTGTAGGCGATATAATATAGTGACATGGGACAAGCATTTTATCAATTTGAAGCCAACAGCCTCCAGGGGAAAGAAATAAGTATGAGCGACTATGAGGGGAAGGTTGTCCTTGTGGTTAATACGGCTAGTAAATGTGGGTTGACTCCACAATACGAGGGGCTGGAAACACTTTACGAAAAATACAAAGACGACAATTTTGTTGTTTTAGGATTTCCATGCAATCAATTTGGGAATCAGGAACCGGGTGATGAAAAATCTATATCGGAAGGTTGTCTGATAAACTATGGGGTAAGCTTTCCTATGTTTGCAAAGATTGATGTTAATGGGGCTGGAGCACATCCTTTGTTTCAGTATCTGAAGAGCGAATTAAAAGGCACACTAGGCAATCGTATTAAGTGGAATTTTACCAAGTTTTTGATTGATGCCGAAGGAAAACCAGTTAAAAGATTTGCTCCTGTTACAAAACCAGAGAAAATGGAGAAGGACATTCAGGCCTTACTCAATCATTGAACATGCTGTTGACCGTATTTTGTTATGTTTGTAGTTTAGAGCTTTATGATATGAAATACGAACAATTAAAATTAGAAAATCAATTATGCTTTCCTGTTTATGCAGCATCTCGCCTAATCACAAGAGCGTATCAGCCTTATTTGAATGAATTGGGCATCACCTACCCGCAGTATCTGGTTTTGTTGGTTTTATGGGAAGAAGACAACATTTTGGTAAATGATATTGCCAGGAAACTCATACTAAATACCAATACAATTACCCCTCTTCTTAAACGAATGGAGCAGCAGGGCCTTGTTGAACGAAAACGCTCGGAAGTAGACGAACGTAAAGTTTGTGTGTTATTAACTGAAGAGGGGGAGCAACTAAAAGCAACAGCAGCTTTGATCCCACAGAAGGTAGGTGAGCATCTAGTAAATGCAGGGCTAGAGGTTGATGATTTGTTAGCGCTAAAAGATAGCCTCAATTCTATTATCTCGTTTTTGTCAAAGTAGTTAGAGTCGATACCAATCTCTATTCTTAATCACTCAATATTCTTATTCCTTCCCAGGCCAAAGCTCTTGTTAATCCTTCATTTGCTTTTGGTACAATCAAGTGTCTTTGTTGTTCAAGGGAGAAATCGTTTAAATCATCAACTATCAGATATTTTGAAAATGCTGTCAAAGTAATGATTTCGGAGAAATCACATCTTTTTTGCTAAGGCAAAAAAGCTTTCGACTTCGGATGAAGTCGCACAAATAACAGCATATGCGACTTCATCCGAAGTCGAAATTTCCATCATAAGCCTTTTCAATAAAGTTTCGACTTCTCCGAAGTCTCTACCAGTCTTTTCAGTATTAATAAAGCACTATTAAAGACTGATAATATCTCTTTATAATTTCAAAAATTTAAATATTTGCCTTCTGTTATTAGATGTCAAGATATCAATGAAATAGCTGGATGCTGATAAAGTACTAATGTCAATGAGCAAATCCGGTTCAGGTTTTAGTACTATTTGTCCGAGGTGGTTTCTAATGGTTATGGATAAAATATTCTCAGCATTTGTGAGATTTAAAAAGTTACTTGTTGGATTGGGGTAAATATCAATTTGATTGAATAGGTCATGTTCAGCTGTGTTAACCATAGTGTTTGCACATGCACTGGTAATAAAATTGGAAGTCGATGATCCGTTGAGATCAAAATCTACTAATAATCCATTATTAGACGGTTGCGCGAGATTGTTTAGATTTGATATTGTGGTGTTATAACCACTCGGTGTCCCCTGGTTAAAGTTGAAATACGCTAATAAGCCAGTTTCATTCCCAACCAATTCGATGTCTTTGTGATTGTCAATATCAGCTTGTGATTTTGCAATATTCCAAATTCTAAAATCATCTAATTCGCCATGATAAAAAGCCGATGTTGGAATAGGAGCCATATCATATTCTTGACCTAAAGAATGTAGATCCATATTCTGAAATCCAATTATATAATTGGCTGAAGCTTCTAGTTCTCCATCAAGATAAAGTAAGCAGATTCCATTATTATAGGTAAAAGCAATGTGGTGGCATTTATTGTCACCAATTGGGGTGGTACCTACCATATATTGATTCGAACCATCGTTGATGTACACTACAACAGCATCCGAGACATTATCTATTGGCCCTGCACATCGGATAAGGAATCTGTTTCCATAATCACTAGTATTTACGGCATAAAATGTATTATAATCCGTATTCAATTGCGCATTAAACTTAACCCAAAATTCAATTGTGAATTCACTGAGATTGTTTACATCCTGAGCAATTTTATTGAGTGCAACATAATCATCAGTCGCAAAGTGAAGTGAATTATTATTGTTTTGAGAGACTGCATTTTGAAAGCATATAGTTAATATAAATATGCCAACTAAAATCTTTTTCATGACAATTTTATTTTTTGTAGAGCACATTGCATTTATACTGTGACAATCGTTTCCGGACAAGGTAATGAAGAAAATCTTTTTGTTATCTAAATAGCAAGACAATTTGCAAAAAAGAGATCAATCTACTTCCACATTTTCAATCATTACAGCATCGGCATTAGGCACTATTTCATACCCTAATCTACTACTTGTGATTTTTACAAAAGATGCTCCGAGAAAGATGATTTGGGAGGTGTAGTATACCCAAAGCATCAATAAGGCTAGGACACTAGCAGAGCCAAAGGTGGAAGTGATATGACTACGGCCTATATACATGCTGATAGCTGTCTTTCCGAATATAAAAAGTATCGTGGTAAATATTCCTCCAAGGACAGCAGCTTTCCAATGTATTTTGGCATCCCCCAAAAATCTATACATCATGACAAAAACAATACAGAGTGCTACAAAGGAAGCTAGATGTTCATATAGGTACAAAAGCGAGTAATTGCCCTGTAATCCGCTGCTATATTTCATAAGGAAGCTATTCGCTATTACGCTGGTTAGCATAATGAAAAATAGGCTGGTCAATATTAGAAAAGAGGTCAAATGGGTTGTCAGATATTTTAGGATACTACTTTTGGGTTTCGCCTTTATATTCCAGATGCTATTGAATGAACTGTGAACCTGGGTAAACATTCCCGAAGCACTAAGGGCTAGTGTAACAAACCCGATGATTGAAGTTAGAATAGAGTTATGGTTCGTATGCTGATTTTTGATGAGGTTTTGTATCTGCATGGAAGCATCATCACCTAAAGTATCTTTTAGCTGAGTATAGATTTCTCCGGAAACAGCCTGTTCTCCAAAAAATAAACCAAGGAGAGAGGTGATGATGATAATGATTGGAAATAAGGAAAATACAGCATAATAGGCTAAGGAAGCTCCTTTTTCAGAGGTATTGCTATTTGAAAAATGACTAAAAACATCTTTTAGAAATTGTACCATTTATGCCTGGTTTTTCTTCGGTTCCGTTTTTTTGTAGAGATATTCGGTTGCAAAACTAAAAGCTATAATACCCAATGCAATAAAAACATCTATTTTGTTTACAAAATAATGCTGTACCAATAGTGCCAGCATTGCCAAAAAGCACAAAACAGCCCCAATTATAGGAATGATCTTATTGCTATTTGTTTCTTTAGACAGCTTAAAACCAACGAAATTCACAATTGAAAAGATCAGTAAAAAGCCAACGCTACCTGCAGTAGAGATACTTTCCAGTTTTAATGTATTTACCAAAATGATGGTAGCAATGGTAGTGACTAACAATCCTACGGGATGGCCCCATAACAGACAGGTAAATTGTTTTGGTAATTCATCATCCTCAGCAATTTCGAAATTGACCTTGCTCCCTCCATATAAAGAAGCATTAATTGCAGAGAAGGTTGAAATCAATGCTGCAACAGTAATAACAGTAAAGCCTAACTTTCCTAGCATAGGTTTGGCGGCCTCTGCCAGTACGTAGTCTTGTGCTGTTGCAATATCACTAAATGCTAATGATCCAACGGTGATTGCAGCAATTATGATATACAGAAATATTACAAAGATGACGGACCAATAATAGGCTCTTGGTATGTTCTTTTCTGGATTTTTAATATCGGGAGCAGCATTCGCAATAAGTTCAAAGCCTTCATAAGCTACAAAAATAACCATACCAGCGGTTAATAATTTGAAAGGAGATTCCCAATGCTCTGGTGAAAGTTGTTCTAGATGGGGATTGCCAAATAACCCATACAACCCAAAACCAACAAAGGTTAGCAGGATAATTAGCTTTATAATAACTGCATAAGATTCTATTTTTCCAACTACAGCAATACTGTAGTAATTAATGAATGCTGCTATAAGCACAATAGCCGTTGCATATATATGAGAATCAATCACCTTATCACTAGTGAGCTGCAACAAATTAGGGGCATAAGACCCAAATGCTGAGGCATAAAGTGCCAGCATAATAATATAACTAAACCAGAGTAAATTATTAATACCTCCACTAAACACCCCTATACCAAAACCCTGATTCACAAATTTGACAGTTCCTCCTCTATCCGGGTATTTTAAAGAGAGTTTTACATAACTATAAGAAGTGATTAGAGCAATAAGTCCGGCAATTAAAAATGAAATGGGAGTACCTCCTTTGGCAAGGGCAGTTGCAAGGCCTAGTACCGCAAAAATTCCTCCGCCAACCATTCCTCCAATCCCAATTGATATAGCTTCTTTTAATCCAATACCTTTATTCATTATGGGTGTGTTTTTATTTTTAGAGCTTGTTTGGAAATTATTAATTGGTCTACAAATGTCCCTTTTTTGTTTATGCATCAGCTATTTTTCGCTACGTACTTAATCAGTATGCAGCTCTAAATGAGCTTTGTCTAAACAAAAAATGATCTATTTTCGACTCAAAGAACAAACCCCAAACAAGCTCTTAATCAATCTAAGCTGATTATCTGGCTTTGCTTTTCTCAGGCATATGCCGAATATTGAAACCTTGTAAAGATACTTAATTGATTGGGATCACTTACTTAGTTGCAATCCGAAGAGTTATAATACCCAATGCAATAAAAATTTGTAGAATAATCTTGGGCAATCTTACAGGCATTATTGAAAATATAAGATAACCCCAATTAATCAGGAGTGCTCTTTTTCATCTAATTTGATGGATTCTTCGCTTGGGATTATTTATAATTTTGATTTGTGTGGTTTTTGTGAAATTTAATATTGTTTAATTGTTATTAAGTGGATTAATTATCTATATAGTGGTCTTTTGTTGGGATAATTTGTATTTTAGGGTAGTCATAATCTTCCTGCTATCAAATTTTTCATTATAGCAAAATGTACTTCCCTCATAATTTTCAGTAGATGAGACGGCCTCAACGGTCTAAATTATCATATGTAATAACCACATTAAACCACTTACCATGAAAACCTCATTCTTTTTTAAAGCTCTGGCTTATGCATTCGTTCTCATCATGATTTTAACTACCATGGCTTGCGAATGTGATTCTGCAACTATGCACGACAACACCTGGGTACTTACCGAATATGGGCCTAACAATGCTACTATTGCAGTTATTGATCCCTCTACTATCGATCCTCCAGGTGGAGGAGAGATTACCCTGCGTTTTGATGACGGTAATGTCAACGGAAATGATGGATGCAACTTATATTTTGGTACTTATTCACAAAGTAATTGCAATCTGTCCATTGGTAATTTAAGCACTACATTAATTTACTGTTTCCCACCTATTATCATGACGCAGGCTAGTAATTACAAAAACATTTTAGTTGATGTCCAAACTTTTAGTACTGCGAATAATCAATTAAAACTTTGTACTGGTGATGACCGGGTTTTGATATTCGATAAGCAATAGAATTGCGAAATTTCTTTCAAGCGCAGGCTAAATATTTCCAAACGATTAAATCAGATGATATTATGAAAAATATATTTTTCTTTCCCAGCTTTCTTTCCCTTCTTATCTTGTTTTCCTGTTCAGAAAAACAAGTGATACCTACTCAACCACAATCTGCTATAGACGGAGCCATTCAGGAACTGAATCAAGCCTTGATGGATCAGGAAATACAAGGAACTTTCTCTTTGGAAGCTATTGAAGATGAAGGTTCTTTGACGGTTTCTTTAAAAAATAAAGCCATTGGTAATAAGGTAGCATTTCCTGATGAAGAGTCCAGTGTTTTATTAGGGCTATCCCTTGAGAAAGACTATAAGGACCAGTCCTCTACTATTTACAAATCTCAATTGATGAGGAACGGTCGTAATTTAGTTTATGAATTAACAGATTTGAATAATCAATCAATTAATAAGAAAAAATCTCAAATTCCAGATGATATTTTTGAATCACCCACTCCACCTATTTGCCCCGTGTTTGATTCATTCGATGATTGTTTGAAAGATTTCTGGTGTAACGAAGGCGCAAAATTACAATGCCAGGCTAACGAAACTTGCGAAGTCATAATAACAGGACTTTGCTGCTGTGATAATGCCGGTAACTGTGTGTGGTATGATTTCATTCATATTTATCCTGAAAATCCTCTTTGCCCTCCCCGAGGTATAGAAGCAATTAATATTCCGGTTATGGAAGTACTATTGAGATAGTAATAATTGGCCTGGCCACAGATTCGCAAAATATCGTGCTGTGATTAAAGAATAAGAGTCTGTGGCCGGTCAACCTACGGATCGTTTTAAAAATGAGTATTACACTACCTATTGGCTGGCATCTATATACATAGCCGTTTAAGCTTAATGCTTGCAATTACAATTTATTCCATTTTTTTCTCAACCAAAGATTGACTGGTTCGGAAAAATAATTAAATACGATGTGGCCCAAAAGATATGAAACAAGGATAATCAATAATGAAACGGGTACCATCCATTCTGTTCCTAAGCCTAATTGTTTATATGCCCGTACACCGAGTATAACAACGAACATATGCGTAAGATAGATTTCATAGCTATATATGCCCATATGCCTTAGCCAGTTGAAAATAGGGCGATTTCGTTCTCTTCCTGAGCGATGGTTCTCATGCATCCAAAAGAGTATCAGCGCAACGCCTAATGAAAGTACTGTTATGTTTAATCCTAAATCAACCAGTCCCGACTTATAAACCAAACTTCTAAAGACCATAACCAGCGACAACATTGCCCAACCCAGAAATAGGAAAAACAGGTTTAGCATCTTGGGAAGTGTCGTTTTATGGGCAATAATAGCAGTCATGCAACCGAACGCTATGGAGTCTACATAAGCCAGATGATTTCGATCGCCAAGTTCATTCCCAACAAACAATTGCGTCCTTGCCCAGGGTGATATCACTAAAAATAAGATGAGAACAAATACAAACTGCCAATCTTTTTTGAGGAAAAGGCAGACAAGGGGGAAAACGAGATAGAAACTTTCCTCAATTGAAATAGACCAAAGCACATCCCAATTGGCTGGTAAGTATCCAATCTGTATCTGAAGCCAATTCATATGAAATGTGAGCGTCGAAAAAATGGCCCGGCTTAATGAGGTTTGTTCTGTATTGATTGTAAATCCTGGTATATTCAATAAATGTAAGGCAGAAAGTACAAACACTAGGGTGAGCAGCAATGGAATGATCCTTGAAAAACGAAACCAATAGAAAGTCTTCAAACTAATATTAGACAAAGAATTCCACCTCTTCAATATCGATGATGTAATGAGATAACCCGAAAGGGTAAAGAATATGACAACCCCATAAAATCCACTCCAAAATAGCAATGAAAACAATTTTGGCGGCAGGCTTTCTTTTAAGAATGAACCTGTAAAATTGAAACGAATATTCAGATGCAAAAGAATGACAGCCAGAATACAGAATCCTCTAAGTATATCAATTCCGATATTCCGCTTTGCAAGTTTTTCTTTGATGTTCAAGGTGATTTCTATTTTTCGTAGATGTGAAGTTACTGTATTTTTCTACCACCTATGAAACTTTGTCTTCCTTCTTCTGGATTTCATGCGGTCATTGTGTGCACCAAAGCTATTGTGTTCTCCGCCATAACTACTCGTATTAATCCTTTTTTTAAAACGATCCCATAGTTTTTGCCAATAACTCTTTTTCTCTTCTTTTTTATGGATGTTAAATTCTCTCATTGTTTGGCGAACTTATAAATCATTGGATACTACAAAGATATAACATCAGATTTTCAAGAATTTAGCCTGATATAGCTTTGATCCAATATATCCTTTAATGAAATAGGTGCCTCTGTTTAACTTACTTATGTCAACATCAGCCACCTTGGTGAATCTTAGTACTTGTTTTCCTTGGTTATCGTAAATATACAATTCATCAAATTGCATATTCAGATTGAAGGTATTAGCAGAAGGATTTGGATATACTTCGATTGATTGAACATTGGCAACCTCATTGATGGAAGTAATGATGTCAGCTTTCTGAACACTTGATATTGAGCTTTGTATACTTGAAGTTGTATTACCTCCTATTGCAAAAAGGTGGCCATCAACCCCTTCTGCGGCACAATGCCTCCGTTCGATCAAATTGTTTGTCAAGGTTTGAAAGCCGTTATCAAATGTATCAAAATAGGCTATCAACGTAAGATTACTAAAATCTCCAACCAAATATATTTTCTTGCCAATCACGGTCGTTGAGTGAGCTGAAATTTCAACTGGCATTACGAAGTTTGATTCCCAAATACCTGTAGATAAATTATAAACATCGATACGATTGGATACCGTTCCATTATAACCTCCGATGATATACAGCTTCCCATCAATAATTTCTCCTTTTGTTTCTCCTGCAAAGGGTATATCAGTTAATTCCGTCCAGGTGTCATTTGTGGGGTCAAATTCATATAATTTATTAGAATATTCATTGGGAGTTAATGTTCCTCCGAAGGAATAAATTTTATTATTCCATGTAGTAACTCCGGCGGCTCTGCTGGGATGGGGATTATCCGATAAATATTGAATAGAGCCGTCATTTAAATCTACCTTTTCAACCCTGTTATTGAGTAGTCCATTCTCTGCTACACCATTAAAGACGTATAAGTAATTACCAACTATTTCTACTGATGCAAAACGTTTGGGTAAGGTGGAGGAAGTCAATGTTGACCATGAATTTTGAGCGATATTATATTGAAATATCTCATCAGTATATTGTTCATCTGCCCCAAATCCATTTACAATAAAGATGTCAGTTCCATTATTTGCAGAAGTTAAAGCGCTTCTTGCCTCAGGAAGGTCTTCCATATTCGTAAATTGAATATTTTGACTTGTCAAGACAATTGAGCAATGTAATAGTAAGATTAGTACAATCTTTCTTTTTTCCTTCGTCATTCTATGGCTAAGTTAGTGAGTACAGCCGACAGCTAAAGCAGGGCTATTTATATACTATTGTAAAAAGCCTAAAGATAACTAAAGTGACGAGGTCAGAACAAGCCTTTGATTATTTTTAATCATATTTCATGAAAAATAAAATTCTCTGTAATCATAGAATGATCCATTTTTCATAATGGACTTCATGAGTAACAGAAGCTTTACCTCTTTATTACTTTTTGAACTTCAAGCAACTCATTATTCAAATTATAAACCCTTACAAGATATAAACCAGAAGGCAAAGTCGAAATATCAACTGTATGGATGTTTCCATAAGGATTTATAAAGCGGTGTACTTGTCCTGCCGAATTGAGAAGTTCTATCCGATATAAATCCAACGCTCCACTTATGTTAAACTCAGTAGATACAGGATTGGGGTATATGTGAATATGCTTGCTCGCAACAGGCGCCTCATTTGTTGAGGTGATGCTTCCTCCAACTATTGTAATAGCTCCATTTTCATCAAAAGGATCGGACCATCTTTCATTGGTATAGACATCTGTTCCCGATAGTGTTTCTAGAAATGCGAATAAATCTTGTCTTTCTTCATTGGTCATGTCGAGCCATTGAGGTAATCCATCAGGCGTATATCTTGGGTCTAAATTGTCGTTGTTGGGATCAATTTTTCTAAAATTATAGATGTTGATGCCGCTGAGATCATTGGTTGGCCCTGCATGAAATAAAGGACCGTTAACATTGCCGTAGGGATCTATCAAATCTCGAAGGCTTGGTGATCGGGTAACTGTATAATCAGTAATGATTCCTGCTCCAATATTTCCTCTGACAAAACCATTATTTAAGGAAGCTGGATCAATATCAAATTCTGGTGGCCGGTGGCAGCTGGCGCAATTGAATCCACCACTGATTCTTCTGGATGCTGCATGTTTTTCTTCGACTCCGCTACCAATGGCAATTACGGTGATAGTATCCTGTACTACAGTGAAAGAATCTATAAATAAAGCCTTACCTCTATTTTCTTGCTCTGTGAAATTTGGAAAATCTACTAAATCATTAGCTACCTGGGTGCGCCCAATATCATATTTGGAATCAAAAGACTGAATGCTCATTACAAATTGTGCCAGGGCTTTGGCAATCCTTTCTTCTGTAATAGTGGCGTCTCCATATACAAGCTTGAATAAAGTAGGGTAGTATGTTGTAGTTGAAAGTTTATCAATCAATGCTTGAAAATCAGGAGCGCCATTGGTACCACTATATCCCATCTCTTCAAAATTTTTAATAGGATTGATCATTTGATCTTCAAGCTTTTCTGCCGTTCTGTCCCACCTGAAAAGGGTATCTTCTGCAAATCGGATATTTACTAATCGCATGGAATGCCTTAGAGTTAATCCATTTACTCCCTGGCTAAAGGTAGCGGTATCCCCAAAAGCAAATTGTTGTTGGTGACAGGAAGCACAAGAAACAGTATTGTCTGTTGATAGTTTTTTATCATAAAATAATACCCGGCCAAGTGTAGCTCCCTCATCCGTGATAGGATTAGTAGCTGGTATATTGTCTTGTGTTATATAAACAGGAACGGGTTGGTCCTCATAATTGAGTAAATAATCCAGGTCAATAGTTCCGGATATTAAGATACTTGCACCAATAGCAAAGGAAAGTATTTGCAGTAATTTTTTCATTCTGATGTAGATTTTAAAGGTCCATCTACTTAGAATGAGGCAGCAAACTTGTTTTTGTACTCAATAATTCTTCAGGATTTGGAAAATACAGCTGCTGTGCCCCCTCGGGGGGAGCTGCCCATAGGGCTGAAGGGGATGTTTTATAAGCCCAAACAAATTCTTACTCATATTTGTAATAATGCTCCATTGCTGCTGACTTCACCAAATGTTTTTCACGTTCATCAATGACCGCATTTTGCCATTGTTCACCAGAGAATTTTTTGATAGCGTTTATGTCTTTCCAAAAAGAAGTCATCATAAACACATTGGAAGTTTCATCTATTGGTAAACCAATAAACAGGTCTATTAGTCCTTCTTGTTGCTTGACTAAAGGAATGGCAATTTCTGTGAAAAATTTCTTGAACTCATCATTCTTGCCAGGATGTATGGTGGCTTTAAAGACTCTTACTATCATAATGGTTTAATATTTTAAGCACTTGCTGCCCTATTATATCCTGTGTTTATATGCCAAATAATTTATTATAGGTTTTAGAAATTTCCTCTTTGGCTGTATTCTTAATTGGCTTTCCGTGAGATGGTATTAGATGGCTAAAATTTAATTGCTTGACTCTGACAAAATCTGATTTTTCAGGTTTACAATTCTTAAGCCATGCTGGCCCCACATTTGCAGGTTTGAAAAATCCTCCCATTCTTACAACTAGTTTTGCTAATGAGCTAAAATAACGATCAGGTACCATATTTTGTATGCTATCGGCAGCTATCAGGATACCTCCATGACGATGGAGAAGAATCAATCCTTCCGGCCTTTTTGAAGTTTCATAAGAAAAAAATGAAGCTTCACTAATGGGGAATTCACTACTGGGGTGCATTAAATTGGAGTTGACAAGTCCATTACGAGCATTCATGCCCTTCATCGTCCAATAGTTGGCTTGATAGCGATCAATATAAAACGGGTCATCTATACCATTTCTAAAATCGAGGTGATAATCTCCTAACCTGATTACATGTTCCACTTTTCCAAGAGAGTCCAATTTGCGAAGGCCTTCTTCATTTAAGCGTAAAGCACTTATTAGTGTAAGAGAGCTTCCTTCCCGTATGATAATCATATTACGACTGAGCCGAACACCCGGTATCATATTCACGCTACCGGATACAAAAAAGACATCTTGAAATACTTCTTCAATATTGCCGTGTTTCGGGGCTTTTGGATACTTCTTAGACATATATTCTATTATGTTTAATGCTTGCCAAGCTACTTATATTCGAATAAATATATACCACTCATTGCGTTTTTTCAAGTGTTGACTGCTTAAAATATCATAAAAGTAGAAGGTGCTTCATCGAGGATTTCCCCCCTCAACTAAAATGCTTGAATCCGATTGCCACTTTATCCCTAAACCGAAGTCTCTAATTTAACTGATTGCTATTAGGGAGAAGGGCTCAAGGTGAACATACCTTATAGCTGCCGTGCCCAGTTTTTACGGAGTAGAAACAGTTATACTTTATTGATGGCAGTTTCATTTTTTTATTAAATTCTTATTTAGACTATACTTTTCCCAATTGATTTCTTCTCCAATAGGCTTGATTTTTTTAAATGGTCCAATATCTGCATCCAAGCAAGAAACTAAACCGAATCCATTGTCCTTTGCAACTTTTAGGAATTCCTTAAATTCATCGACATATAATTTTGCGAACCGATTATGGCTTTGAGCTTCAACTGAACCAAGATTCGGTTTTACGTCATCAAAATTTTCTAATATCTGGACAACCTCTTTTTTACTTAGCCAATTTCGAATACCCATTTCACCAGGAAAGATTCTTCCTTCTTCAACATTATATTGAATTTTGTGAATCAGCTTTTCTGTATCAGTGTTTTTATTCTTAAATCCAATATATGATAGATATCATTAATCTATAGCCCAGTTTAAAATATGGAAATGGAAGAGCACAATTGGTAAAAACAACTACGAAAAAAAGATCTCTTAAATCTTCTAATTCTTGAGAGAAAAATCTTTGATTCCAATTGGGAGTTTTTTGATATCGTATTAATTCTGGATAATTTCTAAAATCATCTGACATCTTATTTGAAACTTTCATTATTTCTTCAATTCTTTCATCCTTAAGTGTTTCAGGATCTTCCATTAAATCTGCTCCCAATTCATTATTGAAATATTGTTTTAGAAAGCTTGAATCATTTCTAAAGGAATCAACTACCTTTTTATAGAATTTGTCTTCATCGAATAAATGTAATGTGTTCCATTGCCCCATTTCTATTTTCTTTGATTACTTATATCCGGATAAATTTATACCACTCATTTCGCTTTTTCAAATGCTGCTGTTTAAAATAGCATAAATACAGAAACATGTTTCATTGAGTATGCATACTCGAAAATTTCCTTAACATGAGCAGATGGGTAGTGTATCAAAAAAATAAGGATATAAACTCTTTTAAAGCCTACATCCTTATCCTATCTTTTAGTACTTAATTACATTAAAATTTAAACGCCAATGAAGCTATCATTCTTCTAGCAAACTGAGGTACATATGTGCCAAAAATAGACCGCTGAAAAGTTTCAACGTCGTTTAGATTTTGAACGTTTATTTGAATCTTTGCATTCTTGTATTCATAAGCAGCCATTGCATCAACTCTTGTAAAAGCATCAATTGTGTTTTCATCTGTATTGAGCCTATCTCCAAACATATCGCTTTGATAAAATGCTCCAGCCCCGAGGGATAGTCCCGGGATTCCTTTTGTAAAAGTATATTGTGTCCATAAACTTAACTTAGTATTGGGATTGTTGGGTAATTCAAAGCCTGCATAGTCAACTGGCTCGGAATTGCCATCCTGAACAACTTCACTTATAACTTCGGTTTTGAAATAAGAAAAGGCAGTGAATACTTGCCAGTTGCTAAGTAACTTTCCATTGATATCTACTTCGATACCAGTGCTAGAATGCTCTCCTGATTGGTTCGCCCGATAATTGGATGGATCTGAAACACTTCCACTTGGGTCGATTATTTCAAACTGTAAGACATTTTTTCTATTCAGGTCAAAATAGGAAATGGTAATACCCAGGCGATCTTCAAATAAAGACTGTCTGATACCAAATTCGATTTGATCTCCAATTAATGGTTTAGGATCATCCAATCCTCTTCCTGGCTGTGGGCTTACAGCACTAAAAGATTCAGCATAGCTACCATATAGTGATGTCCCATCTATTACTCCGTACGTAATCCCTACTCTAGGTGTAAACTTAGATTCTTCTGTATCTTCATTGTCATTTGGTTTAACAGCATCTCCTCTGTACTCAGTTCCTGTAGTAAACTGACTAAATCTACCACCCAATAAGATATTCAATTTTCCATTAGCTAGTGAGATAAGGTCCTGAATATTAAACCCTAATCTCGTTGTGAAGGGCAGTACATCATCATCCAGGATAGGAGTAGAACTTAATGCAGTATTTTGCCATTCTGGAGAGCTTAAAGAAGTGCCTCCGGGAATTGGGTATACGAAGTTATAAGCTACAGGCCGTGTAGAATGAGAGATATCAATAGCTGCCAGTACTTTATGTTCAATTGGCCCTGTACTTAAGGTACCGGAAATATCCAGAAAATTGGAAAGCGTATTTATTCGACTCAATTCTTTATAATCCCCAAAGCTATACTCAACACTATCAGTGGCAGCGTTGTAAATGGGGTAAACATCATGGAGCAATCGTGTTTGATTAGAATAAGCAAATACATTTCTTAGCTGCCAATTATTGAACTCATGTTGGAAAGTAGCGGAAATCATATTGTTATTTCCCTCAGATGTTCCATCGCGATAACCATAAAAATTTGAGTTGTCAAGTTGCTTCGCCTGTTCAAGTGATAGTCCAACTGGAAATCCCCAATCGATGGTTGTCTCATTATTCATGAGAAGGCCTTCAACATTTAAAGATGTTCTATCAGATATATTCCAGGTCAAATTTGGTGCAATCATAAACTGCTCGTTTGATACCTCATCTCTAAAACTCTCAGAAGTTTCGTACACTGTATTCAGGCGATAGCTAAGCTTTTCGCTTAAGTTGCCTCCAATATCTATTGATGGACGATACAGGCCATATTCTCCTACTTTTAACTCAAATTGTCCGTGATTATATCCTTTAGGTTTTTTGGTTACATAGTTGATAATTCCACCGGGTTCTACATCTCCATAAAGAATGGAAGCCGGGCCTTTCAATACCTGTACTTCTTCTACATAATCCGAGTATGGAGTTCTGAGCATTATTCCGTTGATACGGTAATTCTCTGACCCTCCTGATAATCCGATATCAAACCCTCTAATATTAATGTTATCACTCAAGCCATAAGAGCCAAATTTTGATACTCCACTTACATTTCTTAGTGCATCTTCTAATGAGATGGCTTGTTGTTGATTAAGCAGTTCACGAGAGACGATATTTATAGAAAGTGGAGTCTTTTCAAGCGGAGCATTAAGCCGCGTTGCGTAGATCGTTTGTTTTTTCTGGCCATAGACTGCAACTTCGTCCAAATGATAGCTTGTTTCTATCAATGTCACATTGATTGCTGTGGTTTGATCAGTTTCAACGGTCACTGATATTAGTTGTTCCTGAAAACCTACTTTGCTAACGGCAAGTGTATACTCACCTGGTTTTACTCCAGTCAATTCAAAACTACCATCTGAATTAGTATTTGTTCCATGAGATGTTTGTCTTAAGAATATATGTACAGCTACTTCAGGTGTTCCTGAATCACTGATTACGGTTCCAGAGATCAAGCCGGTTTGGGCAAACAAAGCATTGGCAGATAATGCCAATATCAACAATAACTTCGTTTTTAGTTGCTTCATTGTCATTGATATTTAGTAGTCAAAATTTTTATTGATTAGTATGAGGCATCCTACTATGAGTATGAATAAGTAGATTAATAGTGTTCCGATATCTAAAAAGAATGAGCTTGCTACCCGTTCTTTTTCAAAATTGAAAACGGACAGGCTTCTAATCTCATCGGAGGTAAAAGAATGGTTTGTAAATAGGCCTTTAAATACGTACCATCTATATTCCTGAGCGTATTCTATTGCCTGTTTGAGAAAAGATCTATAATACCTGGTGGAAGTTCCTGCTATGTCTGCTAGTGATTCCTGCATTATCATAGCTGGAGAGAGGATCTTAAACTGCCTCAACCATTCATTTCGAGCATCAATTTGCTGTTCATAGGCTTCAGTTACGGGCTGGTGTTTAATCTGAGCGATGTATTGCTTTGCCAGGTAGTTGATATTCCATCCTGTTGAGTTGGACATATCCTTCGTCACTGGATCATCAGATGACCACTCCCGATGTGTTTCAAATAGCCTTATCAATTCTTCTTTCAGCTTGTTTTCCATTTCATTGTACACGGCCTGGTGGTGGTTAATAACTTCCAACCTTGAAGAAACCGGGTTGATTTCTTCCCCTATTTGGTTGATAGCCGTAGGAATCAGAAACATGAATAACACCCAGATATTTGTAAGTAAAATCAGGCTTTTGCCAGAGGAGTAGCCCAGGAGGTTGATTATGAAACTCAGTAAAAACCAAAATGTGCTGTAGAGTATTAAGATTACCATTAGTTGGGCAAATGCCTCTACATTCCTATATAGTGATACCTGGAAAGCACTGAGTAGAACTGCTGTAAAGAAGAGAATACATGAATTAATTACCAGAAATCTTATAGTAAGCCTACCCAGTATCCAGTGTGTCAGCTTGAGGGGCTGTGAAGCAATAAGTGATAATCTACCTGCTTCTTTTTCCTGTGATAAAATATTGAAGGAAACCAGGATAATAATAAGAGGCAAAATATACACCCAAATAAATGATAAGTCTAACTGGCCAAAAAGCTGTTCAAGAGGACTAATTAGTTCCTGGGTAGTCATCTCATAGGAATCATTAAAATAGAGAACGATTTTTTTATAGTTACTGTAGATGTCTCCCTGTCCATTTGCAATGATGGATAATGGCTCAAAGGGGAGCCAGGTGATACGGTGATTATTATAGGTAAGCCGAACACCATTTGTCGGCAAAGTGTAACTGTTTTCATAGCTGGCTAGCCCCTGATTTAGGGAATCAATTTGAGCAATTAGTCGTACATCTGCCTGCTGCACGATTTCCTGTTGCCTGATTACCTCTTCTTTTTTAGAATCCTGATATTGATAGGTATTGAAAACTGCCAAAAGCATTAAGACAAAGAGTAATAGCATGAGTCCAACAAATCCCTTGTCCCTTATCAATTGTAATAACTCCAATTTTATAAGCTGTAGAGTAATGCCTTTCATCTTATACGAATTTGATCGTGCGGTTAACAAAAAGCATCAATAGAAAACTAAATACGGCCCAGCCAATGCTGATTAGATATTCTGCCAGATGGTTTAAAAATAACTCCTTGACAGCTTGCCACTGATACTGAAATTTAGGGATGGATGACCATAGGGATGCCTCTGCTTTATAATGATCAATACCCTTGGCTTTTTCAGCAATATTCATGTTAAGTGCGGTGTTAAATGTTACTCTATATCTCTCTGCTTCATCTTCAAAGTGCCACAGGAATCCATAGTCAGTTCGAGTCAGTGCCATGGAGACAAACCTTGTTGGGAGCATAGGCGAAAACACTCCACATATGCGATAAACTAGTTGTTGCTTCTTGTATTGATCCTGCAATAAGTCAAAATGCTTAGTATATACTTCTGACTCATATTTTTCTCCTTCAGCAAGTAGTAGTCCACTGTATTCTATTGGCAATTCCTCAATAGATGAAACGCCATAGGCTTCCAATACTTCTTTTTGAAAATCCTGCGCTGCTTCGTTCCAAAAATTGTGGCCATTTAGTCCATTCGTCTGATCTTCAATAATGTTATCCTTAAAGGTTTGGAGTGTCGGAAATGGGTAAAGTGTACCACTTAGATTGGTAGATACTTTAGGGACAATCAATGTCACAACTATCCAAATTGATAGTAAAATGGTTAAAGATGAACCTGAGTGTTTGGCTTTTCCAGAAACCAGGACAATCAGGCTAGTGAAAGAGGTGAAATAAAGTAGATAGGTAAGTGCTAATCCTGCCCATTCTGACCAGTGAACCTGCACTTCTTTTTCCAGGAAACTAAAAGATATAAGCGCTACAATCATGAAGGATAGGAATAGCAAGAACATTTGCACAAAAAGAGCTAGCCATTTTCCTAAGGATAACTGTCGAAAAGTAGCCCCTTGTACTAAAAGTAATCGTATGGTCTGCCTTTCTTTTTCTTCTGTAAAAACATTATAACCCAAAAAAATCAGTAGCAAGGGAAATATATAAACCAAGACAAAATTAGGAGTCAATTCTCCAAACCGAAACATACCGGACCGGTCTTTAGACTCATTAATGGTACTTTGATTTCGTTTATGGGCACCTAAGTGAACAACCTGTCCAGTGTAAGCTTGTATTCCTTTATCAAAAATTACTAATGGGTAGATTGGTTTGATCACGTAGGTGCCATCATGTGCAGCGTCATGAGGATCTTTTTCAGCTTGAGACTCCCAATTTACTCGCACTTGATGTACATTCTCTAAATATTGCTCATGGATTAATTGATAGTCTCGAAAACTTAAAATAATGGATGTAATTGAGAGCATTACGACACCGATAAACAGGATATTCGTTCTACCATCTCGTAAGGACCTCTTTAGCTCGTGTTGTAGAATCCTGGTGATCATAATGCAGTATTCATGTGATTGAGATAGGTCTTCTCCAACTCTGAAAGCGAAACTTTTTTCGAAGAAAATTTTTCAAGGAGCCTTCCTTCCTTCATTATTCCAATATGACTTCCTGTAACCTGTGCTCTAAAAAGGTCATGTGTCGTCATTAGAATAGCAATTCCATCTGCACTTAGTGTTTTCAATAAATCAGAAAACTCATTGCTGGCTTTGGGGTCCAGTCCAGAAGTGGGTTCATCCAGCAGTAAGGCTTTCGCTTCCTTGGCAAGTGCAATAGCAATACCTACTTTTTGTCGCATCCCTTTTGAATATTCAGATACTCTTTTATTAAAAGCATCTTTTTGTAAACCACTTCTTTTAAGCAGCGATACCAAATGGTCTTTGTGATAAGTTTTGTTTGCCAATCCTGTGAAGTAAGTAAGATTTTCTAAACCTGATAATTCTGGATAAAGAGCAAGATTCTCAGGAATGTAAGCAACGTACTTTTTAGTCTCGACAGGATTTTCAGAGACAGATATATTATTAATTCTGGCTTTTCCTGAGGATGGCGTAATGAAGTTCAAAAACAAATTGATAGTCGTCGTTTTACCTGCTCCGTTTGCTCCTAAAAGACAAAAAATCTCTCCTGAATTTACTTTTAGGTTCAGGTCTTTGAGCGCATGATATTTTCCATATGTCTTTGACAAATTTATTGCTTGCAGCATAACAGATTAGGTTGATTTAGGTGCAAGAGTGACTACGACCAAAGATTTTGAGATGCATTAGTATCGATTCTAAGCAAAAGTCGTTTTCCACCATGTTCTTCAATGCTGGGGCTGCGGTGTAAGATGGGGGTGGCGTCCGGGTATAAAGCACCTTTTAGTATTACCACATCTCCTGTATCCACTTGCTGGATTATACTTTCGTCTAAGATGATTTCTTCATTGCCACTACCTTTTTGGTAGGCTTTATGATTGATCGCTTCATCGGGTGCCCATAGCGTGCCGGGACCAACATAGGTGCAAAGCATTCTCACGTCATTAATGTCTGTATGAAACCGGCGGCACATATTGGTGTTGACGGTAGCGAGTAAAAGTCGGAAAGAATCGATCTCTGTGACTTGTTCGAATACACCCAGAAGTCCTAGAATATCTTCCAATAGGAGATTATAATCAGGAAGTTCATTGGCAAAATAGATATTCAGGGAATTAGTGATTTCTGCTGCTGTTCCACTTGCTCGATATATGATTGATCGTTCCACAACTTGAGCAATCATCTCTTTCAATGGTTCTATCTCACGCTGATAAACAGCAATGTTTTTGGTTTTTAAATGAATGTCTTGTAGTATTTGAGCATCGTTGCTAATAGCAGCATTTGCTAATGGTGTTTTTATTTGTGTCATATTCTCAGTTTTATATAAAGAAAGCTTAGAGATTTATTGATCGTAATTCATGATCGTTTTCAAAATAGCCTCGGATAGTGTATACCTCTGGCTTGATTGCAAAGAGTCTCAGTCCTTGCAACTTTCTATGTGGTCCATGAAATAATCTCGATGATGCAACCTTGTTGCAAATATATACGATCTATTTGTTAATGCAACATCGTTGCATTATTTTGTGGCATCAGAGGTGGGAATAATTAGGTAGGCAAAACTAGTCTTGGTATTACTCACTGAGTTTGAGTTAACTGAAATATTTTATCAGTAATAGAGTAGGGGAATTATATTTTTTAGGAGAAAAAATGAATTGAAAGGGTATGCTCTAAAGGGGCTCACTTTTAAATAATTAGCAATAACAGTCTATGACATGATTACAGCTTGATAACAGCAAGCTAAATTAAATAGGTACGTGATTAACTGCTAAGGATATATTCACCTCTATACTTCTTATATCAAAGTATAGTTTTATTTTTATCACCCTGAATTTGGCAGATAAAATCTAAAAATCGTATAAATCATCTGATATGAATTTTAAACACCTTATCCTTTTCTTGGTTTTTATCATCTCTTCATCTGGCGTTTACGCCCAGAAGAAGAAAGATACTGAGAGCAAAGCCAATGATTATTGGCTGAAGTCAAGCCAGCTTAGCGGGCTAAAATTCCGTGGTATTGGTCCAGCATTAACATCAGGAAGGATTTCGGATATCGCAGTTAATCCGGAGAATTTCAATGAGTATTACATCGCAGTGGCCTCCGGAGGAGTTTGGAAGACGACCAATCATGGTGTGACCTATAAGCCAATATTCGACGCTGAAGGATCTTATTCCGTTGGATGTGTCACCATTGATCCGAATCAATCATCAACAATTTGGGTAGGTACAGGTGAAAACAACAATCAACGATCTGTGGGGTATGGTGATGGGGTTTATAAGTCTACTGATGGTGGAAAGTCATGGAAAAACATGGGATTGAAGGAATCTGAACACATTTCTAAGATCATTGTTGATCCAAGAAATTCGGATGTAGTTTATGTAGCGGCTTATGGCCCCTTGTGGTCAGATGGAGGAGATCGTGGCGTATACAAATCTATAGATGGAGGCGAGAATTGGGAACAAATCCACTTTATTTCGGACAAAACCGGAACCTGTGACCTGGTAATGGATCCTACCAATCCCGACATTCTTTACGAAGCAGTTCACCAGAGAAGGCGACATGTATTTACTTACATTGGAGGAGGGCCTGAGAGTGCAGTATACAAAACAACGGATGGAGGTAAGACATGGAAAGAATCGATTAGTGGTTTACCGAAAGGTAAAATGGGGCGTGTTGGTTTAGCAATTTCGCCAGCTGATGCAAATGTAGTTTACGCTATTGTTGAAGCAGAAGGAGATGAATTTGGATTCTTCCGTTCAACAAATAAAGGGGCAACCTGGGAAAAGCGCAGCAAATACAAAACTTCAGGAAATTATTATCAGGAAATTTACTGCGATCCGCATGATGTCGACAAGGTATTCAGTATGGCTACATGGCTTCATCATACAGAAAATGGAGGGAAAACATTTGTGCGGACAGGTGAAACCAATAAACATGTTGATAATCACTGTATCTGGATCAATCCAACGAATACCGACCACTGGATAGTGGGTTGTGATGGAGGTATCTATGAGACCTATGATCACGCAACCACCTGGGAATATAAAGCGAATCTGCCTATCACGCAGTTTTACAAAGTATCGATCGATTACGACACGCCATTCTATAACGTCTTTGGGGGAACCCAGGATAATAACTCACAAGGTGGCCCGTCGAGATCCATCAATAATGCAGGAATTCTAAATGCTGATTGGTATATTACCGTTGGTGGAGATGGATACGAAACACAGGTGGACCCTACCAATCCAAATATCATATATGCGCAATGGCAGTACGGTGGATTGATCCGCTATGATCGACAATCAGGCGAAAGAATTGGCATTAAACCACAACCAGGAAAAGGGGAAGCTGCTTTCCGTTGGAATTGGGATTCACCATTACTCATCTCGCCTCACGATCCAAAAACGCTTTTCTTCTGTGCCAATAAAGTATTTAAAACGGAAGATCGTGGAAATAGCTGGAAGGCAATCTCTCCTGATCTGACCAGACAAATTGATAGAAACCAATTGAAAGTTATGGGCGAGATTCAGTCTCCGGATGTGGTGATGAAGAATAAGTCAACAACCATTTATGGAAACATAGTAGCCTTTGACCAATCACCAATAAATGAAAATCTGCTTTATGCTGGTACGGATGACGGATTGGTTCAGGTTTCGGAAAATGGTGGTGACACATGGAGCAAAAAGGAAGCATTTCCGGGAGTGCCGGATATGACCTATGTAAATATGCTTTGGGCATCGCAGCACGATGAAAACGTAGTTTACGCAGCATTCAATAATCATAAGAAAGGTGACTTCAAACCTTATATTATGAAAAGTGTAGATAAAGGAAATACCTGGACTGCACTTCAGAATGACCTGCCAGAAAGAGGTACGGTTTATTCTGTCGCTGAAGATCATGTTGATCCGATGTTGCTCTTTGCGGGAACGGAATTTGGCTGCTATGTAAGTGTTAACGGTGGAGAAAACTGGGTGAAATTAGGCGCTGGCCTACCAACAATCTGTGTCCGTGACATGGCTATTCAGAAGCGAGAAAACGATTTGGTGCTTGGAACCTTTGGTAGAGGATTCTATATTTTGGACGATTACAGCCCATTGAGAAAATTGACAAAAGAATCATTGGAAGAGGATGCGAAGATTTTCCCGATCAAGAAGTCATTGGCATATATCGAATCAAATCCCCTTGGGCTTCGAGGGGTAGGGGGCCAGGGTGCTACAATGTATGCAGCGCCAAACCCTGAATTCGGTGCCACTTTTACTTACTTCACAAAAGAGAAACCAAAATCTCCTAAAGAACAGCGTCAGGAGAAAGAGAAGAAAGCCAAAGAGGATGGGGTTGATATTGATTATCCTACCTTTGAAGAGTTTGTTGCTGAGGACAATTATGAAGAAGCATATCTTCTTTTTATTATAAAGGATGCCTCGGGCAACGAAGTTCGCAAAATCAAAAAACCGGCCTCAAAAGGCATTCAAAGAGTAAGCTGGAATTTGCGTTACCCGCCAACGACACCCATTCGAACGGAGGCTGCCAAGGTGGGGCGTTACAGCAACCCAAATGAAGGCCCCTTGGCTATTCCTGGAAACTATACGGTTGAGCTTTGGCAGGCTGATAATGGAGTGTTGAATCAGTTGGTTGGACCAACTGCTTTTGAAGTAATACCGCTGGAGAACTCTTCTTTAGAAAGACAGACGGAATCCAATATAGCTTTTAAAAGACAAGTACAAGAGCTTCGAAGAAAAATTAGAGGAAGCAACAATGAGCATAAAGAATTGGATAAGCGTTTGAAGCATATCAAACAGGCAATTCTAAGCTATCCGGGTGCTGATATTGCATGGATGAAGGATGTAAAGGCTTTGGAAAAAGCTTCTCATGATGTTCGCATTAAAATCAGCGGAGATCATCACAAGTATAAAAGAGACATTGAAACCATCCCGGGAACAGCCAGCCGTGTAGAAAACATCGTTGGAAATACCTGGTACTCAACTTCTAATCCGACAGCTACGAATAAAGAACAGTTTGAACTGGCTAAAGAAGAGTATGCTGAGATCAGAACATCTCTGGATGAAATACGATCTGATGTTCAGGCGCTAGAGTCTAAGCTAGATAGCAAGAATATTCCTTATACGCCGCATCGTCCAAACTGGAAAGAGGATTAATACTCTTTTTTAATTTGAATCTTAAGTAAGTGATTAAGCTTACTTAAGATTCATTTATTGATCAATTTACCTCTCCTTTATATCCCTGAGGCTTCCCGTAAAAGTGAACGATATCGATATAATTACTCATCGACATTCCTCCGGGATTTAATCCAGGCTGGCCTTCTGGAACAGGAACGTTTAGTTTTTGAAAATACTCTTCCCAAATTGGAAAAATGTTATTGGTCTCCGGGTCCTTATAAGTCATTTTTTGCAATTGAAATATTGCTTGATTATTGTTCGCATATTTGAATGAATCGTAAATTAATTCTGAGCAGTAATATTTATCATTAGAAATATCAAATACTTCATCGTATGCAAAACCTAATTTAGTTTTAGCAAAATCAATTGCTTTGGGAATTAGATGTGCATGTTCTTCTTTAATCCTTCCCACCACAACTTTACTGTTATTGTTTTCATCAAAAGAGCGTATGAAAAAGCTATCTAAAGGCGTTTCTACTACCCCGGCTGAGATCGCCTCTAAAATTGTGAATTCACCTTTTTCCTTTGGGATAAGCATACCCACATGAGAAAATTTCGATCCTTGAATTCCTGAAGTAACTTTTTCTATTGATTCACAAAAAGGGCCGCAGTCGATATCCTGAAATAATATATCCCCAGGCTTTAATTCAAATTTTGAATAATCGAAGCTTGTTGTTGTTTTGGTTGGATTGACAGGCTGTTCTTTCTTACTTGATTCGCATGAAAAACTGAAGAACAATAGTAAATAAAAAAATAGTGCTTTATTCATTGTATAAATCTATTCTATTTGTTCGTTTTATCCATTCGTTCTATTGTACCATTTGCAGCTATCTTTAATTCCTCCTCTTCATTTCGGACTATCAGATAGTGGTGAGTTGCTACATCTCCTCGTCTTACAGCAACAACTTCATCATACTCGCAGGGTAGAATAATTTTCCCCTGACGATTCATTATCCCAAGTTTGTCTTTTTTTACAGTAATTAAGTGCCGGTTATTTTCATCATAATAGATACTGTCAAATGCTGCTTGATGAACAATTGAACCTGGTAAATTACCAATGGGTTGATTAAAGTTTATGATGCCTACTTTGTCTTCTTTGCGAAATGTATAGGTGTCAGTCCATAAGTAGAGAGAACCACAATCATCTAAAGGGAAATTATAGTAGAATTTAAATTTTTTGCCGTCAAACTCTCCTATATATTTCTGTTCTCCTCTGGTAGCTATTATAAGTTTATTGTCTATCTGCTTTAGTTGACTAAAGTGCAGCGAATCAACTAGTTTTCCATCTGGAAAGGCCAATACCCAGGAGTTGTCTTGTAAGACACCGTAGGTGTAGTTCAATCCATGAGGCCTTGGATTTACAAGACGAATCAACTGATCATATTTAACAGGAATAAGTTCATTTCCATCTTCTCCAATAACTCCCATTTTACCTTTCATTTCCACAATGAAATCCTTGTTGGAGCGTCTATAGGAATCGTATTTGGCTGGAAAGATTAGTTGACCTTCTTTACTGTATACCCCATATAGGCTATCTAACATCACAATATGATAGTCGAGGTAATCCTGAATATTATCATAGCGTGCAGGTACAATCCATCCAGAATCAATTGAGATTAAGCCGTACTTTCCATGCTTTTTGACCAGAATTTCATCGTCATGGTAGATGTTTCCATAGTGACTTATCTGCTCCAATTCTTCTATACCAAGTTCGTGGCCTTTTTCCGTAAATAGCTTGTAATAACTATTTTGATAAGCAGCGAAGCCTTTTTTTACCTTTTTCACCGACTCAAAAACTATGGGGATATCATCTCCTTCATTGGTGAAAAGTATACCGTATTTGTCATTTTTTTGGACTGCATAAGCACCGCTCGATAAAAAGGTAACATCATCGTAATTCAATGGTATCAACTCAGCTCCGGTAGTATCTAAAACACCCCACAATTTATGCCGACGTACTTCAAACATGGATAAAGGTGAGCCGACTATTTCATGGTAGGTTTTCTCAGATACTGGTTTGCCAGAACTTCCGATGAGCACCCACTGTCCTACTGCCGGACTAGCCATTAAAAATGATTCACTGTAGTCTTCGGGCACTGCTTCAATGTGATTGAAAATGAAGCGAGTTGTAGGTTCTCCAGTTTTATCTATAACTGCCCATTTCCCATTTTTCTTTGCTTTTCCGAACTTACCGTTATAAGTCAAACAAAGAGAAATACTGCTGTATTTTGCAGCTGCGGTGACCTTATCCGATTCAGCGTTTTTAACACCATACTTTCCATTTTCTTTGAAAACATAGAATTGGGGTGTGCAATCTGTAATTGGTCTTCGAATTACTTGTCCGACTACTGCTGAAATACTAAAAAAGAAAAGCGTTAATAGGGGAATAGCTTTATTTATTTCCATTTAGGTAAAGTCTTGTCTGTATCATTTTTTCCTGACTTTTCTGGTATATAAGGAAGGTCTTCCTTCATCCAGTCCTTTACCTCCTCATCTTTTAAATAGTGGTCAAAGAATTCTTTTAACCTTTTCTGTATATCAATCCTGTTACCAGCTTTTCTCATTCCATGGCCTTCATCTCTGTATGAAAGAAAAACGACTGGTTTTTTCAGAAAACGTAAGATACTGTAGAAACCAAAAGAATGCTCCCACTGAACAATCTTATCATTTGTACCATGAAACAACAATAAAGGTGTGTTCATAGTATTGGCATTAAATACTGCGGATTCTGAAATATACATCTCAAGATTAGAAGTTGGATCTGCAGCAAGTCTTCCTTGGCCAGTCATATAGTAATCTTGCTCATTACTACCATCCCACACAATATCAATATTGAAACCCTGAACCAGATTACTAACCCCCGCCCCAGCAGCAATTGCAGCAAATTTATTTTCTTGTGTAGAGATATACATTCCGCAGTGCCCGCCAAAACTGAATCCTTCATATCCTATTCGTTGTTCGTCCACATATCCCAATTCAATTACTTTCTCAATTGCCGCATCAATACATTCATGCATATCAGAGTGTGGTGTACCTACATTAAAGTGAATATCAGGTTGAAGAAATAAATAGCCATCGGAGACATAAAGCATCTCTGGTACTGAAGAACCAGAAAGATAAGTATAGGGATAGGTATACATTCTATGAGATAGCTTTTCGTACGAATAAACAATCATAGGTAGTTTCTGGCCTTTTTTGTAATCATCCGGAATACTTAGGATCGCTTGTAAAGGGACTCCATCATCGTTGGTATACTCAATTAGTATTCGCTTTCCCCATTTATACCTATCCTGTTGGGGATTGGTATGGGTTATTTTTTTTGAGTTTGAGAAATCGATTGTACTCAAATACGACTCAGGCGAGGTATGGTAATCACTCATTTTATAAATGATCGCATCAGATTTCTCACTTCTTATAATTGATAATCTGCGCCATGGATTTGAAAATGATACTGGCTTATAAATAAGCTCAGTTAGTTGATCGCCTTGTAGCTTATAGTACCCGGCATATTTTGTTTGGGTATTAAAGGCATGTAAAATATTTGGAGTAGAAAAATCAATGTATCGGTCCTCAATTTCTGGTTTATTAGTAAACCGTAAACTTTCGAAACGAAAACGGATGGAATCTTTAGCAGTAATAGAGCTGGTAAGGTTTTGTGCTGTTGAGTTGCCATTTAGTGGAAGCAGCCATATATCAAATTTATGGTTAACAATCACGGCATTTTGATCTTTGACCCAACCTACGAAACCGTAACTCGGTATGAAGCCATATTTGTCATATTCCTTGTGTACAAATGAGACGTCGAGCCCTTCGGAGATATTACGTTTAGATTCCTGATTAAAATCATAACACCAGAAATGCTCACCATCCCAAAGTATGGTGTTTGTACCATCTGGAGAAATGACTATGCCTGCATTATATTTTTTCTCTATTAGTTTTTTATCTCCGGTTCTAAGGTTGATTCTATAAAGGTCATTCATTTCAACATCCCAGTCAGAAAGGTATTCACGATTATCGGTTCCAATTGCCCAATTATCCGTTCCTTTACTCAGAAAAAGCTTTTGTATTTCTTCACCAGTCAATTGTATCAATGAATTTGATTCACGGAAGAATACCGCATCAAAGACTTCATTCTTATTTTTTTCATGTTCAATTATTCGTTCAGAAAGTAATTTTTTGTCATTCCAATGCCATATTTGAACGGTTGATTCTTCCTCACTACTATTTTCTACAATCTCCTTTTCTTCCTCAAGTTGATCGTATTTTTTAATTTTAATAAACAATCTTTCACCATCGTTACTCCAGTTAATTTCATTTGAGTAATTCTCAAATTTTATAGCCGGTCCCATATTTTCTGAGAGGCCTTCTATCTCTTTTACCGGATACTCCATTGATTCACTCGCTTCCGACTCAATTCCACTAATCACAACTATTTGCATATTAGCATAATCGATCTTTTCTTCTACTTTGTTATACTTGTATGCCGCTATACCATCTTTACTGACGTTCCAGGACAAGTTTGAATAAATGAAATGATCTGTCTGAAGAGCCTTGGTGGTCATTTGGGCTGGATGATAAATGTAGATTCCATTTCCTCGTTTATCTTCCGACGCAATTGTGTATGCAATATATTCTGATTTCTTGTCTATTAAATACTCTCCGATGTTACCTATATAATGTTCTCTTCGATGATCAAGATCGTATATTAAAAGGCTTTTATCATCTGTTGTGATAAAGTAATTTTTATCTTCTAAAAAGCTATACTTTGCATTTGACTCATACCTGATTGTAAAATTGGTTTCAAGGTGCTTCAGCTCAATAGTATTCTTTTCATTTTTATCCTTTTCGCCTTTACTATCTTCATTGTTGTCAAATTCAGGTTCTATTTGATAAGCAATCCAGTCTGATGCCGATGAAAATAGGGGTTTGCTGCCATTTGGAATCCTATACTTTATTCCATCTTTAGAATTGCAGATATAGAGCACATCCGTCTGGTTATCATCTCCAAAATACTCCTTTACCTTTTGCTCAGTTAAATTTTCTTTTAATGTATCCTTTTTACCTTTTGGTTCATCGTATAAACTATAGAGCGTAGTGTACCACTCACCATTATCTGATAAAGTGGTAGAATGCTCCCTCCACTCCTTGATGTCTTCAAATGAAAGCGATTCTTTTTTACTTTGAGCAGCAAGCTGATTATTTACAAATAATGTTAATACAATAACATTTAGAAGTATGTATGCCTTCATAAAACTTAGTTTGACTTTGTTCGATTTTTTCTATTTTAAATTTGAGCCAATGGTAAATTATATGCCAAGCATGACCGCAAGGAATATTGTTAAAGTTTCGATGTGAAGTTAAGGAATACGATTATTTCTGTACGATTGTAGATATGTTATTTTCTCAAGTCTTTTCCTGACGTAAAATTTTCTCCATTTTTCGGTCTCGTGCTAATTCATCAATTAACTTATCCAGGTATCTTGCGTGTCTGGTCAGTTCAAAGTCTATTTTTTCAATTCGATAACCACAGATTACTCCTGTAATAAGGTGAGCATTTGGATGTAATGTTGCTTTTTGAAAGAATGTTTCAAATGTTGCATTCTCTTCGATAAACTCTTTTAATTGATCTTCATTAAATCCAGTGAGCCACTCTATTACCTGGTGCAGTTCTTCTTTTGTCCTGCCTTTTTTCTCCACTTTTGTTATGTAGTGAGGGTAAACGGAGGCAAATGTCATTTTGGCTATTCGTTCATTATGTTCAGCTGTAACTTTCATTTTTATAAGTTTTTCATTTTGAATTAATTGGTGCTTAGGCCCAATGTGTGTGGCATGAAAACGTACGCATTATTTCTATTATTCTACTTCTCACATTTTGTGAAAATTACATTATTCCCATTCCACATATCGCCTTCAGGCAAGATATCTTCTCGGAATTCAATGTTTCTGAAGTTCTGTTGTTTCAATATATCGGTTATATCTTGTTGAGAGAAGAAATGTGTCCAAAAACGGTAAATCTTAATATCCTCGCTATGATCAATGATTGAATGTTGAAATAGAATAACTTTCTCTTTATCATATAGGAACGACTCTGATAAAACCAAATATGGTGTATCTCTCCAAAACCCAACTTTACTGGCTTCCCAGCTTTTAGGTGATATTTTTTCATTCAATCCTTTATCTTTCAAAACGTCAAAAATGAAAATTCCACCTTTCTTTAATGCACTATAGATTTTGACTAAAAGCGCTTCTCTTTCCGTTGGTAGTAATGCTCCCAAGTCGGCGTAAATAAGAATAATCAAGTCATATTTTTCTTTTCCAAGATCAATGTCTAAATAGCTTCCCATTTGATAATCAATGTTCAATCCTTTTTCTTCCGCTGATTTGGTTGCATAATCAATCGAGTTTTTGGAAATATCAATGCCTGTAACCTTATGTCCGTTTCTGGCAAAAATTTCCGTGTACAAGCCTGGGCCACAACCCAAATCTAAAATGTTTATTTTTTCAAAGGAAAGTTGAGTTGCTAATATCCATTCAACGGTCTTTTCAATCGTTGACTTTTTTCGACTCGCCAGGTCCGTATCTGGGTTTAAATGAATTTGAAGTAATTGCTTTGAAATATGTTCGTCTGTCCACATAAAGGATGTGCCCTTTTCATAAAGCTTAGGTTTTTCTGATAATGAAATGATCTTATCTATTTTCATTTTTTATCCCTTTAATTGGTGCTTTCTTGAGTAGATAAAAATAACAATGAAATTGATCGTTTGCAAGAAGATTTGATAGGACCTGATAAATAGACAATTCAGGAACGTGAAGAGATGTTGTGCGAAATTGTAATGCTTTTAGGTGGCATGTATTTTATGACAAAAGATGAATTGAAAATTGCAATTGACAAGCGAATTATTGAACTTCGATCTAAAGAAGGATGGAGCCAATCTGATCTAGCCCACGCCTGTGAAAAAAATCGTCAGGCAATTGAAAAGATAGAAAACGGCAAAGTCAATCCTACCATTTATTCTTTATACGAAATTTCAAAAGCCTTGTTAATACTAAAATGAGGTGGGAGACTTCGGAGGAAGTCGCATATTCTGTTATTTGTGCGACTTCCTCCGAAGTCGAAAGCTTTAGCTTTTTTACCTGGGTAAAAAAGATGTGATTTCTCCGAAATCATTACTCTGACAACACTCACTTTACAAAGTACTAGATAATATCAAATTCTGGTATGCTACTAGCTAGTCTTTTACTTTTGTTCCGGCTCTTCCCGCAAGATCCAATAGAAAAGCATATTCCAACGCAACCTCATGATACATTTCGAACCTACCTGATTTTCCTCCATGGCCAGCGCTCATTTCTGTGTGGAGAAGAAGTGGGTTATTGTCTGTTTTAAGCGCCCTCAATTTAGCAACCCATTTTGCTGGTTCCCAGTATTGCACTTGACTGTCGTGGTAACCTGTTGTTACTAAAATTGCAGGGTAATCTTGTGCCGTAACATTATCATATGGGGAGTATGATTTTATATAATCATAATACTCTTTATCTTTTGGATTTCCCCATTCACTAAACTCTCCGGTTGTTAGTGGAATTGATTCATCAAGCATGGTTGATACAACATCTACAAAGGGTACTGATGCAATAGCACCTTTCCATAGATCAGGAGCCATATTTACCACTGCACCAACTAATAAGCCTCCGGCACTTCCCCCCATACAAAACATCTTGTCGGATGAGCTGTAGTTTTTATCAACAAGGTATTGTCCAACATCAATAAAATCTGTAAATGTATTTTTCTTATTAAGTAATTTTCCATCTTCGTACCAGTGGCGTCCTTTTTCTTGTCCGCCTCTTACATGTGCTATTGCAAATGCAACCCCTCTGTCAAGTAATGATAGGCGTGTAGAACTAAAATACGGATCCATACTACTGCCATAAGAACCATATGCATATAGCAGCAGTGGAGAATTTCCATCTTTTTTATACCCTTTTTTATAGACCAAACTCACAGGTACTTCCTCACCATCTCTTGCTTTGACCATAATTCTCTCAGATTGATATAGCGAGGGGTCAAATTCTCCGACAACCTCTACCTGCTTCTTGAGCTCCATACTTTTATTAGCCATATCATAATCGAATGTAGAAGAAGGTGTAGTAAGTGAGGTGTAAGACAATCTAACTTTATCAGTGTCAAACTCTGGATTGACAGAAGTATAAGCTGTATAGACATCTTCTCCAAAGTCGATATAATATCCATTGTCTATATTATCCCATGGTATCACTTTCACTTTTGTCAATCCATCATATCTTTCATTAACCACCATATAATTTTTAAAAATCTCCAAACCTTCTACCAGGACGTTTTCTCTATATGGGATGAAATCTTTCCAATTTTCCTTGCTTGTATTGTTTTCATCAGTCACCATAACTTTGAAGTTCTTAGCTCCATCTGTATTGGTCACGATATACCATTTACCATCATAGTGTGATGCATTATACTCATGGTCTTTTTCTCTTTCCTGGAGTACTTTAAATTCGCCCTGGAGGTCGTCTGCAGAAAGGTATCTGAATTCACTTGATGAAGTGGCAAAGGACCCTATTGTGATATACTTGTTTGATTTAGTTTTCCATACATAACAGGAAAAAGTTTCATCAGCTTCATGATATACTTCAACATCCTGGGTACTTGGTGTCCCTAATTCGTGTTTAAATATTTTATATGCCCTGAGGGCTTTATCTTTTCTGGTATAAAAAACGGTCTTATTATCGTTAGCCCATGTAACCCCGCCTGTAGTATTTATAATTTCATCAGGAAGATATTCTCCCGTCTCCAGGTTCAAAAATCTAATTTTATATAGTCTTCTTGATAAAGTATCTTCACTAAACGCAAGGATTTTATTATTTTCTGAAACCTTTAAGCCTGCTACATTATAGTACTCATAATTTTTAGCTAGCTTATTAACGTCTAATATTATCTCCTCTTTAGCGTCAAGTGATCCTTTTTTACGACAATAGATAGGGTATTCTCCACCTTCTTCATATCTGGTTATATAGTAGTATTTGTTCTTTAAGTATGGAACAGACATATCCGTCTGTTTGATCCTATTTGTAATTTCATTGAATAATAGACTCTGCAAAGAATCTATGTGCTCGGTCATCTGATCAGTGTAAGCGTTTTCAGCCTTGAGATAATCTAATACTTCCTGAGTTTGTGCATCAGGTGTTTCAGCATTTTTCTGATCATCAGAAAGCCTCATCCAAAAATAATTGTCAACTCTCTTGTCGCCATGAGTAATTAATTCCTTTGGTTTTTTAGCTGCAACAGGAAATTGTATATCTGATTTGTCCTCGATAGTTGAGCTAGTAACTGATTGGTTATCAGTACAAGAAATGAGGTATATGCAGCAATAAATTAATGCAAAAAGTGAAGTGATTCTTTTAAAGCCAGCTTCTTGATCTAAATATTTTAAAAACATATCGTGTGATTTTCCAAACAATATCGCTAATATACCACCTTTAAGTAAATGCAGTCAGGTTGCATTTGTATTGATCTGAGGTTTGTCAAAAATTGGCGAAAATGTATTTTGGAAATTGGCTTACCTCGTCTTGATAGCTATCGGGGCATCTTAACTATCATAAAAATTGCTCGACCAAAAAAGCAATTTAAATCGGAGATATAGCCTATGCTTCCTTGGGGGAGCTGCCCGCAGGGCTGAGGGGGATTTTTTATAAGTTTAAATCTTAGTTCTTCAGCGTAGGTTTTATTTATATGTTATTTTCAGGCAAGTCGGGTTTTCGGACATTAGAATTATTCTCTAATAAAATACTATGAGAAAAACTTGAAACACTTCTCCTATTAATCCAATTCCCGCAATATTAAACCTATAGCTTCTAATGCTTTCCCCTTTGTTAATCTATTTAAAAATTCAAACACATAGTGAATTGAATAAGCTGTCTGTACATATAAATTCTAAATAGCGCAATGAGGATCATTAAAACAGAACCAGCAGCAATAAATTCATGTAATAAAGACAATTACAAGAACTATTGCTGCTGTTAAAAATTTTATTCTATATCCTAGAATCTTTTATTAGCACCCAATTGTGCATAAAAAGGAAGCAGGGGATTTTGATGATCTTTCTCCGCATCTACCAGGCCTAAACGGAATGTGATGTCCCAGCTTTCACCAAAAGTTTTACTGCCACTTATACCATAAAACCAGCTGCCACTTGTACCTTCATACCACCCATCTTTCACATCATCATATATGACTTCTCTCATCATATCTGAATGTTTTAGCTGAGTTGCTATAGATTTGTCAAAACCAATTTCAGTAGCTATATGCCAGCTTGTTGTATAATATCCTAATATGGCTGAGAACTCTGATCCAAAACTAATCATACGAATAAGGCTTGTCTGATGCCTTTTAAAATTAGCCATCACTTTAGCAGAAAAAGCAAAACCCTTAATGTCAAATACTTCAATTTGACCGCCATACCTTACTTTAAAGTCATCCATTAAGTTTTTTCCGGAAGGAAAGGAAAAATCGCCGCCTACCAGAATAGGCATAAATGTATTGAGTGATCTGAGATATCCCAGTTGAGCGGTGAATCCAAAATCATATCCCAGCTGTAGACTGGCTATATTCCTCTGATTCTCATCGATTGATTTCAAATTTATGTTTTGTGCTTTGAGTCCTGCAATAGCTGCTATCATGAGTCCTAGACTCAGGATTGTTCTTTTCATGGTTTCTATAGTTGTGATAAGTAATTATTTAAGTGAATTCAGGTATGATTGAGCAATGGGATAAAAATAGTCCCAACCATTAAGGGGTATTTCATGGCCAGTGCCTTTAGCTTCTACCAGTTCAATATTTTGGAATGGCGCGGATACTGTTTCAGCATGCTCCCTGCCATAAGCTTGATTAAGTTCGCTATAAACAAAAAGGACTTTTGTTTTATATTGGTCCAGATTAGTAGTGAAATCAAATCCATTTGTTTCAGCATACTCAATCAGTGCATTACTACATACTGCACCAGCACGCCAAAAAGGAGTAATGCCTGAATCACCTGTCGGACTATCATTTTCTGTAAAGGCATTAAACAAACTGGAATGATAATCAAGCACTTCGTGGCTTGAGCCGCTTATGAATTGATCTTGATAGGTAAGGTCATTTAGTTCTTCTGACAATAGCTCAATAGAGAAAGTCCTTTCGATATAGGCTTCTGTAATTTCCCATGTTAAACCTCCAGGTTCCATTAATATCATTCCATCCACTCTATCAATATTCTGACCAACGTAGGCAGGAGCAAGCATAGCTCCCCAGGAGTGCCCCACCAAAAAGAGCTTTTGACCTGGTTTTTGATAATAATCGATTACAGCAGCTAAATCATCTATCATGATTTGTGTTGTATAAATGCTTGCCTCATGTCTTTGGGATAGCCCACAGCCGCGTTGATCATAGAACACCACAAAAAAGCCATCGTTGGCAAAATCCTTACAGTTGAGAATCGAGCGATAATCATCACCAGGGCCACCATGTATTACTACCACTAATGGATCATTGGGGTCACCAAAAGTTGCTGCATGTAGCATGGTGTTGTTTACCATAATGGATGGTAAGGAAGGGTCTTCATCGACTGTAGCGGGAACTAACCTGTCGGGTTCAGCTAAATCGTAGGACTCACAGGAAATAATAGTAATCATAATTAACCCCATAAGATGGAGCCATAAAACTTGTCTCTTCATTTGCTTATTTTTTTAATTGTGGTGCAAATCAAAGCAATCGAAGAATGCTGAACGCCCTTCCCTATAGAATGAAGCCTTTCCCTGAGAAATTGGACCTTTCCCTATGAATTAGGACTCCTTAAAAGGTCGATTAAGCGTGAATACTCTTTACATACTGGGTAGGAGTTATGTCTGTATGTTTCTTAAATATGTTGTTAAAACTACTCTTGGAATTGAAACCACTTTCATAAGCAAGACTAAGCAATGTGTATTGCTAGTGTTTTGATTCGTTGACAAGCCTTTTGAATTCTTCTACTCTATAAGCATTCACAAAGTCAAAAAAACTTTTACCGAGTTGTTCGTTGATTACTTGTGATAAATGGTTGGCAGAAATATCAAGAAACCCAGCCAAATCTTTAAGGCTTAATTTGCCATTTAAATAGGGTTTCTTTTCGCTCATATGACTAAGTAGTTGCTGGAGGTATTCCTTAGCCTGAGCTTCCTTAAGGCCTGAGTTTTTATATTTATTGACAGGCTGGATGTACGGAGGGGCCTCTTTAGTATCGGTTGATTCCGGGGCGGTAGTATTATCAACAAAGATGGCTTTTTGCTTGATTCCGGAATAACCTAAAAAGAAAATGATAATGGTTAAAGAAAGATACTTGAGCTTATTTTCGAGTACATCAGTACTGGAGAAAAAATTAAATAAATCCGATAGAAGAACCATCAACCAAACAAATCCGAATCCTACAATTACATATTTGAGCCAGGACAAGTCAATATGCTCCCTGTATGAAAACTTGTCGGAGATGGTTTTTTTGTGTTTTTGGAGTTTTAATAGGGAACAAACAACATAAACGGGGCCTATATAGCTGTTGAAATGAGAAGTCAGGGTAAGGGCTAAAGATCCTTCCGCTTCCAAAGATTTGTAGTAGGCCAACTTTTCAGGGGCGCTTAGTAAGTAAAAATCGAAAAAATAAAAGATTGTAAAAAAAAGAAAGGGTAAGCCATGCAGTAAATAGATGGGTTTAAACTTGTTTTTTTGATTGGTCATCACCAATAGATATACAAACATGAAAGGACCATGCAGCATGGGGAAACAAACACCAATTCCTATTAAGTGAGGGTATTCTATATGGATGCCTTTTAAGAAGATATAGTAGTCAATTAAATGCAAGCCTAAAAAAGCCATCCATATGGCTAAGATATAATCACCATGAGATTTACTTTTCTTCGTAAACAACAAAAATGAAAGAAAGAAAACTTGGGAAGCACCAAGTATGATAACTATGTCCATTTACGATTATTTGTGTGCAATAATTTTAAGTAAGTGATAACGAAATGGGTCAAGTTAAAAACTTATGCTTATAAATTCAATTTTTCGAATTTCGTCTGTTGGCTTCTATTGCCGATTGCCAAGCTGCTTTGCTGATTGTAAATCAAATGGATGATTAGGTTTTCTACTAACTCATAGTTCTTCAAATATATTTACCCCTTTTTCTCCTGGCCTTGAATTCCATTGAAAATGCTCAATAAGTCTAATTTTTCCTTTATTCGACAATTCTAGTTCACATCTCGAACTTCCATTATCCAGAATTCCATCATGCTGTAATTGACAATAGCAAAATTCAACTATATTTTCTTTTATCAGGCCAACGAGAAATCCACTTTTATCTTCCCACCAGAATAGCTTGCTTCAACGTAATTACCTTGTTGGGTGAAATGGAAAATAGTATCTTCATTCACCACCCCATTGTCAGCGGTCTCTATAACCCTCATTTTTATATGGTCTAAATTGATCATTTGATTATTATTTTATTGCATATTGGACTATTAAAATTTGGCTTTATAACAGACAAAGCTAAGAACAAGTGCTTTTTTTTCGTGTTCCTTTTTTTATTTTGGAAAGTATTTAAGTAAGTGATTAAGCTTACTAATGATGATAATAAACCCACCATAAAGATATGGAGGGGAGAAATTGCCCAATCAAATTATGGCTGCTTTGATTAAAGGAACTGTTGCACAACTGACAACGGAAAGTATAAATTTGGAATGGTCGGCCCCTCAATTCTGGAAGGGCAATGAGATCAAACACTCTTCGATCTATTCTATTGATGTATCCCTGGATAGTACACGATATCACTTCAGTATTCCTTATCAGGGGTGTGAACCTTATTTGGTTAATGGTCAGTCTTATTTTGTTGAAAAAGGCGATTATTTCATGTTCAATCCCCAACAAAGTGTGCGAGCAGAGGGACAATTTGCAGAAGCAGTAAAAGGTTATTGTATTTTATTGACAGAGGCTACTGTACAATCGGTAGCCCAAAGCCTACAGGAATCTCTTGCTACGGCTTTAGAGGACCCTTTTCATCTTTCCTGGCAGCAACAAGCATTTATGGTCAAAACCTATAGCTTTAAAGAAAATGCCTTTGGGCAGTATTTAAAGCAGATTCAGCAAATGTTGCTCTCCGATACGGAACAACTGATAGATTGGGATACATTTTATTATGAGCTTGCCCAGGCATTTTTGCAAACCCATAGGCAAATTGCTCGGGAAATAGCGGCTATCCCGGCAATTCAAGCTGCTACTCGTGAAGAGGCATACCGCCGAATTACATTGGCCCATGCTTACATTCAGGACAATTATACCCAGTCTTTCTCCCTCGACCAATTGAGTAAGGTAGCCTTACTGTCAAAATTCCATCTAATCCGACTTTATCGGGCTGTTTACCAGCAAACGCCTTATCAAACCGTATTGCAATTGCGTATGGCTCGTGCCAAACAATTGCTGCTGACAAATTATTCGGCAACAGAAGTGGCTTATATGCTTTCATTTTCAGATCGGCGAGCTTTTTCTAAAGCGTTTAAGAAATGGGTCGGAATGACTCCTTCCGTTTTTGCAGCAAAACGGTGATCTTTACTTAGTTTGTGACTTCGTATTAAGGCAAATTATTTATTCAACTGATAATACAAAGTTAGCTTAACTGTTCTTCTATTCCATTGGAATTCATCCTCCTGGAAAAAGGTATCTGTAAACATAGTACCCCGAGAAATTCGGGAATTGAATACATCAGAGATATTAAATGTTAGGGTTCCTTTTTTACGAAGTACTTTTTGGCTAATTGAAAAAGTGAGGAAAGCCTGTGACTTCCTGCTTCCTTGTGGCCGCTTGAATGGAGCTCTATAATTGAATCGTAATTGGGCATTGGTGTTTTTGGAAATGGAAATCCTGGATGTAATTTTCCCTCTTGTAGTATAAGTATCTGAATTGTATGCAGGGTTCAATGCTTCACCATTAATAATAGCTCGATAGAAATAGGCATTTCCATTTAGTTTTAACCAATCCTGATGACTGAAAGAAAAATTCAATTCAATACCGATATCGTCTTTGGTGGCCAAATTCTCTGGCCTTCGATAGGTGACTGGATGTGGATCGCTTAATGTCACCTGAAAAATGACTCCTTCTATCACATCTTCTGTATGCCTGTAAAATAGGGAAGAACTGATGGTCCCTTTTTCCCAATTTCTGATATACTCTAATTCAAACATTCCTGTATACTCAGGCCTTAAATCTGGGTTCCCCTGAAATCTACTCCGAGAATTTCTAAAAGTAGGTAGCGGATTAAGCGATCTTAATCGAGGACGGGTAACTCTTTTACTATAACTTAACTGCAAAGCATTTTTTGAGGAAAATTCGTAAGTCAAGTGAGCACTTGGAAATAGTTTGAGATTTTTTCTGGGAGCTGTATTCGCAGTGGAGGTGGAGATGTCAGCATATTCCAATCGCGTTCCGATCTGGAAGGAGACTTGCTTGATCTTATTCGCATAAAGAGCATAGGCTGCCTGAATTCTTTCCATGTATTGATACACACCATCCAGTCCCTCAAATACTTCCCATTGCTCATTCTGTAAGGCTTCCACCAGATAATCATTAGAAATTTCCCGATAGGATGATTGTAGGCCAGCTTCCAGCTTTTCATCTTTTTTTAATGGTAATTGATAATCCAGTTTAGCATTCCACTGATAAGTTTGTTCGTTCGTATTGCTCAACTGATCTAAATCAGCTAAAGGTAAGGTAGAGGAGTTCGTGATAAAATAGGTTTCTAAATAGGTAGATTGATTGATATATTGATTATTCTGTATCTGCATATCAGCAATTAGATGATGATCTTCCTCATCAAATGTTTTTTTGTAAGTCAGAGAAAATTCCTGATTTTTACCTGATACCTTTTCATTTTCTGTTCGGGTGCTCCCTCCCAGTTCGTAATCCAGATCATTCCCAAAATCCAGAAAATTTAAAACAATTTCATTGTCCCTATTTATGTTGCGTTGAAAAAATGAAGTAGTGATTGTATTCTTTGAATTGATAAAATATTCTGCCCCAATTCGGTAACTACCTAGCCTTCCTTTGAACAAATGGTCTCGCTTAGATTTCAAAATATCAATAGAATCAGAATTGTAGTAGACCTCCCTGTAAATCGCTCCGCCTCCAATGTGTTGCCAACGGCTAGCTGAAAGATTGGTGAATAAGTTCAATTTCTTTTTCCGGAAATTTAAATTGATGGCAGTTGCCAGCGCTTCAGGCTGTCCAATTGTATTGTTGAAGGTTCCGTTCAGTCCTTTTTTCCTTTTCTTCTTTAAAATGATATTGATGATACCTGCTGTGCCTTCCGCATTGTATTTTGCGGAGGGATTGGTGATTACTTCTACTTTTTCTATCATATCAGCCGAAAGATTTCTCAAACCATCTCTGGCTATCAATCCAGATGGCTTACCATCTACCAGGACCTGAACCCCCTGGCTACCTCTCAAACTTATATTACCCTCCACATCAACCGATACGCTTGGTACACTATTGAGTATATCAGCTGCATTTCCTCCAAGGCTTGCCAGGTCTTTTCCTACATTAAATACCCGTTTGTCTAATGATAATTCAATAAAACTTTTCTCTGCACGGACCTCCACTTCAGTAAGCGTTTGAGCATTCGTTTCCAGTTTTATGAACCCTAGATCCATAAGTGGTTGGTCCGCTTTTAATTCAATATTTGTGATGGTTTCGGACTGATAGCCTAAAAAATTACATTCCAAATAATAAACCCCAGGATTGACTTCAAAAGAAAAAGTACCACTTGCATCAAGCATCATTCCTTCTATTAAGGCACTGTCCATTTTAGAAAAGAGAGAAACGGTTGCATATTCCAAAGGTTTGTGAGAATTGGATTCAACAACCCTCCCTTTGATAATTCCCCTTCTCTGAGGTTGAGCGACTAGCTGAATGAACGAACTTAGACATAAGGAAAAAATTAAAAAAAATTTTATCCTGGCTTTCATGTACTGCGGATTCTATTTGTGAGTAAACAATTGACTCCGCAATTATACCTAACTTTCTTAGGTATTCAAATTAATACCTAAGAAAGTTAGGTATTTGTGTGAAAAAACCAGAAACCATTAAAATCTTTTTGTTAAGGAGCAGATTACACTTTGTAGGTGAGAAGGCTATATTTTCCTCTGGTTATAGCGTTCTTTCATCAGGCGTATATTGAATATGCCTGGTCTTATAGATTGAATTAAGTAAGTGCCAAGACAAAATTGTGTTACCATTATATTGAGAAGAATATTCATTCTAGGCAAGGCAACTTTTCTCACGAGGCCTGACCGAGTAAAAAACGTAAGCGAAGTGGTGCTTCGACGAGGATTTTCAACGCTGCATAGGATGAATATTAGCTCAAGATAATATGTGATTTAATTTGTCTTGGCACTTATAGGTAGCATTTTTATTTTATATATGACCAGTCGATGATTTTGTGTAAGAAAAATGTAATGAAATACTTACATTAGTGTTTTCGTAAAGCCAACACAACTAGTAGTGAAATCATCAATTCTTACTGATATTTTTTTACCTGCCTCTTTATTTATCATCATGTTAGGCATGGGATTGTCTCTCGTGGTAGACGATTTTCGACGAATTTTTAAGTTTCCTAAGGCTACTTTAATTGGTTTAGTCAATCAGTTAATCCTCTTGCCTGTGGTTGGTTTTGGTATTTGTCATATATTCAAGCTCCCCAATGAATTGGCGATTGGAATGATGTTGTTAGCAGCTTGTCCAGGGGGAGTAACTTCTAATTTGATAAGTCACGTATCTAAAGGCGATACCGCACTTTCTATCTCGCTTACAGCCATAAGTAGTTTCATTACTTTAATTACAATTCCATTATATGTAGGCTTTGCATATACCTATTTCAATGACACTGGACAATCTGTTGACGTAGATGAATTTGGTATGTTACTTCAAGTATTGGTAATTGTAATTATACCTGTTTCTGTTGGTATGTTTATCCGGTCTCGTAACGAGGCTTTTGCTTTACGGATGGATAAACCTGTAAGGATTTTTTCTGTCCTATTATTTGTACTGATATTGCTCTCGATCATCATCAAAGAACAAAAAACAATTATCGAGTACTTTCCTCAAATAGGAGGGGCTACAGTTACTTTGAATTTATTGACTTTATTAATTGGTTATTACAGTGCAAAGCTATTTAGCCTAAATCAAAAACAAGCCATTACAATAGCTATCGAATCCGGCATCCAAAATGGTACGCTTGCCATTGTAATTGCTTCAACTGTATTAGCCAATTTTACTCTTTCTATTCCCGCTGGTATTTATGGCTTGATTATGTTTATTTCAAGCGGTTTTATTATGTATTCTTTTGGGAAAAAATTAGGGAGTGATTCCTAATAGAAGTTTCAAAACTAGTTCTATTTTCGATATCTTTTGTTTTTGTTAGGATTCAGTTGTTTTTGCTTCTGACAGCTCACTAAGGTATTGCATGAACTCATACTGATTTCCATCTGCGTCAGCAAAATAATCTCTAATCCTGATATGCACATTCTATACGGCGGTTTGTGATTGACTACTGTTCAAGGCAGTCTTCATGATTAGTAACTTTATTGCTTAATTGTCCATAATTCACCGTTCTCATCTAAATAAGCAATGAGCCCAATTTGTCGATTGTAGTAGTATTTAAAACCATTTGAGATTGGGTTATTATTTATGTTACTTATTACATCATTATATTGGACTCCATTTAATTCAATTTTATTAATCCTTTCTTCTCTTTCTGATTGATCATATGTTAAATCTTTCTGATTTATTATTGAATAGAATTCTTCTGTACAAAAACTTCCTATAGTTCCGCCTCGACAAATACTCAATTTATCTCCAGACAATCCGAGTTCGGGAGAAGTATTATCTAGTATATTTGATATATTAATCTTGAGAGATATGTTTTTGTTTATTGACTTAAGTCGCAATTCTGCCAAATCAATTTTAGAGCAATAAGCGATGGTTTCAGACGAATCTGAATTACATTCAATAAAAGAGTTTTGTAAACTAAAAGTTCTTAGGTTTAGCTTTTCAGTAACTGTATAAATCGTGAGTTCTCCGGAATTGTTCTCATATCGTAACGTATCTTTGACCATTAAACAATACTGCGGTAGATAAGACCTACTTTCGTCACCAAGTGAATCAGCACCAATTTCAATTATTTCACAATGATAGTCATCGAGTGAAGTTGGACAGGAATCTGAAGCTATGACTTGCTCATTTCTTTCAATACAGTGATCGAAGGAATCTGTAATTGTAATTTCATCTTTTTTACAGCCAATAGCTAATACAAGAATTAATAATGGGAATAGGATGTTTTTCATGCTTTATATTGTTGTTAGCTTATTAAAATCCGAATAAATTTAGATCATTCATTGTGCTTTTTCAAGATTTCAAAAGTATTATTTTCTAAAAAACTCAGGATTTGAAAGCAGAGCATTTTGGCTTCCTTAAGTGAAGGATGGATGCTTTATTTTTTCCTCCACTTACAGCCGATTTCCGTTTTCTTTTTTCTCGATAATTAGTGTCCGTTTCGGTATTTGAAGTGAGCACGACAAAGGAGATGAAACCACAAAGCACAAAGCACAAATGGAATGAATTTTACTAAATTGGACTTCCAAAATTTAAACACGTTCTGAGTGATGAAAAATCAGCCTGGACTTATCATAGCTTTTGGGTTATTAGCCTTCCTTTCTCTTAATGGCCAAAACCAGCAGTGGTTTACATATACAGATGGCCGGCCAGTATCAGCAATAAAAGAACATAATGGCACCTACTGGATATCGACTTTTTTAGGAGGCTTGGTATATTTTACTGATCCGGAGCATGTATATCATCTGGATCAAAGCAATAGCCCCATTAACACCAATAAGTTTTCTGCTATGGATATGGACGCCAATGGAGGTTTATGGTTGGGCACTGCGGGAGGTGACATTTATAGCTATATCAATGGACAATGGACTTTTTATTCCGATGCAAAAACACGTAAACACTCCGTATTGCGCATTGACAAGATCATTATAGATCACAACAATGAGGTTTGGTTTACCAGACGATATATGGATCCTCTGGAAGAAAAGCCTAAAACCTCAGGAATTATTGCCAGAGCCTTTGGTGAAGACTACGAACTTGTTAAACTGGAGAAGGGAAAATTTAACAGACAAGAGATTCAGGCAAGCTCAGTATACGACATGAGTTTAGGCATTGATAATAGTCTTCTATTGGCTACCAATGATGGCTTGAAACTACTCAGCAATAAATTAGAAGAAATAGAGCTTCCAGAAGATGTCGATATCAGCCAGCCCTACACTGTTTTCCAGGATAGAAAAGGAAGTTACTGGCTAAGTTCAGGTAGGTGGACATGGAAGTATGTTGATGGTAAGTGGATCGTCCAAAAAATATATACCAGCAACGGTAAGAAGTTCAGCATTCCGGCAGAACGTTTTGATGCAATTAGTGAAAATGAAATTGTCATTAGCGGAAGTGGAGAAGTTTTTTTGGGAAATTCTGGAAGGTGGAGACAGTTGGATAGAGCAAAACTCAAAGCTCAATTTGGAAAAAATGTTAACCTCGATTATACTTATGTTACTCAAAATGGTGAACTATTTGCCAATACACGGGTGGGGTTGCTATGGTTTAAGGAGGATCAAATAATTAGGATCAACCCTTCCAATTCAGCATTGAGGGGTTCTTCTATTGATAAACTTTATATCGATGAAAATAATGTTATTCACTTTAAATCTGAAGGCGTAGCATTCAAAATTGATGAAGATGAGTGGACAACAAACTATTTAGATGATTACTGGTGGGCCCCAGTCTTTAGAAATTTACCCAAAGAAGAACAAGATAAAATAGGTGATTTCATTCTGAAGCAAATGAAAACTCACTTTAATGATGTAATCATAAGCAGAGATGGTACAATATGGATTGCGACTGGTAAAGGCCTCGTGAAATCTAAAAATGGAACCATTCAATTGTATGATCAGAATAATTCTGATTTACCTTCTAATAAATTGTATGGAATTGCTCAGGCACCTGATGATGCTCTTTGGCTAGGGCTAGACTCCGGAGTGGTGGAATGGAGAAATGAAGTTATGATTTATCATGCTTTAGAAAGTCGATATGCAGAAGCTCGCTACAAGAATATTTCTTTTCATCCGGATGGACGGATTTTTGTTAGTAGAATTGATGGATTCCATATTTATAATGGCAAGAAATGGGAACACATCAAAGAAGGCCTGCCGATGAATAAAACTATCAATGATATGCTTGTTGATATGAATGGCACACTATGGCTTGGTACTTATGGTTCCGGCCTTTTAAGGTATGATGAAAATGGAGTCAAAAATATCACAACAGAAGATACAGGTTTGTCAAGCAACACCATTTTTACCATGGATGTGGATCAATACAATAATATTTGGTTAGGCACTCAAGAAGGCCTTTGTGTATTCAACGAGTCGGGATTAGTAGGGCAGGTTGCAGAGGAAGGTGCTTCTCCTTATTATCAAATTCAGGCAAATAGTCCTTATTCAGTAAGCACTGATTTTAAAGGAGAAAATACGGCCGGCCTTAAGTTACGTTTTAATGAGACCGAAGAGCTGTTCACTCAAATCAATTTTTTCCCAAACCCTACATCAGGCCGGTTTACGGTACAACTGAAGGCAGTCAATGATGTAGAAGTAGATTATCAGTTATTTAACCTTAATGGGCAATTGATCCAGCAAAAAAGAGCAAAAGGTAAGCATCAGAGAATTCAAATGAACCTGAGGGGGCATATGGCAGGAACCTACATATTGCGCATAAAACAAGGCAAGGTTATAGTAAGTGAAAGGATACTTAAAATATAACCAAGGAGTTTTCTTCTTTAAAGTGATATTAATAATTCCTGCAAGTCCTTCCGCATTGTACCTGGCAGAAGTATTTCTAAAGCCATCTTTTAGCTTTAAACCCGAGTTTATTTCCAAAAGGTTTAGGGGCAATATTAAAAGAAAATGACCCTAGAATAATAGGACTTGCAGGTGTTCTACATCATGAGCTTAATCACCTTCTTTGCCGTGATGAAATAGCTGCTTATGGAGGAGAAATTGTGTTTTATGAGACGATAAACCAAGACATGGATAGATCATTCCCCAAAGGCTTGACAGAGGAAGAGGAAGAAGCAATAGAAAAACAAAAACTTCTTTGGAGGACAGATGCTGAACGTATGCAAATTAATATTGCGGGAAGAGGAGGCTCTGGTTATGGTAATAGGCCAAAACCGTCAACTACTGGTCGGCCTCAACCTGCTTCGGATGATACCTATCCTGGATTGGAAGAAGGCTTCCTTTTCATTTTCTGATTGATTTTCTTCGGGTAAAAAGAATTATTTATAATATTGACAGAGCATTTCGAATACCGAACGGCCCGAGGAGGTGCCCCTGATCGATAGGTAATCAGGGGCGTCTGCTTGATTGGTATATTGTTTTTTTCTGTTCAGTTGTTATAACTGTTTCTTTCCTCTGGTAGCTCGCTAAGGTACTGTATGAATTCATACTGATTTCCATCCGCATCAGCGAAATAATCTCTAATCCTGAATTGTTCCACCTCCTTAGGGAAATCTCTTTTGTAGCCATTGCTTAAGAGATTATTAGCTATTTTTTCTACATCCTGTACCACAAAGCCAATATGATTGATCCCAATCCCATCATAGTTTTTTTCAGCTTTCAAAGAATGTTGTTTAGCCTGATTAATAGCTATGTAGGTATCATTGTCTCCAAGATGGACCCATTCTCTGGTGCCATTACCACCTCCCCGTATCTTGAAATGGGGAAAAGCTGTCTGGAAGAATTTTATTGCTTCCTGTAAATCATTTACCGTAATGTTAGCATGTTCCAAATACACCTTTTTTGTTGTCATAATCTATTGTTTTTTGTTATTCTGGTGCAAATATCATGGACAAAAATGATGTATGAAACGGACTTAAGTACGGAAAATGACCTGTACCAAAGTACAGGTTCAGTAGTCAGAGTGCCTTAGATACCTAAAAGTCCCCTTTTTAGGCCGATATCTACTGCTTCGGTACGATTGCCTGCATTGAGCTTGGATAAGATAGCAGTAATATGAAATTTAACCGTCCGTTCGCTTATGAAAAGTTCTCTACCTATTCGTTCGTTGGTTAGGCCTTTCTTTATGAGGTTTAGTACTTCTAATTCACGTTTTGTAAGAGGCGTTTCAGGATAATTGAATTCTTGTGAAGTAGTAGCTGTACCTTTTATTACTTCTAGTTCTCGGAATAGTATTGTCAAATGCTTCTGAAGGTCGCCAGCTTCTTTAAGAGCTCCGCTTACTTTACTTTTATCACTCTTTGAACTTTCAAGACATGAGATAATGCTTTTTATTTTAGGAAAGAAGACGGATTCTAATATTCGATGAATGCTTGTATCTGGTTCAGCACTTTTACTCGTATAGGATTGTTGTAAACGGGTGCGTTGAATGGCTGTTCCTACCAATTCACTGATCGTATTGAGAATTGTTAGTTCCTTTTCACTTAATTCTTTGGTTTCTTTACTGAGCAAGTTCATAATACCTACTTTCTGTCCGTTGATAATAATAGGTATAGTCGCATGAAACTTCAGGCCTTTCGTACCAAGGCTGGTATCCTTCAATCGTGAGCATGCAATCTCACTTATATTCAGAGCCTGATTAATATCGTCTGAAAGGTATTGTTTGATGCAATAACACCTGCCAGACAAGCGCTCAGGATGATTGCTTAATGCAGGAGGTAAATTATGAGAAGCAGCCAGATATACGGATTTATTATCAGGTTCAGTAAGCCAAATCCACCCTGTTTCTAAATGCATGATTTCCATCGTCTTCTCCAGGGATTTGTGAAGGACAGCATGCAGAGAAAACTCCTTATTCAGGTAACTCGCTATTTCATATAGGTGTGAAAAATAACTTTTATCATTCATATGTATGATTTGCAGAAGATATTGCTGTTTAGATAGCTCTATCAGTCATGCTAAGATAAGTAAGGGAGCACACTTAATTAATCTTTTTATGGTGGCATCTTTTTCCCCATATCTGCGTTGCGTACTCGTGTTAATAACTACGGCTATTACACTCCGCCGCGCCTTGATCTGAGCAAAAAACTGATCCACCAAAAAAGCAACCTAATTATGCTCCCTTACTTACAATTTTGACATTTCGTTTTATCTATTGGATAGCGCAGAATGGTTCGTTAAATGAAGCAGGCTTTGCAACAATTGTTAGTGTATTGGATTATAGTTTATTTCCATACATATCATATCTCTCATTAATACTAAACGCCTGAGGAGAAGAACCGACTTGATTAAGTAAATCCAGCTTATTTTTACCCTCCAATGCTGTCGGGAGTTTTCCTAGCTGTTTCCACCATAAAACCGATTGATATCCTTTCATTTTAATTCCCCATTTTTTTCTGTTTTTGAGGAAATATGCATGAACAGTATGGTATATATAGCTTTCTAAACTTTCAAAATTTAACCATACCGACAGGTTGACAAAGATCAATTTATCTTCGTAAGGTGTTTCAATATTAGTCGCACTTTCTCCTTCATCATCTTTTAGCCTCCAGACAAAACCGTCGCTTTTTTCAGCTAGTTCATTTACCGGAGCCAGAAAATCCTTGAATTCCATTATCATTGGAGAATCAAGCTCAGCCCTAAGTTTGATGATATTGAATTGTGCAAGATGAAATGAGTTATTAGTCATTATAATTTTAAAGATTTTTACTTAAAAATTCTACATACTCCTGAATTACCTCTTCATTTCGTTTGTAATAAGTCCATTTTCCATGTCTCGTGGGTATAAGCAGGCCTGCTTTATTCATCATACTTAAATAGTGTGATACGGTTGATTGCGATAAACCTGTTTTTTCCTGTATATGACAAACACAAACACCATCACTGAAATCAGGAACATTTACTTGTTTCGGGAAATGTTCTTCAGGCGTTTTTAACCAATCAAGTATATCGATTCGGATTTGATTGGACAAGGTTTTATTTATTTCTAAAATATCCATGGTGCAAATATATAACTATATATCGAGAATTGTCGATTTGATTGATTTTTATTTTTACAGACATTTAAATACACAGATTAGGAGTGTTTATTCCTGCTACTCGAAGATACCTCCTTCAGTTTTTATGGAAGACAACAAGAATGGCGCAAAATGTCAATTCATTCCAATTAGCCCCTTATAATTTTGCTTCATAATTTTAAATAAAGCCTTATGAGTAATAAGAAAACTATTCTTAGTATCATCCTTTTATTTGTAGTATCCAATGTACTTACTACGATCTGGTATATGCTTACAGACGAACCCAACTTTGTACCTTATAGACGTGATGAACCTAATTATGGAGGGCTAGTCTTAAACCACCTGGTATTCGTTAGTGGCTTTGTGTATCTATTTCCCTATTTTATTAAAGAGCAAAATACCAGGTTAAAAGCTATTGTATACGGAGTAGTTATGGCAATAATTATGTTTTTACCAACAGGACTTGTAGTCCGTAGTATTTGGAAGGTAGACTTCAATGCCATTTTTGCTTTAAACACCTTGGCTCATTGTGTCATTGGAGGAATTTTGGGGCTTATTTTAAGTGTAATTTATAACTATAAAAGAGAATCATGATGTACAACTAAACCCGTGTAAGCCGTGGATCTTTTTTATATTGGATTTTGTATTCCTTCGGCGGCGCTAAGCCTTTGAGATTTTTTACAAAATAATCCCATCTTCTACGGGTCATATAAAAACTATCATCACCAAAGCCGTGGCGCGCATTAGGGAAAATGATTAGATCAAAATCTTTGTTGGCTTTTATTAGGGCATCTACCACGAGATTGGTGTTGTAAGGAGGTACATTATCATCCATACCGCCGTGAGCCAATAATAATTTTCCTTTCAAATTTTGGGCATGGAGTTGGTTGGCCTGTCTTTCATAATTGTTGACGCCATCTACTTCTTCCATTCGGCCAATATAGCGCTCGCCCCAGTCATCTTCGTAGTTGCGATTGTCGTGATTACCAGACTCAGAAATGCCCACATCAAAAAAGTCGGGATAATTAAACATGGCAGCGGCGGTAGCAAACCCACCTCCGGAGTGCCCCCAAATTCCGACCTTCTCCAGGTCCATATAGGGATTTTTTTCAGCTAGTTGTTCCATCCCAGAGATTTGATCCGGTAAGGTGTTGACGGACATTTCACCATAACACTCATCGTGAAAGGCTTTTGAACGGCCTGGGTTGCAGCTACCTTCAATTACTACTACAATGAAACCCAACTCGGCCAGCGCCTGATGATCTCTTCTACCTGGGCTGAAGGACCAGGAGCCTACACTGCCGCCTTGAGGGCCAGGATAAATATAATTGACAACAGGGTACTTCTTATTGGGATCTAAATTGCTGGGGGTAAATACCAGGCCGTATAAATCATATTTGCCATCAGCTGATTTTACAGTGACTGGATCGGGGGCTTTCCAGCCGGTGGCAGTCAGACGCGAAATGTCAGTTTTCTCTAGCGTCTCAATTAAATTGCCATTTCTATCGCGGAGTACGGAAATGGGCGGAACATCAGGTTGGGAATAATTATCCACAAAGTATTGGTAGTTTGGAGAGAATTGGATGTGATGATTCCCATCTTCTGGGGTGAGTAGCTTTAAATTCTTTCCAGACAAATCAACCCGGTAAAGGTGACTAAAATAGGGATTACGGCCTGCTTCCCGGCCATTCGCTTCAAAAAATAAAATACCACCTTTTTGGTCGATATGTTTGAGGCGGGTGACTACAAATTCACCCTTGGTAATTTGATGCTTCAGCTGACCATTTTGCGCATCGTATAAGTACAAGTGACCCCAATTATCGCGTTCGGAGTACCAAATGACCTCATTGCTTGCCTCCAGATAGTACCAATTGATAGCTCCCTGGCCAGATTCATATTGGGTAGCCACTTCCTCCTTTAGGATATCTCGGACTTTACCAGTACTGGCATCTGCAATTCTGAGCTGGGCAATTTTATGATCTCTGGTGGAGGAAACAAAAACCAATTGTTTACCATCATTGATCCACTGATTATCATCAAAAGCTCCTGTGCAGGAAATATCATCACACAAGGTTCCCCTGCGATCATCGGAAGGCATATCCAGGCGCACCATTCTACCATTATCAACTTCGATAATGACTCGCTCGATCTGGATGATTTTCTCATCTTCTGGCAAAGGATATTTCCAACTTTTTAAGGTAGGCTCACCAACATTGGTGGTCACCAGGTACATATCGGATACATGCCGTTGATCTTGCTGAAAGGTGGCAATCTTTTTAGAATCCGGTGACCATAATAAGATGGGACGTTCACTCTGTCGCCAGCCGGCATTATCTGTCGCATATCCATAATTTTCAATTCCATCCGTGGTCAATTGTTTTTCTTCACCGCTGTCCAAATAGCGTATCCATAAATTCCAATCTCGGATGAAAACTACCTTGCTTTGGTCCGGAGAAAGAATTTCGTTACGGCGATTGTAATTAGGTACTGCGACCTTTTCCTTGAGCACCTTGTTTAATTTTTCTCTGGAATCGAAGGTCGTTTTTTTCTTTTTCTTAATATCATAATGCACAAATTCCATCCCATCCTTCACCAGGATTTTATACCAAAGTTTATCATCAGATTCCCAGTTGGCCCGGACATTCATCCGATCTACATATTGGGAAGTGTTGAAGGAAAGCTGGCTTTCTGCCTGTTGATAGGTTGCTGTTGTGACCTGATCTTGGGCCGATAGTAAAAAGGGAAAAAAGGATAAGAAGAGAATGAGGGTGATATTCGATTTCATAGTGCTAAAAATTGACAGAAGTTAGAGCCTGTTGGGATTTTGATTTTGTAAACCAAAAGATGCTTTTCAACAGAACCCAGCTTAAATATACTGTTTTCTAGCAATTACAGGGAATAGATCAAGAAACAACATACAGGATGCATTATACTGTTATTGCTTACTTAATAAGGGTAGGGTAATACTTTACCTACAGTTTTTATTTTCTATCATTGGAATGATATATTTTAAAAGAATCTCAAAAGGAAGCTTTCCTCTCCAATTGCCATAGTTACTCCCTGTAAAGACTATTTTGGCATTATATTCAGGTAGAATCATCATATAATTACCGCCATTTCCAGATGCGAAAAGCACTTTTGTGTTAATACCATTATATCTCAAATTCTCTTGATACCAGTAGAAACCATAATATGCACTTTCGTATACTGCATTTGGCATTTTTGAATATCTCGTAAATGAGAAATCTATGTCAATTTCGCAATTGGTAGACTTTTTTATCCAATGCTCACTTACTATTTGTTGACCCTCCCAATTACCATTATCATATACCAATCTTGTTATCTTGAGCATATCAATTGGCCTTATGTAAAAAGAACCTGCAGTCATCCCTCTTCCTTTCGGTGAAATGGTCCATTCATAATCACTGATGTTTAGAGGCTTAAATAAATGTTCTTTAGCAAACTCCATTATTGTCATTCCACTTGCTCTTGATACCACTTCTCCTATTATCATTGGATCATTAGAACTATAAGACCAATTCAATCCTGGTTGACGCTGTAATTTTATATTTAGGCAATAGGCTATCCAGTCATCTGTATTGGTCATTGCTCCTTCGCAATAAGGCCCTATATCGTAAAACTCTTCACAATTTAAACCAGACCTCATTTCTAATAAATTCCGGATTGTAATATTTCCCTTTTCAGAGCCTTCTAACTCTGGAAAATATTTTATCAACTTATCATCAATTGCAACTAATTTTTTATCAACTGCTATTCCAGTTAACAGACTTGTTACAGATTTGAAGGAAGACCTCATGTCATGACGACTATGCTTGTCGAACCCATTAAAATATTCTTCGATAATAATTTCATCACAATGCTCAACAATAATTCCGTCAATATTAGGATAGGTTCTATTCGTTATTTTTTCCTTTAGCTCTTTGAGTTGTGGTATATCAGATTTTTGACCCTGGCACGTTAAAATTGATATTAGAGTTATGGCTAAAAATATTATTCTCAATTTCATTTGTGTTGTAGATTGATATTTGTAAAGTCCTTCTGTTTTATCTTTTTGATATTCTATTATCAATTGATTATTCGGCTACTCGAAATATACTTCTTTTGGACTTAGCCTTCCTGAGTTTTTAGATTAAAGTACGTATTTGGCTTACTTAATTAATTCAAGTTGTGATCTAGCAACTTAAAACCGAAAAATGATAAACATTGAATGGAAAATGAAAAAATAGAGGCAAAGTTTGGTGTTATCCTTTTACCCAGACCTTTAGGTTTGAAAAAGAGAAACTATACACATATTATCATTATCACCATGTATAACTTTTCTTTTTTGCTACTTTTTTCTTTTGTTTAATTAACAAAAAAAATGTGGAA
>JAKSDI010000118.1 GCA_022360175.1 Chitinophagales bacterium
GCTCTTCCGATCTTCTTCTTGAGCACAATATTGTACTTGCGAAATGGCTATCGATTATTGTACTGTTATTAGTTGCATCAGGCTGGAGGCCTCGAGTTACAGGTATCTTACACTGGTGGATCGCATTTAGCTATAGCTCATCGGCAATGGTATTGGATGGAGGAGATCAAATAACAGCTACTCTAACTCTATTGCTGATCCCGATATGTTTAATGGATGGTAGGAAATGGCATTGGAGCAATGAGCCACATCCTATAGAACAATATACTACAAGGCAGAAAATGGCTGGAATAGTAGCATTATGTTCACTCCTGGTGATTAAATTACAAGTTGCGTTTATCTATTTTCATGCAGGAGTTGGAAAGTTTGAAGTACCTGAATGGGCGAATGGAACGGCTGTTTATTACTGGTTGAATAATCCAATTTTTGGAGCTTCTGAAGCATTGTCTCCAATATTAGATGCTATTGTAACCAATCCTATAGGAGTCACCGCTATGACATGGGGAGCGATGGTGTTTGAGGTAATACTTTTTTTAGGGCTGACAATGAACAAAAAATGGCGCCCAACACTATTGGTATTAGGCATTGCTTTTCATTTCACTATTATAATCTTCCATGGCCTTGTTAGTTTCTTCTGTGCTATGACAGCAGCATTAATTCTGTTTCTGGGGGCACATGACACGGGTTATAAGCTACCAGTAATAAAGTTCAACCGCTTGTTTAGCAGACAATCCCATGCAAGTGATATGCCATTAGAGCCTCAATTGGTTACGGCATCCGGGATTCAAAATAATGCAGCAGCTTGAGGAATTTGACAAATATCAATTCATGTGATTTAGAATTAATACTGCTTATTTATGGATACTCAACGAATTAAATTAGGACTTGTAGCTTTATGCCTGACTGCTTTCTGGGGGTATTTGATCTTTCAATTAGCAGTACATGCCCTACCTTATGGAGCTTTAACGGACTCCAGAGTTAAAAGTGCCAACATTGGGGCAATTATGCCTCAAGGCTGGGCCTTTTTTACTAGAAACCCAAGAGAGCATAATTACTTTATTTATCAAAAGGTAGATGGAGAATATCAGCAGCTTATTCTTTCTAACTGCAACAGGAAAAACCTTTTTGGGGCTTCTCGTAAATCCAGAATTCAAAGTGTTGAATTGGGAGATATATTAGCGAAAGTAGAAGGGACTACCTGGTTGGAATGCCCCGGAGGTATCAGGCAGGAAGCAGAAATTGAGTGTCTTGAAGAAACGCTGGTAATCAATAGAGTAGAATCACCAACTATATGCGGAGCGTTTTACATAGCTCAGCAAGAACCTCTGCCCTGGGCCTGGGGAAAACATTATAGAGAAATAGATATGCCCGCTAAAGTTGTAAAAATTAGAACCCTATGCAGTATCTAAAAAAATTACTAGCCAGCATTGATCATGCTGCAAAGGATTTCAGGTGGACTAATACTTATGGCTTAGCTCGTTCACTAATGGCACTGGGTCTGCTCATTACTTTATTGTGTAATGATATAGCGGTGCTTATCCATCCATTGGGAGAAGGAAGCCCTTCCAGTTATATACAAACCATAGATCTTGCAAAGATCAATCTTTTCAATCTTGTTGGGGCCAATTTGGTGCTAGGAAAAACAATCGCTATCGCTATATTGACTTTGGTGTTAATAGGTTGGTATCCTAAAATTACAGGCATCTTTCATTGGTGGGTAACCTTCAGTTTCGCTAATTCTGCAATGGTATTAGACGGAGGGGATCAGATCGCTCAGGTACTGACTTTACTATTGATACCTATATGTCTTGCTGATCCAAGAAAATGGCATTGGGAGATAAGTGAACCGGAGGAAAATAAGCCAGTTTCCTTTTATCAAAAAAGCCTCAATCTGCTGGCTTATTCGAGTATGCTGATCATAGCCCTTCAAGTGGCATTGATTTATTTCCATGCAGGGGTAGGTAAATTGGAAGTAGAAGAATGGGTAAATGGTACTGCTATGTTTTACTGGATACAAAATCCAATTTTTGGAGTAGATGGAGAACCACATGCCGAGCTGTTTTATCAGTTATTTGCCAATCCTTATATCGTATCTGTAATTACCTGGGGAGTCATTGTTTTTGAAGTCGTGCTGTTTATGGCACTGCTGATGAATCAACAGCAAAAGAAAAGATTATTGATACTTGGAATCACTTTCCATTTTCTAAATATCGTTTTATTTGGCTTAGTGAGTTTCTTCTTTACGATGACTGCCGCCTTGTTATTATACCTCGGGCCACATCAGACAGGCATTAAATGGCAAATGCCTGTTGGCAAAATGAAGTGGGAGCGCTTGTTTTCGCAATTGCCTTTATCTGTTAACATAAAAAATTTTAAGCTATGAAAATGAACTTAACAAATCACTTGGGCCTTATGGCATGCGCTATTATAGCGATTGCTTTTATTACGCTTGGGCTCACCTATACATTTCCTGCTAATGAAGATGTTTTACCACCACCACAAAGAACCGGAGTCGATTTTGGGAGAGGCCCATCTTGTGACGGCCCCCGTGGTTTGTGCTCTATAGATGGATCAGAAAGTAGTAGATCAAATACCAATTACGACTCAAATGCTCAATTTTATATTGATACGGATGGTGGCTTAAGAATGAGTATTTCCAAAGATGATATTAGCGTTAGTGATGCGGAAACTCAGTTTGTGGATGGCTTTTTCAAGCAGGAAGAGGATTTAGATTTGCCGGATAATATTGGAACAGCATTGAGGCTATCAACTCCTTATACGATTGCAGAAGGTTTCTATCCGACTACAGAAGATGCTACCACATTTATTGTCAATCTTTCTATCAATCAAAACAGATGAAAATGAAACAGCTAAGCTTTGTTTTTTTTCTTTTGTGTGCATTTTCAGCAGGGGCCTATTCTGATACGAGCCAATTGAATCTAATCATAATGGATTGGGACAACAACGTTCAAATTCATTGGGCTCAGTATCATTCTACCCGGCAGTATTTAGTGGATGAATTGAAACATACCAACTTGATACTGGCAGATGAAAGCCTGGCTATTTTAGATTATGTCAAAACACTAAACAGGAAAGTAGAGCTGATTGAAAAGATAAAATACGAGGAAGAGGTTCTGGGAGTTGAACTGACTAAATTGCGTTATAAGAAAGGGCTTGAAATCATACGATTGTTATATGAAAAAGTACTAGGGCTGGATCATCATTTTTCATCTCTCCAGACCTATCAGAATATTACTTCTCTCTCAAACCCTAACGCTTATCCAGAGTACCAGAACTCTAAAGCTGTTTTGGAAAGACAGCTGAAGAAAGAGAATTCTTTACAACTGCCTCTTTTGTTGGAAACAAATCCTTATTTGTCTCCGGCATTTTCCTTGATAACATCCGTACTTGGAACCGGCAATAAAATGCAAAGAGAGAACGAACTGGACAATATATCATGCATATTAGATTTTACAGCCAGGATGAATTCCGAATTGGCTACTATTTACTATGAAACGGAATACCTCAGAGAAAGTAATGTAACGCTTAAAGAAGAGTGTGTCGATCTTTTTGAAGAATATGTTGAAGTGGTTCGATATCATACTCCATTGGATGTTTGCCGAAGAGAAGATGATTGGGATAAGGTATATGAAGCACTAGACACCTATATAACTGATCTGGAAACAGAAATAGCAGAAGATCCCCATAGTTCTAAAGCTATTAAATTGCAGGTAGAATTGGAGTTTGCTGTTGATCGTTTGATAAACTTCATTAATAAGTACAACGCTTTCATAGAACAGGGAGCGAAATATTATCAAAAGTTTGAAGTGATCATCTCTAATTATCCTAATGAAGAAGAGTGTAAAGCAAAACTACCAATAGAGTTTGATGCATTAAAAAGAGATATTAATTATTCGATTGATCGTTTTAACGAAGCTTATGACATTTCTGCACTGAGGGGTTCTAAACTTAAAGATTTATTATATGGATTCTCAGAATAGTGTAAGTATGTTAGATCGAACAATTGGTACCTCTGCTCAGATTATTTATGATGATGTTTATAGTATTATCACACTCGGTAATCCAAAACAGCAATGCCGATATTTTGGTATATGTAGGCTAGAAAGTTGGACTCCTGATGTTAGTCCGGTCGATATGAAGTCAAATCAATGTATTGCGCAAATGCTTTCGCTTTCCCTGGATGAGCAGTATCTAGAAATAGTGTTTTTAGAACAATTCCTTACCAATCAGCAGAAAGCATATTACTTTGATTCTTATTTTTTAGTCGAAGAGGCTTATATACTGTCAAATTGTAGTATGAAGTTGCTTGGAATAAAACACCTGGAAGGTGGTAGTATTTGTAATGGAAAATATTATTGTACCATAATTGAAAAAGGGATTAAAGTGAAATTTCAAATGCAATTGGTTGGAACATAATATCTTAAAGCTGAAACTATTAATACTGATCAAATTTTCTATCTTTATTTGGATTAAGTGCTAAGACATAATTATACAGAAATATAATTGAGTAATATTTTTACATCAGACGAGGCATTTTTTGCAGTCGGATGCGGGCAATCCGACGAAAAAAATAACGAAGCATGATGTGAAAAGATACTTCAAGGATGTTCTAGGATAATCGTGTGTTAGTACTGAACAACTAAATAAGAGACAATATGCAGTATGTAAATAGAACTACTTTGACTTTGTTTTTCGTAGGACTCCTTTTTCTCAACTACAATTATGCACAGGTGGAAGGCTGTGATGGCGAACGCTATCGCATTGATGTTTTTTCTTCTGTAGAAGTAACAGAGGCAGTTAAGTTTGGTGAAAACACAACTATCGGAGGCAATTTTCAGGAGTTGTTCATGGATGTATATGAGCCAGCAAATGATGATCTGGAGGCTCGCCCTGCTATTGTGCTGGCTTTTGGCGGCGGATTTGTAGCAGGAGAACGAGAAAGCCTGGATGGTATTTGTCGCTCTTTTGCCAGGAAAGGTTATGTAGCAGCAACTATAGATTATCGGCTTTTTGATTTGCTGTTTCCGGTAGATTCCGGCCAGATGACGGATGTGGTGGTTAAAGCAGTAGGTGATATGAAAGCCGCTATTCGTTATTTACGGGAGGATGCAGCTACCGGTAACCAGTTTAGAATAAATCCAGAACAAATTTTTGTAGGAGGAGTATCCGCAGGAGCTATTACGGCTGCTCATGTAGCATATTTGGATGATTCAGATGAATTACCCTCGGATATTCAGTCTGCATTAAACGCAAATGGTGGTTGGGAAGGCAACAGTAGCGATAATATAGAATATTCTTCAGAAGCACAAGGGGTGATTAATTATTCGGGAGCTTTAAAAGATGCTGATCTTATCAATGGAGATAATCCACCTTTATTTAGTGTGCATGATGATGGAGATGGAGTAGTGCCTTATGGCAATGGAAGTGTACCGGCAGGGCCTATCATTTATGTCTACTTAGAAGGGAGTAAGACCATGCATGAACGAGCAATGGAATTGGAAATAGAGAATGAATTGATAACAATAGAGAATAGCAATGGACATGTAAGCTATTTTGTTAATAACGCAGCACAATACGAAGAAGAAGTGGAAGCAGCTACTGCTAATTTTTTGGCCGATATACTATGTGGCCCCATGTCTTCTACATCTGTTTCGGAGAACTACACCAGCAAAGTAAATGTTTACCCTAACCCTGCGACAGATATGCTAAATGTAGTTCTTGAAAATAATACAAACAACTACAAGCTGCGCATTTATGACAGTATGGGCAAACTTATTCTGGATTCGCCAGCGCAAAATACTGCACAGCAAATTGACCTTGAATATTTTCCCAATGGCAGTTATTACTTACAGCTAATAGAAGATGGCAAGGAACAACAAATTGTCTGGCGTAAATTGATTATACAAAAACATTGATAAAAGTAAGAGATGCTATGTTTAGCCTTCCGCGTGCCGCCGTAGCTTTAGCGGAGGAGCAAGCTAAATGAGTGTTCTTCCAACAAAATATAAGTCAATTAGTGACGGAATAAGTCCGATTAATAAATCCCAAACATGCTCTAAGTGATGATTTTGTGGGAAAGGTGCACGTAAGAAACTATTTTGATTGCTTGTATCTTTCCCAAACTTTTAAATAACCGAAAGGGCTACTTCCTGGCATTTTAGCCGTCAGAAATTTCGAATCTGCCTAACTCACATAATTCAGCGGGACTAAAAAATGCTCCATCTTCACTAATCACTAATCACTAATCACTAATTGTACAGACAGATTAACTTAGGGTCCCTTATTTTTATCTTTGAATATTGTTCAATGCTTGACTGTCCACCGCTGGCGGGGGATTTAGGGGGTGGAATTATTACCCCTAAGTTTAAATACCATTACAAATAATCACTAATCACCACTTCATCGCCACACCAAAAAAGCAAAACCTTCTCACTACCTCACTCCTCACCATATCACCACATAACTAACACTCTGGTACTTTAATTGAAATATTAGCCGCAAGGCCTCCCTGAGAAGTCTCTTTATATTTGGTATTCATATCAAGAGCGGTGTGCCACATAGTAGTGATGCATTCATCCAGGTGCACACGGGCTTTTTCAGGATCACTCTCCAGTGCGATATTGGCAGCGGTGATTGCTTTTATTGCTCCCATACTATTGCGTTCAATACAAGGTACTTGCACTAGTCCTCCTATCGGATCACAGGTAAGCCCAAGATGGTGCTCCATAGCAATTTCGGCAGCCATAAGTGCCTGTCCAACACTCGCTCCCATGCCTTCTGCGAGAGCAGCGGCAGCCATAGCAGAGGAAACACCAATTTCTGCTTGACATCCACCCATCGCTGCTGAAATAGTAGCTCCTTTTTTAAAGAGGCTGCCAATTTCACCTGCTACTAGCAAAAACCGGATGATTTCTTCTTCTCCTATTTCCTTGTCTGAAAAACATATATAATACATCAAAACAGCTGGAATGACTCCAGATGCACCATTTGTGGGAGCTGTTACAATACGGCCGAAGTTGGCATTTTCTTCATTGACCGCCATTGCAAAACAACCTATCCATTTTAGTACTTTGTTAAACTTAAAATCACATCTAATGAGGCACTTTAACCAGCTATCTGCATCTGTATATTCACATGGAAGCAGCAAGCCTTTGTGTAGGCTGGCAGCACGGCGGCTTACATTTAATCCTCCTGGCAGTACTCCCTCTGTATGGCATCCTCTGTACATGGCCTCTTTCATTACCGACCATATGTACAGCAATTTGTTCCTTATCTCTTTTTCTGAATGCCACTTTTTTTCATTTTCAAGGACAATTTCCCAAATGGAAGCATTCTGATCTGCACAATATTTAGCTAATTCTCTAGCATGAGCAATAGGATAAGGTAATTGAACAATACTTTCCTTTTCCACCTCTCCTTCTTTCACAATGAATCCACCACCTACAGAATAATAGGTACAGTTGAGCAGTTCATTTTCTTCCTGATCATAAGCTTCTATGCTCATACCATTAGCATGTGCATCCAGTCTCTTGTCAAAGTGAAAGTGGATGTGCTTTTGAGGGTCAAAATGAATAGGATGGCTACAAGCTAAATTTAACTGGTGGGTAGCGTGAATCCTTTCTGGAGTAAGTTGAACCTCCTCAACTGGGATAAGCTCAGGATCATGACCACAAAGGCCTAATAATATGGCGATATCAGTACCATGGCCAATGCCGGTAAGTGCAAGAGAACCATATAAATGTACCTGTATGGAAAATACCTTATCGGTATATCCATTGGTTTGTAATTCTTTACAAAATTTTTCTGCGGCTCGCCAGGGGCCAAGTGTATGCGAACTAGAAGGGCCTATCCCTACTTTGAGCATATCAAATACACTTATGGGTTCCATTAGTTACGGCTTTGCAATTTGGTTGATTACAAAGGTACACCAGGGTACTATACAGACAAAGTTAATTGAGGTAATAATTTATACCCAATTGATAACTTTATAGTTAGTACATGACAATAAGACTAAATTACTCCAAAGGGAGTTAGATAGCTACCAGTAAATGAATAAATAATATGTTCAGGGATTTGAGAAGCTGCTCCAGTAAGAAAACCAGAACAGCTTTTGCACTCTAGTTTCTGTCAGTTGAGGAGTAATTGTTGTATTAGAGGGGAGCAACCCGGATTTTCTCTTTGATAGATTGGATAAGGGCAGGGGAGGGTTTACGTCTGTGTATTTTACTTTTAATAAATTCTCTAAAGGATTTTTCCTGACTAAGGACTTTGAGGTATGCGGGGTTTGATTGTATATCTTTCAGTAACTCTCGCTCGGCACTTTCATTCAATTCATTGTCCAGGTACATAGTTATTTTACGTACGAGTTCCTGATAATTTTGATCTTTCATGATAAAGACGTTTTGTTACCTCACACAGGGTAAATGATCTCGTATAGCTGCTGATATGACATCCCCCCCATGAGCTTGCGACCCCCGTAGCGGTGTCACTGCTGTATAGCAGCAATCCGAACAGGAGGCACTAATGCCCGATGATAAATGGAAGGATGAACTTAGTCGAATCATTTTAATTGTCAGCATTCTAACGAGTGAAACCTGCCCGCTACCTTTACTGCAACTTAAATTAAGCAGTATTATATTCCTACATCGGAAATTTTAGCGATTAAGGTAACAGGCAAGTTTCTTGGGGTGCCCTTGTTAAGAGGCAATGGTTAACGAATTATTTTCTCTTATCCTTATATCCCAATGATTGGGCATATGTTTTTAGTCTCTCTTTCAACATATTCCGTGCTCGGTGCAGCCTAGAACGGACAGTACCAATAGGAATATCAATAATTTTAGCTATCTCTTCATATGTGAAACCTTCAATATCACACAGGAGAATCACTACACGGAAATCTACCGGTAAAGCATTGATAGCTGTAGTTACTTCATCACCCATCATACCTTGGAACATTTCCTCCCTGAGGTCGAGGTAACTAGAGTATTGAGAATCCTCTTCATCATGATAATTGATGATTTCCTCATAGTCAACCTTGGTTGGCTGCTTGCTCTTTTTACGGTATTGGTTGATGAAAGCATTTTTCAAAATCCGGAAAAGCCATGCCTTGGCATTGGTTCCTTCATGATAGGAATCAATGAATCGGTAAGCTTTTAAATAGGTTTCCTGTACCAGATCATTGGCGTCATCTTCATTATATGTCAGATGATATGCGAAGGTATACAACGCATCAATCTGAGGCAGGAATTCCTCTTCAAAAATCCGGTCGTGTTGCTTTTTTATGTCAGTATTTTCTGCCATTAAGACCATAAAGATAGAAATTTTCTGCAAACGACAAATCTGTATTTTACAGACGCCAATTAGTTAATTGGATTTGCAAGGTGTTGTAAATCAGGTGGTTATTTTTTGTTTTTTCGGGAGTTGTAATTTTTGTTTCCAGTTACAAATTCACTAACCGGGATTTTTTATAATTGGTTCCTATAAGGAGAAAAAAAAATCATTTAGTCTGAACTACCTGCAATTCCTGGGTTTATCTCTTGATATCTCACAAGAAGACATAAACCATTTTTGCTGGTATTTGTTTGGCGAACGAGAACTTTCAAATCTTCATTTCTTTAAGTTTACGTAATTTTATGGCTGAAAAAAGTGATGTATTACTAGTGGATAAACTAATAGGCAAAGAAGACCCTACTTCTGAATCGAGAAAAAAGGACCATATCGAATTAGCTTTTGATTCGCAGGTAGAAAAACATAGCCTGGATCGCCGGTTTTTCTATGAACCATTATTGAGTGGGCATCCTCAGCGTGGCGCTCTTCCCGAACAAGTATTTCTCGGCAAAAAGATGAAAACACCTATGTGGGTTTCCAGTATGACGGGAGGTACAGAAATGGCCAATACCATTAATCATAATCTGGCAAGAGCATGTAAGGATTTTGGTATGGGAATGGGACTGGGATCTTGTCGTGCCTTATTGTATAATGATGAAACCCTAAAAGATTTTGATGTTCGTCATTTAATAGGAGAAGAACTTCCTCTTTATGCTAATCTGGGAGTTGCTCAAATAGAAGAATTAATCGACTCAGGAGAGTTATACCGTATCCTCCAACTAATTGATAAACTTCAGGCAGATGGTTTGATCGTGCACGTAAATCCAATGCAGGAATGGTTGCAGCCCGAGGGAGATCGGTTTAAATACGAACCACTCAAGGTGATTAATATCCTGCTGGACGAAATGGATATTCCAATAATTGTGAAGGAAGTAGGTCAGGGGATGGGGTATGAAAGCCTGAAAGCTTTGTTTAAACTACCACTAGCTGCTATTGATTTCGCTGCTAATGGAGGGACAAATTTTGCTAAGCTGGAAATGTTGAGAAGTGACGAACAGAAAGCTGCTATCTATGAACATTTAGCTTATGTAGGGCATAGTGCTGAAGATATGGTCAATATGACCAATCGAATCATCGAGGAACTTGGTGATGAGGTAAAGTGTCAAGAAGTGATTATTTCAGGAGGGGTACAAACTTTTCTAGATGGATATTACCTGATTAATCGTTTGAAATTACCTGCTGTTTATGGACAAGCATCGGCTTTCCTGAAACATGCAAGAGGGAGCTATGAAGAACTGTATCAGTATGTCGATGCACAGGTGCAGGGACTTGAGTTGGCGAATGCTTTTTTAAAGGTGAGGGAAGAGGGGTAAGAGGTTATTGGTGAATAGTGATTGGTGAATAGTGATTGGTGATTGGTGATTGGTGATTGGTGAAAAAGTGAAGAAAGGTAGGAAAACAAAAAAGATTACTAATATAATAACGTGCTTTCTTATGAAAACGATTGACAATTTTGAAGTATATCAGCTAGCCATGAGGATTGGAGATGAAGTATGGGAAACATGCACCGGGTGGGATGATTTTTTGAGAAGAACGATTGGAAGCCAGCTTGTACGTGCTGCGGATTCTATAGCAGCAAATGTTTCTGAAGGATATGGCAGATACCATTTTAAAGATAGGCGCATATATTGCTATTACAGTAGAGGCTCCAGTTTTGAAACTAGGACATGGTTGCTGAAAGCAAGAAAAAGAGGAGGTATTAGTGAAGAAAGGCTGAACAATCTTTTACTGTTAATATCGGAATTTCAATTGAAGTTGAATGGGTATATTGATAGTTTAAATAGGCAAATAAGGAAGAAGTGAAAGAGGTTAAATTGAGAGGTAATTAGTGAAAGGTGATTAACAACGAACGACAAATCACGAATCCCCATTCACGAATCACATTCACAAATTCTCTTCCTTATTTGAAACAATAAATACGAAATGCAGGAAAAGACAGTAACAGGTTTCTCTAAATTATCCAAGCTGGGTAAGATTCGTTGGGTGGCAGAAAATTTTTTCTCCAGTCCCCGGCAAGTAGTGGAAGAACTGAAGAGTTTTTGGCATGAAGATGAGGATCAGCAGCGAGTGTTAGATGCTTTTAGTGAGAATACCCTTAGCAATTTCTATTTACCTTATGGAGTTGCACCTAATTTTGTGATTAATGGCCGGGTTTATACGGTCCCAATGGTAATTGAAGAAAGCTCTGTAGTGGCAGCGGCTTCCAGTGCAGCAAAATTCTGGATGAGTAGGGGAGGGTTTCATGCTCAGGTTTTATCAACGAAAAAATTGGGGCAGGTACATTTTAGTTGGGAAGGAGATATACAATTGCTGAGAGATCGGTTTAAAGAATTGGAACAGCGATTGCGCAGGGATGCCGCTCCGATAACTGCTAATATGGAGAAACGAGGCGGAGGGATTCTTGATATTGAATTGCTCGACATGAGCCTGCTTGAACCTAATTATCATCAGTTGAAAGTAAGTTTTGAGACCTGCGATTCTATGGGGGCCAACTTTATCAATTCTGTACTAGAAGAATTTGGCAATAGCTTGCAGTTATTTGTTGAAGAACATATTGATGAGGATAAGCCATTGGAAATTATCATGGCTATTTTATCCAATTTTACTCCGGAATGCCTGGTTCGAGCCTGGGTAGAGTGCCCGGTTGAAGAGCTTGGAAATGTATGTGAAGGAATGGAACCTGCTATTTTTGCCGAAAAATTTGCAAAAGCTGTTCGTATTGCTCGGATAGACCCTTATCGAGCGACCACCCACAACAAAGGTATTTTTAATGGTATAGATGCTGTCGTATTGGCTACAGGCAATGATTTTAGAGCAATAGAAGCTGGCGGGCATACTTATGCTGCGCGTGATGGACAATACCGCAGTTTGAGTAGTTGTGAAATTAAAAATGATATTTTCAAATTCTGGATAGATATTCCACTGGCACTAGGGACAGTAGGTGGCCTGACGAAACTTCATCCTATTGCTCGACGCTCATTGGAACTATTGGGAAGCCCTTCGGCTACTGAGTTGATGGAAGTGATAGCAGTAACAGGACTGGCTCAAAATTTTGCAGCCGTACGCTCTTTGGTGACTACAGGAATACAGAAAGGGCATATGAAAATGCATTTAAAAAATATACTGAACCATCTGGGAGCTACAGTAGGCGAAATGGAAGATGTAATTGAGCATTTTGAAGATAGAGTAGTTTCTTTTAAAGCCGTAAGAGAATACCTTGACCTTCTTCGATCTGGCGGGCTTACATATACAGCAAAGTAATGCACACAAAACAACACTTCCGAACAAACGGAAAATTATTGCTGACAGGGGAATATTGTGTATTAGATGGAGCACTCGCACTAGCAATTCCTCTGAAGTATGGGCAGGAAATGATTGTATATGAAGCAGCATCACCCCAACAATTTGAATGGAGGAGTTATGATGAAAAAGGGAACTGTTGGTTTGAAGCAACATTCTCTTATAACTCTAGCCTGATTCAATGTAGTGATGATGAAGTAGGAAAGCGCCTTGAAACCTTGTTCGTCACAATAGAACAGGAACATCCAGGCTTTTGGAAGAACCAATGTATTTCAAAAATTGAAACCTGGCTGGATTTTCCTCTTGAGTGGGGATTTGGCACAAGTTCTACGCTGGTGGCTGCATTGGCTAAATGGGCGGGGGTTGATCCTTTTATCCTACTTGGAAATTCGTTTGGCGGTTCAGGCTATGATATCGCTTGTGCTATGTCTGAAAGCCCTGTGCTTTATCAGAAAAGAGATAAGCACTCACATTGGGTAGAAATACCTTATTATCCTCCAATGAGTGGTAATATGTATTTTGTATACTTAGGAAAAAAACAGAATAGCAGAGAGGGGATCAAACGTTATCGTGCTTTGAGTAAAAAGGTCAATTCACAACTTAAAGATGTATCAATGCTTTCCCTGCAATTTGTCAATTCACAAAGCTTAAAAGAATTGACCGAAGTAATAGAAGCACATGAGTTAGTAGTGAGTCAATTGATTCAAATGGTCCCGGTAAAAGAAAAACTGTTTGCCGATTTTTCCGGGAGCATAAAATCATTAGGAGCTTGGGGCGGCGACTTCGTAATGGCGCTTAGCTCACTGTCTTCAAGAGAGGTGAAAAAATACTTTAATGATAAAGGCTACCCCATTTGTTTTGCATGGAAAGAACTCATCCTCTAATTTTTGCAAATTTGTAAAACCTACTAATCACTAATGTGTTTACCTTTGTAGATTAAATCTAAATAAAGTACAATGAGTAATCCAGTTACCAAAAGCCCGGTAATGTTATATACAGAGCAGACACCGAATCCAGAGTCGCTGAAGTTTGTTACAAATCGTATGATTTATAAAGGGACTGCCGATTTCAGAGAAAAAGAACTGGCAATAGAATGGTCTCCTTTGGCTACTGAACTGTTTGCTCTTCCATACGTGAAAGGCGTCTATATCTGCAACAACTTTGTTACAGTTACAAAGGAGTTTAACTACGACTGGGCAGATATCATGCTTAAGCTAAAAGAGTTTATTAAAGCATATGTTTCAGAAGAAAAGCCTATCATTAAAGAAGGCTTTGAAGAAGCAATGGCAAAAATTGAGGAAGAGAGAGGAGCCAGCTATGAGTATGGTGAAAATGATGCCGAAATTGTCAAAAAGATTAAGGAGTTAATTGAAACCTATGTAAAACCGGCCGTTGAAATGGATGGTGGAAATATAGAGTTCAAGGCATGGAATGAAGGAACAGTCGTATTAGTAATGCAGGGAGCCTGTAGTGGATGTCCTTCATCAACTGTTACGCTGAAGACAGGTATAGAAGGTATGTTGAAACGCATGATACCAGAAGTAAAAGAAGTAGTAGCAGAAATGGGGTAAGGATCTAATATCCTTGATGCCACTGAGGTATTTTGTGAAAGTTTTAAATATTCGAAAAGGCCAGGATCAATGTCGAAAATGCAGCATTGATTTTGGCCTTTTAAGAATAATATAGTTGCTCTCTTACATTTACCAATATCTCCTCAATTTTATTCGAATCCGGCTCTGGTGGTAGTTTTGACTCATCATATAATCGCTCAATGCGTGCCATTCGTTCTTGAGCCCATTGGAGCAATTGATCATACTCGAATTCTCCTCGACGAATGGAAAGTAGGAAATCGCGATTGGGACGGCGTACATTAATGGTACCTTCCAGAGCAATCTCCTTTGCCATATCGAGGAGCCGAAAGGTATGCATCATATTTTTTGAATCGTAGTTCTTGCCGTGAGACCTGGTTGATTCATACCTTAATTCGTTGCGTTTTTCTACCCAATCCCAATAGTGTCGATAATCCTTGCAGTATGATTGATAACCATTTTTGTTAAAAGAAATCAAGCATGTCCTTTCCATTCCTTTGGGAATGCTACTCAACGCAATATCATTGCTGTTTTCTTTTCGGATAATACCACTAAAAGATAAATTTCCTGTTTCATCATAAAACAGGGCATAGGTATCTCGAAAGTGAGGAATATTGACCAAGCCACATCCTTCCTGTTGCCACCCCTTTGCCTGTAGCCATTCCCGTAAGGGATAACTCTTACTGCCTTCCTTGAGGACATAACAAAAATCAAGTGGTGTTTTCCGTTTTTTATCTACCGGGTTTGCGATCTTCTTATTGAGGCCTCGGGCTTTTTTTATTTGAGCCATTGCATATCCTCCAAAAGTTTGATAACATCTTTTGGATAGGAAAACAGAAGCTTGATAATGATCCATTAGAGGATGGCTATATAATAAGCAATCGGGAGGAATTGCGAGCAATTCTAATAGATTGGGATTGTTTTTGTACAATAATTCTGTAAACCTCCCCAACTCATAATAAACCACATCATTTTTATTATCTGAAACTTGAGGAGTATAATGAAAACTAAAAAAGGAATCCTTAGGCAAAAGAAATACCCCCTTTATATCCGTATCCGATCCTTCAATAGCAGTGCCATAGGCCTGGCTCCCACTGATAGCTTTAAGTAAAATCAGGTTCTCATTGGCTTCGAGTTGTTTTAAATTCATACAGGATGTCTCTTAACGCTCTATTTGTAACATGCTTCTATAAAAGTGATCAATCCCTTCTCGGTCAAAAGAAGTTCGAGGCATAGACTTGGCAATGGTCAGCAGTTGATTCATTTCCTGTTCTATGAAATTGTCTAACTGCTTGTTTCGTTTTACGGTTTGCCCTTCTGAAGCGATTGCCTTTTGTTCTAGTAAATCTTTAATGATGTTTTCAATCTCAATCTCATCTTCATAAAAGCGAACTAACTGAGCAAATTCCATTGGAGCAGGCTGCTGTGTGATTGCGATAAAACGGGCAGCAAATACAGGACGAAGGACATAGAAATATTTTTTCAGCAATACATCTTCTTTCTTGAAGTTTCGATGTAAGGTGCTACTTGCTATGCCTAGATAATGGTGCATAGCAGTTTTAGGCTGGAAATAAGGCAATACCGCTTTCCAGAGTTTTTCGCGAAATTCGTTTGTATTGTGATATATTACAGGAGACTGGAGCCACTCAAAAATGCTTACATTGGATTTGGCAGCAAGCCGTAGTACTTTGAGCAAATCCCAACCACTGCCGTCTAGCAGGCCATCCATACATGTAATACTATCCTGGGGCTCAAAAATAGATAAGTATGCATTTGAAGGATGCATAAATACAAAACGCACGTCATAATCACTATCTGGAGAGTGAAAACCCCATGCCCGGCTTCCTGATTCACAGGCGTAAAGCAACTGGATGTTGTGATCAGATATTACTTGCTGTAAAAAAGTATCAATGGTTTGATTCATGCTCATTTCATCTTTTAAATGGAATTGGTAATCTCAGGAATCTAACAATTTCAATTATCAATCTATTCCGCTCCTCTTTTAGTTCCTGAAAATACAGAAGTTGTTCAAGAATGTCTTATTCCTAGTGATCATAGAGATATTTTTAAACAACTTCATCGCTAAAATTCTATCAAATGAAGGCCTGAAGGCTGTATTGTTAAAAAGAAACTTACATAAACGGGCATATGCTTATGTAAATTGTGCAAAAGAAGGATTTATTAATAAAAATTTGATATATAAAAAATTTTAGTTTAAACCTTTGACTCGTATTGGTAAAAACCCTACCTTTGTGTCATCCTAGCTAATCAGAAACAATCAAAGTGCTAGTCAAAAAATAAATTAGTTATTATAATTGATTTAATTTTTGATTTTACTAAACTCCACTCAAACATTCTACAGAGAAAACCATTGATGAATAGCCATGCTCTATCCGGAGTTTTTGGTTCATCATTGGGGTAACACGCTTTTTCCCCATTTAATTTTTTTTATTGACGACGACACAACAGCCAGATCATAATCTCAACCTCAGACGGCTCTAGGGGGGAGCCTGTATGCAATAATAATATTGGAGCGTTCGCTCTCAGCCTATCTATACGCCGGCATAGATAAGCATGATATTTTATTGCATCAGTCCGCCTAATTTTTATTAATTCTATCTAATTAACAGATAGGTCATGTTTAATGGGATTCTTCAGTGTATGCACAACACTGAAGGGCTAGGATACTATTGCTTAAAGCCAAATGACAGCATTCGAGCCATAGAAATTGTTAACCAAAAACCGTATTACATTATGAGATTAGTATTCACCGCCATTGGTGTCTTAGCATTTTTGCTAAGCTTTGGCCAAGCGAATTTAACACCCTCCCAACTTGTAAACACTGCAAAAATCAAAGGACAATCATTTCTCCCAACACACTTGTTCTCTACTGTTCAAGATGACACACCAGAACTTACTCGTAAACTTGATAACTATATTACTCTAGAATTGAATGAAGAAGCTTTGTCTCAGTGTTTATTAAACGAGACAGCTGCCCTTTCTATGATTCTTCCTTCTCCAAATCGTAATAAAGACCTTCGAATTAGTTTAGTAAAAGTTGATTTATTTGCATCTGGCTTTGCTGCCATTACGGCTTCAGATCAAAAGCTTGCGAAAATAGATTTAGGGGTTCACTATCGAGGTGTTATTGAAGGAGAGGAAGGCTCTGTTGTGGCGCTGAGCTTCTTCGAAGAGGAGGTCATGGGACTTCTAAGTTCACCTACACTAGGTAATCTGGTGCTAGGGACATTAGAAGGACGCGATAGTAAAGGACACTATGTGTTATACGAAGATGCCAACGTTTTACAGGAATTAGCTTTCGAATGCCATACTTCGGATGAAGGGCCTGATTATACTAAGGAACAATTGAAAGCACCTGCATCTACCCGTGGACTGGATGACTGCGTCAATATCTATTTAGAAATAGATAATGATGTATATCAAGACAAAGGTGGCACAACTGGCACAGTAAATTATATTACCGGCTTATTTAATGAAGTTGCAACACTTTACGCAAATGAAAACCTTAATATGCGATTATCCGAAATCTATATGTGGGATGTCGCCAGTCCATATTATGGTACTAATAGTTATACTTTATTGACGCAATTTGTAGATGAGCGTCCTGTTTTTAATGGCGATTTAGGACAATTGATTTCCTACAAAGCAAGTGGAGGTATTGCTTATCTTTCAGGCTTGTGTAGCACCTATTCTCCTAAACATAGTTTTTCGAGTATTAATTCTACTTATGCAGCGGTACCTACTTACTCGTTTTCAGTAATGGTCATTACACATGAGCTGGGGCATCTTTTAGGTTCTCGCCATACACATGCTTGTGTTTGGAACGGAAATAATACTGCTATTGATGGTTGCGCAGGTTATGTAGAGGGCAACTGTGCTAATCCAGGCTATCCCTCGGGTGGAGGTACTATTATGTCCTACTGTCATCTGCGTAGTGTGGGCATTAATTTCAGCCATGGTTTTGGGACACAGCCAGGAAACGTTATCCGCAATGCAGTGGCAAATGCTGCCTGCCTTTCTACTTGTGATGATGATCCTGATGGAAACACTGGTAGCGGCTGTGATGGACAAGAGGTATCGCTCCGTCTTGTACTTGATCAATATGGAGTAGAGACAAGCTGGGAGTTGAGAGATTCTAATGATATGGTGATCTATTCAGGAGGGCCCTATCCAAATACTTCCAGCGGATCAGTAATAGACGAAGCACTTTGTTTACCAGAAGGTTGCTATACATTCGAGATATTTGATCAATTTAATGATGGTATATGCTGTGATTTTGGTAATGGGTCTTATGAATTGACGGATACATCTGGTATCGTATTAGCAGCTGGTGCAGAATTTGCCTCGAGCGAAGCAACCGATTTTTGCCTGCCTATGGAGCCAGATAGTAGTGATTGTATCAACCTTGATTTTAGTGACTATGACGTCATCTCTTTTGGAGGATCACAGGATGCTGGTCATTTTCAACTACTGGAGAATGAAACGGTACTTAAAATAGAAAGTAATGCGTGGAAGGCTATCGAGCTGGATTATGAAATTACTCCCAGTACTATTTTAGAGTTTGAATTTGCTTCTACCAAACAGGGAGAAATTCATGGCATAGGATTTGATGATAATAATGCGATATCCGCCAACCGAACATTCCGTTTGTATGGAGCTCAGAGTTGGGGGTATAATAATTATGATAATTATTCGGGAAGTGGAAGCTGGACACATTATGAAATCCCTGTGGGAGCCTTTTATACAGGCGAAGCCAATAGACTGTTTTTTGTAGCAGATCATGACCGGAGTCCTAGCAATGGAAATTCTTTCTTCCGAAATATTAGAATATATGAAGGGGAAAGCTGTGGTGAATATATGCCTGAATCGACAATACTGTCTGATTTACCTGAAGCAGAAATGCAGGAGGAAGCATTAGCAAGCTTGAAGCTATATCCGAACCCTGTTAGTGATCAACTGACAGTGGATTACTTTACCCCCCAGGCCGGGCAGGTGTCTATTCAGGCCTTTTCTATGACTGGGCAACTGGTTTATAATAAGGTATTGAATGTGCAGCCCGGCCAGTATTATGAACAGTTGGCAGTAAATGATTGGCCAGCAGGAACCTATATACTGCAAATGATAGTAGGAGCTGAACGGAAAATTGAGAAGTTCAATGTATACAAATAGTAAAGAGCTCCCTATTGAAAGATAATTGTCAAACGAAGCAAAGTTTTTGGGAATCTTGCCCCGCATCCATGAGGTGCGGGGTTTTTTATTTGCCCTATAAAGAAAAAAACAAAAAAATACCCTGTTATTTTGTGTAGTTTTAAAAATTATATTTACTTAGTGTCTTGTAAGACACAATAATCGCTTCTTTAAATTGTATTTGATAGTTTTTTCCTCTTTAAAACACTGTGTAATCACACTAGATCATTCTACTCTATCTACAGGTAGGTTCTAATCGATTTAATGCTAAACCCAACATCAAAGGTGTCACCCGGCACACTTAGATTAGGCTTTTACGTGTTGTAACCCAACGTAAAAGGGATGCAACTATTTATTTAACCATAAAAATCGATTTCTTGATGAGGACACTATTGACTCTATTTCTGTCCATTCTTACAATGGCTGCCTTTGCGCAATCAAACATTCGCCCTGCTGAAATGGTGAATATTGCGCACGCTAGTGGCGAAAAATTCACTTCTTCTCAATTATTTGAAATTTCAACAAACCGTACTGCAATTGATGCTGAAGGATTGGAAACGTATGATCTTTTAGACATTGACAAGTCTGCACTGCAAAATTTGATTAACCAAGAACCAGAAAGTATGACATTCACGGTTCCTTCTCAATTCAGAGGGGCGAATCTTGAAATTGAACTCGTTAGAGTTGACCTATTCTCCTCTGATTTTCAGGTAACAGATGCTGTTACTGGTGAAGCAGCACAAGTAGATCTGGGAGTACATTATCGAGGTGTTGTTAAAGGACATCCAAATTCAATTGCTGCCTTTAGCTTTTTTGATAATGATGTAATGGGATTAGTAAGTACAAATGCTGATGGTAACTTAGTACTAGGTAAGTTGCAAGGCAATCGTGCTCAGGAACGTTACATCCTATATCCAGATAAAAGCTTGCTAGCTACTATGGATTTAGATTGTGCTACTGAAGATGATGGCATAGGCTATACTAAGAAACAATTGGAGCAGTATCCTGATACTCGTGCAGAAGGTGACTGTGTACGCCTTTATTTTGAAGTAGATTATGACATCTATCAGGACAAAGGTGGTACTCAGGGAGCTACCAATTACACTACAGGTATCTATAATGAAGTAGCTACTCTTTATGCAAATGAAAGTATCAATACTTCTCTTTCTGAAATAGTTGTATGGAGCTCTACCAGCCCATTCAGCAGTTCCAGTTCTAGTGGTATGCTGAGTGACTTCCAGGCGCATCACACCAACTCTTCATGGAATGGTGATCTGGGGCAATTACTTTCTTACCAGGCAAGTGGTGGTATTGCAGCAGGCTTTTCTGGGATTTGCAATAGCAACCGTGACAATAGTTTAAGCTTTAGCTCTATTCAATCCTCCTATTCTTCTGTTCCTACTTATTCCTGGACAATCATGGTGGTAACACACGAATTTGGACACCTTTGGGGGTCTCGTCACACACATGCTTGTGTTTGGAATGGTAATAATACCGCTATCGACGGCTGTTCTGGTTCTACAGAAGGCTCTTGCCCACTTCCTGGTAATCCATCAGGTGGTGGTACGATCATGTCTTACTGTCACTTACAGAGTGTAGGTATTAATTTCAATAACGGCTTTGGAACTCAGCCAGGTAATGTTATTCGCAATAGTGTGATTAATGGATCTTGTCTAACTACTTGTGGCCCTCCTACCTGTGATGATGGCGTTCAGAATGGCGATGAAACAGGAGTAGACTGTGGTGGTCCTGATTGCCCAGCATGCCCTCCATGTGATAATGATATTACTTTGACGATCGTTTTAGACAACTATCCAGAAGAAACTTCATGGGATGTACGTGATTCAGGAGGAGCTGTATATGCTTCTGGTGGCACCTATGGTTCACAGCCTGATGGGTCTACAGTAGTAGAAAACTTCTGTGTACCTGATGGATGTTATGATTTCACTATTTATGATTCTTACGGTGATGGTATTTGCTGTAGTTATGGAAATGGATCTTATACACTGACAGATGCTGGTGGAGCGACATTGGCTTCTGGAGGTTCTTTTGGATCAAGCGAAACGACTAACTTCTGTGTAACAAGCGGCGGTGGTCCTACTTGTAGCGATGGCATTCAGAATGGCGATGAAACGGGAGTAGATTGTGGTGGTTCTTGCCCAGCTTGTCCTCCTACCTGTGATGATGGCATTCAGAATGGTGATGAAACAGGAGTAGATTGTGGCGGTTCTTCTTGTCCTCCTTGTGCTGGTAGCACTACTTTACTAGGTAGCTACTTTGAAACAGGCTGGGATGGATGGCTTGATGGTGGTAGCGATTGCTATCGTTATTCTGGTTCTAGATCGTATGAAGGCTCTTATTCTATTCGCATAAGAGATAATTCTGGTACGGCTTCAGCTATGACTACGGCTAGTGCTTATGACGTAAGTGGTTATTCTCAAATAGACATCGAATTCTATTTCTATCCAAATAGTATGGAAAATGGTGAAGATTTCTGGGTACGTTACTATGACGGCTCTAGCTGGATCACAGTAGCAGCATATGCGGCAGGTACAAGCTTCAATAATAATAGCTTCTATACTTCAACAGTTACTTTGAGTAGTGCTAATTATAATTTCCCAAGCAATGCTCAATTCCGCTTCCAGTGTGATGCAAGTGGTAATGCAGATCGTATATATATTGATGCGGTTACAATTACAGCTTCTAATGGAGCACTGACAGAAGGTAGCGGACATACGATTACCAAGCTGGGTGATCTTCCAGTATTGCCAGAACTTGGAATCAGCGAGATAGAAGAATCTGAAAATGTGACATTATTCCCGAATCCAGCTCAGGATCAGTTACGTATTTCTTCTGCTCAAAACATCGAAAGCATTATTGTATACGCTGCAAATGGTGCTCAGATGATGACTAAAGGACAAATGGCAGATGGAGAAGCAATAGATGTTTCTAATCTACAACCAGGCTTATACTTCGTAGCAGTAAAAACTGCAACAGGAGTTGTAAATAAGAAGTTTATTAAAGCGGAATAGAGTTATTAGCATTTAATAAATGCCATTCAGACGCTTAAGAAATGCTCTGTCGGAATCCTCCGGCAGGGCGTTTTTTATTGTAAGCATTGGGAATTACACTACTAGTTCTAACAAACCAGGCTATAATTTGTATTGTTCTTTAATATTATCTATAATCTTTAGTTAAGGTGTTATGATTGAATGCCTGTAAGATTACCTATTTCAACTAATATTAGGCTTATGGAAAATACGATGGAGAATCTAAAGCTCGAAGACATTAGTAAGCTGGAGTACATTCCTCTAAACAGCCTTATAGAGCTATATCAAAACATCATGCCAGTATATTATCAGCATAGGTTTAGCTTAAAACCTTTTGTCGATAGCATAAGAAATGAAATGGGAGCTTCTTGTGGTGATAGTTATACAGGATTCATCTCTCCATTGATTAAATATGTTGACCTGGAAGGCCAAAATGGGCAAGACAATGCCAGTGTAATAGAATCTGAAGATTTCAAAACCCTAATTAAAATATTGATTCCTTCTCTTCGGAATAAGAATACGATAGGTTTTTTAAGTGTTCCTTTTGCTTTCTCTTCCTACTTTATGACGGAGCGATTGAAGGAATTATCAGATGATTCTTCATGGCAAATAAGGATTAATCACGATCGGATAGAGCATGATACTACCAGTGGATCGGAAAATATAAACGTTTTCATACTGAATAAACATTATGGGCAAAAACTGGTGCCACCTAATGTTAATACAATAGAGTTGTTTAATGTAGAGACGGGAATAACGAAATTCTATCAGCTCAACTTCAATTATGAGTTTGTTGAAACAGAAATCAATGGACGATTACCAGACTTAAGTGAAAGTGAAATACAAATGCTTATCAATAATATCGATAAGCCGGAAATTTGGAACTCTTATTTTCCCCCTTCTCTAATTTCTTTCACTGGTTTTGCCATCTGTATCTGGAATGATGTTACAGAAATAGAGTCAATTGCCCGATTGAGAAATCTGGTTCATAGTTATAAACTTGATGCTGTAGCAGAAGGCTTTATGGATGAATTTTATAAATATACCAGAGCGATACTCGATGAACCTGAAATAGAACTGGGCTTGCTACTGCTCGACGAAAAAAATCCAGACTATAATAAGCCTAGTAGTATTACTAAGAAGACTGGAGCTGACTTTATCCGAAACTATATGAGAGGTGAGGTGATAAAAGATATTTATTCTGAGATGATGGACTCTTTAGAATTGACTCTTCTGGAACGTATACCAGCTGATAGTAAGAGCGAAATGGAACAAGAGCTACATAAGCAGGGCATAAGAAGTTTATTGTTATACCCTTTGGTAGAAGAGGGAAGCAAAATATCTGTTATCATTGAATTTGCATCCAGGAAAGAATCATTTTTCACACCCTTTTCGGTACAGAGATTATCCAAAGTATTAGAGGTACTTAAGGAAGGGTATTATCGGTTTAGCTGGTATTATGAAAACATCATCACTTCTATTATACAATCTAAATTTACCTCTATACATTCGAGTATTGAATGGAAATTCAAAGAACTTGCAGGCAACTTTCTTATTGAAAGCAGAAACAATAAAGAAGCCGAAATAGCTCCGGTCGTTTTTGAAGACTTAACTCCTTTATATGGTCAGGCGGATATTGTTAGCTCAAGTACTATAAGAAACAAATGCATTCAGGCAGATCTGTTATTGAATGTAGAATTGGTATTGGCAGTAATGGAGCAATGGCATAAACGCATAAAGCTTCATGCATTGGAAAAGCTGATTTTAGAGACAAAAAAGGCAAAGCAAAAAGTAGCCGAAAATTATGATTCTACAGATGAAAGCAGGGTGATACAACTGTTGACCGATAAAATTCACCCATATCTGGCTAAACTTAATGAACGCTATGATGTGCCTAAAAAATCCTACAAACAATACCTTAAACAACTAGCCCCTGCATTGGATATTGTTTATGAAGAGCGGAGAAAATTTGAAGATAGTGTAACGAAATTAAACACTACTATTTCTTCTTTTTTAGAAGAAGAAAATCAAAAACTTCAAAATGTACTGCCCCACTATTTTGAAAAATATAAAACAGATGGGGTAGAGTACAATATCTATCTGGGGCAGTCCTTGTTGGAAGAAGGATGTGTAGAAGCTTTTGATATCAGTGAGTTTCGGCTGTGGCAACTGACTAATATGTGTGAGATCGTAAGGCTGGTTGATAAACTAGGGCCCAAACTGGAAATCTCCCTAACTACAGCACAATTGATTTTTGTTTACAATAATCCATTGAGCATAAGGTTTCGAATGGATGAGAAAAAATTTGATGTAGATGGTACCTACAATGTACGTTATGAAATACTGAAAAAAAGAATAGATAAGGCTACTATAAAAGGCACTGACGAACGACTGACAGTATCCGGTAAAATTGCTATTGTATATCTTAGTGAGAATGATAAAAATGAATATTTAGAGTATATCGATTATCTGATTTCTAAAAAATATATCACAAAAGAAATTGAAGACCTGGAATTGAACAAGCTCCAGGGAGCCGAAGGTTTGAGGGCCCTTAGAGTAAAAGTTAACTGATGATATCCTGTTTTAAAGAACGATAAATAGGTCTTTGAAACTAAATAAAACAGATATTCTGATAAAAGCTCCTTGTTGAGATATTTAGATAGATTTTATAGAAATTAAAAAAAAGAGTAATTATTGTATTTTTGAACAATGTGCAAGAAAAAATCGCATTTACTTGATTTTAATGTTAAATTGAATTAGCTTTGACCATTATTAATTGAATAGTGTTGTGAAATATAATAGTGAAATAGGCTTTTAGTTAAAAGGTTAAAGGTGCTTAAACATCACGAATAGTGTTATGCGTACTGTTTTGTCACATTATTATTTATACAGCATGTGCTCTTCATCTATAAATAAGCCATGCGTTCTCTATCGATTGATTGATATTACCATCGCGTGATAAAGCTTTAACCAGAAATTTTTATTGACAGATTTATGAAAGGAAACGGATAGATTCCTTAAAGGGAGACTTAAGTAAGAAAGCATAGTTAGGTTACTTTTTTGGTGGATCAGGTTTTTGCTCAGATCAAGGCGCGGCGGAGTGTAATAGCCAAAGTTATTAACACGAGTACGCAACGCAGATATGGGTAAAAAGATGCCTCCATAAAAAGATTAATTAAATGTGCTCTCTTACTTATATATATATCAAATAATTATATCAAAAAAGCTAATGCTTGGTATTGCATTACCAACAAGCATTAGCCTTAATTATTAATAGTTTTAAAACCTAAAGTTATGATTTTAAAGTTTGACAGGCAACTTCCGCCTGGGCGGAAGGGAGGTGTTGCTATTAGGCAACTGGCTACCTACTGTCTTTATTTATGTAAGGCCAGGGCAGGCTTACTGTTTGGAGCTGCACTTTTTATTATGCTATCTTCTGCCTGTAATGAAGAATGTTATGAGGATGATTCCAGAAATGAAAGGAAATTTATTCATTTAGAATCTCCTTCATTCCCGGACATGAGTAGTTTTCCTGTTTGCCCTATACTCGAAAATCCGGCAGAACAATTATATGTTTCTGGTAATGATGTAGATGCTGTTTTTGAGTGCCCTGAAGTCAGAAATGAGTTTTTTACATCTGCTACTAAGTGGGCACTGACATTAGAGGTGCGTGGTCAATGCGCAGATGGAGATAGGTATCTTGAAGAATTTGGGCCAGACTTAAATACGTTTAATAATTGCGGAAGTACAGAAATGGATGTTAATGCTGTATTGATTGGAGATGAAGTTCGCCTTGCAATGTGTTTAGATCCTCATGTACCTAATAACTATGGAGATGCAGATTATACCTTTTCTCTTCTTTATAGATCAAGCTCTTACGGCAATACTGAAAACTGCTCTTGCGAAAATCATCCTTTAGGAATGGTAGATGAATCTTATGTAATAAGAGGACGGTCAGACCTAATACTAGAAGGGATTAATCTTCATAGCATTTTTGATGATAATCCAAGCATTTGCAGTAATATTCCATTAGTATTTCCTCCATTCATGTTTAACGCTATAGACTGCCTTTGATTGATTTTCTACCTTTTAAATTGAATAAAAATGAATAAATATAATATTGCATGTGTTTTAATTATGGCTATTATATTATCTTTTTCCTGTCAAAGAGATGAAATAAGCCTGGAAAATGTTCAGCGCAAGCTCACTATAGTTGACATCATGAGAAATATTAATTCTCCTGATAGGAAAGCCACTATTTCTCTTTTAAACTATCAAGCTAATTTTCATGAATCTGCCTGGGCAGAAGACACCAGGATGACAGTAACCTGTTCAGATGGAAGTGAAATCTGTGATGCAGATAAGGTCAAGGTAAATGAATTTGAATTTACCTTTAGTGATCAATATGAACAGCATATATCACCAGAATACAAATCTCTTTTTGGTAAAGAACTTAATATTTCATTTACACAGGAAGGTATAGGCGGTCGTGCTTTTGATGATATCAATACGTATGTGCCTGAAGCTTTGGATGTAAATTTAGACGGAACGTATAATCCGACTTTGTCTCTTCAGGATGGGATGGTGATTGATTGGAATGCAGACCCTCAAAATGCAAATGGTGTATATATTATTTTAGAGTACACGCCATCTGAAAACGAAAGATTAATGGAAGCACACCCTGATAAGCAATACAATTTTATTAATGTATCCGATTCAGGTAGCTATACTTATAGTAAAAGCGATTTTCCAGATATACCAGATACCGCTTTGGTATTAATTAGAATTGTAAGAGGGATCATTGAATTACCAGAAGTAAATGGAGAAGAAGTGGCGGTTTATGCGATCACACATGTAGGAGGATATGCGAGGGCTTGGTAAGTAGCTATATTAAAGCAAACCGATATTCATATTTTGTAAGGGGACATCTTGTGCCTAATACAAGATGCCCTTACATTAATCATTCTAGGCTTAAGCAGCTACTTCTATTCTTGACATAAATAGAAATAGCTGCTTATCATAATATAATGGAATTTTAGAACTTGATTGCTATAGTTATATAATATACTAACAGATGGACGATAGAATATTGCTTTTTTTAGGTATAGTTGTTTTGCTTTCCTTCTCCTGCCAAAAGGATAAAATAAATCAGAAGAGAGCTCAGCATTCACTTACTTTTATTGACATTATTGGAAACGTAAACTCTCCTAATAGAAAAGCGACTATTTCTTTTTTTAATTATCAAGGGAATTTTCATGAAGATGCCTGGTCGGAATATACTAATGCACGTGTAACGTGTAGAGAAGGAAGTGAAATTTGTGATGCAGGTAAGGTCAGGGTAAATGAATTCGAGCTTGAATTTGATAAGGGATATGAACCATACACCTCGTCAGAATATAAGTCTGTTTTTGGAGGAGAGCTTAATATTTCATTTACAGAGGGGGGGACAGATGGACATGAGTTTGATGATATCAATATTTATGTTCCTAAAGCTTTGGATGTAGATTTAGACGGAATTTATAATCCAGGTTTATCTCTTAAAGATGGGATGATGATTAATTGGAATGCAGATCCCCAAAATGCAAATGGTGTATATATTATTATGGAATATATGCCATTTGAAAACGAGAGATTGATGAAAGCGTACCCTGATAGAAAACTCAATTATATTAATGTCTCCGATTCCGGTAGCTACACCTATAGTAAAAGCGATTTTCCAGATATACCAGATACTGCTTTAGTATTACTTAGAATTGTAAGAGGAGTAGTTGAATTACAAGAAGTAAATGGAGAAGAAGTAGCTGTTTATGTGATTACACAAGTAGCAGGATATGCCAGAGCCTGGCAGTAAGATCAGAGAGCGCGACATTTTGTAAGGGACATCTTGTACCTGATACAAGGTGCCCTTACCTTTATGTCAATTTTTCCAGGCGGGATTGATAAATGTACTTAGGCGTGTGTTGATACATTTCTTCATACAATTCTTTAGCTTGCCTTCGATAAGGTTCTTTATCTTCTACTAAATTGAATAACTCAAAACAGGCAGCTGCCTGTTTTTCTGTAGATAGAGGAGCATCCAGTAGATGTTCAAGTTGAGATATTGCTTTATCTCTTTTGCCCGTCACTGCCAATTCTTTGATTGAAAGTAGCTGAGCATCAAACAATAAGTCTGGATTGCCTAAATCTACAGCTATAGATAGTGCTTCTTCCGTTACATCCTGTAAGCCCTCCAACTGATTAGTAGCGAGCAAGACCAAACCTTTTTCTACCAGGCTGGCAGCCAGCACCAATTTATTATTAATGCGACGTGTTACATCTATTGCTCGATCATAAAAGTGAAGAGATCTGTCGTATTGCTCTGTATAGTAAAATACGTCACCCAGGGTATTGAGTGCTTTGGCAATTCCCTTTTGATATCCCAGCTCTTCACAGAGCATAAGATTTTTTTGCAGGTATTCGATGGCCAATGTAAATCGCCCTTCAACACTGTATAATTCACCAATGAGCCCAAGCGCAATAGCTATTCCCTGCTTATCACCCAATTCTTCACAGATCTCAAGATCATGCTGAAAATGCTCCATCGCTTTGGTATAATCCCCCTTGCGTTCATATACACTTCCAATACAGCCAATAGCGATAGAAGTTAACAGCTTGTTGCCCAGTTCTTCACTTAGTTCCAGCCCTTTTTGATAGCTTTCAAGGGCCTGATCATACGCTCCTTTTTCAAATAGGACAATACCAAGATTGGTATAAAGCGTGGCCATCCCCTGCTTATCATTGTTCTTTTTTGAAATTTCGAGCTGATTTTTCTGATAGCGAATACCTTCATCGTAATCTCCTTGATTCATAAAGGTAAGGCCAAGATTGGCTGCCACCTGGGCATTAGCAGTGGAGTCCTGCTTGAAATTACTCGCTATTTCTAGGCTTTGGACAAAGTGCTCCTTTGCCTGGCTATACATACCCTGGCGGAAATACAAATTGCCAAGATTGCCATATACTTTGGCTTTACCTGATTTGTCATCAATAGATTCAAAAAGGCCAGCAGCAGTATGGAGGTATTTATTAGCATCCTGATACTCACCTTTAAGTATTAGAAGATTGCCCAGGCTATTGTTTGCTCTTCCAAGTAACAATACATCCCTGGATCGTTTTGATAACATTAATGCTTTTTCATATGACTCCTGGCATTCGTCCCAATCTCCTATTAGCTCCAGTACTTTACCTTTTTTCAGTAAAGTCCTTATCTCATTTTCATCATCTTTTTCAGAACCCAGTTTTTTCAACAGGCGCTCATAATAGTCCAGCGCTTGTTGATTTTGATAGTTGTTTCGAGCATAATCAGCTGCTTTACGCAAGTATTCACAAGTCTTATTAAAAACATCGGCTTGTTCATAATGGAAAGCCAGGTCTACATAACGTTCTTCCAGATTATCGGCATATATACGTTCAATTGCTTCGGCAATTAGCAAGTGTAATTGCTGAAGCCTGGTTCTTAACTGCATGCCATATACCGCCTCGCGAAGTAAGGAGTGCTTGAAGATATAACGCAATTCATTCATGGCATGCCATATCTGGCCTTGCTCTGCGTGTTTGATCTGTTCTTTGAGTAATTTGGAAGCATTGCCATTACTTTTGGCAAATTCATCCTGTGTTTTCATTACCTCAGAAAGGATAGGCACTTCAAATTCTCTACCAATTACTGCTGCAGTCTTTACCGTTTCTTTGACGAGCGTAGACAAGCGATCTATTCGGGCAGTAAGAATGGCGTTGATGGAAGTAGATAGCTTAATATCTTCATCATGGATAGTCCAGGTGCCATCCTCTTCTTTCTTGACCATATCACTTTCCGTGAAATACTCCAGTATCTGCTGAAGATAAAATGGATTGCTATTAGACATGCGTAATAGCAATGCGTAAAATTCTTCACGGATTTCTCCTCCGAGGTGTAGTACTGCAAATTTTCGAACAGCCTCTTGTGATAAGCTATTGAGGTCAATTTCCAGAGTTGGTAAACCTTGTCTTTTTACAGATGTATTGTTGATAATCTTTGGCTTGGTGCCATTGTCCAGGTACCGAGAAGTAACTAAAAGCAGAATAGGGTAGCGGTTCATTTGCCGCACAAATTCATTGATCAATTCTCGGGAGTTGTCATCCAGCCAATGGCCATCTTCTAATTCGATAATCAATGGATGAATGAGCGATTCTGCAATAATGAGATTGATAATAGCCGAAAGAGTATTCTGATAACGCCCTTTTGCATCTAGCAAATCCCAAATTGAATCCTGGAAATTTAGCCCTATTAGAGCCGCCAAGACAGATTTAGTACGGATGAGTTCGCGACGTACGGCTGCTGCTTCTACCTGAGTAAGTTTTTCCAACTCTTCCAGTAGATGTTGATAATGCAGCTCGAAATTTTGAATATTGGCAATGGATGTGCTTTCCGGGTACTGCTCGAAGTAGTTTTTGAGGAAATATATAAATGGATTAAAAGGTTTTTTTAATATCTGATCTGCCTGGCAAGTATACCATTGCACGAGATGCTGGCCTACCATTACATTTTTCAATTCATGCAATAAGCGGCTTTTACCAATACCCGCTTCACCATATATATAAGCAATACCCGCTGTCTGACCATCAAACAAAGGTTTAGAGAAATCGACCAGCTTTTGTAGCTCAATATCTCTACCTACCATCTCACCCGAATAAGAAGGGCGTGTTTCATAATTGCGCCCTATCAGCTTAAAAGTAGGAACATTTCCTTTAATGCCTTTATAGCGAATATCTCCACGATGCTGGAAAAGAAAATGATTATCTTTTTGGATTTCTTCATCTACAAGAACTTCTCCCCAACTTGCATGGGTCATAAGACGAGCAGCAAGATTCACCCGATTTCCTACAGCAGCATACTGACAGCGTTCTTGGCCACCTACAATACCTGTATAAGCAGTGCCTAAAGTGATACCTACCCTATAACTTAATCCTCCTAAGAGCACTAATTCTCTTAATTCTTCCCGAAGCGTTGTAACAAATTCGAGTGCTCGGTCTGTATTGTTTTCAAAGGTTACGGGAGCACCAAAAAAACCGACCATTACGCCTCCTTTATCCCCATAATCAATTTCCTTGAAATAACCTGAGAAATTGTTGATCCGCTCTAAAACGATCGTAGCAAAATCGTTGAGCATTTCATGTGTGTCAACTCCCTGAAAGGAAATGAAAACGGAAATAACTGTACGGAACTCTCCTTCCTGATTATAATCGGCTACCGCCTCTGGCATGAACTGAAGCGCTAATTTCCGATCTAGTTCAGGTAATTTAGCAGCAGCTAATTCAAGTTGCTCATCAGGCAAAAGCCCCCAAATTTTATAAAAACCGTCTTCTATTTTTTTGATGTAGAAGCTCTCTTCCTGTAGTTGTTGATAAAGTTGTTCGTCAATAACAATATCCTGATCTTGCGCTTTTACCTGACAATAAGCACAGCTATCAATAGGTGCACCTCTGAAATAATAGGACTTGAAATTGTTGCCTACGATTCCCCATTCTACTTTTCCGTAAGAAAGCCCAAATTTAACGCCAATTGTAAAGTCGCCAAACCTAAACTGACGTTGACTAAACATCTCGCGGGCTTGCATAGCAGTAATAAGAACGTGCTTAGCATCTATTCCCTGTTTGTCTTCAGGAAAAATAGCAGTAAAGGCATCACCAGCGAAATAGGGAATGAAGCCTCCCTTAGCATACACCAGGTGCACTAGTGGTTCGAATATTTCATTCAGAATATTAGACAGTTGTTCCGCTCCCTTATTGCCTTGCTTCATCAATGCTTCTGTAAGGGGGGTGAAACCAGACAAATCCACAAAAAGGGTATAACCATTTAAGTGGTCCTGGGTGTTATTGTTCAGATATTGCTTCTGAATGAAGTGTGGAATAAAATTCTTCACAGATCGCAGTCCTCGTTCTGGATTTGAGCTTTCTTTATATTAATTTGAAAAAGCAAATTACGAATAAAATTATCACCTACAAAGCGCTATAACGAACGTATGGCCGTAAAAGTATGATGCAGGTATAAAAGCTTTGCAATGATACGCAAATAAAATATCCTATTAAAGGGTATTATTTTTAACTACTGAATTCAAGTTGGGATCTAGCAACTTGAAACCGAAAAATGATAAGCATTGAATGTAAAATGTAAAAAATAGGGGCAAAGTTTGGTGTTATCCTTTTACCCAGACCTTTAGGTTTGAAAAAGAGAAACTATACACATATTATCATTATCACCATGTATAACTTTTCTTTTTTGCTACTTTTTTCTTTTGTTTAATTAACAAAAAAAATGTGGAA
>JAKSDI010000185.1 GCA_022360175.1 Chitinophagales bacterium
AACTTAAGGTTATTAGGAAATAATAAGCTAATGAAAACAACTACTCCACCCACCATCAAATACTTCACAAGATTGGGTAATCTTTCCAGAGTAGTTTTCCAGGCACTCATATTCAACTATTATAATTTATTTGCGGGCAGTCCATGTTACTTCCTCTACCCCGTTTTCTTTAGCAATCATTCTACCTAAAACAAATAAATAATCTGACAAGCGATTGAGATACTTGATTAGAATTGGTAGTACATATTCTTCCTGAGATAGAGCAACTACTCTACGTTCTGCTCTACGACAGACACAACGAGCCAGATGACACTGAGACACCTGGGGGTGCCCTCCTGGAAGTATAAAATTCTTAAGTGGTGGTAATTCGTCATTCATGCGATCTATTTCCTTCTCCAACACTTCAATATCTGATTCATGGATATCAGGTACCTGCATTGTTTTATCTGGATCAGAAGCAAGATTTGCACCTATTGTAAATAAGCGATCCTGAATTGCTTTCAGCACATTGGTAGTGTCACCCTGACTATAATCCCGTAAAAGTCCCAGGAAAGCATTTAATTCGTCTACCGTACCGTACGCTTCAATTCTCAGATGATTTTTGGGTAAGCGTTTGCCTCCAAACAATCCTGTTTCTCCCTGATCACCTGTTTTGGTATATATTCGAAAAGCCATAATTAAAATTAGAACATTTAAAGCAATTATTATAAAGAAATTAAAAAGCTAAGTAGTAAAAGTAGTGTGTATCCCCAAAACCATTTCAAATTGATATATCTCTGCATAGACACATCATATTTCTTATATAGATACCAACACAATCCTACTTTTTCAAAACTGTAAGCAATCACTGTACCTGCCGCAATCCCTGCCAGTCCCCAATAAGGTACTAATAGCCAGCTTAATCCAATGTTGATGGGCAATTCTAATAAGGAAATAAAAAATATCACCCTATTTTCATTAAGCCCTACCAATATTGTTCTTGAAAAAATCAGGCGGCTAATGGTTATCAATAAAAAAACATTGAAGATAATGACGCTTTCTCCAAAGTCTGAACTAAAAACCAATGGAAACAACCATTTATTACTTAGTATCAGGATAATAGAAATTGGAAAGAGTAGATGGAACAGCTTTAGAGATTTTTCCTTTATTTGTTGCATGCCCTTGTCTAAAGATGCTGCCACTTCGGGCAATAAAGCGGTTCCAAATGCTCCACTCAAAGCCAATGCTATAGGTAACTCTCTTGCTCCATAACGAAAAATAGCAAACATATCTTCATCGCCATGATACGCATAATTAACCAGCCAATTATCAAAAGCAACATGAAAGCCACCTATGAGTGCGTACATAGCCAATGGGAAAGATACATAAACCCAATTAAGAGCTACCGATCTCTGAAAGGAAAACTGAGCATCCTTGACTAAAATATATAATAGCCAGCAATGTTTAACGATTGCCGTCAATACAAGCCCCCAGATAGCCCAATATAATCCATAGCCTAGAAAAACAGGTATCAATACTGCTGAAGTTTGTACTATAAAACCTGTTATTCCGTATGCCAATAATTCACCCGGGCGTTTCAATAAGAGGTATATATTCTCTATCAGAAAGCTAGGTACCTGTATGCACAAGAATAATACAAACAATTCATAATAGGGAATTTCAGCTTGTCCGGTTAGAAACTGTAGGATAGGAGTTTTGCCCAATAACAAGATTCCTCCTATTAGAATTCCTAAACCCAGGAAAACAAGATAAGCACTCCAAAGAAATGATGGCTGCTGTTTTTCTTCCAACTGAGGATAACGAGCCAAAAATCCCTGAGCCAAACCAGTAATCCAAAAGGCGGTTGCTGTAAAACCAATGTACAGCAACATTTCGTAGTTTCCGATAGAAGACAGCGGCAGAGAACTCTTTGCCAACAAGATAGCAATTAGAATAACACTCCCCTGCCGCAGTATTTGAAAAGCTTGAAGTGCTTTTACATTCGTCAGCCAAAAGCTGCGTTTAAATATTTCTTTCCACATCATCGAATTTTACCCCATAATTTTCCAGCTCATCTAATACTGGTTCGTATATATCAGGGATAACAGGGATGTTTACTCCTCTTGATTTAATCTTTCCTTCCATTACCAGCTTCGCAAAAATCCCTAATGGCAGGCCAACGAGTTTAGACATAGCTGTATCCACAGAATTTTCACCTTTCATGACAAGAGTAGATTTCAATTCCTTCTTTTCTCCATCCAACTCATATTCAAATTCGTGCTGCATCACAATCATGTCCTTATCTTCTGGCTCCAATTGCCACTTATCTAGCAACAATTCTTGCAAGATTAAAGCTGGAGTGGCATTCTCCAAACCTACTTTTTTCTTACGGAATAAGCCCAACCATATAAGCTTCTCCATAACAGAAGAATCGGGTTCTTCGCCCAATAACTGTGCGATACGATCTTTTACTGATCCGCCCACCATACTAGGGTTTAGATAACCTTCCATAAATTCATGATAAGTAATGCTAGCAGAATCCAGTATTGGGAAAGAACCATCAGTCAGGCCAATTTGAACGAGTGCATTCCAGGCATTACAAAAACCAGGGCCTCTCAGTGTTCCCCTTAACAGATTAGGAACTTCTGATAATCCATATACATCCCGATATAATAAGGAATCGCGATTTGCATATGCTTCAAGTTTACCAACACCTGGTACTTCTATCTCCCGATGCTCTTTAAACAAACGGTTGTAAGGAATATATTTAAACTTACCATCCTCTAAGTATTGTGCTGTCCCCTGCCCTGCCAGTACTACATTTCTAGGATTCCAGGTAAATTTATAATGCCAGGGATTATTATCACTTTCCGGAGCAATCAATCCTCCTGTGTAGGATCTAAAAGCTGTTAATTTGCCACCCTTTGCCTTAATCGAATTGATGTGGCGCATTGCCGACATATGATCAATTCCCGGATCAAGACCCATCTCGCCCATAAAAATCAATTCACGATCTCTTGCCTCATCACCTAAACGATACATTTCCTGAGAGACATAGGATGCTGTTATTAAATGCTTCTTTAACTTAATGCAATCATGTGCTACTTCTAGATGCAAATGAGCAGGCAAAAGAGAAACTACAACATCAGCTCTGCTAATGAGATCTCGACGATCATTTACCTTCATCACATCCAGCCAGGCTGGCCTACCATTTGGGTGGTTATTTACTTTGGCTTCTGCCAATTTAGGATCAGCATCGGCCACTGTAACGAACCAGTTAAACGCCGCCGCTTTTTCTAATACGTATTGTATACAAGCAGTTGCTGAACGTCCGGCTCCTATAATCAATATGCTTGTCATAAAACAGTTTCTTTGTTTTTTCGATGTAATGGGAATACTTATTTTTAAAGGGCGCAATATAGTACTTTATACCAATGATGTAATGAACTTTGACTTATGGTTTCTCCTTTCTTTAACGAAAACTTTCTCACTTATCCAGACTTATTAAATGTTCACTAAAATATTACTCCCTGATTATAAAGCTATTTTACTTATATTGTCCGTCTTTAGCACCTTGTATATATGAAAAAAATAACTTTAGAAACACCCCTTATCATTTACGAAGAGCAACATGAAATGCCTGAAGAATATCAACATTTAATGAGTATTGCTCGCAAAGCATTAGAAGATGCTTATGCTCCTTATTCTCATTTTTATGTTGGTGCAGCTGCTTTACTTCAAGATGGTAGTATTATCACGGGTGCCAATCAGGAAAATGCTGCATATCCTATGTGTTTGTGTGCAGAAAGGGTTGCACTGGGTACAGCATCCATGCAATACCCCAATATTCCTATTAAAGTGATGGCTATAACGGTTAAAAATCCAGAAAAAGAGGTCATCCAGCCTGCTGCTCCATGTGGAAGTTGCCGACAGGCTATTTGTGAAATGGAAAACAGGCAACAACAATCAATCATTTTATTGTTGCAAGGCGAACAAGGGCCTGTTTACGAAATAAGTTCAGGTGCAAGTATACTGCCTCTCAGTTTTAATGGTGAGTATTTATAATTTATACTTAATTTGAGCAGCGTTTCAAGCAATTGCAGTATCTTGTCTATGAATATAGTACTATAACTATTATCCAATCCAGGGGTATTACTGTGTAAATAGCTATCTTTATTGATAAGCTCTTGTATCATCTTTCTAGTAACACAGTAAACTAAATTCCACTTATGATGACTCGTTCTTTACCCATTGTGATATGCCTGCTAATGGCATTTAACTATCACTCTATTGCCCAATCCGATCTATTTGTCGACACTTCCTATACTGCCGAAGAAATGGTCAATGCATTTTTTGCAGATTCGGATGTAATACCGTCCAATGTTTCTTTCACGGGAAGTGATCTAGCTTATGGTTTCTTTGATGCTGGAGATACAGACATGGATATCAACGCTGGCATCTTTTTGTCTACCGGCAATGTAATGGATGCTCCCAATACTGCAGAATATTTTGCGAGCACCTCTCTCGGTGCAGCTGGTGATTTGGATCTTGAAAGCCAGGTTAATGATGGTTTTCCTTCTCATGATGCAGCCGTTTTGGAAATGGATATCACACCTTTTAGTGATACCATTTGCTTTTTTTATGTATTTGCTTCAGAAGAATACCCCGAATGGGTTTTCACCAATTTCAATGATGTATTTGCATTTATGATAAGTGGAGGGCCTGAATATAGCACCCTGACTAACATTTCTACTATTCCTGATTCTGATCCGCCCGTTACAGTATCTATAAATACAGTAAACCAGCATCTATTTTCAAACTATTACATCCCGCAGTATACTGAAACTGATACCGTTTTTAATTCAATTGAATATTTCCCTGATACCGATTTGGCTTATGACGGCATGACGGTATTACTTCCCGCTAAAGCTTATGTAACACCAGGTGAGACTTATCATATCAAAATAGGTATTACAGATGTATCTGATGGTGTTTTTGATTCCGGAGTCTTTATTGGTGTTGAAAGCCTTGGAGGTGATAGTCTACTTACACCAATTGCAAATGCTGAGCTAACAGTAATTGGAGATAGCCTGGCTATTGCCAATGAATCAATGTTTGCAAAATCATTTGAATGGGATTTCGGCGATGGGCACACTTCATCAGAACGCCACCCGGGTTCACATGTTTATGATGAGCCAGGCGATTATACTGTAGAATTGACGGTAAGTAGTTGGTGTTGTTCTGCTACTTTTACAAAAGAAGTAAGCATCGGAGCTATTGAATTAAATGCAGGCTTTTCATCCAATCATGAAATTGCATGTGATGAAGCAGAAGTAAGTTTTTCTGATCTTTCAACAGGAAATATAGTCAGCTGGGAATGGTCTTTCCCTGGGGGTATCCCTGCAAGTTCTAATGAACAAAACCCGGTAGTCTTATATGAAACTCCTGGCCAGTATGATGTATCTCTTATCATCACAGATCAAAATGGAACAACTTCTACAATAGAAGAAAATGAGTATATCCAGATAATAGGAAGCCCTGTAGCAGCATTCGAAGTAACGAGTTCGGAACTGGAAGTTGCACTTATCAATCTTTCTGAGTATGGTACTGCTTATGAATGGGATTTTGGAAACGGCGATATGAGCACAGAAGAAACCCCTTCATACACCTATCCCGAACCAGGTAACTACACCATAACACTATCTGTTTTCAATGAGTGTGGTATTGCAACCATGCAAAATGAGCTAAGTATAGTCGTTAATAGCACTACTGTAATTGTTGCAAACGATAACTTTGTACTTTATCCAAACCCAATCATTAATGAATTGAGCATTGACCCTAATATTCAAAGTGCTTATGATTTATATATCTATTCTACAGATGGGAAAATGCTTTATCAGAAAAGTGGATTAAAAGGAGAGCAAAACCTCTCACTATCAAATTTGGAAAGCGGTGTCTACCTACTAAAGATCGAATCTGAACAAACTGTATTTAGTCAGTTAATCAACCGGAAATAAAACTCCTGAAAGGATGGATTAAAATAAAAGAGGCTGTACTACTTTTCAAGTACAGCCTTTTCAGTTTCTCATAATCTTACGAAATTCTCAAATTGTTGACCTTTATCTTTATGGTGTGGGATCTTAAAAAAGTTAGTAAGCCGACCTGTATGGGACGACTTACTACTAACAAATTATAATCCCATGAACATATCTCTTTATTGGTTTAGAATACTCGTTCGTACTCTTTGACTATACAAATATTCAACCTTTATCATTGTCAACAAAAAACAAAAATGCGTGAATGTGAATTTTTACATATTTGCCTATATCCAAAATAATTGTATTAACCGTTGATTAACAGCGTAAATCACATATACATTTATAAACATTGATGGTATCTGTGAGAAAAAGACTAGGATAAACTCTTTTGAAGGAGTGTAAAAAAAGTAAAAAATATTGATCAGAGGCAACCCGATTTCAATTATGGTCGTCTGGAGAGCAGATTTATTTCCGGAAACAATCTACTCTTTCATAATACTAATCTAACAACGATGAAAACTAGAATATTTTTTAGAGTGATAACTCCTCTCCTACTAATGGGGATTCTTAGTAGCTGCCTCAAGGATGAATGTGAACGGGAAGTTACTTATATCCGCAGTACTCCTGTATATATGACCAAATCGGAAATTCGCCTGGGAACAGCTACTTCGGAATCCGCACGTGAATTAAAAAATCCAGGTCAATTCTATTATTACCAAGATCATATCTTTATCGTTGAAGATGGAGAAGGGGTACATATCATTGACAATACAATACCTGAATCACCTACTCCTATTTCTTTTCTCGCAGTTCCTGGGGCAGATAATATGGCAATTAAGAATGGTATTCTTTATGTCAACAACTACATTGATCTCATGGCGATTGATATCAGTAATCCTGTCAGCGCAGAAGTTATAGGCCGCACTAATGATATTTTTGACCCTATATGGGAAGATGTTAATAGTGGACAGGTATTAGTTGATTATATTCTTGAAGAGGTGACCGAAACGATGGATTGTCATAGCTTCTCCTTACTTCGCAACCGGGGAGGCGTCTTTTTCACAGAAGCAGCATTCGATTTTGTAGATGCCAATACTTCTCTATCAAACTCAAGCAACGGTGCTGTAACTGGTGTAGGTGGCTCTATGGCGCGCTTTACAATCATTGGTGATTTTCTTTACACTGTTAGCAATACCTCTCTTGATGTAATCAGTCTTGAGCAACCTACTCAGCCAAACTTTGTAAGCACTGTAGACTTAGGTTGGGGAATTGAAACTATTTTCCCTTATGAAGATAAGTTGTTTATTGGCTCTAATGCAGGCATGTTTATCTTCGACAATAGCAATCCGGCGGCTCCTACCCAACTCTCTGCCTTTGAACACGCAAGAGCTTGTGATCCTGTATTTGTCAAAGGAAATTATGCTTATGTAACCCTAAGGGATGGAAACCTCTGTGAGGGTTTCGTTAATCAACTAGATCTGATTGACATTTCCGATTTAAGCAATCCTGAGTTAGTTGAATCTTTTCCAATGGACAATCCTCATGGCTTGACCATTAGAAATAATGATCTCATCATATGTGAAGGCATACATGGATTAAAAGCTTTTGATATTGAAGACCCAGCAATACTTGATGAGAAAATGATGGACACCTATGAAGGTATTCATTCTTTTGATGCAATTAGCATACCTGGTAGCCGTCCACTTACTATTGTAATAGGTGAAGATGGATTCTACCAGTTCTTGTATAGCAAAGAAAATGGTTTTGAATTGCTTAGCAAGATTGATACAAAACGATAACCGCATGAATCGTACATATATAATCGGTATGTTGCTCCTGTTTTCCATTGGATTACAGGGGCAACGGCTCCATACAGATCATGTCCACCTTTGGGGAGACAATATGCTTATTGGCAAAGTAATAGACACCATTGACAACTCCCTATTGCGTATTGATATAGGAAGAGACAACTTCATTGCAGTTCCTTTAAGCCTGATTGACCGAATAGATAAAGGCGTTGAAGGGCGATTGTATAACAAGAAAGGCCGATTTGTGAAAAGCAAAGGTTTCTTTTTTGAAAGTTCCATAGCTACCCTAGCTGCGCGCCCTTTTGGCAATTTTAATGATGAAGAACTTAGAGTTAATGTTAGCATACAGGCTAGCCTTAACTATTTTGTAAAACCCTACCTGTCTGTAGGAGGAGGTATAAGTGCAGAGCTATATAATGAGTTGATGGTGCCTGTTTTTGCTCAAAGCAGAATATTCCTTCCTAACAAGGTTTTAAGCCCCTACTTCAATCTTCAAATTGGATATGGTATTGCTGCCCAAAAAGTATTCGACCGAGAAGAATTTGATGAGAGCCATGGTGGCCTTATGTGGTACCCATCAATAGGAGTACGCCTTCCCACAAAAAGAAATACCGAAGTGCATTTTGATATGGGTTATAAAATCCAACACCTTACTTATAAGTATGATTATCCTGATGACTGGTGGACTCTACTTGAGCAGGAAAGGATTAGGTATAAGAGTTTTGCTATCAAGTTAGGACTTGTGTTTTAGCAAAAAACAAATAAATCGATGCTCTGTATTACATACCTGTTACTATAACAATCTCATAGCCATGCTCCGCGATAATTGTCCTGATTTGGTCACTCCAAGAAGAACACAACTATCTGCATACACAAATTATCGCGGAGCATATAATAATAATAAAATAGTAATTCCTTAATAGTCTAGAACACAGCCTTCTATTTAAAAAAAAGTAATATATCCGATAAAAAGGAAAATAATACTAGCAATTATTAAAGGTAATTTTATCTTTATAGGGAAAATGCTTCATCAGTAATCACAAAATATTGTAATTTTTGAAATGCATTTTCACGGATGATTAATCCCTCTCCCCCCCTCTAGCTTACGACTTACTTACAAGCTTGGTTGACATTTCGACCTCTACGAAATGATAAAGCATAAGATATGTGCTTGACAACTGTATCATTGATGTAAATGATACAGTAAGTATTTTATTGGCAATACGATTTCAATAGCACATCAAAAAATATTAATAAACTTCATCATCCACAAAATAACTAGCTGCAGAAAAATTTTAGCCACATGAATAAAATAAGCCTTTCGCACTGTATTGCGCTCCTTTTGGGAGTCCTTTTTATAGCATCGTCTCCCTTACAATTATATGCCCAACCCATTAATGATGATTGCTCAGGGATTATTCATTTAGGAGAGGGCTACATATGCCCATCCCCAGATATATATAATAACATTAACGCCACTCCTTCAAATGTTTTCACCAATCCAAACGACAACCCCGCTTGTTTTGTAGGAGGAAATGTAGAAAGAGACGTATGGTTTTCCTTTGAAGTTCCTGCAGATGGTAGCATTTTAGACTATGAAATTTTAGTATCAGGTGTCAATACCTCTAATGGTAGCATTGTAAACCCTCAATTTGCTGTATATAGAGGGGATTGCTCACTAGATCAATTAGCAGAACTTGTGTGCGTATCCGCAAATACAGGAGCAACAGAAGTAGAAGCAGAATTATTGGGTTTAACACCTGGTATTACCTACTATATCAGAGTTAATGACTGGAGCAATACAGCTTCTCCTAATGCTGGAGATTTTGAAATCTGCATTCGAGATCCAGATGAAGGTACAACACCACCTGATAATCTTCCCTGGGACTTGGATCCTACTTGTGGCACAATCGTTACACATGGGATAGCTGCTGTAAGCTGTGGAGTATCCATATCCATTCCGGATCAAGATCGCTGGGTATTTGGATTGATGAATTTTAATGATGTCATGCCTGCTTTTGGACGAATAGATGTATCCAATGATGTTGAAGTATATCATCACCCCAGTTGGCATGTGGATTCTATTGGCAATGTGTTTGGCATTACCATGGACAATCAAGGAAATATTTACACTACAGCCTCATCGAATTACGGTACAACTTATTTTAATGAAATAGGCATAATCCGTTATGGAGACATAGGAGGAGGGCCTGAAGACATTGAAGCAGCTGGTACTATCTACAAGATTGATGGTGTCTCCGGACAAGCTAGTGTATTTGCTGTACTTCCACAACAAACTGTACTTTTCAATCAAGGTGCTTGTGAGTTTCCGCTAGATGTAAATAGATTTACCGGGCCAGGACTGGGAAATATCACATTTAACCATCTAGCAAAACTGTTTTATGTAAGTAATTTTGAAGATGGGCGGATTTACCGTCTTGACTTAGACGGCACTATACTTGATTCTTATGATCCCTTAGGCCTGGACAACGGCAATGCAGGAGAAGCTTCCTTTGATGAATTGGCATATGGACTTGATATTAGCCCTGATGGAACTGCTCTTTTCTTTGGGAATGCTTCTGAAAGTTCTCTCATAAATGCAAGTGCTGAAATTTATTCTATCAATCTAAATCCAGATGGCAGTTTTATAGGCAGCATAGATAATTCTTCTATGCCTCCAGGTGCTACCTGGGATAATTATACAGGCAACGAAACTACGCATTATGAAGTAGAGGTTAGTACCTTTTCATTTCCCGAACAGCTCGCTATTTCCGATATGGAGTTTACCCCTGAAGGAAAACTATTAGTAGGATGCAGGTCTTTTTGCTCTAATAATATTCATTCTTCTTACAATCATGGAGGTAGATCCTTATTACTTACCCATAATGGAGGAGGTATATTTAATCAAGAAGAAGGAATTATCTATACTGGCTATCCATTTAGTCTGGGTGGTAGTAATGAAAGTTATGGTGGCGTATCTGCTTTTCAAACAGATGATGGCCAGCTCCTCTACGCTATTTCAAGTGCAGATATGCTGGAAGAAGAAGGGCCACATGGTATTTCTTTATCTGAAGATGGAGATTTTGGAGGGCCTGGAAATCCCGTTAGTCCAGCTGGAATCATTTCTTATGGTAGTGACCCTATTACACAAGACCCTAAAGGCATTGGAGGAGATGTAAAGCTTTTCGTAAGCTGTAGTGAAGAAGTAAGCTGTAGCCTTGATGATATTGATGCAGGAGAAGACATTGCCATCTGTGCTCCAGGGCAAACAGTTAATCTTAACGGTATTGTTTTTGGTCAATTCACCAATGTAGAATGGACTCCAGCCGAAGGCCTTTCTGACCCCAATAGCCTCAGTCCATCTGTAGAAGTTTCTACTACTACGACTTTTACAATGAAAGCCTATGGAGTAGGTACGAATGAAAATCTTATTGTAAATGGTAGTTTCAATTTTGGTGAGACAGGCTTTACCAGTGATTACACCGTAGGAACAGGTGGTCCTTTTGGCCAACTAACAAATGAAGGAACTTATGCTATCACTCCCAACTCAAGCCTGGTACACAACAACTGGTTTGCATGTACAGATCATACTGGTGGTGGTAATATGATGGCCGTTAATGGTGCTACTACAGCTAATGAAAATATATGGTGCCAAACTGTTACAGTAAGTCCGGATACAGATTATGAATTCAGTACATGGAGCATGTCTGTCATTTCCGAAAACCCGGCTATTTTACAATTTTCTATCAATGGTATTCTACTAGGCACCCCATTTAATATTGCCCCACAGACATGTCAGTGGAATCAGTTCTTTGAAACCTGGAACTCTGCTAATAATACAACGGCTGAAATATGTATCACTAATCAAAATACTTCTCCTAGCGGAAATGATTTTGCAATCGATGATATTTCCTTTGGGCCCGTTTGTACTGCTGAAGATGAAGTAACTGTTTCAGTAGTGGATATAGTAGCAGAAGCAATACCAACCGCTTTGATTCCTTGTGATAATGGTGGAGCAGGAATTACATTAGATGGTACAGGTTCTTCTACTGGTCCAGCTATAAGTTATGAATGGACTACACCAGATGGAAATATTGTTTCGGGAGTAAATACCCTCATGCCAACTGTAGATGCAGCAGGTACTTATACGCTTACCGTCGCGCAAATCTCCAGTCTAGACACCTGTATTGCCACTGCTGAAGTAGTTGTCGATCAAGATACGACTTCCCTTACTCTACCCGAAACGATCGAATTGTGCCAGGGAGATAGTTTCACTTTTGATGTTTCGGGCTTTGACACTTATCAGTGGTCTCCATCAGATTCATTAAGTTGTGATGATTGTCCTGATCCTACGGCGACTCCAAGTATGACAACTACTTATACTTTGATGGCTACAAATCAGGATGGATGTATGGCTAGTGGAAGTACAGAAATTATTGTTTTACCTGTATTTGAAACTACTTTAGAGTTTGATGCCTGTGAAAGCGAAACGGTGGAATATAATGGTACGGATTTATTACCTGGCTCCACAACTGAGTTTACTTTCACCGCACAAAACGGATGTGATTCCGTAGTAACTGTAATTGTTAATAGCCTTTCTGAATTTGCATCCTCTCTTACACTTACTGCTTGTGAAAGTGAAACGGTTGAATACAATGGTGAAGACCTCGCTCCTGGTAGTGTAACCGATTTTATCTTTACGGCACAAAACGGATGTGATTCCGTTGTTACCGTAACCGTAGAAGAATTATCTGAGTTCACATCTTCTCTTACTCTCACTGCTTGCGAAAGTGAAACGGTAGAATACAATGGCGAAGACCTTGCCCCTGGTAGTGTAACCGATTTCACTTTTACGGCTCAAAATGGATGTGATTCCGTTGTCACCGTCACAGTAGAGGAATTAGCCGAATTTGCTACCTCCATTACACTAAGTGCCTGTGAAAGTGAAACGGTAGAATACAACGGCGAAGACCTCGCTCCTGGTAGCGTAACCGATTTTACCTTTAGTGCACAAAATGGATGTGATTCTGTTGTCACTGTAACCGTAGAAGAATTAGCCGAATTTACATCCTCTCTTACACTTACTGCTTGTGAAAGCGAAACGGTAGAATACAATGGCGAAGACCTCGCTCCTGGCAGTGTAACCGATTTCACTTTTACGGCTCAAAATGGATGTGATTCCGTTGTCACTGTGACCGTAGAAGCATTGCCTGAGTTCACATCTTCTCTTACTCTCACTGCTTGTGAAGGTGAAACGGTAGAATACAATGGCGAAGACCTCGCTCCTGGTAGCGTAACCGATTTTACCTTTAGTGCACAAAATGGATGTGATTCTGTTGTCACTGTAACCGTAGAAACACTCTTACATACTGAAACATCAGAGACTGTCTCTATTTGTCCTACTGATTCTACTGATATTTTTGGTGCTCTAACAAATACACCAGGTGTATATGAAATGACCTTTACTGCTGCCAATGGATGTGACAGTACTCATACAATTACGTTAAACTGGTACGCTCAACCTGAAGTTGAAGCGCTTACTAGTACAGATGTAAGCTGTTATAATGGAGCAGATGGATCAGCTACTGTTGTTGCTTCCGGAGGAACAGAGCCATATACTTATAATTGGAACACGAGTGATACCGAATCGAGTATAACAGGTCAGGCAGCAGGCCTCTATTTTATCACGATAACAGATACTAATGCATGTTTTGTATCTGATAGTATCAATATTGACCAACCTGAAGAATTACTAATAAATACCTCTAGTGAAAATGTAGGATGTGAAGAGCCAGGATATGCGACAGCAATGGCAGTAGGAGGAATTGCTCCTTACTCTTATGAATGGAATACGGGGCATGAAACACCTGACATTCTGGATATCCTCGCGGGTACTTATATAGTCACAGCTACAGATGCCAATAATTGCACAAGCGAAGCAGAAGTAATTATTACGGGTGCTTTCGGGCCTGAAATATCCATTCAAATTGATGCAATGCCTATTCAGGATAACCCGACGAATGGCAGTTTATCCGTAAATATTTC
>JAKSDI010000177.1 GCA_022360175.1 Chitinophagales bacterium
CCTTCGCCATGCTTCTGCGCTGAAGCTACGACGCAAGCGTAAGGCTACAGCCGCCGGAGAAAGCTTTAGCGGAGGAGCAAGCTAAATGAGTGTTCTTCCAACAAAATATAAGCTGATTAGTGACGGAATAAGCCCGATTAATAAATCCCAAACATGCTCTAAAATAATCCGACTAGATATGAAAACTTTCCTATTAATTTTCTTTGCCATCCTTTTCCCTTTGTCTGTTAATGCACAGTTAGATAGCATACCTGAATCTAAAAGAAATTCAATTATTGTTACTCCTCTGGGAGATTTGATCAATGATAATAGGCCGAGTATCTACTTCAAGCGCATTCTGGGATATAAGAAAGAGCAACTAGTCAGCCTGAGGATAGGTACTGAATTTTTCAACTCCCTCAGTCTGGATTTTTCTTCTGATGAAAAAGAAAAAGTGACTGCTTTGAATTTCAAGATAGGTTTTGAATTTAGCAAAGCTATTGACAGGCTTTCTATTTATTATGGCCCTGAATTTAGCCTTTCTACCATAAGAGTTGACAATCATACATTGAATCCAACTGCTAGTATTCTATTTTCTACCAATTCCATTGTGGCAAACAGGCAAAATCTAATTGATAATACAACCCTTTCTGTTTTTTCTTTGATTGGCTTTCTAGGTTTCAAATACGAACTAACGAAATCCCTTACTATAGGGTATGAAAGCGCTTTCGGTTTTGGAAGGTACAACATAAATGAAAGCTCCGATCTTTCTGCTATTACAGAGAATTCTAATGGCTTTGTCAGTGATCTGGCAGTCAACCGTTTCATTTGGCTGGGGTATAGCTTTTAAAAGTGGGAAATCTCACTGGGATCAGAGCTTAATGTATTAATGATAATAAATGTATTCGTCGCGGAATGCTTCCGCGATGCTATATGCTGGACATAAAAGGATCAACAGCTCCTATTTTATCCCTATATGCTACTCATTACGGCATACCTTTTAATACCATATTTCACCCAGGCTTCTGCTGAAATTAATTAGTGTTTTTCCGATCCTCCTATCACTTTGCCCGTTAGTCTAAGGATACTTTTTTCAGGTAAGGATTTGATGTATATTTGTTTATAAGAAAAACAATTGCTCTCTCAATAATTTTTTTGCGCTCTTTATAGTTTTAACCCCGATTAGCGAACTGATGTTTTTGGTTCGCTAATTTTTTGTTTATTATAAGCTCAAAATTTTTATTGAGGAAAAGCTATGCTACGTAAGTTATCTATCGTTCTGTTTTTTATTGGATGCTTGAGTATCATTACCTATGCTCAGAAATATAGCTACAAAAGATACACTGTAGATGATGGACTTCCAACCAATGCTGTTTATGGAGGTATGCAGGATAGTCGAGGGTATATCTGGTTTTATACTGAAAAGGGAATTGCTCGTTTTGATGGCTATGAATTTAAAACCTATACTAAACAAGACGGACTCCCTACCAATGATATTTTTTACATAACAGAAGACCAATATGGTCGATTTTGGCTTTCTTCTTTTGCACCTAAATTAGTCATAATGGATGTAGAAAGGGATACTTTTATTACTGCTTCTAGGTCAAATGAAGGTTTAAATATTCGCTATTTAATATTAACAGATGGAGAAAATGTATGGAGCAAAATTCTTAATAGTAAAATTCATGATGTATATATATCAAACAATAATTTTTTTAGTGTAAATGTGTTTTCTACCAGGAGTTCTTTAATTGATGCAAAAAATGCTACAAATTCAAATACTTTTTATTGTTCTCCTTCCTCAAGTATTGCTTTTCCTTATAATTCTGATCTTGCTTATCTATTGGATTTTTCTACTAGCAATGTTGACAGTTTTTCTATAAAAGGCTTAAATTCAAGAGATATCCATAAACTTCAAAATGCTTATTCCGCTTCTCATCATATTTACAATGGAAATATTTATGTGAGAGGGCCAGAAGATAGTTTAGTGTATGTCATTAATCCATTAAATCGATCTGCGTCGTCTTTAAATATAAAAGAATACTTTAATGGAATCCCCAATTTTGTGACATTCTATCTAAGTGATAATTGTCTACAAATTCAAACAGACTTAGGCTTATTAATTGTCAATCAAAATAATCAAGTGATTGATGTTTTTTCACCTCAATTATCCAAGGATACTCCCGTTGATCGGATATTTAAAGACAGAGAGGGAAATATCTGGGTCACAAGTCGTCACGAAGGTGTATATATGTTAAGTGCCGATGAACGAAATGCTTCCATTGTTAATATGCCTGAAAATGCAGATGAAAAAATCCATTGTATATTTCTATCTGATAGTATTTTATATTTTGGTAGTAAACAGGGGAACCTTCTTGAAACATATCGTTCTAATGCTAATCCTCAGCTTATTAATAGAGCCAAAAATGCAAGATATAATAACAATACTGTTGTTAATTCAATATCTGGAGGCAATAAATTTCTTTGGTTTGCAAGGCAAGGCGATGGCATATATAGACTAGATAAAAATACAAGAGAAACTATCTCCTTGAAAAAAATGATTAAAAATAATTCTACTATAGTTGGACTTACTAGTGGGAGTATGCGATATGGTATAGATGATTTATGTAAAGATTTAATTTGGTTAGAAGATGAAAAAGAGCTATTAACTGCCCGAGGACAAAATCCATATCGTTGTCAATTTTTTGAAGATAGCATCTCAATACAGCCTTTTACTAGGGAACGTACTTATGCAATCACCTCTGATAGTACTGATGTTGTCTGGTTGGGGCATAATACAGGTCTTGGTAGCTTTAAAAATGATGTTTATACTTTCCACGATGAAATAGAATTGTTTAATGGTAAAACGATATGGGATCTAGAGGTTTCTTCTGACAATACCCTTTGGGCAGGAACCGACGGAGATGGATTAGTAGCTTATAATGGGCAGCATGCTTATACCATTTTCGGAACAGAAAAAGATATTGTTCAAGATGTATTCATTAGTGCGGATGGTTACATCTGGGTTGCTACCAATTTTGGAGTCAAGCAAATTGAACATAAGCTCCCATTAGAAGAATCCAAAGTCATTAATGTTTATGATGTCAATTCTGGTCTAATCACTAGAGAGGCCAACTGCGTGGCAGTTGATAGCCAACATATTTTTGTGGGAACGAATGAAGGGCTTACCCGCATCAATAGGAATAGGATGTATTATGATAGTACTGCTCCAAGGCTTTATTTTGACCAAATGCTTGTGAATGGACAAGAAGTAGAGAAGGACAGTGTTTTTCATTTTACTTATGAACAAAATGAATTAGAATTTTTCTTTACCGCCTTGTCGTTTAAAAGTTTTGGTGATATTCAATATGAGTACCAACTGGAAGGTGCAGACCGAACCATCAATGCGACTACTAATCGTTCCGTGCGCTATAGTAATCTGACACCAGGCACTTATACGTTTAAACTAATTGCTACAGATGTACAGGGAATCAGGAGTTTGCCTTTAAAACCACTTATTATACATATCAGGCCACCCTGGTGGGAAACAAAACTTTTCTATTTATTGGTGGTTCTGGCTATAGCCTTAATTGTTTTGAGTATCTATCTATGGCGAGTACGGGTTATTAAAAAGCAAGCAGAATGGGAAACAATGATCAATAAACAATTTGCGGAACTCGAATTGCAAGCATTGCAGGCCCAGATGAATCCACATTTTGTTTTTAACTCTCTGGGAGCCATTCAATATTTTATCCAATCGAATCGAAAAGAACTGGCGGATGATTATCTCGCTCGTTTTGGACACCTCATGCGATTGTTTCTCGAATCGTCCAAAAATAAATTCATCAACCTTAGTGATGAAATTAAACTCATAAATCTATATATACAATTAGAACAAATCAGATTTAAAAACAGCTTTGACTATCAACTGAAAATTGATGAAGATATTCACACACATAGCACGCTTGTCCCTTCTATGCTACTGCAACCTTTTGTAGAAAATGCGATCAATCATGGGCTTTTTCACAAAGAAGAAAAAGGCTTATTAAGCATTATGTTCCATCAAAATGAAGATGATAGTTTAAGCTGCATCATAGAAGATAATGGCATTGGCCGGGAAAGAGCAGGAGAAATTAAAAGCCAGTCAAAGAAAAACTACAAATCCAGAGCTACACAAATTACAGAAGAACGATTAGACGCACTACGAAAATTTGAAAACTACAATATTGGCTTCGAAATTGAAGATTTGTATGATGAGCAACAAGAAGCCCGAGGTACCAGAGTTACCATTCATATCCCTGAGATTGATTAAATCAGTTTTTCGTCGCAGAATATTTCCGCGATGCTATACGCTTGACTTATAATAACTCAAGCTACAGTCCCAATTTTCTCGCCAGGCCATTGCTTGTCATCATACCAAAAAGAACAATACTGATTGAGCTTAGGGGCATTAATATAGCGGCTACAATAGGAGAGAGGGTCCCTTGTACCGCAAAGCTTAAGCCAATGATGTTATATATCAATGCAAAACCATAAGCCATATAAACCAATTTAATACTTCGCCGTGCGAATTCCAGAAAAGTAGGCAGTTTTAAGAATTGTTCTGCGTGTAGGATCGCATCACAAGCAGGGGTGAAGTTATTGGTATCTTCTGCAATTACTACTCCTGCGTCACTTTGCTTCAGTGCCCCGGCATCATTGAGCCCATCACCCAACATTAGTACTTTTTCATCTTGCTCTTGTAAGTCTTTGATAAAGCCTAGTTTGTCTTTAGGACTTTGACGGAAAAACATATTGCCTTTAAATATAGGTGCTAGCAGATGTTGTTCTCTGTCATTATCGCCAGAAAGAAGATAAAGCCGGGCTTTTTTAGAAAGGTAATCTGCAATTTTCCATATTCCATCCCTGAAGTGGTTCTGGATGCGGAAGTAACCTCTTATTTCATGATTGATTTGGATGTAGACACCTTTCTCATCTTCCAACTTCCCACTTAAATGTTTATCTATAAATTGAGAGGATCCAATCTTGATATTTCGTTGGCAAACAATGCCTTGTACTCCTTTGCCAATTACTTCTTCCCAATTATCAACTTTATAAATATGATCATTTAATTCAGTATTACCTAGCCAGGCAACAATTTGCTGGCTTACGGGATGATTGGAAGCCTGAGTAATGGCTTGTATTATATTTTTTTCATGTTCATCTAGCGGAGTTCCGATAAACTCTATGCTGCTTTTCTGGCGTCGCGTCAGGGTGCCTGTTTTGTCAAAGACAACCGATTGGAAATTGCTCAGCGTTTCAATGACACTAGTATTTTTTAGATAAAAGTGATGGCGGCCAAGTACTCTAATAGCATTTCCAAATATAAACGGGATAGCCAATGCAACTGCACAAGGGCAAGCTATGATCAGTACTGCCGTGAATGCATTGATTGCAATATTCATATCTCTTGGCAACCAATAAGCAAGTGTTGTAAAGGCGGTGAGCAAAATGATGGTAGTAAATATTTTACCTACTTTATCTGCCAGTTTGCTGGTTTGAGAGCCTTGTTCTTTGGTAAATGCTTCATCATTCCAGAGCTGTGTGAGATAACTCTGTGATACCTTGCGGGTAAGGCTCAACTCAATAGAACCTCCCATTTGCCGGCCACCAGCAAATATTTTATCACCTGTTTGACGGTGAACTTCCTCTGCCTCTCCGGTTACAAAACTATAATCTACTTGTGCTTCCCCCTTTAATAATATGCTATCTGCGGGAATCAATTCATTATGCTTTACAAGGATAATATCTCCTGCTTCGAGCTTGTCCAGCGTAACCGCTTTGATGCTACCGTCTTTAATTAAGTTAGCTGCAATAGGAAAATACGATTGGTAATCGCGTTCAAACGATATACTATGGTAGGTGCGTTGCTGAAACCATTTGCCTATGAGCAGAAAAAATACAAGTCCTGCAAGGCTATCTAAAAAACCTGCCCCTGTATGAGTCAGAATTTCAAATACACTTCTGAAAAAGAGTGTGAGTATACCGATAGAAATGGGCACATCGATATTGAGTGTAGCCTGTTTTAAACCCAACCAGGCAGACTTTAGGTAATCGCGGCCACTATAAAAAACAATAGGAAGTGCGAGGATGATATTCAGATACCCAAAAAGCTGGAAGAAATAAGAATCCATGGTCTTATCCAATCCAAGGTATTCAGGGAAGCTTAGTAACATGATATTGCCAAATGCAAAACCAGCTACTCCCAATTTGTAATAAAAAGAGCGATCTACTAATGGTTTGTCCTCGTCGTTTAGATTGCTGAGATTAATAGCCGGAGCATATCCTATACTGGAGAGTAATTCAACCAGTTGTCGCAGTTGAATGGTATGATGATCATAGGTGATATAGGCTTCTTTTTTGACGAAGTTGACTTTGGATGAGGTAACACCAGGGCTTAACTTATAGAGCTTTTCCAGCAACCATATACAGGATGCACAATGCATTTGGGGTATAAAAAAGGTTACTCGGGTGGTATTATTATCTTTAAAATCTATTAATTTTTCCTGCACCTCAGCATCATCCAGAAAAGCGTATTCTTCTTGTTTTCGGCCTTTGAGGCTAATACCTGCCTGCTCATCGAGATCGTAATAACGGCACATTCCATTATCACTCAAAACTTCGTAAACTGTTTTGCACCCCTGACAGCAAAATGTTTTATCTTCTAGCAGGATGGTGCTATCCTCACACGGTTCTCCACAGTGATGACAAGATGTGTCCTTTACCATCTCATGCTTTTTTTGAGACTCCGTTTCATTTAATTGGCTTGCAACTGGCATAGTAAAATTACACTTAGTGGGACAATTTTTTAAGAGCATGCCCAAATTTTACTTTCGGATATACTCTTTATGTTCCTTATTTGAAAGATAAAGGTAAGTGCAAACGTTCCTCTTAAAAATGACTTTTGTCAATATAGAAGTTTCCAGAGGTGGGGAAAAAGACTATTTTTGCGGACCATTAGAATCTATCTATGAAAGTACTCCAGCTTTGTAAAAAGTTTCCTTACCCTATGAAAGATGGGGAATCGATTGCTGTGACAACTCTGAGCCAGTCATTACAACAGTTAGGCTGTGAGGTACACCTATTAGCAATGAATACAGCCAGGCATTATGCTCGTTACGACGAGTTGCCAGATAGCCTCAAGCATTATAGCAGCGTGCATACTACTAAAGTGGACAATCGGATTAAACCCTGGGATGCCTTCATAAAATTGATGGCTAATAAATCCTACCACATCTCTCGTTTCGAGTCTGAAGCTTTTCGATTGAAACTTAAAGAATTATTGGAAAAAGAGGCATTTGATGTAGTACAACTGGAAACGCTTTATCTTGCACCTTACATTTCTACTATACGTACCTATTCAAAAGCTGTAATATCTATGCGTGCCCATAATGTGGAGCACGAAATATGGGAACGGATTACTAGAAATACTTATCTACTGCCTAAAAAGTGGTACTTAAAACAGCTTACCAGGCAGTTAGCAGATTATGAGAAAGAACAGTTGAAGCAGTACGATATATTAGCTGCTATTACCAAGCGTGACCTGGATCGGTTTCAGGCAATGGGATATAAAGGAGCCGCAACCGTTATTCCGATTGGTATTCCTGTGGAGCAATACAATACTGATTTTAATAGCTATAACAAACCTTTATCACTATCTTTTATAGGGTCTTTAGACTGGATGCCTAATCAGGAAGGATTAAGGTGGTTTCTAGACAATGCCTGGGATCGTTTGCATCAGCGCTTCCCTAAATTAGAATTTCATATAGCGGGAAGAAATACCCCAAACTGGCTTTATGAATTAAAGAAACCCAATATCAAGGTGCATGGAGAAGTACCTGATGCGGCTGCTTTTATTAATGAGCACAGCCTTATGATTGTACCGCTTTTGTCGGGAAGTGGGATGCGGGCTAAAATACTGGAGGCCATGGCTTTAGGTAAAGTGACGATTACCACCTCTATTGGCCTGGAAGGTATTCATGCAAAGGACCAGCAGGAAGTGTTGGTAGCAAATTCTCCTTTGGCATTTGAATCAGCTATTGAGTTTTGTTATAGCCAGAATGGACGATTGGAAAAGATGGGACGAAAAGCACATGCTTTTATAGTTGATAATTACGATAATCTGATCGTCGGCAAGAAGCTGATTAAAGCATATAATGACCTAACCATAGAAGCGCTCTAATATGTCAATACTCTTAGCCATTCTTTTCTGGATTAGTTTTGGAGCACTGCTTCACACCTATGTGATATATCCTTTTTTGTTAAAGATATGGGCCAGGGATAAAAAAGAAAACGGAGATGTATATAGAGAGGGAGATGAATGGCCTCAGGTGTCAATCATGTTGTCAGTTTATAATGAAGAGAGTGTCATAGAGGAGAAGATGAACAGTTTTATAGAGCTGGATTATCCTAAAGATAAATTACTGATATACATAGGTTCTGACTGTTCATCCGATCGAACGAATGAAATTGTTCAGCAATACGCTGAAAAATACCCCTTTATCCGTTTTTTCCCTTTTCGGGAAAGGAGAGGAAAACCTGGAGTGGTCAATGAATTGCACAATAATGTGATAGCTAAGTGGGGAAGTGTAAACAATCACATTATTATAATTACAGATGCGAGTGTAATTATGAGCCCGCCTTCCTTGCGGGAAATGGTAAAACATTTTAGTAATGATAAGATAGGCCTGGTAGATAGTCATATTCTTCATATAGGTATGCAGGAAAAAGGTATTTCACGCTCTGAAAACCAGTATATTTCCGGGGAGGCATTACTAAAACATCGCGAAGGCCTGATATGGGGAAAAATGATTGGCCCTTTTGGCGGGTGTTATGCCATTCGAGCTCCGTATTATACGAAAGTGCCAGCCAACTTTTTGGTAGATGACTTTTATATTACCATGCGGATGTTTGAAAAAGGAATGGATGCAATCAATGAATTGGACGCCATCTGTTATGAAGGAGTTTCTCATGAAATTAGCGAAGAGTATCGGCGCAAGCGACGGATATCTTCCGGCAACTTTCAAAATCTTACAACCTTCCCTCACTTATGGTGGCCACCATTCAAACCTTTGCAGTTTGCATTTTTTTCTCATAAAGTACTGCGATGGTTTGGCCCGTTTTGGGGCATCATTATGCTGTTATCTGCACTTGGCTTATCTTTGCAGGGCAACCTTCTTTATAGCGGTTTGTTAGTCTTTTCAGGGCTTTTTATGCTAGTCGCACCTATGGCAGATTATTTGCTCAATAAATTGGGTGTCAATATTTTGCTCCTGAGAAGTATTCGATACTTTATGCTAATGAATTTAGCCCTATTAGAAGGCTTTATTAAATATGTAAAAGGAATAAAATCAAATGTCTGGGAACCTACCAAACGAAACTGAATTGGCTACAGCTATTCAACTGAATACCATAGAGGAAGCTATTGAAGATATTAAGAATGGTAAGGTCATTATAGTAGTTGATGATGAGGATCGTGAAAACGAAGGAGATTTCATCTGTGCTGCTGAATGCATTACCCCCGAAATTATCAATTTTATGGCCACTCATGGCAGGGGCTTAATTTGTTCGCCTATTGAAGAAAAGCGTGCAGATGAGTTGGGCTTGAATATGATGGTAGCTTCTAATACTGCTTTGCATGAAACGGCATTTACCGTTTCAATAGATCTTATTGGAAGAGGATGTACTACAGGTATATCTGCTTATGATCGTGCAACAGGGATTAAGGCTTTGACTGATCCAGAAACAAAACCTACTGATTATGCTCGGCCTGGGCATATATTTCCTTTGCGTGCCAAGTCAGGTGGCGTACTAAGGCGTACAGGGCATACAGAAGCAGCAATTGATTTAGCTCGCCTGGCCGGTTATGCACCAGCGGGAGTATTAGTAGAAATACTCAATGAAGATGGTACAATGGCCCGTTTGCCACAGTTGGTGGAAATTGCTAAGCGATTCGATCTGAAAGTGATCGCTATTAAAGATTTGGTGGCTTATCGGATGGAAACAGAGCGCATTGTACAAAAGGATACAGCGATCGAAATAGGTACGCCCTACGGCAATTTTGAAGTTATTGCATTCCGCCAGGAAACGACAAATGATGTTCATCTTGCTATCAAAAAAGGGGAATGGGAAAAGGATGAACCTGTATTGGTAAGAGTGCACTCTTCAACGGAAACCGGTGAAATTTTAGGAGGCATCTTTGAAAACTATGGTGCTCAACTGCAAAAAGCTATTGAAAAGATAGCGAATGAAGACAAAGGGGTTCTGGTATATATGCGCCACAGTGAGCGCCCGGATGCCATTATGGAGTGGTTGGAAGAGTGTAAACGCAAGCAGGAAAAAGGCGAAAAACCAGATCTTATTAACCGCAATGAAATGACTCATCGCGATTATGGAGTTGGAGCACAGATCATAAGAGAATTGGGTATTACCAAAATACGCTTGCTTACCAATCATCCTCGCCGCCGTGTCGGATTGATAGGATATGGCCTGGAGATCGTAGAGAATGTGGAACTGTAAAAATGCGTTATGAACGCAAATACAAGCTTCCTGAAATGAATGCATCTGTGGTGCATGAGGCCATCCGTATGCACCCTGCTTGTTTTCGAGAGCTATACCCTCCGCGCTGGGTCAATAATATCTATTTTGATACGCCAGATTTTACTGCCTTCAATGACAATATTGCCGGAGTATCACATCGGCGCAAATACAGGATACGATGGTATGGCAGGCCTGTAGAAAATATCTCGAAGCCAAGGCTGGAAATAAAGATTAAAGAAAATGAGGTGGGAAGGAAAGAGTCCTTCCTGCTCTCATCAGCTTTTGCTAATCTCAGTGATGCAGATACCTTAATTAGTGAAGCGCGAAAATTACTAGGGAGCGGGACTGAATTACAAGCCGTCTTGCTAAATAGTTACTTTCGTTCTTATTGGGGTACAAGTAATGGCAAGTTTCGCCTAACGGTAGACAGTCAGTTGCAATATGGAGCTACTCGTTTTAGCCCGTCTTCCCATTTTCTAACTTACAGGGATGAAGGTACAGTCCTTGAAGTTAAATATCCTGTAGCCTTGTCTAAAGAAAGTGACTTTATTGCTCAATATTTGCCTTTTCGGCAAACGAAGAGCTCGAAGTATGTGACTGGAATTTATAAAGTTTATTCTTAGTTACTCATCTAGCCACTCCTTGAATTTCTTTACTCTTTCTCTACTTACAATCATATCTTCCTTCCATTCAGGAGCAACTCTTATTTTTAAACGGTTACTGAACCAATTACTGACGGATTGTATACTTTGAATATTGAGAATTGCTTTACGGTTGATTTGAAAAAAATGAGCAGGAGACATTCTAGGAAAAAGCTCAGTGATAGAGTAGTCTATGATATATTTTTCCTGATTGAATAAGATTAAAAAGGTCATACTGTCTTCTGATACGAAGTAAGCTACATCTTCACTGTTAACGTAATTAAATTGATCTCTCTTCTTGATAAGAAAACGCTGTTTATACCCCTTCTTCCGATCGTAGATTATATGTTCAAGAAGGTGCTTGTCTGGCAACTGAAAATGTTCCTTAAAAGACTCAAATTTGTGCAATGCTTTTTTTACATCTTCTATATCATAAGGCTTGAGCAAATAATCGATGCTGTTTAGTTGGAAAGATTGCAAGGCATATTCACTAAAGGCAGTCGTGAAAATAATAGGAACCTGGATATCCAAATTCTTATATAAGTCAAAGCAATTTCCATCGGATAAAATAATGTCTTGAAAAACCAGATCAGGAAGTTCATTATTTTGATACCACTCAATTCCTTCTTCTACAGATGGTATAATCGCCTTAATAAATAGGCTACTATCGATCTTTTGCAACAAACCCGCTAAGTGATTGGCACTGTGCCTTTCATCTTCAAATAGTACTACATTCATATTTAGAAGCATCTAGGATGGGTAAATAAACTGAAAAAAAATCATCTGATTGTTGAATGAGGACTGCCTTATCAGAGAAATAGGAAAAACGCTGTTTTAGATTTTTTAAACCTTGTTGAGTAGATGTTTGAAAGTCATCTCGTTTATTTAAATTATTCCTTATATGTATATATTCTTCATCATACTCCAGGTTTATAGTAATTGGATTGTCCTTTGTGAATTTGTTGTGTTTAATAGCATTTTCTACCAAAGATTGAATAGATGATGGAGGAATACAACATCGATGCTGAAAATCCAAATCCAGCTTGTTTTGAAATTTTATTCCCGTTTCAAATCGTGTTTGGATCAAAAATAAATAGTTGTGTACAAATTCGAGTTCTTCTTTCAGTGAAATAAGATTGAGTTCATTTTTTTCAATGACAAAACGAAGTATTTTAGATAGGCGGAGGGTGAAATTAGATGCTAAATCGGGCTCGGTATGGATGATTGATGATAGGACACTCAGGCTATTAAACAGAAAATGGGGTTCTATTTGCGACTTTAAATTGAGGTATTGAGAAAGTGTATTTTCTTACTTTAATTTTTGTAATTTAAGCTGATCATCTTTCCGCTTCAGATTGATATACGAATAACTTGATAAAGTAAAGAACATCATATACATAGTCAACAGAGAAAGAGTAAGTTCGGGATTTAACAAGGGTATCTGATCCCAGGCTTCACGCATGTCATATAAAAGGATATCTCCCTGCCTATATAGATAATTGAGGATAAAAGAAGCAATGAAGCCGTATATGAAATGAATAAGAAAGAAGAGACTGTTGAATACTTTGTTGTTGTCAAATTGGCGTTCATACTTTTTTAGAAAGTAATGATTAAAAGTTTCTGATAAATTCCAGATAATTAAGGCATAGCTTATAAAAAAAGTAGAAAAAAGGATTCCTCTTCTGGTAAAGTCAAAAAAATTGCCAAAGGTGTAATCCCCTGCCTTAATAATCAGATGGATTAGAAATATAACAATAAACTGCACCAAGAATTTTCTCATTTACTGCGCCTTTTATTCAAAAGATAAAATACGATATGGTAAGAAGCAAATGAAACAACTACTCCTGTTATGATTCCTCCTATTAGTAAAGATAGAAATACATCTGCACCAGCAGATAACACAATGCTTATAAAATCAAATCCCAATTTCTCAGGAAATACAAAAGAAGGATTGATTCCTAATACACGCTTACCAAGATAATAGTTGAACATATAAATGAGTAATCCAGTGGCTAGATTGGTATTAAAAACAGCAATTACCGCTGCTGTTCGATGTACTTTTATCAGTGTAGAAATAGTAAGCGATACCAATACCTGAAAACCAGGGATAGGCATCATGCCAATAAACGAACCTAATGCAAATCCCTTTGCAATATATTCAGGTGGGTGGGGAGCTTGATAAAGTTTTTTGAATGATTGCATACCTATTCCTAATCCCTTCATGAAAACATATTTCGGAGTTTGGAAATAGCATCTATGAATGCATTTTGGATAATAGGATCCCGGACCACCTTAGGCAGGCTACTTGCTTTTTTATAAGATAATGAGTGAAACTCTACTTCTGTATACCCATTACTTGTAGGCTTAAATAACCATTTCCCTTTGTATTTGTCCATCCGTGTGATGCCTTGATAAGGGGGGAGATATTTTGGCCTTGCAGTAAGTTTGAGCGTGATTAGTTGAGGGGATTGGACTAATTGGTATTCTGTAATTTGGTCTTTTTGCTCAAAAGGCCATGGAATATCTAATCGGGAATATACCACCCAATTATCATCGAATTGACGTAATAATTTACAGCTTTTTGCTCCTACTGTCCATTGGGAAAATTGATGTATATCCTTAAACTTGTATAAAACCTGAGATGCTTCCGCCTTTATCTGAAAGGATATTTTCATCTGGCGGGTAGTCAGCTTCTCATTGATTTTTACAAGTCGGTAATAGATACGTATACCTTCCTCTTCCCGGTCTAACTTCCATTCGGTTAGTACTTCATAGCTAAAGGATGGAAAAGGACTGAAAAAAAATAGTAAGAGAGGAAATAAAACCTTTTTGAATAGCATAAGCTGGTGATTTTACACCAAAATTATGCAGCTTCAAAAAGGCTTACGAGTTCTTTTCGCCAGATCGGAATATAAATTGCTGTATGGTAAAATTCTTGGACTGGATGGTAACAGTCATATTATTCAAGCAGTAACTAGAATTTAGGGCAAAGCACTGTTTCATCTTCATATTCGCCAAGATAGGCGACAGAGATTTCAAATGCTCCCTGCTGATTACGGCTGCTACCAATTGCTTCCAGTTGTGCATCATAACTAAATCCAAGTAAGAAGTTCTGATATTCTATCCCTACCATTCCTACAAGGGCATCTAAAGAGAAGGAATCATCTTGGTTTCTGACAGGTCTTACCCAGCTGCCAATATGCAGAGCGGTCCCTGTGATATCATCCAAAAGTATTCTGAAATTGGCACCAGTATTCATTGCAAGGTGAGGGCCTTGGTTATACACAAGTGCCCTGGGTTGAAAACGTACGCCACCTTCTCCAAATGGAACACTTAAGTTAACATAAGCCGAATACTTACGGAAGAGTTTATTACTATTGCTGTTTTCTGGCTCATCGGGATCATCGTAAAAGCTTAGTTCAGGTTCAAAAACATGAATCATTGAAGCACCAGCAAAAATGGCCGTTCTGCGTTTAGGTGCATAAGAATAGTTGAGCCCTACACCAAAATCGGCATAAGCATAGTTGTTGCCAGGCAATATTTCATTGGTCGGATTAGAATAACCAGACGTACCCGCAAACTGATCATCAAAAGTGAAAGATTCATAATTGAAATTCCGCTGAGCTATACCAGTTTGTATTCCAAGGCTAAGGAATTGATCATTGGTCTTGCTAAGCGATTTATGAAAAGCACCGGTTATGTTGATGTTGTTATTAGAAAAGCCAACTTCAGGTACTTTGTCATTATAAAATACTACACCAACACCAAAGGCATCTTTATACTGCCTTCCTTTACGATTTAACGCAAATCTTAAGTCAATGGCACCTGCAAAAGTGCGATAGGGTTCTTGATCACGATATATTAGTGCCACCCGGTACTTCCCATCAAAGGTGCCTGTTAGGGCAGGGTTGAGGGTTAAGGGAGAAGCAAAGAATTGTGTAAAGTGCTGGTCTTGAGCATTTAGTGAAACAGTGGTAGCAATTGCAATTGCACAAAACAGTAAGATTGATCTCATATTCGGTATCTTCAATTGTAGGCCCAAAAGTAATAAAGTACTGAGCAATGAACGGAGATTAACAGATATTTATTATTTTTGAATAATAGAGTTTAGAATCGATCAAATAATAACTTCATTGTTTTTTGCTTAGTACTTAGATATGCAGTACGCAATTTGTCCAGTTAGTATCGTACCCATTAGGAGTGGGGCCAACCACAAGAGTGAGATGATCTCTCAACTCCTCTTTGGTGAATTGGTAGAAATACTGGAACGAAAAGGGCGTCAATGGGTAAGAGTACGCTGCTCCTGGGATAACTTCGTAGGCTGGGTTGCAGGAAATCAGGTAAGCCCTATCACCCCTAGTGAATACGAAGATTATCAAAAACAATATGCTTACAGTTTAGAGTTGTTTCAGCCACTTATTGGCGATCAGGGATATTTGCCGATAGTAATGGGATGTCGTTTGCCAGGCTTTGATGGTATTCGGTTGAAAATGGCAGAACATTTTTATTCATTTAGTGGGCAGGCTGTTTTTCCAAATGATATCAAAACTACTCCTGAATTCATCATTAAACTGGCTCGGAAATATCTCAATGCTCCTTTCTTGTGGGGAGGCCGTTCTCCAATGGGAATAGATGCGCCTGGCTTGGTTCAAATGGTATATAAATTATCAGGTGTGAAATTACCGCGAGAAGTGGCACAGCAGGTTTATCTTGGAGATCCTGTAGATTTTGTTGAGCAGGCACAAGCTGGAGATGTCGCCTATTTTGAAAATAGGGTAGGGAGAGTAAGCCATTGTGGTATTATCTTACCAGAAGATCAAATCATCCATGTTTTTGGTCAAACTCGTATAGATAGCATTGATCATTTTGGTATCTACGATAAAAAGCAAGGGCGATATACCCATAAACTGAGAGTAGTAAAGCGAATGCTCAAAGCAGGACAAAAAACAACTTATTTCCGAAAGACTGAAACAGAAAATGAAAAGGAAGTCGGACAATATAAGTTGTTCTTATAAATCCTTTCCATTTTCTGTTTTTAGAACCTGAGATGGTTTAAACTTATAGAAAATCCTCCTCAGCCCTGTGGGCAGCTCCCCCGAGGGATCACAACACTTATACCCCTCCCAGACGGGTCTTACGATTGGAGGGGGTCGGCTGAAAGCCGGGGGAGGAGTAAATATTAAGGTACTAAAAAAGGCAATTTAATATTCTGGTTTTTAGTGCCTTAATAAGAAAAGTTTAAACTAATTCCCTGTTTAAAATTACACCGCCTGAATAATATCATACTGCGTTATAATATGCATGGCTCCAGTCTTATCCTTTGTCAATACCGCAGGAATTGATTTTGTAATGTACTGATTCAGTTGCCGTATTGGTAAGTCCACTGAAACAACCGGGAATGGTTTTCCCATGATACCAGCTACTGTCTTTTCAGAATTGCCTAGTGGGTTTTCCAATAAGAAAGAAAGAACGGTAGATTCGGTAATTGAACCAACGACCTCTTCTTCCTTGATCACAGGGATTTGAGAAATATCATGTGCTTTCATCAAATCAAATGCTTCCTTAACGGTTTTCTGAGCATCTACAGTAATAAATTGTTCAACACTCTTTGATGATAATATATCCTTTACCGTTAGTTCCATTTCGAGAAATCCACGCTCACGCATCCAGTCATCATTATATATTTTTTGCACATAACGGCTACCATGATCATGGATGACTACTACTACTACATCTTCTTTAGTAAGTTGATCTTTAAGTTGCAGCAAACCAGCTAGTGAGGATCCTGCTGAATACCCAAGCAAAATACCTTCTTCACGAGCAAGGCGACGTGCCATTAAGGCGCCATCTTTATCAGTCACCTTCTCAAAATGATCAATGATGCTGAAGTCTACATTTTTTGGGATAATATCTTCCCCAATACCTTCTGTGATATAGGGGTAAATTTCCTTTTCATCAAAAACGCCTGTCTCGTGGTATTTTTTAAAGACAGAACCATAAGTGTCTACACCCCATACTTTTATGTCAGGATTTTGCTCTTTGAGGTATTTTCCCGTCCCGGAAATAGTACCTCCCGTGCCTACACCAACAATCATATGAGTGATTCTCCCTTCCGTTTGTTCCCATATCTCTGGCCCTGTACTTTCGTAATGTGCCTGGCGATTTGAGAGGTTGTCGTACTGATTACACCAGTATGAATTTGGAATTTCTGTACTTAAACGCTCGGCTACAGAATAATAAGAACGAGGATCTTCAGCCGTCACATTAGTAGGACAAACGATTACTTCGCATCCCAATGCCCTTAAAAGATCCATTTTTTCTTTCGACTGCTTGTCGGTCGTTGTGAAAATACACTTATACCCCTTTACAGCAGCAGCTATTGCCAAGCCCATGCCTGTATTTCCAGAAGTACATTCTATGATGGTTCCACCAGCTTTGATATCTCCACGGGACTCAGCATCTTCAAGCATTTTTAATGCCATCCGATCCTTTATAGAATGCCCGGGATTGAAAGTTTCTACTTTCATCAGAACCGTAGCTGGTATATCATCAATTACTTTTTTTAGGCGTACAAGTGGTGTATTGCCTATAGTCTGAAGGATGTTTTCACGATAGTCCATGCAATTAGGTATTATAAGTAGTTTGCATCTTATTGGCTGATAAATAAGACCGCAAAGGTATTTAATATATAGTTTAGAGGGTTGAAAAAAGTTTAGAAAAGTTTAAGGAAGAATAAGTATTTAGGGTTTAAGAGGGTTAAATTACCGCCTAAACCGCCTAAACCGCCTAAACCGCCTAAACCGCCTAAACCGCCTAAACCGCCTAAACCGCCTAAACCGCCTAAACCGCCTAAACCGCCTA
>JAKSDI010000090.1 GCA_022360175.1 Chitinophagales bacterium
TACAGCACTTCCCGATTGGTTCATCCTTAGATGGTAATATCGCTTCCCTGAACATATACTAGTGCTTTGTAAAGTGTGAAAGGATGAGTGAGGTGGCTGTGAATTTTATGTTTAATCAAGGCGGAGGTTCCCGCGCATAGCAGCGCTACGCAAGGGGTTCTCTAACGAAGAGTAAGCATAAAAGACACCATAGATTACTCGTCTTTTGATACTTGACAAAGCACTAGTGCTTTGTCAAGTATCAAATGATGAGTAAAGACTTCGGAGAAATCAATACTCCAAGCAAACTCAGTTTTTCAAACTTGACAAAGTACTAAGTTCTTATTTTCTAACCATAACACTTAAAACATGAGAAATCTGTTCACATTACTACTATTGGCTATACTTAGCTGGAGTTTTCACCCCAATCAAGCTTTTACTCAAGATGAAGAACCCAATACCTACCTCGTTGTAGATTACATGAAAGTAAAACCTGGTATGGGCCAGGAATACCTGGAAATGGAAGCAGTATGGAAAAAACTACACACTGCAAGAATAGACGCAGGAAAAACCAATGGATGGGCGGTACTGGAAATTTTAATGCCCTATGGGGTCAATAATGAGTACAATTTCGTCACCGTGCAGCTTTACAAAGGAGAAAAACAATTGAGCAATTATTTTGATGGTACTATGATGGAGGGAGCCGACAAGATACTAAGCAAAGAAGAATGGGCAGTGGTAGAACGTACGCTTGAGCTACGGGATATGGTCAAAACGGAAGTATGGCAAATGCGTAGTGGAGCCTCTGCTGATGACTGGAAGGAAGGCACTATACAAATCTTCAATTTCTTTGCCCTGAAAGAAGGTAAGATCGGATGGGATCACGGAAAGGTTGAAAACGAAATATGGCTTCCAATACACAAATTGAGAATTGAGGATGATTTAATGGAAGGTTGGGGCCTCTACAGCCTCGATTTACCATATGGAGCCAGCCTGCCCTATGATGATGCTACTATAGACTTTTACTCCAGTATGGAACAATACCTCGCCCCTTACGACTGGGAGGCTTATACTAAAAAAGCCCATCCTGAAGGTGATATGGACGAGATGTGGAAAAAAACGCAGGAAATTGTAAGCCTGGAACTTGCTGAAATCCGCCGAGTAGTGGACAGTGTAGGTTTTGAATAATTTTCAAACAAACTTATCAATTGAGAAGCCGCTTTACCAAGAGGTATAAGCGGCTTCTTCAATTTTATTTAGAAACGATATGTGAACATATCTTAATCTCCTGCTACAAAGAATACCATTCTCCAGCCTTCTGGCTTTCTTTCAAAACCTGCCCGAAAGCTAATAGGGTAGCCAACAAATTTTCCATACACATATCCTTGTGTGCCATCCAAGCCCTCTACCTTTACCCAGGGATGTACCTCCCCTCCTATTTCCTGTGGTTCTTTTTCCTCCAAAATGGTCACAATATTATGGGAAACCGTTTTCACAATACGACTGTTTAAGCTCGGTGTCTCACGCACCCGTACTCCACTTCCGGCAATAACACCATAGTCATAAACTTCGTATTCATCAGGCCAGGTCGCATAATAATAAGGAGCATAAAAAGCCTTTCTGCCATTTTTAAAAATACCACCCTGTGATAAAACACTTTCGAGTACTTTCCATATTTCCAGAGAATCCGGTTGCTTGGTATCCAGGTTCCAGATTGTTACGAAATCGGCCAGTCCATTTTCGCCACCAAAACTGGCTTTGATATCCTTATCTACCACATCTAGCAAACCAAAAACATCTTTTTCAGCAATCACCTTTTTTAAGCTTTCGCGAAAAACAAAGAATGCGGTATCTAATGGAGCCTCATCTACCGGATATAATTTACCCTTTTCTACATGCTGTTGTTTAGGGAATGTATCTTCTAGTGCAGCATAGTATTGTAGATAAAGATCGCGAATAGAGTCTGTATTGATTGATGTGGTTGGTGATATTTCTCCTTCATTAGCCATACCGTCTTGAGCAGTATCACTGCCACAAGCAGTAATGATTATGAAAAAAGGAAGTACGACCCATATAGTTTTGTACAATAAAGATGATAACGGGCTCATAATATAGGATTTAGTTATTTGTGTTTCAATCCTTTGAGCGCATTTTCCACCAATTCATCATCTGCAACTGCCGGAATGGTAATCTTCAAACCTGGATTTTGCTCCATTGCTCTCTTGGCACTAAATATTGCACCTTCATTGCGTGCCCAACTACGGCGGGCAATACCATTATTCACATCCCAAAACAACATGCTTTCCAAACGGCGAGCAGATTCTGCCGAACCGTCCAACACCATACCAAACCCGCCATTAATCACTTCTCCCCATCCTACACCACCACCATTGTGTATTGATACCCAGGTAGCTCCTCTAAACGAATCTCCTATCACATTATGAACAGCCATATCGGCAGTAAAACGAGACCCATCATAAATGTTGGCCGTTTCCCGATAAGGGGAATCAGTACCTGATACATCATGATGATCACGCCCTAGTACTACAGGAGCACTAAGTTCTCCTGATGCGATGGCGTCATTAAAAGCTTGTGCTATTTTTATACGGCCTTCTGAATCGGCGTATAAGATACGAGATTTTGAACCGACAACAGGAATATTAGCATCTGCATTTTCGATCCAATTGAGATTGTCATTGAGTTGTGGACGAATATCTTCCGGTGCTTCCTTTAGTAATGTTCGGATTACTTCAGCAGCAATCGCATCTGTTTTGTCCAAATCTTCTTTACTTCCGGAAGTACAAACCCAACGGAAAGGGCCAAAGCCATAATCAAAACACATCGGCCCCATAATGTCTTCTACATAAGAAGGATAGCGGAATATCTCTTCCTCTTTGTTCTTCCAGATATCCGCTCCGGAATTACCTGCTTCTTTTAAGAAGGCATTTCCATAGTCCCAAAAATACATGCCACGTTCTGTCATCTTATTGATTGCTTCTACATGGCGGCGCAGTGTAGAACGCACTTCTGCCATAAAACGAATTTCATTATTCGCCAGCAATTCTTTTGCTTCTTCAAAGGTATAACCAACCGGGCAATATCCCAGTCCTTCAATATTGTGCAAAGATGTTTGGTCAGATCCTAGTTCTATCTGTACATTATCTTCTGCCACTTTTTCCCAAAGGTCTACAACATTCCCCTGATAGACTAATGCCACTGCTAGTTGGTTTACACGACACTCTTCTATCCTTTTGATTAATTCATCCAGGTCTGTAAATACATCTTCCTTTTGCACATAACCATCTGTTACACGTTGTTGTACCGCATCAGGGTCCACTTCTGCTACAACGCCTACTGCCCCAGTAACAATAGCAGCAATAGTCTGTGCTCCAGACATACCTCCAAGGCCAGAGGTAATAAACACTTTGCCTTTCAGGTCATTCCCAAGCTTATTTAGCCTGCCTGCATTTAGCAGTGTAATTGTAGTACCATGTACAATTCCCTGAGGCCCGATATACATAAAAGAACCTGCGGTCATTTGTCCATAGGAGGTTACGCCTAATGCATTATATCTATTCCAATCCTCTTTGCGAGAATAATTAGGTATCATCATACCATTGGTTACTACTACTCTCGGTGCATCTGCATGAGATGGGAACAAACCTAGTGGATGCCCTGAATACAATACCAAAGTTTGCTCATCAGTCATCTCAGCCAGGTACTTCATCGTGAGCCTGTACTGAATCCAGTTTTGGAAAACAGCACCATTCCCTCCATAAGTAATCAGTTCGTGCGGATGTTTTGCTACTTTGAGGTCCAGGTTGTTTTGTATCATCAACATGATAGCTGCTGCCTGCCTGGATCGATGCGGATATTCATCAATTGGACGGGCATACATTTCATAATCAGGCCGGAAACGATGCATATAAACACGCCCATATCGATCTAGCTCTTCGGCAAATTCAGGTGCCAGGATTGCATGATGGCGAGTTTCGAAATAACGCAATGCATTTTTTAAAGCCAGTGCTTTTTCCTTATCGGAAAGGAGTTCATCAATAACTCTTTTTGGGGCATGGCTAACATTAGGGTCATATGGTTTAACAGGAGGCAACTCAGCAGGAATGCCTTCTAAAATAGCGTCTTTAAATGATTGAATTGCTGTCATATCTTGGTTGAGCTTTTTGAGGCGCAAGATATAAAAAATATAAGCCAGCCGACAAGTATCGACTGGCTTATGTATTTCAGTTGTAACTGAGTAAAAATACTTTTACTCAATTATATATCGTGCCGCTACCGAACCTGATCGATAACCAAATCCATTTGTATAACCATTTATAAATAAAGTAGGAGACCAGTCTATACTTATATTAATGGGAGTATCTTCAATCTTGTAATCAAATCCGACGAACAACTGGATACCAAAGGATAAATTATCGTATTCATCAAAAAATGTATTGTCGTCATACCTCCAGAAATAGACAGAACCACCACCGCCATAATACCACAGCAAATTGTCTAATACATCATCCAGTTCGTTATGAATCTGAACGGCAGCTCCTGCTCCGAAACGAGTCCAGCCATAACCACTAAAGACATTGCCATTTCTACTCATATTTCCGTATAGTTCTATAGCTGTAAGGCTTTCATTCAAAAACATCTTGTAAGAAAGTGCGAGTGGAGAGCCAATACGTGCACCAATCGCCTTTTCATATGATTGTGCATGTATTTGTGATGCGAAAAATAAACTCAGGCTCATTACAAGTGTCAGGGTTAATAATTTTTTCATAATTAGTTTTTAAGGTTAATAATAGTCCATATGTTAAGTAGCATATGATATTGAATTACTTATCTTGTCGGCTACTTAAATAGTTTTCAACGAGTAAATACAAAGGTATTGCCTTCAGAAAGCTCTTCATTAAATTCGTAATTATCTTCATCAAATGCCTTCAATTCACTTGGATGAGATATTCTATTTACGATAGCATATCGACTCATCATGCCTCTTGCCTTCTTGGCAAAAAAGGATATTATCTTGTACTTGCCATTTCTCTTTTCCTTAAATTGTATATCGTATAATTCTGCTTCTAGTTGATCGGGTTGTACAGCTGAAAAATATTCTATAGAAGCCAAGTTTATAACATACTTGCCACCGGTAGCACGCAAATCTTCATTGAGTAGATTAGTGATTTTATCACCCCAATATTCATAAAGGTTTTTGCCTTTTTTGCTCTTAAGCTTAGTCCCCATTTCTAAGCGGTAGGGCTGTATCAAATCTTTTGGCCTCAATAAACCGTACAGGCCTGACAAAATTCTAAAGTGATCTTGAGCAAAATCCAGATCTTCTTCATTAAAATCTTCAGCACCTAGACCAGTATATACATCCCCTTTAAAAGCCAATACAGCCTGCTTGGCATTTTCAGTATTAAAAGGAGTATGATATTCTTGATAGCGCTGATAATTCAAATCAGCCAGTGTTTCGCTAATGTTCATTAATTTCTTCAGGCTATTGGTTGATTTTACCTTCAGGATATCAACCAATTCCTGAGACTGTTCTAATAAACGAGGTTGAGTGTTGTCTCTACCATGTCTTTCTGAAAAATCCAATGTCTTTGCAGGAGATACTAATAAAATCATAAAATCTATAACTTTACAATGTCACAAACTTAACAAAAATGAACCGTTAAGTAAATTAAGCTAGCCAATTTATAATTCCATGCTAATATTCTCTATCTGAGACCTAGTCACAAACAAATCCATCAACACATTAAAAATCAACCAATTAATTAAAATTAAAACCATGGTTAATGTCACAAAATATAACACTATGGATTGCTAATTAGTAAAAATGTGTATATGTTTGTAACTGTAACCTAAAAAGTAGTTTTTGTGTTTATTTGTTTGGGTTAGAGGCCCTTGCTTTATACAGCAAGGGTTTTTTATTACTTCTTTTGACCAAACATAAAATAAAAAGCCCTCGTGAATGCATTCACGAGGGCTTTTTATTTTGTTGTCATACAACAACAATCACTATACATGATTAATTATTGTTGAACATATTACCTTCATTTGTAGGTAATCCCGCTGGCTCTTCAGGCTTCTTCACTACTTCTCCTTTGATCGTTAGCATCTGCTTTTCCTCACCTGCATTAGTAGTTAGCGTAACGCGCTTAGTAAATTTACCTAAACGATTAGTGTCATAGCGAACCTTAACTTCAGCAGATTCACCTGGTGCAATTGGCTCTTTTGGGTGAGAAGGTACTGTACAGCCACAGCTACCTTTTGCATGAGTGATGATCAATGGTTCATTACCAGTGTTAGTGAATTTGAAGAAACGATAAGGATCAGACCCTTGTTCAATAACTCCGTAATCAATAGTTTCAGATTCGAAAGCCATCACAGGACCCTCCTGAGCTGCTTCAACTTGAGTAGTAGATAGTTCTTCCTGGCTGTAACCGACAGCAGCTACCAAAGTGAGCATTGCCAGTATAGAAAATAATTTCTTCATCACGAAATAATTTTTTAGTTTTAGATTTACTGTGGGACAAAAATACACTTAATGGAATCAAAAAAAAAGTTTTGCATTTCCCTATATGGTTAATAAGATGTTAATCCGAATTTACATTCAAGATTCTAATCCGAATTTATTGCGGCATCTACTCCCATTAGACTGATATTCTTTTGATTTGTCACTATCTCTCCATACAGTATATGCAATAATCCTACACTATAAAGCTTAACCTCCTGACTTTGAACAATCCATGCGTTAAATTTGTATTAATTCTATAACCTAGTTACGCAAAATTTTTCTTACTTTCGCTGAGCGGTATTGTTCTCATATAGAATAATATTTGCGAAAGCCCTATACCAGCCAAATTATTAACCAAACCTATAAGATGTATGTTGGAAAACCAAACGCTTAAGGAAGTGGTTAGCCAGGAAGTCAATCTCTCCAAAGAAGAGATCATCAATGATTTCAGAATTTGTTGCATCAGTCGCGAAGCCAGTTTACTCGCTCGCAGAGAAGTCCTTACCGGGAAAGCCAAATTTGGGATTATTGGAGACGGGAAGGAAGTCCCCCAAGTCGCAATGGCTCGCGCTTTCAAAAAAGGCGATTGGCGCAGTGGATACTACCGAGATCAGACGTTTATGTTTGCACTTGGCTTATCAACTATCGAAGAGTTTTTTGCCCAGTTATATGCAGATCCGGATAATGACAGCTTTTCCGGAGGCCGGCAAATGAACAGCCATTACGCTACTCCTACCATTGATAAAAATGGAGAATGGACTAATCACAAAGAGAGCCTTAATATCAGCTCCGATGTTTCAAGTACTGCAGGACAAATGGCTAGAGGCTTAGGCCTTGCCCTTGCTTCCAAAAAATACAGAGGAAGTAAAACCCTGGCAGAAAGCACCAATTTCTCCAATAACGGAAATGAAGTTTGTTTCTGCACAATAGGAGACGCTTCTACTTCTGAAGGTGTATTCTGGGAGACAGTGAATGCTGCAGGAGTAATGGGAGTTCCTTTAGCTATTTCTGTATGGGACGATGGCTACGGAATCTCAGTTCCTATTGCCCTGCAAACAACTAAATCCAGTATTTCTGAGGTTTTAAGAGGTTTTGAAAAAGAAGGAGATTCTAATGGTATTCGTATACACATTGGAAAAGGATGGGATTATGCCGGGCTCGTTACGCTTTATGCTAAAGGAATCGAGCAGGTAAGAAATGAACATATTCCTGCTTTATTTCACATCCAGGAAGTAACTCAACCTCAGGGACACTCTACTTCTGGCTCACATGAACGCTATAAAACCAAAGAGCGCCTTCAATGGGAGAAAGAAATGGATTGTATTGTCAAGATGGAGCGATGGATGATCGATCAGGAAATTGCTACTGCTGAAGAGTTGAAAGAAATACACAAAGCAGCTAAGAAAGAAGCTAAGCAGGCCCGTGATCGAGCATGGAATGCTTACACTGGAGCACGTGACATCAGAATACAGGAAATAAAAGAGATATACAATTTACTGCCAGATGATGATCAGGAAGTAAATGCACTGAAGAAGGAGCTCAATAATATGATCTCTCCTTTCATTAGTGAAGCTGCTCAAAATGCCCGTCAAATGGCCTTCCATATTATGGGCTCAGGCCTAGAAGCAGAAGAACAGCTTAAAGCCTGGATTGATCGTACTTTTAGTATTGCTCATCGTGATTACCACACTCACCTTTATAGCAGTTCTAAAAATGCTGCTCTAAACGTATCAGTAATAAAACCTGTTTATTCCGAAGATTCTCTGAATAAAAACGGATATGAAATACTGAACACTTTCTTCGATAAGGTTTTAAAGAGAGATGCTCGGATTTACGCATTTGGAGAAGATGTTGGTAATATAGGTGATGTCAATCAAGGATTTGCCAATATGCAAAAGACCTATGGCGAAGACCGGGTTTTTGATACTGGTATCCGGGAATGGACAATCATGGGACAAGCGATTGGAATGGCAATGCGTGGGATGCGCCCAATAGCTGAGATTCAATATCTCGACTATTTAATTTATGGGTTAGAACCACTGACTGATGACCTTGCGACACTTCGCTATCGTAGTGATGGGCAACAGCAAGCTCCTGCTATTATTCGTACTCGCGGACATCGCCTGGAAGGAATCTGGCATGCAGGCTCTCCTCTAGGTATGATTATCAATTCGCTCAGAGGAATGTACGTTTTGGTACCTAGAGATATGGTACAAGCTGTTGGCCTTTATAATACCATGTTGCAATCGGATGACCCTGCAATTATTATAGAATGCCTCAACGGATATCGCCTCAAAGAAAGAATGCCCGATAATATAGGTGAGTATACGGTCCCTCTTGGCGTACCAGAAGTGCTTTCTCCAGGTGAAGATATTACGTTGGTTACTTATGGTTCTTGTGTACGGATAGCACAAGCAGGTATCAATTTGCTCAAGAAGAAAGGAATTTCTGTTGAATTAATTGATGCACAAACCTTACTACCTTTTGACCTCGAACATAGAATTGTTGAATCTCTCAAGAAAACCAATCGAGTCATATTTATGGACGAAGATGTACCGGGTGGTGCTTCTGCATTTATGATGAGAGAAGTACTTGAAACGCAAGGTGGTTATCGCTACCTGGATTCTCAACCAGTTACATTGACAGCAAAAGCACATCGCCCTCCTTATGGTTCTGATGGTGATTACTTTAGCAAACCAAATCCAGAAGATGTATTTGAGGTGGCATACAAGCTGATGCATGAAGCCGACCCTCAGCATTATCCCTGGAATCTATAATACAACAGGATTTTCACATTCCTGTTTCCTTAATAAACCTGCCAGTATCTATAGGATGCGGCAGGTTTATTATGAAGTTGTTTAAAAACATCTTAATGGCCGCTAAAAATATCTTTTTCCCCTTCTTTTCATTTTTTTATCGCCCCGTAGCACCACTACCGTAGTTCTCCGGTACAGGTACGAAGCTCAAAAAAAATATCAATCAGTGAAAAAACCTGATCTCAATCGACTCATCAGACA
>JAKSDI010000087.1 GCA_022360175.1 Chitinophagales bacterium
CAGCTTATATTTTGTTGGAAGAACGCTCATTTAGCTTAGGCTAAAATCGCAACCTCCCTCCTCATCTAATCTAATTAGTGGCAAAATCGCCTCAAAGAACAAATTCCCAAACACGCTCTAAGTAATTCATTGAAAAATAATTTGCCTTACAAATTTGTAACCTCTGATGTCCAACCTAATAAAATAAATCCCTTTTGGGACAATGCTTCCTTTTTCATTTCTACCATCCCAAATAAAATTGTGTTGGCCTATTCTTGCTTTATCCTTATAAAGCAATTTCACGTGTTGACCTAATACATTCAGCACACTCAATCGAACTGAAGCAGTTTCTTCTAAATCGAATTTTATATTTGTTGCACTTGAAAAAGGATTCGGAAAAATCTCTAATGATGTTGTTTTAATTTCCAACTCTGTAGGTCCCGTTAGATTATCAGGAATAGATTTCGTTTTCCACACGCCTCTTCCCAAGGTAGCAATACGTAAAGTACTATCAAGAGGGTGATAATGCATGTCCATCACATAATAAGGCGGTAGGTTGTCATTATACTCATTCCAACTTAGGCCTCCATCATCGCTAATGTAAACTCCGAGATCAGTTCCGACATATAAAACATTGGAATCAAATGGATTGATCGTTATCGTCCATGTTGAGATATCTGGTAGCCCGTTGCTGATGGGCATCCAGCTTTCGCCATAATCAGTTGATTTATAAACATGTGGGTTCCCCGAAAGAGCACTGTTGCGGGTGGCGTAAACAGTACCTTGAATATTCGGATCACCTTCTACATCAGTAACACGCCAGCCAGGTGAATTGGCTGTTTGATTCCAGGTTTCCCCATCATCATGAGACACATAAAATGCCCAGGAGGCAGAAGCCCCAAAAGTATAAGTAGCAGCATATAGAGTTGAAGGATTAGCTGGGCTTATAGCTAAAGCTCTCACATTACTAATATTAGCTATCGTATTCCAGGATAGTCCATTTGTAGATTTGAAAATTCGATCATCATTAGCAGTATAAAGAATGTTCGATTCAGTTGGGTGATGAGTTGTTACGAAGTGAAAAGGAACAGAGTTAGTTCCAATGATACCATTATTAAAATTTAAATTAGTTGAAAAACCTGATGTAACATTAGTGTTTCGATAATGAAATCCAAAAAGATTATCTCCATAAACTTTATTAGGATTATTTGGGTCAAAATTTACGGAACAACCATCACCGATCCACCAGATGTTCCAGGTTGTATTACCATTGGTATTATCAAGATAGTGTAAACCGTGATCTTGGATTCCACCAATCATAAGACTCGTATCGCCTGGAAAACTAGCAATGCGATAAAACTGCCCAGTAACCAAGCCTTCATTTTTCTTTTCCCAAAAAAAACCATTATCAGATGATCTGAAAACCCCACCATCATTAAATACATAAGCTACTTCTGGCTCCATTGGATCAAAACCAGCATCCCATTGATCTACATACACAACACCAATATTGCCTGTGCCGAATGGTGTAGAATAATAATCTCTCCATTGCCAAGATTGTCCACTATCAATGGTACGATAAAAACGAGGCCCTCCAAGAAAAATTATATTTGTATCTACTGGAGAGATTTCCACCACATTGGCAAACCAACCAAGACAATTAGAATTACAAAGATAGCTTGGTGGATTGTCTACCAACTCCCAAGAATCACCTCCATTAGAGGTTTTATAAAGCCCCTTCAAACCAAAAGTGCCAGGTTGTACAATGCTAGCCAGAGCAAAACCAGGCGCACTATCACATACTGCTATGTTGATGCGGTGAAGGTCGTTACTTGGCAACCCATTGGACAACAAAGTCCAATCCTGACCATTGTTGTCACTTCGGTAAATTCCAACGGAATGAATAGCAGCATATAACCGCTCTGTGGTTGCTTTTATAATTTCAAGATCGGAAATATTGCCAGATAGAGTATTGTTCCAGGTTTGTCCTGAGTTTTCGGAGACCCAAACTCCAAGACTTGAACCAATATAAACGCGTGAAGGATTTGATTCATCCCACACAATACGACTAATGGCAACACCTTGTGAAAATGGAAATTCCAGTGTGTTTGGTAACCAAGTCTCCCCTCCGTCAAAACTCTCCAAAACACCAATACCGGCCACCAAAGTAAAGGGAGCATTTTGGAAGAAACCAGTTCCTATAAGAATGTGGTTTGTATCCTGAGGGTGATAAGCAACTGCTGAAATGCGAATTGATGGCAGGTCATCGGTCAATGGATACCAATTATTTGCTCCGTCAGTAGTTTTCCAAAGACCGCCACTAGATGAGCCACTTAATATAGTTTTCGAATTTAGAGGGTTGAATGCATGACAGGTCATACGTCCGGCAAGACTATCCATTGTATTAGGTCCGAGACTTGTCCAGCTTGCTGCCGGCACTAAATTACGACTTCCAGCATGTTGTTTGATTTTTTGAAATTCTTTCCATGTATCAGGATAACTACCATCTACAAAACGACGCATTTTATCAAAGTATTGGGCCCTCAATAATTGGATGTTTTTATGCTCTTTTTGGTATTTATCGGCATGGACTTGCCCTTCAATTTGGTGAGAATAAAACAAGGTTGTAGATAATGTGATGACTAGAAAGAAGAAACGATATAAACGATTTTTCATATTTTGTATTTTAAAGCAAAATACATAGCAAACACTGTTTTAGTAATCGCATGAATATGTGATTATAGAATGATTGTCGTTTAAGTTCCAAGAAAAAAACTTTTCGAAAGAGGTAATTGTCACAGGGTATATAATTCTCCTGGATTAATAGTTTTTCCTTTCTCACAACACCTAGCGTTTTACAGACTGTCGTTAGGCTCCATTTGAGCAAAGGTTTTAAATTCTAAATCCAAATTATTCACTTAAAAAATGATCAATTAACTGATAGGTAGATTTGTAATGTTTATGATAGAATGCCAGGCTCCCCCCAATTACAGCTCCTCCAAGACCAAACATAAATCCTAAAAATGGATATAAATAACCAGGATTAACTGCTTCGATATTGTAAAATATAATCAAATACAAACCTGTTGTTAAAAATATATTTTGGAGTATGAGTCCTAAAACTAGCATGTTTTTAGACTGATTCAATTTCTCTCTTACTTTTCGTAAAAAAATCATTGAAGATTTATCATGTTCAAATTGTTTTAATGGCATTTTAACACCTTGAGATAAAATAGCTATTGAAATGCTAGCAAGTGTAACGAAAACTATCCCAAGTAATTTTGAATAACTAACTACAGAATCATTCCTTAAGATAAGTAAACCAAGAAATAATGTAAATGAAATTATGAACACGATTAATAGAGGATTGAATTTTTTCCTAAGTAATTCTTCGCTTTCGAGTTTAGCAAATATAGATTCTTTATCACCATTACCCTTTAACTCTAACTGCTTTGAATCACAACTTAATTGATCCCAAATTGATTTTAGATTATCCATTGTGATTTATTTTTTTTGATAAATTCATTTTGATTCTGTTTATTTTAACACCAACATAATTTGGAGTTATTCCAACTACATTAGCAATTTCCTGATGAGAAAGGCCTTCTAAGTAGAGTAAAATAATTGATTTGTCTTTATGAGGTAAACCCTGAATTAATTGGTGTAAAATTTCAAAAGAATCCGCATGTTGATTATTAGCAGGATTGTAAGAAATCCAAGTATAATCCATTCCATCTAGAGAGATAGTCTTAATTGTTCTTTTTCTTAATTTTAGTAAACAAGTATTAACTGTGATTCTATAAAGCCAAGTCTTAATACTAGAATCGCCTTTAAATGAATCTAATCCTTTCCAAATGTTAATGTATACTTCCTGAAGTAGATCCTGGGCATCTTCAATTGAATTAGAATAACCCAAGCAAATTTTAAACAAAGAAGAGCTATATTTATCAATTATATGTTCGATATCCGGTTTCATTACAGTATTAGATGCAAGAAAAACAAGGATTCTTACAAAACCGACAGATTTTTTTAGAATTATTTAATGAGAGGAAAAACGAAGCCTAACAAGGCATCAAATCGATGGCCACATTTCGATCGATTTGACATCGATACTTTCTTTTTAGTTGTATTTTCTCTACTTTTAGTTGGACACATTTTTTAGAGAAGAGGTCAATAAATTAAACGGAATAAAGGAATAGCAGTGGTTTTTTCACAGGCTGTCCTTATACGCAAGTTTTACCGCGACTTGAAAACGTAGGCCAAAAACACTAAAAGCAGAGAAAATGAGCACCATAACCCTCGTCAACTGGATTATCATCGCAATTTATGGCATTTACGGGCTTTTCGTGTATTTCAGTTCTAATGGTTCCGGGATGGATGCAGCAGGCAGAGGCATGGCTATGGGCTACCTCCTTATCGGGCTCATTTACCTCGCTGTGTTGATTGGCTTGAACCTGATTAATGTAAAATGGGTCAGAATACTGGTACTCGTGTTAGGCGGATTCCCACTTATTTATTTTCCGCTACAAACCATAGCCAATCAACTTAAATTTAGGCAACTTGACAGGCAGGGAAAAGAACTCAGCAAATTTCAGGACCCTCATTTGCAAGAGATGATGGTGGCCATAAAAAACAATCAATTACAAGAACTTGGGAAGCTGCTGGAAACTGATAATAGCCGAATTAACCACATTGGAGAGACCAACCGGAAAACGCTGCTGGAAGTTGCGGTACGTAATGCCTGGGCGAGTGAACATGAAGATGCAGCTGCTATGGTACACCTACTGCTAAATAATGGCGCAGACCCGAACGTTTTCCATCCTGATACTTATGGCACTTATGCGCCACTGGCCGCCTACGGTGAATACATAAACATTCCCGTTTTTGAAGCCCTACTGGATGCAGGCGCAGACCCAAGTGCTACTGGTGAAAATTCGATTCCAATCCTCTACACACTGATTGAAGGCGGCAGAGAGGATACCTATGAGAAGGTAGCACTTTTACTAGCACATGGTTTAGACGCCAATCTACCTCTAGGTGATGAACAGCCTTATCAACTCAACTATTCCCCTCTGGTATGGGCCGCTCATTATGAACAATGGGCTATCTGCAATCTCCTCCTAGAACATGGTTCGGACATCAACTTTCAGCCTCCTGGGCCAGATGGTAGAACCTTCTGGTTTATATTGGAAGGAAAGGGGAAGGAGTATCAGCAATCAGGAAATATTCCAGTGGAGTATGAGGAGTTGTTGTTGAATGAGCAGGTTAAGAATGGGAAATGAGTTTAAGAGCCTTGTGCTTCATAATATTAGAATAAATTAGTGATAAAAATGATA
>JAKSDI010000082.1 GCA_022360175.1 Chitinophagales bacterium
ATTGATATTTTTTTTGAGCTTCGTACCTGTACCGGAGAACTACGGTAGTGGTGCTACGGGGCGATAAAAAAATGAAAAGAAGGGGAAAAAGATATTTTTAGCGGTCATTAAGATGTTTTTAAACAACTTCTTTATAAGAAATGATATCCAGGTGGTAGGAGCAAGACTAAAAGGTGTAATACTTTTGCCTAAATTGCCCGCTTCGAATTAAGAGATAAAATAGTTAATGATGCAAACAATGAAATCCTTTTTGATGATCACTTTATTGGGGATTATCACCCTGGGAATGTTCTCTTGTAAAGCTGTTGATATAAGAACAGAGGAAGTCAAAACAGCTTTTGATCAGCAGCGAGGAAAAAAGGTACTCCTTCAAATGTCAGAAGCACATGCATTGAACGAGTGGAGCAAGGTACAGACTTATAGCTTTCATATGAAAGATGAATTTTATGGCATTATGGGTAAACTGGGTAATCCCTTTCCAGGCAATACCGCAGATTTCGAGTTTCAGGCAATTCCTTATACATTCACGAGTAAAGCAAAATTCCAGGATGAGAAATGGAAAAATAAAGTGTGGGGAATCCAATCCTGGAAAACTTATTCAGGAATTGCAGGCCAGCCAGTAGAATTTCATAAAAAGAATGATAAAGACATCGAGTTTTGGCTTCCAACCTATCAGTATTTTATCGAACTACCATTAAGAATTTTTGAAGCAGATGTAATTAGTTATGCCGGAGAGCGGGAACTGGATGGAAAGAGCTATGATCTCGTATTTGCAAGCTGGAAAACAGATGATCCACAAAAAGATATAGATCAATATATTCTGTGGATAGAAAAAGAAAGCCATTTGCTTCGATTCATTCAATATACAGTAAGAGACCAATCTCCTCTTATACAGGCTACTTTACAATATAAAACCTATAGCAAGGAAAATGGCATCGTCCTGATCCCAACAGAGATGGATGTAAACCTTTCAGGTCCCAATGAAAATAAAATCCTGCACAGGATGACGGTGGAAAATATTGAGCTAAATTCAGTGGATAAAGCTACACTATTAATAAATCCTGACTTGGGGACGAAAGGCAAAGAGTAAGCATGAACAGATGAAAAATAAAAGGCTAATAGCTTACCTGGGAATAAGTAAATCTAATAGAGTCCATTTTGACAAAGAAATAGAATCAATAAGGAAGTGCTTAAGTGCATACAGTGTTGATTTGGAGGTGTTTGTTGATAAGTATGATTTTACGGCAGAACAGGAACAGGAGATGATGGATTTGGCTTTTGATGAAATTGAGAGATGTAACATAGTGATCGTTGAAGTGAGTAAAAAAGCAATCGGTGTTGGGGTGGAAGCTGGATATGCAAAGGCAAAAGGTAAACCAATTATATATCTGAGAAGAAAAGATACTGCTTATTCAACTACTATTGGTGGAGCATCAGATTATAAAATCGAGTATAGCGACAGACATCATTTGAAAAGCGAATTGGAGAGAATCATACCATTACTTATATCGACTCCGAATGACTCAAAGGGATGACTTATGCCTGGCTTGCACCAAATAAGTTTTTTATTCGCAACTTTCTCTTGAGGCTTGACCGAGTAATAGATAATTAGTGCAATCTGTGAAATTGGTGGACCCCCTAATCCAACAATATTCATTTGCGAAAGCAACAATTGCAGAAAAAATAAGCGGCTAATGGGTGTTTGCTCCCCAAACAGGCATCTTCTATTAAAAACATGATAGTAAGAAGTCTCTTTATAGCCACTACAATATTGTTAGCAATTTCCTGTGCAAATGAAAAAAAAGAACCTCCATCAATTAATGGGGTATGGAAGTCTATAGGCTCTGGCTGGGTTTTGGAAATACAGGATAGTACAAAGTATGCTCTTTATGATATAACATCAATTTCCTGTATTCCTGGCCGAGAAGGGGAAGCAAAAGAACTATTAGAATCTATTCGTTTGAAAGGAGATACGCTCTCACTCTTAAAAGGAGTAATCACCTACCAATTTTTAAAGACGGATACTTTACCCAATCTATGTGCTACGGCACTTCAGGAAAAAGATCAAAAAGATGTTTTATACAATTTTGAAGTTTTTGCCGAAACAGTAAAAGAGCACTATGCTTTTATGGAGCTTAATCATATCAATTGGGATCAACTTTATGAAGAACAAAAAAATAAACTCAACCCAAACTCAACAGAAGCGGAACTGTATCTAATTATTGAAGAAACACTGGAAAAGCTCAATGATAATCATGCATACCTTGAAGCGAGCGAAGATGTTTATGAGGCAATAGAGCAATTGTCAGGGGAGGAAGAAGAGGAAGGTGCCGATGAAGAAAATTTACCTGAATATGGAGATTTTCAAGTAGCTGCAATGGTGGCTAAACATCATCTGGAAGAACCAATGACAAAAGACTCATGGTTGATTGAGTGGGGCAAACTAAAGGATGATGTTGGATTTATTCAGCTTAAATCGATGTGGCTGTATGCAGATTTGGATATTCCTCAATCTTTAATTGATGAGATCGGTTATGTGGATGCCTATGTACAAACTTTCCATGAGATGTATGAAGGAGACTATATTGAGAAAGAGGTGCAGGGAGTTCGTAAAATTATGGATGTAGTAATGGATGATCTTAAGGATACGGAGCAAATTGTAATTGATATCCGCTTTAATGGAGGAGGACAGGATGCAGTTAGTTTTGAAATATTGAGCCGCTTCATTCCTGGTAAATTGCAAATTGCAACACAGCAATTAAGGTATGGAGATCATTTTACTCCTATTTTACCATTGTACATAGAAGGTTCTGATCAAGCTTATACTAAGCCAGTTTATGTACTTACCTCACAACAAACAGGCAGTGCCGCAGAGGCTTTTGCTATAGCTACTATATCTGTAGGCCATATCAAAAGAATTGGTGCTCCAACATCGGGAGCAATGTCTACTGCTTTGGAAAAAACACTTCCGAATGGTTGGTATTTTTCAATTTCTAACGAAATTTATATGGATAATAAAGGAAATAGCTATGAAAATAAAGGCATTCCTGTAGATTATGATTTGAAATATCCAGCAGATAGACAAACTTTTTTCAGAAGTGTGGCGGATGATCTACAGAAAAATAAGCTCGATATATTAAGAGCTATAGAGGAATTATAAACAACCTCACACACTCTATAAATATGGCAAATTTTGAAGTTCGTATTGTCACATTCATCATTTTACTATCTACTTTATGTTTTTCTTGTAATAATGAAACAAAAGAGGAAGCTGAAGATGATCGCCCGAATATCATTTTAATATTCATGGATGATTTGGGTTATGGAGATTTGGAATGTTATGGTCATCCACTAATCAAAACACCTCATTTGAACAGGATGGCCAATGAGGGAATTCGTTTTACCTCATTTTATGCACCCGCTTCCGTTTGTACTCCATCTCGGGCAGGAGTACTGACTGGTAAATACCCTGTCCGGAATGCTCCTTTTAATTTTGCCCCTACCTCTAAAAACGGTTTACCATTATCAGAAGTGACCATTGCCAGCGTATTAAAAGAAGTGGGCTACCAAACAGCAGCTATCGGTAAGTGGCACTTGGGGCATCAACCCGAATATCTTCCTACTGCTCGTGGGTTTGATTCTTTTTACGGGCTTCCCTATAGCAATGATATGATACTGCCCTGGTGCCCCTGGTTGACGGAAGATGATAAACTTTACATGTATAGAGACACTTCTACCATCAGGGAAATAGGAATGGAACAAAATGAACTTACGATAGACTATACGAATGAAGCTATTTCCTTTATAAAAGAATACAAGGATGGCCCTTTTTTCCTTTACCTCGCGCATAGTATGCCTCATTTGCCCATAAGTGCTTCTCAACAATTCCAGGGCACATCAAAAGCAGGTTCGTATGGAGATGTAATAGAATCAGTAGACTGGACAATTGGAGAGCTATTAAAAACACTGGAGGAGGAGGGTATTAAGAAAAATACCCTGATTGTTTTTACGAGCGATAATGGCCCTTGGCATGAACTTCCCGAACGCATGTTGGCAGGAGGTGTTGAACGCTGGCATACGGGGTCGGCTGGAATGCTTAGAGGAGCAAAGGGAACCACCTATGAAGGCGGATTTAGAGTGCCTGCTATTATGTATTGGCCAGGGACTATTCCCCCTCAACAAATGAATAGTGAATTGGTGACTGCTATTGATTTGTTTCCAACATTTGCTAAATTAGGAGGTGGCGCATTACCAGAGGGATTAGAAATAGATGGGCAAAATTTACTTGCCTTGATGACAGAAGGTAAAACATCTCCAAGAAATACCTTCTTTTACTGCAAAGAAAAAACACTGGAGGCTGTCAGGTATAAAGAATGGAAATTAAGATATACCGAAAGTGAAGGGCCAGAACTTTATAATCTAATGGAAGACCCCAGTGAAATGTATAATCGTGCTGATGAGCAATCAGAATTGGTAAAAGAGTTACTGCAAAAACTACAAGAATTTGCTGAACAAACGGCGGCTGATTTTTATGTGAGCGAAATAGGAGGCTAATATCCATCCCGCCTTACTGTGAGGCAAATTCCTCTGCTAATAAAATTCCTCAACCAAATGGAATTATTTCGAACCAATGACCATTAACCTCTTGGTAATAGTAGAGGCGTCTGTGATCATCAATAACAAGTCTTATGAAAAAAATAGCTCTAATCTTAATCAGCGTTGTATTGCTGTCATCATGTAATGGTGGAAAAGAAGATCAGCCATTAAAAGAACTGCCTAAGAACCCCAATATCATCTTTATAATGTCTGATGATCATGCTTATCAGGCGATAAGTGCATATGGCAGCGAATTGATTCAGACTCCCAATATAGACCGATTGGCTAAAGAAGGTATGTTGTTTACCAATGCCTGCGTTACCAACTCCATTTGTGCTCCTTCAAGAGCAACTATTCTAACGGGAAAACATAGCCATATTAATGGGAAAATAGACAATCGTTTCCCTTTTGATACAACCCAACTTACCTTCCCTCAGATTTTTCAAAACAATGGCTATAAAACTGCCATGTTTGGCAAATTACACTTTGGCAATAATCCAAAAGGAGTTGATGAATTTGTGATCCTACCAGGACAAGGCTTTTATATAAATCCTGATTTTATTACCAATAGAGGCGATACTACTATTGAGGGTTATGTTACGGATATTATCACTGATTTATCAATCGACTGGCTAAAAAAAGAATCGGACTCTGAAGCACCTTTCATGATGATGTACCTTCACAAAGCACCTCATCGCCCGTGGTGGCCCAGAGCAGATAAATTCAAAGAGTTTACAACGAAGACTTTCCCCGAACCAGCTTCTTTATTTGATGATTACTCCAATAGAGGAACGGCTGCTAAAACTGCCGAAATGAATTTGCTACAGCATATGATGTACAGCCATGATAGCAAAATAAGGCCGGAAACTGTAGCTGAAATGGGAGAGGCGGCTTCGCCTGTCGTCAAAGAATTTGAAGGTAGTTTTTATGCCCCTTATGGACGTGCGACTAAGGAACAAAAGGCAGCCTATGATCCGGTATTGGATACCATCAACAACTATTTTGCAGAGCACTGGCCTACAATGAGTGATGAAGAAAAAATGAAATGGAAGTACCAAAGGTATATGCAGGATTATCTGGGCACCATTGCTTCAGTTGATGATAATGTAGGTAGGTTATTGGATTATCTGGATGAAAGTGGCCTGGCTGAAAATACTATAGTTATCTATACCTCAGATCAAGGTTTTTATTTGGGAGAGCATGGTTGGTTTGACAAGCGATTTATCTACGATGAATCATTTAAAACACCCTTATTGGTTAAATGGCCAGGAGTAATCAAGCCTGGTACCGTAACACATGAAATGGTTCAAAACCTTGATTTTGCTCAAACCATGCTGGAAGCTGCTGGTATTTCATCTCCAGAAGATATGCAAGGGGAAAGTTTGATGCCTTTATTGCAAGGAGATCATAAAAACTGGACAAGAGAGGCGGTTTACTACCATTACTACGAATATCCTGCGGTACATATGGTAAAAAGGCACTATGGCATTGTTACAAAAGAGTTTAAGCTAGTACATTTCTATCATGATGTGGATGAATGGGAATTGTACGACCGCTTGAACGATCCTCATGAAATGATGAATGTTTATGCTGATCCGGCTTATGCAGAGACAGTTGAAAAACTAAAGCAAGAATTAGTTCAAATACGCAAAAAATATAAAGATTCCCCAGAGCTAGATCAAAAATTTATAGAACTCTATGAGGGGAAATAATTAACAACAATTGTAATGAAGGAGATTAAGATTATCGCTTTTGATGCGGATGATACACTATGGATCAATGAACCTTACTTTCAGGAGACAGAGCATAAATTTTGTGCATTACTTGAAGATTTTTTACCTCATCATACAGTCTCTCAGGAATTGTTCAGAACGGAAATGGAAAATTTGCCCTTGTATGGTTATGGAGTAAAAGGATTTATGTTGTGTATGATAGAAACCATTGCAAAAGTCACTGACAATAAAGCAAAACTGGAGCTGGTAAATAAAACAATCCAACTAGGGAAAGAGCTATTGCAAAAACCGATCGAATTGCTTGATGGGGTAGAAGGTTTACTGAGAAAATTGAATGGGGACTACCGCCTCGTATTGGCTACAAAAGGAGATTTATTAGATCAGGAAAGAAAGCTCATTAATTCTGGATTGGAAAAACATTTTCACCATATTGAGATAATGAGCAATAAGAAAAAAGAAGACTATCAAAAACTGTTCAAGCATTTAGATTGTAGCCCCCAACATTTTCTAATGGTAGGCAATTCAATCAAATCCGATGTGATGCCCGTTTTAGAACTGGGAGGAAATGCTATCCACGTTCCATATCATACGACCTGGGCACATGAGCAAGTCAATCAGACTATAGATCAGCCAGACTTCATCCAGGTGAAAAAAATCAGCGAGATTTTAGAGCATTTGAATTAAAGACAATCATGGCTTTTAGGGAACAGGACTGAGTAAAAAAGTCCATTGAAAAATTGGTTGCTGAAGTTTTTACAAGCTTCGGATAGCCTGTGTTATGCCTGTAAATCAAATCACCTGCAACTATAGGGAAATAAGCCTGTCAATAAAGCATGTATAAGGATTAGTAATATTTGAAACATAACGAAATGAGATACCCACTTTACTTTTTGCTGCTCTTATTCATTTGGTCCTGTTCAAATGATAAGATGGGGAAAGAAGAAAATGAAACACCTACAAATACACAAAATATAGCTAGTAAGTACGAAGCAATTTTTAATGAGGTGAAGAGTTTATTAGATGCTGATGATGGAAAATTCTGGAATCATCAATTATACGGGCCTATCCTTTTAATCGATCCTGGTACAAGGGCGTTTATAGCCAACCAAAATAATAATCAGGGAAGCTTCCAAGAAATTGGAAATGTATTTGTCGACACTTTACCAAACGAATTGAATATCGCCAATACAGCAATAGACTGGGATGGCAAAAGATGGACAATGGTGATGAGGCCATTACCTGAAGATAGTTATGACCGAAACAATCTTATCATACACGAACTCTTTCATAGAGTGCAACCCAAAATTGGATTTGACAGCCTCTTCGAGAAAAGTAATAAGCATTTAGATACTTATGAGGGAAGAATATTGCTGAGACTCGAACTGGAAGCGCTCAAAAAGACAATAGTGTCAGAAGATGATGAATCTCAAAAAACACACCTGGCAAATGCATTGTTTTTTCGAAATTTCAGGCAATCTGATGAGGCAATAAAATCTTCCGAAAATTCCCTGGAAATTAATGAAGGGCTTGCTGAATATACAGGCTTTATGTTGAGTGGTAGAAGCGCAGAATCAAGTAAGGAGCATTTTGTACAAAACATTAATAACTTCTTTAAAAACGAAACCTATATCCGCTCATTTGCCTATCAAACAACCCCTGTATATGGTTATTTGTTATCCAAATCCAGAAGTTACTGGCAAAAAGAAATCAATAGGGAAACAATACTAACCGATTACTTCTTAAATGCTTTCTCAATTCAGCTTCCAAATGCTCAATCTTATGAAGCTGTTGCCAAATCAAACGACTACAATTATCAAAACATCATAGAAGAAGAACAGGAAAGAGAAAATCAAAGGATTGCAAAAATTGAAGGTTATAAAAAGACATTTATCGAAAGCCCTACTTTGAAACTGGCTTTCAGAAACATGAATGTATCCTTTGACCCAAGGAATATAACTCCTCTTGAAGATCTGGGTACCGTTTATCCTACTTTAAGAATAACCGATGACTGGGGCATACTGACTGTAGAAAAAGGGGCTTTATTAAGTGCTGATTGGAGTAATGTTGTCGTGTCTCAGCCAACAAAAATTACGGATGACCTGGTTGAAGGAGAAGGCTGGAAACTGGAATTAGCTGATGGTTGGAGTGTCAGTCAGACAGGAGGAAGTTATGATTTGAAACAGCAATAGAAATAGAGACTCTTAGATAGAAACAACTTCATAGCAAAACCACACTTAAAGCCAATCTTATGAAATGTTTAATTACTGCACTAATATTATTTTTTACATTGGTCTCTTTTGCTCAACAAATTGATAGTTTAAATACTACAAATAATAAATTGGAATTTGGGCAATTGAATGAAGCAACCAATACCTATCTTGTTTATTTCCAGGACTCAGTTGACGCACCTAAGCGGAATATGGAAATATGGGAGCGAACCATCACTAAAACCAAAGTTCATAATAAAGAAGTATACCAATTCTTATGGGATCGATTCTTCTCTAATGGCTCAAATTACAAATATAAAATCCTGGCGAATGCCAATGATTTTAGTCCTATCAGTGAAGAGGTAGTAATGAATCAACTCATCAATAATGATTCTTTGGCAATCAGGAAAAGGCATTATATCTATGAAGGAAATTCAATGTATACCAGTACGGATAAGAATAAGCACAATGGTGCTCCTTTTAGGTTAGATGCTTTAGAGAATTCCTTTAACTTTGAGATGGACATGGAGACTTTTAGTATGTTACCTTTAGAAGAAGGTAAAAGCTTTGCCTTGAAATTTTATCATCCAGGTTCAAAAACACCTCCAAAATACTACACCTATGCAGTTGATAGGAGTGAAAAACTACTATTCAATAATGATGAGTATGACTGCTGGGTACTAAAAGTGATATATGCCGGATTTGGACATGCCGAGTTTTGGATTGACAAGAAAACGAATGCGACTCTGCAGATGAGAGAAGTATATCGTGGCTTAGTTCGATATAAGGTATTGGTGGTTTGAAAAATAAGATGCTATGTGCTATTTCAAATGAAAAGTGAAGACTTCGGAGAAGTCAGAAATTTATTGAAAATATTCATGATGGGAGTTTCGACTTCGGGAGAAGTCGCATGTTGCATTATTTGTACGACTTCTTCCGAAACCAATACTCCAGTAGTGTAGTTTAGAAATCTCTAACTTAAGTAAGTTCACGAATAGTTAAAACACTACAAGGATTAAGGCACACGTTTAGGTATTACAAAGTGATACCACATGGCCTTAATAAAACACATCGTGCTTGTTATCTTATTGCTAGGTTGCCAGGATAGAGTAGACAATTCAAGCAATGCTGCGGGAAATATTAGTGCTAGCTTTGTCCAGGACCAGGAAGAAGCTAGCAATTTCGTATTAGTGGATTCGAGTGGGAGTAATATATCTACAAGAATTCATCCACCTATAGGTTGTAAAAGAGAAGCATTGGAAAAATCATCATTTGCCTACTTCCTGTCGAATTTTCCTGTTAAAGCAGATGGTGCAGAAGTGCTACTTTACAATGGCAAGCGGAAAGCAAATCAGGATATTCATGCCACAGTATTAGATATTGATGTAGGCAATCGAGATTTACAACAGTGTGCAGACGCAGTGATAAGGTTAAGGGCAGAATATTTATGGTCACAAGAGAAATATCGAGCAATAGCATTCAACTTTACAAATGGGTTTAAGGCAGATTATTGGAGTTGGAGGATGGGAAATAGAATTGTAGTAGATGGCAACGATGTTTCCTGGAAGCCAAGCTCCAAAGAATCAGAAAGCTATCACTCATTTAGAGCTTATATGAATATGGTATTTGCATATGCAGGGACCCATTCTTTATCCCGGGAATTGGAAGCGCAACCAATAGAAGAAATAGCCATTGGCGATGTTTTTATCAGTGGAGGTTTTCCTGGGCATGCTGTTATCGTGGTAGATAAAGCCATACACGAAAGAACAGGAGAGGTGATGGTGCTCCTGGCACAAAGTTATATGCCAGCGCAAAATATTCATGTGTTAAAAAACGTATCCAGGCCAGATATTAGTCCGTGGTATTCAACCAGTGATTTTAGTGAGGAGGTTGTGACGCCGGAATGGACGTTTAAAATAGATCAATTAAGAAAGTTTAAGTAAATTACAATCGTTGAGATCATACGTTATTGTTATACAATTTCACAAATAGAAAATAATCCATGCCACACTTTGTACTCGACTGTTCTAGCAGCATCATCCAACAAAAATCTCCAGAAGAAATCATGCAGAAGGTATACGACACAGCAGCATCTACAGGCCTTTTTGCACCGGGAGACATTAAAGTAAGAATCAATCCTTTTGAGCTTTATAATATAGGAAATACAAAGGACGACTTCATCCACATTTTTGCCAATATTATGGAAGGCAGGACGGTCGACCAAAAGAGTAATCTATCAAGAAAAATCATTACAGAATTGAAGTTGATGTTTCCAAATGTCCCGATTATTTCGATTAATATTCGAGATTTTGAAAAAGCAACTTATTGTAACAAATCAATGGTATAGCACTTAAAATTCTTTAAGCTTATGAACAGAAGAGCATTTACAAAAGAGCTTTTAGCTACTGTCTCCAGTTTTGCCTTAATGGATTCTCTTTTTGCTTACAATGCTTTTGAAAATAAGATAAAACCCATTGCTGATCATTGGGCCATCCAGCTAAACGAATTCTGCTCAGATTTGAGAACGGAATCAATTGATGCAGCCCAGTGGCAAGCGTATATGGAAGTTTTATACCAACAAATTCAGCTGGAAGACCTTCTGAAATTTATAAACTTCGATAATCTGATTAAAGGCTTTAAATACCCTGATCTGGGAGTACACACCAAGCCTGTTAAATTTCCTAAACTTAGCGGGCTTCCCGAACAAACGGCTTTTATGAAGAAGGTTTTTGGAATGAAAAAAGACAGGGCTATCATTCCACATGGACATAGTAATATGGCATCTGCTCATTTAGTGTTGAAAGGAGAAATGCATCTTCGACATTATGAAAAAATAAGACAGGAAGAAGAAAATCTAATCATAAAACCAACTATAGATCATATCGCTAAATTAGGAGACAACTCTTCTATCTCGGATGAAAAGGATAATGTGCACTGGTTTATAGCTAATACAGAAACTGCTTTCACCTTTGATGTTATTCTGCTAGATCTTAATGGACAATCATACGATATACAGAATATAGACATTTACGAAAGTCAAAACTTAAGTAATGGGACCATGCGTGTTCCTATATTAGATGTGCATACCGCATTGAAGAAATATGGCAAGAATACGCATCATTGATAAATACCTAATAAATGGATCAATTTTTTACAGAAGCGATCAATCAGGCAAAGAAGGGATTAGCAGAAGGAGGCATTCCTATTGGTAGTGTTTTAGTGCATAAAGGAGCTATACTTGGCAAGGGACATAACAGAAGAGTCCAAAAAGGAAGTGTCATTTTACATGGCGAAATGGATGCCCTTGAAAATGCCGGCAGGCAGGAAGCTCATATTTACAAGGAATCAACTATTTATACCACCTTATCACCCTGTCCTATGTGTACAGGGGCCATTTTGTTGTATGGAATCCCTAAAGTAGTCATCGGAGAAAATAAGACATTTCTGGGAGCAGAAGATTTATTAAAGAGCAATGGAGTCGAAGTGATTGTGCTCAATGATGAAGAATGCATCCAATTAATGGAAACATTCATCAATACGAAACCTAAATTATGGAATGAGGATATAGGGGAGGAGTGAGGAATGCAGTAGGAGGCTTGGTTGCTTTCCCTGTTGCGGTGGTTAGCCAAAACCCCATACCTCAGCTTCAAGCTGGCGTATGGGTTGCAAACAAAATATCGCTACAACTATTGAAATCAAATGAATCCGTTTGGAATCATATATTAGAGCATTCTATAAAAATAAACCACCTCTATGAAACCAGGTATCGTAAAATCCCTTAGCAAAAGTAAAGGCCACACCTTCAATAAATACAATTGTGATCAACTCACCCTACTAAAAGGCCTGGGGGTAGAAGGGGATGCTCATATGGGAGAAAAAGTAAAACACCGTTCAAGAGTAGCCAAAGATCCCAATCAACCCAATTTGAGGCAAGTCCACCTGATCCATGCTGAACTGTTTGAAGAACTAGCACAACAAGGCTTCCAGGTGCAGGATGGAGAGATGGGAGAAAATATTACAACAACAGGCATAGACCTGCTCAATCTACCAAAAGATACGATCCTCTCTATTGGAACCGCCTCTAAAATAAAAATCACAGGACTGAGGAACCCTTGTAATCAGATAAACTCCATACAGAATGGTTTGATGCAAGCCCTTATAGATAAAGATGAAGAAGGAAATATCATTAGAAAAGCAGGGATTATGGGTATCGTCTTAGAAGGAGGAGCCGTAAATGTTGGGGATGAAATTTTAGTGGAATTGCCAGCGGAGCCGCATATGAAGTTGGAAAAGGTGTAGTGAGTAGAGTAATGGATGTATGTGCAATTTGGAGATACAAATGTTAGCAATCATTATGAAAAATAGTACAAAAGAATTTAGGCGGATAGTTACAGGGCATACCAAAGAAGGAAAAGCAATAGTAACAAGTGACTCTATTGTTGATAGGATTAGTCTCGGTGGTGGAAAAGAATTCATACAACTATGGGGTGATGATTCTATTCCTGTTCATCCTGATAATGGACGGATGAAAGAAAATTTAGATTTCTTTCCAAAAGCAGGTGGCCATAGATTTTTTATTTGGGTGGTTCCTCCAAAATCAGCTAATTCCGATAAGCCAAAATCAAAAGAAGAAATAGATCAATTACTTCCAGGATTTACCCAACATTTTGAATCTGATAATCCAGGTATGCATACGACTAATTCTGTCGATTGCACCTATTTAATATCTGGTTCTATCATTCTTGAGCTTGACGATAATAAAGAAATTGCACTGTTTCAAGGGGATTCTATTATTCAGAATGGTACCAGGCATCGGTGGCATAACAGGGCTGATATCCCTGCAGTTTTGATAACAACTTGTATAGGTTCGGAAAGGGTTTAGTGAGTGGGATAATGGGTATATGCACAATTAGGATGTACAAATGTTAGTGGCAAGCAAAAATAAAACCAGCCACTAATACCACATAGCACATTCAGCTTATAGCCAAGAAGCTAAAATAAACGAACTCGATTATGATTAAATTTCCATTTTTGTTGACACTTCTATTTCTGACACAGATCACAATAGGACAAACAGAATATGAGAAAGTATTGAAGAGTTTGAAGAAAAAAGAGAGAAAATCAATTCAAAACTCTGAAGAATGTAAAGAAGGAATCAATAAAGCAATTATTGATTTTCAAAATCACAAGGGAAAGTATTTTGTAGTTGGAGATTTAAACAATTGGGATGTGACTTATGATTGGCATATGAATAATGTATTGGAAGTAGAAACAGAGATAGCTGGATGTGTATCAGATTACTGGGAATACTGTTACAATTTATACTCTGAGATGAAAATTAAAGAGATATATGGAAGTAACATTTTTAAAAGGCTAGAAAATGAAACAGATAGTTTATATGAAATTGGATTAGGAGTAGAGAATAGTAAATATGATGGAGAAGAAATAGAGTTTAATAAATACATCTATTGCAACTTAGAATTACCAAACAGCCTGGAAGAAGATAAGATGAAGATGGATGAAAAAATCAGTGTTTATCTAAGGTTTAATGTAGATAGCATAGGAGAAGTTTCTAATCCCATTGTAGATAGCGTTAACAATACTAATAATAAAGAGTACTATGAAAAAGAATCAATCAGAATAGTTAGTGAAATGAAAAATTGGATACCAGCAAAAAGATATGGTAAGAATGTTAAATCAATAGAGTTCATATCAATATATTTTGATCAGGAAAAAATTAATGAATCCTGCAAAGGATAAAAAATATACTAGTAATGATATTGTTTTTGCCCATGTTTTTTCGTGCGGTCAGCACTACAGCTATACTACCGTTGAGTACAATAGAGTTCGAGCATAGTTGTTAAACCAAAGGTTCATTTTATGAAAAGGGTTTTAACTAATTTTATTCAGAAAAGAACACTCCTGTTTTATGTAGTGCTTAACTACCTTATATCTTGGGGTTTTCTTTATCCCGGATATCAGGCAATTTTGAATGCAGAAGAAGGGACTTTCCCATTGTTTGCATTAATCGCATTACCAGGAGGGTTTGGTCCTACAATTGCTGCGATTATTACCGTGTGGATTACAGAAGGGAAAGAGGCTGTCTTACAGTTACTCAAAAAATATAAAACATTCAGAGTTCATTATAAGTGGTATATCTTAGTTCTTATACTACCAATAATTCTATACCTTTTTTCATTAATGGCTACTACCTTTATGGGATTTGAGTTAGGCAGATTTAATTATAATGAAGGGATTAAAATGATACTGCCTTATATGCTGATTGCTCTTCCTTTTGGGCCTATTATGGAAGAATTGGGATGGCGAGGATACATGCTTCCAGAGCTACTTAAAAAATATAATATTTATACTAGTAGTCTTATTTTGGGAATAACGTGGACGTTCTGGCATTTGGCATCATTTAGTTTTCCGGGCGCAGCAATTCCGTCCGTATTTGAAGTTAGTATATGGACTATCAGCTTATACCTTCTTAGTATCATTGCCCAAACTTTCGTATTTTCCTACTTTTATATACAGACCAAAGGAAGCCTCATTATTGCTATTTTATTGCATACTTCCTTTAACGCTTCATCCAATATTGTTCTGACTTTTTTCCCGGATACAGAGGGGCACGTTGACCAGCAATTGTATCTATATGTAATAAATATACTCTTGATTGCTTTAACTGCTTTTATGCTGTTTAAACAATTAAAAAGTACTCAACAAGAAGTATAGCCATTGGGCAGATAATGTTATCGTTAAAGATGAAAGTAAAAGACAAAATCAGACAGGCCGAAGGACTAAAAATAGCTCCGTTCAGACAACACATCAGAAAAACATCTCCACACAAACACAACAATTATTTTGAAATCATCTATTTAACTAAGGGAACAGGTTCGCATACGATTGATGTGAAAGAATATGAAATCAAAACACCCGTAATTTTCACTGTCCGCAAAGAGCAGGTTCATTTTTGGGACATCAAAACAGAACCTGAAGGCTTTGTGCTCATCATCAAAAAATCTTATATCGATAATTGCCTGGATAAAGACATCAAATGGCTGATTTCAGAATTGAGCGCACAAACTTGTCTTTTCCCAAAAGACAATACCGCAATTGACATTTCCAAAATTTTACTAAACGAATATCAGGAAAAGAAAAAACCAAATCGACCGATAATTGACGGACTATTAAAAGCACTTTTAGCTAAACTCCTTGAGTCGGCAACACCAAATATTTCTAAAAACGCTAACAGCTCAATATTTCAAAAATTTACCGACCTTTTAAGTAAAGAAAGCGAACTGCAAAACAGGGTGAAACACTATGCCAGATTGCTGAATACAACTCCACAAAACCTAAATGCAATTTGCAGGAAAGAAACAGGCCAATCTTCTACTGAAATACTTTCAGGGTATATTATCAATGAAGCTAAAAGGCTTTTGATTTATACTGATTTTACGGTAAGTGAAATTGCCGATAGGCTTGATTTTAAAGACAACTCCCATTTTTCAAAATACTTCAAGCGACACACTGAAAAAACGCCAACAGCTTTTAGAAGCGACAATAATTAGATACCACGTATTTTTCAAATAGACCATGTTTGGGGTTGTTTGTTGTGTAGTTTTGTGGCAGTAAAGAATCACAAAATATGAAATGGTCAGTGCTTATTATTGCTTCGCTTCTGCTTTGGTCTTGTGGAAATAATCAAGAGCAAAATGCACAAGGCGAATGGATAAAAGGAACAGAACAAGAAAAATTAGAAACCATTGAAAAGCAATTCAGAGGATTTGACATGGCAATGGTAGAAACCGGCTACCGATACCAGGAATTATATTGGGCAGGACAGGATGAAAATTGGGAATATGCCAACTATCAATTGAAGAAAATCCGAAAAGCTGTTGAGCAAGGCCTGGAACGAAGGCCCAAACGTGCAAAATCAGCAGAGCACTTTTTAACAGTGACATTGCCCGAAATGGGGAAGGCAATAGAAAAAAGGGATACGGTCATATTTAATGAAAACTTCCAAATACTCACAAACAGTTGTATCAGTTGCCATGCAATGGAAAAAGTGCCACACTTTACAGTGAAGGAACCACTCTACAGGCAATCGCCAATTCGTAAATAGCAATTTTCAACGATTAAGCCTTTTTTCTGCTATTAGGCTACAGGATGATTTGAAAAAAATGGACTTCATATTAGATTTCGACATTGAGTTATTGAGGTGGATACAAAACGACCGAATAAAATTATTAGACAATCTCCTTTATTGGATTTCATACACTACTACCTATGTTTCGATTGTCATTCTCCTTATTCTGGTTTATCATGGATTTATCAAAAAAAAGAGGAATGTAAGAATCACATTTTATCAAATGCTTACGATATTTTCGGTATCAGCCTGTGTAAGCTTGCTGTTAAAATGCACCATTAAGAGATCGAGGCCTTTTATTACATACCCTGATATTATCAAGCTATCAGAAGCAGGTAGTTTCTCATTTCCCTCAGGCCATACTGCCGAAGCATTTGCAATGGCTTTGGGTGCTATTCTAATATTTCAAAATAAGCGATGGGCAATTCCGATAATACTATGGGCACTATTGGTAGCCTATTCAAGAATGGCATTGGGCGTTCATTATCCTGTTGATGTTTTTGCCGCAATTGTGATTGCATTAGTCATTAGCGTATTGATAAAACACTTAACCAAAAAATGGAAACCAAAAGCAAATTAAAAGAAGTTGCTGTACTTTTTTTTAAACTGGGAAGTATTGCCTTTGGTGGACCTGCTGCTCATATTGCAATGATGGAAGATGAAGTGGTGAAAAAGAGAGACTGGATGACCCATCAACATTTTCTTGATTTGGTGGGCGCTACGAACCTGATTCCAGGTCCAAATTCCACTGAAATGACAATGCACTGCGGACACGAAAGAGCAGGGTGGAAAGGATTAATTATTGCAGGTGTTTGCTTTGTATTTCCTGCTGTTGTAATCACAATGATTTTTGCCTGGTTATATCAGCAATATGGGCAGTTACCAAAGGTTGAACCTTTTATTTACGGAATAAAACCGGCCGTGATTGCCATTATTCTTGGAGCAGTTTACCGCCTTGGAAAGAAAGCACTGAAAAATGTAAAACTTGGCATTTTGGGTGCTTTGACATTCATTGCCTGTCTACTTGGCGTTCACGAAATTCTGGTCTTATTTGCTTGTGGTTTTTTGGGTTGGGGCTGGCATTTTATGCATAATTCAAAAAACAGCCTAAACAGTTTTGCACCACTCCTTTTACTGCAATTATCAGTGTCAGTCAGTACGCTGAAAACCCTTTGGACATTTTTTAAAGTCGGTATGTTGCTCTATGGAAGCGGTTATATCCTATTTGCTTATCTGGATGCAGAATTGGTCAGTACAGGTTTGTTGACCCGACAAGAGCTTATTGATGCTATAGCAATAGGACAATTCACACCTGGTCCTGTTTTATCAACAGCAACATTTATTGGTTGGCAGTTGAATGGATTTTGGGGTGCAATAGCGGCAACAGTTGGTATTTTTCTTCCTTCTTTCATTTTTGTGGCCATTCTCAATCCACTTGTTCCAAAAATGCGGAAATCAAAAGCTATAGCAGCATTTTTAGACACGGTGAACATTGCAGCAGTTGCTATAATTATAGCCGTTTGTGTGGAAATGGCAGAGGATACCTTGACCGATTGGCGGACGGTCTTAATTGCCGTTTTGAGCATTATTGCTGTTTTCGCCTTTAAGAAAATGAATAGTGCATTTATTGTAATTAACGGAGCATTGATAGGTTATCTATTGACATTAATTTAAAACCCCAGGCTCTGTAGTCATGTCTATTCGCAAGCTGATTAACCCCAGGCTTGTCAATAAGTATGTTTGTCTAAATATACAGACGAGGTAGAATGCATTGTACTGATGCGAGACCATTTTTGATAATTCAAAAAACGATAAAAATGAAGAAAAGCATTTTAATCTCTTTATTCACAATTGCGGTATCAATCCCTCTATTACTGGAATCCTGTTCGAAAGATGATGAAATGATTCCTATACCAGAGACGGAACAGTTTGAACAAAATCTTTCAGCATACAATATCTACCAGGGTGAAATAAAAGATTTGATACCTTCAAGCGATTTTCAATTGTTGGAATTGAGTGCTTCATTATTTGTTAATTATGCGGAGAAACAAAGATTGGTAAAACTTCCTGATGGAGAGCAAATGACGATGAATGGAAATGGAAGCCCTATTTTCCCAAACGGAACAATACTAGTAAAGACTTTTTACTATTTCAACGATGAAAGAGATGCAACGCTTGGCAAAAAGATCATTGAGACAAGATTGCTCATAAAAAACGAAGGGCTCTGGAATGTTGCAACTTATGTATGGAATGAAAGTCAGACGGAAGCAAGCTTAGATTTAGACGGTTTTGATACGCAAGTAAACTGGATCAACTTATCAGGAAACAATCGTTCAATAATGTACCATGTTCCTAACCAAAACGAATGTGTTTCATGTCATCAACTAAATTCAGAAGTTGTTCCACTAGGCCCAACATTAAGGAATATGAATTTTGAGGTAATGAGGAATGGCACAGCAATCAATCAGTTAGCGCATCTTCAATCCATAGGAATTCTGAATGATTTTAATATAAGCCAAATCAACCAGATTCCGGATTATAATAATGAAAGTACCAATTTAGCAGAAAGGGGAAGGGCGTATTTAGATATGAATTGTGCCCATTGCCATAATCCTTCTGCATGGAGCAAGCCTGCAGGAAAAGGGTATGATTTTAGATTCGAAACGGAACTGGATAATACCAGAATATTAGATAGAAAAAATAAAATTAAGGAGGTCGTTCAGAATGGAGAAATGCCCTATTTAGGAACAACGGTGATTGATCAGGAGGGAGTAGATTTGATTATTCAGTATATAAATAGTTTATAGTGAAATAAAAGTTATCGGCACTCAAGTTTGGTCCTAATCACTAATGCTTTGTTAAGTTTGAAAAACCAGGTGTTATCTGAGTAAAGATTTCGGAGAAATCGCATCTTTTTTGCCTAGGCAAAAAAGTGCTCGACTTCGGATGGAGTCGCACAAGTAATATAATATTTGGCTTCTCCGAAGTCTCTCTCTTCATTTGATACTTAGTCGATTAGAGAGCGCCTCTTACATGAATTGTATAAACATAATACAAACGGATTGGCTAAAATTTTAAAATCTATCAAAATTTGATGCCGATGGAAGCTAAGTTGGAGATGAAATTTTAGTAGAATTGCCAAAGGAACCGAATGTGAAGTTGGAAAAAGTGTAGGGAGGAGACAATGAGGGTATATAAGTATTAGGTATCAACTGAAAAAACAAAAGCAACTTATGAAAATAGATATACTGAAAGAGCAGATCCTTTTAGCAAAGCAAAAAACAGATAAATTAATAAATGATATTCCACATGAGAAATGGAATGAAACACCTGACATAATAAAGTCAAACCTGAATTGGCAAATAGGACATATTGTTTTGGCTAATTATTTACATGGGATAGCTTCAATTTCAGGAGTGAACGGTGAATTCAGAGAAAAAGTAAATGTGCCTGATTATATTAAATTCTATGGCCCGAAATCAAGTCCGGCCGACTTTGAAGAAGAAAAGCCATCAAGGGATGAGCTAATGGATATTTACGAATTTACATTATCAACTACATTGAAAGGCCTAAAAAGCTTAAATGAGGATGATTTGGAAAAAGAAACAGAAGTGCCAAACCCAGCGGCTAAGACGAAATATCAGGCACTGATGTGGCTTTCTCAACACCAAAGCTGGCATAACGGACAAATAGCTGTTTTGAAAAGAATACTGGATAATTAACCAGGATTACGGAATCCTTACAGAATTGAACAGTATCTAAGTGCTGAAATGAGAATGAATTTTATAAATTTAAGCATAGTCATACTTTGAAAAGCAGGTGTTACAAATCTGCTGTTTTTTATACACAAAACCATGATGAGTAACAGTAATGAAATGCTAAAAAGCAAAACCCAATTTTTGTTGGTTTTAATGATGTTCGGCTTTTTCTTTGGAAAGACAGCCTTGGCGCAAGAGGCACCTTTGAACTCCAAATTTGAATTTGATCATATTGTAATTTTCTCTCAGAATACGACCATAGAAGATAGTCTGCAAAAATCAATCCTAACCAAAGGAGATAAATTGACAACTACACATAAGACTCAGGGCACACTAGGGAATTACTATATTTTTTACAATACTTTTATCGAATTTCTATATCTGAACGATACACTTGCAGCATTAAAAAATGAGCGCTTATTCAAGAGTGATTATACCAGTAGATGGGAAAATGATGATCCGATTTGTCCATTTGGATTTGGGCTTAGGTTATCTCCTTTTGATACTTCTCAAACTTCTTTCCCTCTCACGGCTTACCACAGCTTAGATAGCCCTAAGGATGAATATTATTTGATGTCGAAATTCAATGTTGATAATGAGCAGCCATTGATTTATATTTCCTCTCCACAAAGAGGATACATCTCAATAGATTCCTTGAGCGAGGTAGATCAAATTTTTGACCCTCATGTGAGCAATGATTTTAAGGAATATCTTACGCATCCAAGTGAGATTAAGAACTTAACGAAAGTTGTTGTTACGGTACCCGAAGATGTAAGTAAAGAAAACCTTGAGTTGCTCAGCACACTGAGAGATTTTGAAATAAGAGAGGGAAAAGGGTATGAACTTTTTTTAATATTTGATAATGCAATCCAGGGCAAAGAACTTTTCTTAAAGGAGCCTTTTGAACTGACAATAAGATATTAAAACATAATCAATGAGTGTAAGCTATTTTCAAGTACTGTATTCAAGATCAGGTGAAACTCCTGAAAGAGCAACTGACTCAAAAAGTACTCCTATCTACAAGCTAGATGCCCTTTCGTTGGGGAGTTATTTTAAGAGATTTATACAAGAAAAATTTGGACATGAAGTTTATGCATTTTCTTCTGGACAAAATTTGATTGAGGAAAGTGGACTACCACCTTTAAGTACAGAATTTTTAGAACCAGAAGCTATTCTAAAAGACCTTGGTTTATACAGACAATTATTGATCATGATAAAATCAGAAATGGTCGAGCCTAAAGAAAAGTTACTTTCCGAGGAAATAAGGAGGTGGAGTATTGATCACCATATAGACCAGCTTGAATTTGAAATTAATGCCTTAGAATCTGTTTGTAATTATGCTAAAGAAAAAGAATACTTAATGAAATTTGGCTGTGACTATTAAAAACTTCAGACCTGCTTGTTGATTGGAACTTCAAATTGATGTATATAACTCCTTAATCTTATTTGGGACCCTACAGGCCTTGATATTTGCATTTCTTCTAGTATTTAAAAGTAGCTTCAAGGAGGCTACAAAATATTTAGGTTTGTGTGTGTTGTTTTTAGCCTGTTATCTTATTTGGGTACTCAAGGCCAGTCTGGGTATTCAGGAGCACTATCCTAAAATGAGATTTATCCCATTGTTTTTCCTGTGGGGGATAGGGCCCGCTTTTTATGCTTATTTGCGCTTCTTTTTTCGAAAACCCATTCCCATAAAAGAATTGAAGAAGCATTTTCTCCCCTTGTTAATAGAGCAGATTTTCTTTAACTCAGTAAGCTTTGTTTTTTTTATAAATAACTGGAACCCAAAAAACTTCAATGCTTTTGAATCCTTTTGGGCATACCGTTTATTTGAAGTGGAGCATTATATAGGCCTGATTTCAATTGCTGTTTATTTAGTGATGAGCATGCAATTGTATAGGCAGCAGATGAAAAAAAGTGTTAATAAAAAGATAGCTTATATACTCATTTGTTTTGCCTGCTTATGGCTCATTTGGCTGCCATATACTATAGTTGACGCAGTTTATTATAATTTCAATTTCCCTGTATCTGACTTTTATTCCTTTTACATTTTACTCACTGCATTGACCTATGCGATTGGCTTTATAGGATTTCGGCTTAGTACTCGGGTTACAACCAGAAAGAGCTTTGAAAGCAATGCTGAAATGCAAAAGCTGGCACAGCTATTTAACGATAAAATGAAAGAAGAAAAATATTATTTAGACCCTGATTTAAGCCTCAAGAGCTTTAGTGAAAAACTTGGAGTACACCCCAACAAAACCTCAGCGGTAGTTAATAATGTCATGGGATATTCATTTAGAGATTTTGTTAATTCCTACCGTATTGAAGAATTTAAGCATCAGGCTAAAACTTATAATTTAAACTCAAGAACAATACTCAGTTTGGCACTCGATTCTGGTTTTAACTCAAAAGCATCATTTAATAGAGCGTTCAATAAATTTTGTAATACTTCCCCCTCTGAATACCTGGAAAATATTTCAAGGAAGTAGTTTCAAAACACATTATGAGGCGATTTTGGAACATGGTTTACCTTCATTTGCAGCGAAATCATATTTTTTTTAAAAAAGGTACCATGCACAAAACACTCAAGTATCAACTATTACTAGTTGCTGTAATCTTCCTTAATGTAAGTGTTTCAGCACAAGATTATGTGGAAAAAATAGAGCAATTAATAAAAGCTAATGTAGAAAGTTCAAAGCCTTTTAGCGGCTCCATATTGGTTGCTCAAAATGGGCAAATTATCTATAAAGGAGCTTTTGGTTTGGCAGATTTAGATGCTAAAAAAAGCAACTCTGTAGACTCAAAATATTTCATTGGTTCCATTACCAAATTATTCACTACAGTAGCCATTCTTCAATTAGTGGAGCAAAAAAAGATAGCACTAGACGATAAACTTTCGAAATGGTTACCAGAGATGAAGGGGGCTAACAAAATTACGGTCCATCATCTTTTAACCCATCAGTCAGGATTAAGAAGGGATTCGCATCAGGATTATGATGCAGAAGTTACATATATGGAAAGGTTGCTATCAATAAAAGATGATTCTTTAAAGTTTGAGCCTGGAGAAAAGGAATCATACTCTAGCAGTGGGTTTTATGCACTAAGTTTTATTCTGGAAACGGTGAGTGAGATGGCATTTGAAGCGTATTTTGAGAAAAATATTTTTGCTCCGGCCAATATGCAAAATACAGGAGTGAAAAAGGCAAAGAATCAGAAAGTTCCAGCGCTTTCCAAAGGAATTGGCTATACACTAGATGCATATGATGTGAGTGATATAGGGCCGGCGAGATATTTCGATAGTTACTCTTTTGCAGGTGGCGGTTCATTGTATTCTACTATTGATGATATGTGGTTGTTTTTCAATGCTTTGGAAAAAGGAAGGCTAGTTTCACACAATATGGTAAGAATGATGAAGTTGAAATGGCCTGTGAAGTATGAGAATGAAAAATCAAGGTTGTATCATAGTTATGGCTGGGAAATTTATGACTATTCTGATGAAAATGGTTCTTCCTTGATGATTGATTACGCAGGGAAAATTTATGGATATAAATCTATGATAAGATATTACGAGAAAGATGATATCGTTGTTATAGCGCTTTGCAACAGTTCTTTTAGCGAACGTAGCCGCCTTGGATCAAACATAAGAAAAATCCTTTTGAATCAGGCGTATGATCTTCCTAAGCCATTTCCTAATATTATTCCTTTGGATGAATCTATGGAGAAACATTTAGGAATCTATGACTTTCCCGACGAGAAAACTACCGTAGAAATTAAACTGATTAATGAAAAATTTACACTTATATCTCATGGAGATCAACCAATTTATCTATACCCTGTAGATGAAAACACTTTTCAAGCCACGGTGATACCACTGAAAATTACTTTTGAACCCACCGTGGAAAAACAGACTCAAAGATTGGAGTTTAATTATAATGGAGAAATGATTGATACACTTGATAGGATAGATGATTAAAGAAAAATAGAGTAAATTATAGCAATGTTTTTGCAGGCGGTCATAGTAGTAAAATTAAAAGTATGAAAGCAACAGAACAAATTGATTAGCAAGTGTTTTTATAAACATATGATCATTTTCTGCGTATGCAGAATCGTTCTCAGTAATTGTAGGATAAAGGAACCGAATCGAGAGATTATGACTTATTAAGAGATATTGAAACTACTGGAAAATGTTCCAATTAAAGCTGAATTTCAATGAGTAAATACAAGTAGAAAAAATAAGATGAAGAAAAATACTATTCAAGAAAAAATGTTTTTAGAGTTAAAGCAAAAAACGGTATTTGAGAGCACTCAAAAATACGGCTTAGAGTATCTTGACAATGTTTTTGAAAGGAATGTGTATCCAACGGAAGAATCGCTTAAAAATCTTTCAGTTTTTGAGGAAGCTTTTCCCAAAAAGTCCTCCGATGCAGGGCAAGTTATTGAAGTACTAAACCAGTTTGGAGGGCCAGCTACTGTTCCAACACTTGGAGGGCGTTATTTTGGCTTTGTGTGTGGAAGTGCATTGCCTGTTGCAATAGCGGCTAAAAATCTGGGAACTTACTGGGATCAATGCCCTACAATGAATGTGTTGTCACCCATTGGAGCTAAGCTGGAAAGCGTGGTTGAGGGCTGGTTGATTGAATTATTCAATTTACCCAAAGATACTTCTGCTGGTTTTGTAAGTGGAACTACTACAGCGAATTTATGTGGACTAGCAGCTGCCAGGTATAGAATACTGAAAAGACAGGGCTGGGATATTAATCAAAAAGGGCTTTACGCTGCACCGAAGATAAGAATAGTTACAGGGCAAGCGCATTCTTCTGTCATTAAAGCGCTACAATTATTAGGTTTTGGACAAGAAAGTATTGAGTGGGCTGAAGTTGATGATCAGGGAAGAGTAATTCCTGAATCTTTGCCAGAACTAGATGAAAATACTATTGTCATCCTGCAGGCAGGTAATGTAAATACTGGTTCTTTTGATCCATTTGAAGAGATATGTGATAAAGCCCAAAAAGCCAATTCCTGGGTGCATATAGATGGAGCTTTTGGGTTATGGGCAGAGGCGGTTGATGGATTAAGGCATTTGACAAAAGGCTGTAATATGGCAACTTCCTGGGCAGTTGATGGCCATAAAACTTTAAATACACCCTATGATTGTGGCATTATTCTATGTAAAGATAGAGAAGCGATTACTTCAGCATTGGAAACCTCTGGAGCTTACTTAGATAAAAGTGACAATAGAGACGGAATGTACTATACCCCTGAAATGTCCAGAAGAGCAAGAATCATTGAACTTTGGGCAAGCATGAAATATTTAGGGAAACAGGGGATCGATGAAATGGTGAGCATAATGTGTGATAGGGCAAAGCAATTTGCAAAAGAGATAAATTCCTTAAATGGGTTTGTTGTAGAAAATGAGGTGGTGTTCAATCAGGTTATTGTGCGTTGTGAAACAGATGCAACCACTCAAAATGTATTAAAGAATATCCAAGAATTGCGTGAATGCTGGCTTGGTGGGTCTGTCTGGAAAGATAAAAAGGTAATTAGAGTAAGTATCTGTTCCTGGGCTACAACGGAGAAAGATGTTAGACGATCTGTTAATTCTTTCAAAGAAGCTTTAGAGATGGAAAATGCTCCAACAGAATTTGAATAGATGATAAATAAGAGCCTGCCATGACATTATAGGAGAGTTGTGGCAGGCATGTATAAGGCTAAGATTTATAATTAGAAAATGCCAATATGAAACTTTCACCCAAAGCAAAGGAAATATACTCCCAAATTAACCAGGATACCAGGCTTGGAGATTTGCGAAAAATAGCAAAGGCAATCAAAAAAGATCATGAATTAGCTTTGCAGTTGTGGTCTATAGATGAGTTCCTTCCTCGCCAATTGGCCATCCTAATTATGGACAAAAAGTTGCTATCGCAAGAAGTGATAGATCAGCTTGATAAGGATATTCAAAAACACGCTTTTAATGAACGAACCCACTTGATAGACTGGCTGATGGCGAATCAACTATCCAAAGACAAAAAGACAATCAGCCTGATGGAGTCGTGGGAAAACAGTCCATCTGCACTACAAAGGCGGATTTTCTGGTATTATCAGGCAAGGTTAAGATGGACGGGAAATACCAATCATACTAATACAGAAGATTTATTAAGTTCTATAGAAGCAAATATCGCAGATGAACAGCCTGAAGTTCAATGGGCAATGAATTTTACAGCAGGTCAGATAGGTAAGTGGCAGGAAGTATATCGTGCCAGATGTATTGCCATAGGGGAAGAAACAGGTCTTTACAAGGATGAGGTCGCTCGGAAAGGATGTACACCCAATTATTTGCCAAAGTTTATTCCGATTGAAGTAGCCAAGCTGAAAAAGTAGTGATATTGACAAGCGTTAAAAACTATAAACAAAAAAGCATGCAACAAAAGCTATCCTTTGTACTCTTTGGAGTATAGTCTGTAAGCAATTAAGATAGGTTTATGAAAACTAAGAAATTGAAAGCGGGTACATTTATGGGGGAAACGCAGAAAGTGAGAAGCCTCAGTGGTTTTACCCTTTCAAAAACCTATCATAGTCAGCTGATGAAGGTCCCCAAACATGAGCATGAAAACCCTTATATAAGCTTACTGCTGGATGGAGTCTACCGCGAAGAATCAATCGTTTCGGAATACGATGTCAAATCAGGAAGCTCCTTATTTAGGCCCTTAGGATTTGAACATAAAAATGAAATAGGCTCACAAAATAGCTTTTGCTTTAATATAGAAATTGAACATCCTGATAAAACGTATTATTCCAGGACATCAGATCATGTGCAGTTTGAAAGGAACAATCTGGAAATTTTGAAAATTTTCTACGGCTTTCAAGATGACTTTTCAGATGAGCTTCTAGGCATTACCGTTGAGGAAAGTTTGCACCATTTATTTCAGCACAAACATTTAGAGAGCATACTGGGTAGAGCCCTATGGGTAGAGAAAATTAAAAAAGACATCAGATTAAATCCTGAAAGAACGTATAGCATAGGTGAAGTATCCAGTTCATTGCATCTGCACCCCAACTATTTCGTTCGAAAATTTAAGGAAAAGACAGGCTTTACCTTTGGCGATTTTTTATTGAGGCAACGTCTTTCCAGAGGGATAGACCTTATGCTGCATTCCTCAAAAAACCTGACCGATATAGCTATTGAAAGTGGCTTCTATGATCAAAGCCATTTTATCCGGCATTTTAAGCGTTTTTTTGGCACCACTCCCTCCCATTACAGAGCCATCATAAAAGGTTAATTCCGTACAATTTAATTGCCCTCTCTTACTATACCTTTGAGCTTTATGATGAAGTTGTCTAAAGTTTTCTGCTGAAGGCAAGAAAGTTGCATTTTTTTCCCAATTGAGGCTTTTTTTGAGCCGCATAGCAGCGCTACGGGGCGATAAAAAAACGAAAAGTGGGGAGGAAAGGCGCTTTTGATAGACCAGTGAGGAAACTTTAAACAACTTCGAAAAAAATTATAGTTGTTATGAAGCATCTATTGGTCATCCTGTTATGTAGCATCTGTGTGTCTGCCTATGCTCAAAACAAAGTAACTCCTTACACAAAAGTTGATAGCAGTAATTTTAAAAAACTGTACCCCTATGCTTTGAGGGGGGAAATGAATAGAGTATTTGAAATGCTGGAAATAGCTAAGGATGCCGATTTAAGTCCGCGACAGCAAAAAATAAAGCATGGCTACTACCAGCGCTTTTTATACCAAACAGAAGATTTCGATTACAATACTACTGATCCTGAAATAATAGACATGTTCAAACGCTTCCAGAACTATTGGCGATCAGTGATCATCGAAAATGTTGCTCAAAACCTGGCCGACAGTTTGTTTAGAGACGAGATGAATCATTTTTTAAAGAAATACTACAAACCAGAACTAAGTATTGAGGAAATAGACAATGATTATTATGCCCTATTTCAGGATTTTTTCGAATCTAAAGACATGCATGGAATTGCAATGGGTAAAACTGGGCATTTGTATGATTTATACCTATGGAAAGATCAGGAAGAAATAGATTACAGCATAGACCTTCCTGAGGGGCAAACCGTGAAAGTATCAGTCGTTTTTATGCGAGATTTTATCAGCAATGGATGGTCCCATTATACAACCTATGGACACAGCTATACAGGAGGATGGGCTACTCCTGTGAAATTGTTTTGCGTGGAAGAATCTTATGGTCCCAAGGATGAAGAAGACTTTCTGATTAGTTATGTATCACACGAAGGGCAGCATTTTGCAGATTATAAACTGTTCCCAAAATTGAAACAGGCAGATTTAGAGTACCGAGCAAAATTGACCGAGCTTGCTTTAGCAAAAACAACCACCTATGAAATCATAAATAAATTCATAACCAACGCTAAGAATGACAAAGCCTATGCCCATCCCTATGGCAATTATATGGTGATTAAGTTATTATCCCACGAAATATTCAAATCCAAATTTGAGTCCAATCTGGAAAAATGGAAAGAGGTATCCATTAAAAAGATAAATAGAGTGGCACTGCAATTATTAAAAGAGCATTCTCAAAAATTAGAATCCCTGGGTGCGGAGTCCATTGAAGAGTATATCACTACTTTATAAACAACAACTTTTCAAGCTGGGGGCAGTGTGAAAAAATGAAAAATAAAATAGCCATAAATCCAGACCGTGCAATAGGGTTTGCAGCTATACTTATTAGCCTGCTAACCCTATTCATTTTTTTAGAGACTGTTGTGAGTTTGCTTTTGGAGTGAATGAAGGCAAATTTTATTCTGGACAAGGCGTGATGAGGGAACATAGCCTTAGCTACGTGACTGAAGAAGAACGCAGTACAGGACAAAATTTGGCAAAGACAGCCCAAAGGGTAAACTCTCAACAGCCTCAAACCAAACTAACTTATTAAGAGAGCAAAGCAGATTATCCGTAAGGCCCAGATTGAGTTTTAGTAAGAATATTAATCAATCCATCACCGTTGATGATTCGGATTCAACCAATTCAACCATAATTAGTATAAGCCTTACCATAAGAAATAACGGTTTGGGGCCTGCCATCATCGAATCTAATCGTATTATCGATAAAGGGAACTCCTACAATATTATCTCATTCTTCGATCTCGTTTACCCCAAACTGAGAGAGTACGGAATCTTTACCCAAATTGCTGAACTAGAAGTTGGAGAAGCTATACCTGCCTCTAAGTCTGTTCATATCTTCACCTACCAATACGATCTCATCAATGAAAGTAAAATCAATAACTACCTAAACATCACAGAATCCTACGAACTACCTTTTGACATATTCATTGAATATTCTTCTATGTACGAGGAGAAATGGTGTATTAGGTCTAACTCGAAGGGGCATCCGAGGAGGGTGGAATAAGGGGAGTGATGGTTTGGCAATGTCTTAGTTGTCATTTTTAAAATTTGGAATGTTTATTTTGATAGTACAATACTTTACTTTTGCAACGCTGCGAATATGTTTTCATGTACACACTTGCAATGTTTGTTAAAATAAAGTATATTAGGAGCGACTTTTATCTAAGTAAATAGTTATTTGTGCGCAATTGCAAATGAATAGGTGAAAATAGGTAATGAAGTGTTGTAGAGATCATGAGTATATAGATATACGCAATAAAGAATGTCCCAATACAAAGGGGAGGTGTATAATAAATATAGAACAAACGCATAACCAACTATGGGTAATTTTAATTAGAAATCAATAGTTTCAAAATCTTGGCAGAAATGTCTCTTGTAGTTTCTATTTCTTTTGGAATACAATATGTTTATGAGAAAAGAATCTGACAATATATCGTATTTGTTATATCAAAATCTCACAAATAAACTTGTGAGAAATTCAATGTATGATACTTCTAAGGCACTCTTTGGTCTTGAAGAATCTAATCCACTTGTCTCAACAGTAGGAGAGAATAGAGAATCAATTTTTTCGCATCAACAGAGTTTAATAAATTCATCTATATCAGAGATTGAAATTATAAAGAAACCAATTGAACGAAAGGCAAATATATTATTTGTGTTGACTGTGTTTTTTTCTATTATTACTTTATTGTTAGTTCTAGTATTGGGGTGGAGGATTTTCTATTTAGAAAATACCTCAATTCTAGAGTCATTAGAACTCTATTTTTCATTCATATCAGGAATATTAATAAAGATTCTTTTTTATATGTATAAAAAAGAACGAAAAGAGTTAACGGATATTAGTAGTGATTTAATAAAAATTCATAGAACACAGGTAATTCTAGCAATTGTAGAAAAATATGGAAGACAAAAAGAAATGGAGGGTCTTGATTTACAAAAACTAAAACAAATAATAATTGCAAGGAAATGAAACTATTAGATCTTTGCATACCAATGAATTTACCAATAGTATTTTTACTTTGGTTATTTAGTTATCAATTGGGGAAGACATTAAATGAAAAGCCTATCATTCTATTTGGTTATGCTTGGTTGGTTAATTTTGTCCATATTTTACTTAAGCTATTAACATCTTATATATCAGATGGCTCTACTCTGTTAAATGTAATTAATTACATTTTAATATTTTTGGACTACCTCAATACATATTTTTTCCTTCTTTGTGCACAAAATGTAAATTATAAACTTTTTATAAGAAATGGAGGTACAATTAATAAATATGTTAGTAGGATTAATTCTATAGATATTAGAGTTAAATATTTAGTGCTATTGACACTATTCATTGCTAGCTTAGCAATGAATAATCTGAAAGAAAGGTTTAATAGTGATTTAGTTGACCTTTCATCTATTCCGTCAGTTTTAATTTCACTATTAGCGTTACTATTAGTTGCATATTATTTTAGCACTTTATATAAAAGAGAGCATTATTTAAAAACAGTAGGGATTGAAAATAAGGTTTTATTCAAAATCGAAGGAGAAAAAAGAATAATTGTATTTGGTATAGCTTTATATGGAATTCTTCAAATTCTAGCAGTCTTTAATATACCTGAACAGAGTTACATAAATACATTGGGATATTGGTTGAGTCTTATTTTTAAATTACTCATCTTAATAGGGATTATTAGATTTTTTGTGATAGAAGCGCAGAAGTTAGCACAAACTAAAATCATTTCAGAAGCTTTGTCTGATATTGTAGGATCAATTTTCCATGAATTAACGTTTCCCTTAAATGAAGTGAAAAAAGTTTCTATTGATTACGAAATGAATAATGATGAGTGGAAAATGAATAAACATGCTCATAAGAATATTGAAAAGTTTGAAAATAATTATACAAGAATTAGAGCAATTGTGACTGCGTTCTTAAAACTTCATGAAAATCTTATTGAATCAAAGTATTCAAAATCTTTTGAGGAACTTTACAAATTTTCAGATAAAGATCACGATTATCATAATCTTAATAATTTAATTGAAATCTGTGTTCAAAATATAAAATCAATATATGGTGAGAAAGTAAGTTTCTCAATTCAGTACACTAAAAATCCAATCATTAGATGTAAGGCAACAGATTTCATCCAATTAATTACTAATTTATTTAGAAATTCAATTGAGTCGTTTGAAGGGAAAACTGGAACTATCTTTATCAAAACTAAAAAAGAAAAAGAAAATAAAGATTCAAAAACTAAAAATCTAATAGTGATATTAATTGCAGATGATGGGGGAGGAATTGCTCCAGATATATTACCTTATATATTTGAGAAGGGGTTTTCAACGAAAGATAAAAACGAATCTATAAAAGGATTAGGATTGTGGCATGTTTCTAATTTTGCAAAACGGATAGATGCTAACATAGAGGTTGAATCACCTTATCAATTAGGTAATTCTTCAAGAGAAGGGGCTTTGTTTACCTTAACTATTAATACTTCTAAGAAATGATGAATACTTTATTTGAGGTGGAATTAGACTTATCAGAGGTTATTGTTGGATATATTGATAACGATACAGATGAGTTTAGTATAGTTGAGACAATATTATCCCAATTTGAGATAAAATTAAGGACTTCATCAGATCCGAATGATGGTAAACAATGGATTAAAAATAATCAAATTCATTTCTTAATTTGTGATTGGAAGATGCCCATTCAAGGAGATGGGATTCTTTTAGAAATAAGAAATTTCGAAAAAGAAATACCTCTTTTGTTGTATTCAGGTCATGGTGGCTTTAGGTTTTATACTCATTCAGATTTGGAGAAAAATAATATTGAGAAATTACATAAATTAGACTTATCGACTTTGCCTTTGATTATCGAAGATTTGGTTTCTAAATTGAAAAATTCCAATCCAAAGAGATTTGACAAAATAAAGAATAGTGAATTTTTAAAACAGGAAATGGACGAAGAAGACATTCATCAAGATTATGATTATGATAATGAAGAATTTGGTTTGAATAAAAAGTTAATTAAAAAATATTGTAAATATATAATTGCAGATTTTGAACGAATTTTAGCTGAAGGAGGTGAAAACGTTAATTTAACTTTCAGTGAAAGTTTAGATTTAAATATAATAGATGCTATTAAATCTTTAGAAGACTTGGATAGAAATGGTTTAAAGATTTTTGATTTTTGGATTACCGGATATCTTGAATTAATGAGAGGAGAGAATGAATAAAATATTAATCCCCAAGCAAAAAAATTGCATACTTGACGAAATATCTAAATTATTAATCAATCATAATTTGGAAAAGACATTCAATGTGGAATCTCATGTTATGTTAGAAGATATTTTATTGAGAACCCCCCACTGTATTTTTCTTGCAATTCATTACTCAAAAAGAGAGAATAAACTTTTATTGATAGATCCTGCTCTTGAAGAATTGTCTAAAGAGTTAATAAACATGAATAACTTCATATTTGGATTTATTTGTAATGGAGATCATTTCTTGAAAGAATACTCTCACCTTTCATATATTTCATATAATAATTTTATCCCTATTATCAACGGCCATCAAGATGTTAATAAATCATTACTATTCTTTTTTGATAGTATTTTTAATACAATTGATAGATATAATGAACTTGATATTCAGGATATATTTCAAGTTGTGAAAGATAATCACAATAAATTAGTCCAATTTTTTAAAGCTAAAGGGAAATTTTCTGAAGCTATTTTTTTTAAAAAATGGAAGAATAGATTAGTATATTATGAACCCTAAATGTAGAGAGTGTTACAAAAAGTGTGTCAGATTAAGTAATTAAAAATAAGACTTAACTTAGACAACATGAAAAAGAAAAAAGCTTCGACTTTGACAAGTTTAAAGAAGAAGCTTTATCAAAACTACAATCAGGAGTAGAACTATTAGGCAGTGATGGAGTATTAACGCCTTTGATCAAAGAGTTTCTGGAACCCACCACAAAATGCACCCATCATCTTTTCACCCACTTCTCGAAAGAATCACTCTGAGTCTAACGTATTCAGCTTGTAACAATCCAACACATGCAACCGTCTAATGAGAAAGAGAATCATGAAGAGCGGATTTATTTTATGCCTTGCCGGATTAATGCTGACTATTACATCATTGCACGCTCAAAATTTTGATAAGAAAGAGATCATCTCAGACCTGGAATTTCTTTACCAATCATTAGAGGAAGCGCATTACGATTTATATGCTTACACCGACAAGAAAGAGTTCACCAATAATTACCTGAAGATAAAGAGATCAATCACCCAGGATTCTTTAAATTTATTACAGGCAACCTCTCTTTTTCAGCAAGTTATTTCAAAAGCCAATACGGGTCATGCCGAGATTGACCTTCCCGTATCTGCCTACAGAAACTACGCAATGAATGGGGGCACTGTTTTTCCTTTGGAACTCGCGATAGAAGATGGCAAAGCATATATAAGAAAGAATTTTTCCAACAGCAATGAATTAAAAACAGGTCTAGAAGTAGTAGCTATTGATGATGTAGAAATTCAAAAAGTCATTGACAAAATTCATCCTCAATTATCTGCTGAAACGCCTTATTTTAAGAATGCCAAATTAGAATTTTGGTCATTTCCAAGATTGTACTGGCAACTTTTCGGGCAAAGAGATTCGTTCAAAATAGCTATTCTGAAAGAGGATAAACTAATCGATATTGAAGTAGCTGCTGTAGACTTGATCAGTGGTTTTGAAATGAAAAGAACGGAGATTATTTCCTCAGATAGATTCTTCAAATTATACAAGAATGCAGCCTATGTCAAGCCGGGAAACTTCAGTGGAGATACGAAAGAGTATAAAGCTTTTATCGACTCTGTATTCACTGAATTAAATAATGCAAAGAGAAGCAACTTGATTGTCGATTTAAGAAATAATGCTGGTGGACATAATGAGTTTAGCGATTATTTGGTTTCGTATTTTGCAGATAAACCTTTTAAATGGCATTCAAAATTTACTCTTAAATCAAGCAGTATATTAAAGGAGCAAACACGACTTAATAATGATACTACTGATTTGTATTTCAAAAAAATATTGGAGCATGAAAATGGAGTAACCTATGAATACTTGTTTGAAAATTATAAGCCTCAAAATGAATCAGCAAGGTTTAAGGGAGATGTTTATATCTTGATTAATCGACACTCTTATTCCATGGCTGCTGTTACTGCTGCCATGATTCAGGATTATAAATTTGCAACTATTGTAGGCGAACAAACCGGAGATTTTCCCACACTCTATGCCTCTCAGTTTCAGTATGCCCTACCCAATACAGGGATCGTAGTTAAAGTTCCGAAAGGATACATGATAAGACCAAATGCAACAGAGTCCAGGGAAGGTGTGATTCCTGATATTTATATTAAAGACCATCTGATTGATGATAATGATGAAATTCTGGATGGATTATTAAAACAAATAAAGGAGAAGTAAACCTATATAACTAAGTGTACAGACAGATTAACTGAGAGACACTTGTTTTTTCTTTGAAATATTACCCAATACTTGACTGTCCCTCGCTGGCGGGGGATTTAGGGGGTGGAATCACTGCCCTTAAGTTTAGATGCTATTACAACTAAAAGTCAGGATTCAATAGGCAAAACAACTGGAATCGATTGAAGTATTTTTACAAAACCTCAGGATCAAAGCATCCCTTAGCATCGTTTACCGCTCTATTCATAATAGCATTAGTGCAAAAAATACAAACACTAAAAACCTATGTCAAAAAGAGTCCATCTTGTTTCAATCGTGTGCCTGTTATTTTTATGGGGCTGTCATAATCCACCTCAGGAAGCAAGCAAAAAAACAGAAGCTACTATGTTTGCCTCAATGCCAGACAGTGCTCAATTGATAATGAGTGATATCGATTTATTTTGGAAAGCTTTCGATCAGCAATTGAAAGACACTACAATTAATGCATTTGATCAATACCTTGAACAAGGAAGTATAGGTTTAAAGGATTTTATTCCGGAAAGAATAGAAAGTGCAGAAGCTCTGAAAGCTTTAGTATTATCAGAGAAAAAATATTATCAAAACATTAGAGCTTCCTCTTACAAAGTCCGCTTATTTGAAAAGCAAATCAAAGCCTCCCTTTATGCATTGGAGTACTTATATCCAAAAGCGGAGTTCCCTCCAGTATATTTTCTCATTGGTAGAACTACCTCTGGTGGGACCGCTAGTGAAAATGGGCTTATGATCGCCTTAGAAGTATATTCAGATAGCAGTTATAGTACCAATTATGGAAGGCCGTCATTAGATATCGAATTGCTTCCAAATGTAGTAGCCCATGAGCTCATTCATTTTCTTCAGAGAGATGATGAGAGCGATGAAAGCCTTCTCAAGCATTGTTTGAGAGAAGGTAGTGCTGATTTTATAGCAGAATTAGCATCTGGCGAAAAGGTTAAATTAGCCAACGGGCCAAATGTGTATTCGTATGGAAACACACGTGAGAAAGCATTATGGTTGGAGTTCAAGGATTCAATGAACTCAACAGACTTATCTCCCTGGCTGTACAGTACGACCAATGATGGTCGACCACAGAATTTGGGATATTGGATGGGGTATCAAATTGTTGAAAGTTACTATAAGAAAGCAAAAGATAAACGCCAGGCAATAGATGATATTTTGAACATCACTGACTATGCAGGCTTCCTAAAAAAATCTCAATATTCAAATAAGTTTCAATAAAACGACTTATAACCAACTCCAATGAAGAAACCTCTATTTACTCAATTCCTCTTTGTCCTATTGATCTCCAATATCTGGTCAGCTCTTTCTTTCGCCCAGCCTGGTTCTTTAGATGCTACCTTCGGTTCTGGCGGGACAGTAATTACTGCTCTCGGAGATTTTGGAGAGATGGGCAATTCTATCCTTATTCAGGGCGATGATAAAATTTTACTGGGCGGTTATACGCAAAGCAATTTCACTTCGGCTGATTTTGCTTTGATGCGATTTAATTATGACGGCACTTTAGATAGCAATTTTGGGATAAATGGGAAAGTCATTACAACTATCGAAAATCGTAGTGAGGGCAATTCACTGCTTATCCAGGAGGATGAGAAAATCATATTAGGAGGGGCATCCGACTGGTATATTAATTTAGTTAGATACGATAAGGACGGAGTGCTTGATCCTGACTTTGGCACAGATGGAAAAGTAATCATTGATATCGAGGGGTATTATAGTGAACAGTGCAAAACGGTAGCAATGCAGGAGGATGGGAAAATATTAGTAGGGGGCTATGCCCAGCATATCAGCAATGATAAATCTTATTTTGTGGTAGTCCGATGCAATGATGATGGTAGTTTGGATAGCACTTTTGGTACAAACGGGATCGTAATTGGTAGCCGTGGCAAGGCCAATTCAATGGGTATTCAGGAGGATGGGAAAATCATCTTGGGAGGAGCTCTTGATGGAACTTTTACTTTAGAACAATACCACTCTGATGGCACATTAGATACCAGTTTTGGCGTAGACGGGAAAGTTATTACACCTGTTGGAACTTATGGAGAAGGATATTCATTACTTATACAGGACAATGGTAAAATAGTACTGGGAGGATACAGTAATAGCGGTACCGGATCTAATTTTGCAATAGTTCGCTACAATAGTGATGGTACACTGGATACTACCTTTGGCATGGACGGAAAGGTAATTACGCCTGTCGGAAGTGCTGGCAGGGGAAATTCATTAGCGATTCAGGAGGATGGAAAAATTCTTTTGGCTGGATATGGAAATGATGATTCCAATAACTCGAATTTTGCAATAGCCCGCTACAATAGTAATGGTACACTAGATAGTAGCTTTGGCATGGATGGAATTGTCATTACTCCTATTGGAGATTCTTATGGTGGGGGTAATTCTTTGGGGGTTCATAGTGATGGTAAAATTGTAGTGGGAGGATATGTTTATGGCTCCAGTTTGGACATTGCTTTGGTACGGTATAATGGTGGTATAAGTGTTGGGGTAGAGGAAGCTTGCTGTGAAGACAGGAGTATTAGAATATACCCCAATCCATTTAATACTATTACTAGCATTCTACTGAATCGCCCTCTTCATCGAGCAGAAATGAACGTATACAACGCATACGGGCAATTAGTAAGAACTGTAGAAGGTATTTCAGGACAGGAAATCCAACTCTCTCGCGGCCATTTGGCTGATGGAATATATTTCCTTCAGTTGATGGAAAAAGGCAAAGTTGTTGCTACAGATAAATTGATAATTAGTAAAAAATAAATTGCTCTCTTCCATTCTTTAATTTGAAGAGGAACTAAATATTATAGCGTCTTAACATGTACTTCTCCAATCAAACGACTTGTTTGGGAGGGACATGAGTGTTGTGCTCCCTTGGGGAGCTGTCCGTAGGGCTGAGGGGGATTTTCTATAAACTTAAACCTTAAATTATTAACAGCATGAGAAGTCTTTATGACATCAAATTTGATGAAAAATTAGTCATGAATATAGCTAAGCTAAACCTTGGTTTATATATTTATGAGATATTCAAGGATTGGATAATCCTAAAAGATTTTTCAAATCCGTATATTCATACGTGGTTAATCACAGGCGTAGGATTAATCATTTTTGCAAAGCTTTATTTTAAGAAAAAGTCCTAGCATTTTGAACAGAATCCAAAATGAAACAAACAAAGATCAAATCGTTGCACTGGAAAAAAGGCTCCTGGAGGCGATGAAGAATAGTGATATTGATGCTTTGGATGAACTACTGCATGATGATTTATTATTCGTAATTCCCACTGGGCAGACGGTGACCAAGCAGATGGATTTAGCCAATCTACAATCTGGTAATTTAAAGATTGAGGTCATCTCCTCTAGTGAACAGGAAATTAGCTTGATCCATGATAATGCCATTGTATCAGTTGTTATCAGCTTGAAAGGAAACTATCTAGACAATCCGATAGATGGTCAGTTTAAGTATATCAGAACATGGAAGTTATTCAACGAGGGGTGGAAAGTGATAGGAGGGGCTGGTATTCAGATATAGGAATGAGCCTAAAACGATAGCAATGAATATAGACGCAATACTTTGGGATTATGATGGCACATTAGTGAATTCGGTGCCTAAAAATATTGCTATCACCAAGCAAATACTTTTAGAAGTGGCTCCGAGGCTGACGGGAGATAACCTGCCTTCTTATTTGAAAAGTGAAGCATCTTATCATATCGCCAATCATCAGTCTAAAAACTGGCAGGATTTGTATGTGAATTATTATGGAATGTCTGAAGCTGAAATGCTCAAAGCAGGAAAGTTATGGACAAACTACCAGCTGAAAAACACAACTCCTGTAAAGCTGTTTAATGAAATAGAGCAAACGATCAATCAAATCCATTTGCCGCAAGGCATCTGTTCCCAAAACTCATCTGAAAATATTTATCGGATTTTGGAGCAAAATAACATACACCACAAATTCAATACTGTGATTGGGTATGATGACATTCCAAGTAATGTGCAAAAACCAAATCCTTTTGGTGGCCTAAAATGCCTGGAGCAAATGTTTGATACTTCAAAGAACAGGACGGTATTTTATATTGGAGATCATGAAGGAGATGTACAGTTTGCCCGAAATATTGAAATGGAATTGGGTGGTGGTAGTCGAGTGATTGCTGTAGTAGCAAAGTACAGTGGAGCGGATACGCAATCATGGAGTTATAAACCCGATTTTGAAATTGAGCAACCAATAGACTTGCTCCAAATAATAAATCATTTTTCTTTTTGAAAGTGTTCCTCAAAGCTTAAAAGGAAGTCGTTGATGTATTTTTTGTTTTTATCCGCTTTTCTGATGACGAGGTAATGAGTCCTTCTTAATCCATTTCTACCAATCTTTTTGAAGGCTAATTCATCTGATAGTTTAAATGATCTTAAAGCCCATTTGGGAATGCATAAGATGCCCATATTGGCCTGCACCATTTCCAGTGCAACCTCAGTTAAAGGAACGGCTGAAATTTTGGAGGGAATAATCTTATTGGGCTTCAAAAATTGTTCATATACGGCAACCGTTTCCAGAGGAAAAGAATGAATGATCAAATGTATATCTGAGAAGTGATTCGTATCCAGATAGTCTAAACTGCTCAGAGGATTTTCTTTATGACAAACAGCGTAAATTTCATCCTCGTAAATTTCTGTACTGGATAGCGCCTCATAAACAGGTTTTGAGGTCACAATTGCTATATCAATTTCATTGGATAATATTTTGGGAATAGGCTGGTGGGTAGCTTCTAAAATTAAATCGACATTTATTTCTGGATACAGTATTCCCATTTTTTGAATAAATGAAGACAAGCCCTGATAGAAAGAATAACACTCTGTACTTAGCTTAATTGTTCCGGCAGAACCCTTCCGTATTTGTTGTAATGTATCAAACCCTTTCTCTATACAACCAATAACTTCACAAGCTATTTTGTAGAGTTCATTTCCCTCATCCGTCAGCTTCCACTTATTGCGAGTTCGGTGGAAAACTTTAAACCCTAGTTGAGACTCCAATTCTTTTAATTGATGGCTTAAAGCGGATTGAGTCAGAAATAATTTTTCTGAAGAGTTGGCAATACTTCCTTCTTCCGCTATGGCCTTTACGAGTCTAAAAAACTTGATTTCCATACTTGCGAAGATAGGACATAAAGGAATGGCAGTAGCTGAAAATATTTCAATTAAGACTGAAAAGCATTCAATAACAAGGCTGGGACCAAGCGCATATCTCCAATAGTTTTGCACAAGAATTAAGCATGTTTGAGGTTTATTAATCGGACTTATCTAATCCTATTATTGACAAAATCGTCTCAAAGAACAAATTCCCAAACATGCTCTAAAAAAATCAAACTATGCAAAATCAAATTGAATTTTACAAAAGTAAGTTGGCTTATGAAATGGACCCTTCAGATTTATATACTGCTTTTGAAGAGCGTACGGATTATGTCGCATTAGACACTCGACAGGCATTTGGATATGAAAAAGAACATATTCCAACAGCCATCAATTTGCCACATAGAGAGATGACCGAAGAAAGTACCCGGCATTTAGATAAATCAAAAGTCTATGTTTGCTACTGCGACGGCATTGGTTGTAATGGGTCTACCAAAGGTGCTTTAAAAATGACTAAATTAGGTTTTAAGGTAAAGGAACTAATAGGAGGTATAGAGTGGTGGAAATTTGACGGTTATGCAACGGAAGGAACCCATGCTAATAACGGGTCTATGTTTAAGTGTGCTTGTTAAAAACAACATAAATCATGGAGATTAGATTTGCTCAAAAAAAGGATTTAGAATCTATAGTCAGCTTATGTAAGGCTCATGCCGAATATGAAAAAGCAGATTTCGTAGAAGCCAATAAAGTAGGCTTACTATCTAAATATCTTTTTGGCAATTCTAATGAGTTGAAATGCCTGGTTGTAGATAAGGAAAGCAAATTAGTGGGCTATGCTACTTACTTCAAACAGTTCTCAACCTGGGATGCCTGTTATTATGTTTACCTGGATTGCTTATTTCTAAAAGAGGAAGTGAGAGGGCAAGGGATAGGTAAACGGATAATGCAACACATTAAGGAGTTTGCAAAATTGGAAGCTTGCTCCATCATTCAGTGGCAAACTCCAACTTTTAACACAAAGGCAATTAACTTTTACCAAAAAATAGGCGCTGAATCTAAATCTAAAGAAAGGTTTATCTGGGAGGTGTAAAAAAATTGTCTGCCTGGTTTTTTGTCTTAAATGCGTAGTCAAGACTATTGATGTTGTTCAATATTAGACAATACTTGTGTTCTGAAATAAAACTGTCGATTGTTTTGTTTTAGAACATTTTGTATTTTTGTGAATAGTAATGTGTATAGAACAAAACATTTAAAATGAGTCAACATCTTTCTCAAAAAGAGATAGGTCACAGGATTTCAGAATTTCGACAATTTAAAGAGTTTTCACAAGAAGAGCTTGCAAACCAAATCGAATTGTCAAGATCTTCCTTAGCTCAAATAGAACTAGGAAACAGGAAATTAAACGTCATAGAGTTTCAAAGAATAGCTCATGTACTGGGATTTTCTTTGGATAATTTCTTGTCACAGGATTTTAATATAAAAGAGGTCTCTTCAGGAGCAGGGCAAGGTCCATTAGAAAGTGATGATAATTATAGGGTTTCAGAACCAGTTCTGGATATTAGAAAGTTTTCCAATGTATTACTTTATATCCTGGAAAAATGTGCAGGAAAACCGAACGTAGGAGAGACATTAATTTATAAAATGCTGTACTTCTCTGACTTCAATTATTACGAATTATACGAAGAGCATCTGACTGGTGCAAAATATCACAAACTACCATATGGGCCTGTTCCACAAGATGTACAGGCTATTATTCATAAAATGATAAACGAAGATAAAAGCATACAAAGAATAAAAACAGATTACCACAATTATAAACAGACTCGTTATATCCCCTTAAAAAAAGCAGCTCTTCAAGAGCTTAAAGCAAGCGAAACAGAAACCCTAGATCGTGTGATTGAACAATTCTCTGACTGGTCTGCTACTGCAATAAGTGAATATTCTCATAAAGACATACCCTGGTTAGTATCTAAAGAAGGAGAAGAAATAAATTATGAACTAGCGCTATATAGAGAAGCACCATACTCTGTCAGGACTTATGATGAAGAAAACAATGAATAGTGATGATTTTTGAAGAGTTAAACGAATTCAAAAAGGATTTAAAATCACTTCTTAAAAAATATAGAAGTTTAAACGAAGATTTAGAGGTCGTTAAAAAGATTTTAGAAACACTTCCCGATGAAAGGCCACCATTTAGTTACAGGATTGATAACCTGGGAATAAAGACCTGTGTAATAAAAGTTAAAAAAATTGCATGCAAAGCATTAAAAGGTAAAGGAGTGAACTCGGGTCTACGACTAGTATATGCCTATTTCGAAGAAGTAAATGAAATTAAGGAAGGTAAAGAAGTATTTCATGAAGCAACGATTATAATGGTTGAACTTTATCATAAAAAGAATAAGGCAAATGAGGATAGAGAAAGGATTAAACGGAATTTTGATTGAAGAGCTTAACTGGTTTTGCTATTTTAGACCTTATTTCAAGCTCATTCCATTGCAATGAAAATGCTAAATTTTACCTTCATTACTTTCCTTTTAATCATATCTATGATAGAATTATCCAGTGCTCAGGATTGGGCGAACCTAGGCCGCTTTGAAGCCGCAAATGCACAACTCGGATTGCCGGAAGGCGATGAAAAAAGAGTTGTATTCATGGGCAACTCCATTACGGAAGGCTGGCTTCAGGATAGCACAAGTTTTTTTTATAGTAAATCTTATATAAATCGGGGAATTAGCGGGCAGACCACGCCACAAATGCTCATTCGGTTTAGAGCAGATGTAATTGATCTCAAACCATCAGTGGTTGTCATCCTGGCAGGAATCAATGATATAGCGGGAAACACAGGGCCTTCAACGATTGAAATGATAAGCAATAACCTAATGTCAATGGTTGAATTGGCTAAAGCTAATGACATCAAAGTGGTACTAAGCTCTGTATTACCAGCCTATGATTTTTCATGGAGACCAGGAATGGAACCGGCATTAAAAGTGGTAGAGTTAAATAGAATCTTGAAAGAATACTCAGATAAGACCGGCATTATCTATCTGGATTATTTTTCGGCTATGGTGGATGAACGAAATGGCCTAAAAGAAGAACTGACTTATGACGGTGTTCATCCCAATATAGCGGGCTACAAGGTGATGGAACCATTGGCTAAAGATGCAATTGAAAAGGCTTTAATGCAAGATTGATTTTGAAATGCTTAACATTAAAAGCAAAAATGGATTTACAAATTTTGGGTAGTGGTTTGGCCAGAACGGGCACTATGTCCCTTAAGTTAGCTTTGGAGGAATTGACAGAAGCCCCCTGTTATCATATGATAGAATTGTTGAAAGATACCGCTAGATTACCCATCTTGAAAAAGGGCTTAAAAATGGGTACTACAGACTGGCAAAGATTTTTTGAAGGCTATAAAAGCTCTGTAGATTATCCTGCCTGTCTATACATTGAAGAACTTTTAGAATTAAAACCAGCATTAAAAGTCATCCATACCACCCGTGAGCCTGAAGCATGGTATAATAGTGTACTGGAGACTGTTTATCGCGGTGTGCCCAAAGGAGGTAGTGATATCTTCAGGATGATAAAGAACTCCATTTTGTATAAGGATTTTCGGAGGCTGGCTCCCGTTTTTATGCACAATGAAAAAATCATTTGGAAAGGACAGTTTCAATCAAGATTTGAGGATAAAGACTTTGCAATTAACGTTTTCCTAGAGCATGAAGAAAACATCAAAAGACTGGTGCCAGAAAATCAATTGCTGATATTCAATGTAAAAGACGGTTGGGGGCCTTTATGCGAGTTCCTCGATGTGGATGTACCTGCTAAGCCTTTCCCACGAGCCAATGAAAGAAATGTTTTCAATGCTAAAATGGATCAATTGCTTTTTGAAGGGAAGTTTGTACCGTGAGTATGGCTAGCAGGTTTATCATAGTAAAATATAACAAAAAAGAATTTCTATTCGGGAAGATTAAATCAATTATGTTATTGACAATTACAGTTTAAAGTATATTTTATCTAGATAATGAATTAATAATAGTATAAGGCTTGGTAATGAAGAAACTTAAGATTTTAGCAGCAATGTAGTAAGTGGGTAGAGTATAATATGGTTTGGTACATTTGTTACAATGTTTCGAAGAAAAAAAGTATATTTGGATAGTAGATTAGATGCAAGCATTTAGTTGAATAAACTTATAAGTTTTGACTCATGGTAGTGAATTGAAATGACAGTAGTATGCATGAGTAATTAGAATACATACATTATATAGCATTAATATAAATAATTAAAACGATTGGATAATGAAAATACTTTCAATTGATGGTGGAGGTATTAGAGGTATAATTCCTGCCATGATTTTAGAAGAGATCGAAGCGAGAACAGGTAAACCAATTTCCCACATGTTTGACTTAATTGCAGGAACTTCTACAGGAGGAATTCTTGCTTTGGGATTGACAGTTGATAACGGGAGAGGGCAGCCTAAATATTCTGCATCAGATTTAGTAAAACTTTACAGAGAAAAAGGTCAGCAAATATTTGATAGAGATACATGGCATAGAATAAGGTCTATGGGAAATTTAAGAGATGAGAAGTATCCTAATGAAAATTTAAAAAAACTCCTTAAAGAATACTTCGGTAATGCAAGATTAAAAGATTGTTTGACTGAAGTTATCATAACATCCTATGAAACCGAAAGAAGAATTCCCTGGATATTTAAAAGTATTCATGCAAAAAATCCAAAGAAGGAAAATTATGACTTTGACTTGGTAGATATTGCTCTGGCTACTTCTGCTGCGCCAACATACTTCGAGCCTCATAAAGTAGAATATAAGGAAAATGATTACTTAAGTTTCATTGATGGAGGTATCTATGCTAATAATCCTGCGATGTGTGCTTATGCTGAAGCTAAGTCAATGTTTAAGAAGAAAGATGACGAAATCAGAATCGTATCACTTGGGACAGGGCAACTTACACGAAGATTGTATCATAAGGACCTAAAAAATTTAGGATTAATTGGCTGGGCGCAACCAATACTGAGCTGTGCATTTGATGGAATAAGTGATACCGTAGATTATCAATTGTCAAAATTTTTGAGCAGAGAAAACTATTTTAGATTTCAGGCAGAACTCAAAGAGGGAAATGATGATATGGATGATTCAACAAATACGAATTTAAGAGTATTACAATTACTGGCTGAAGATATTATTCATAAGAATAAAAGTGAAATTAAAAAAATGGTAAATAAAATTTGTCTGTAAGACAAAACTAATCTGTTTTCCCAGCAGCATAGGAAAAAAAATCGTAATTTAAGGTAGTCATTACATTGGATAATAGCATAGATTAATGTCTCTTTGAAATTAATTTAAAGGCTATTTACAAGAGCGGACAAATACACCTAAACCATTACAACTCAATCAGCCATGCAAACCTATGCAGATAAGAGCCAGGAAAAATATAGCCATTCTATAACTACGAAGGCGAAAAAAGAACGATCTCAGCTTACTACCATCCAATTTATAGATAAACGTTCTGAAGCTACGCAACTAAAAAAACTACAAAGACTAGCGAATGAAAGCGCTCTAAATCAAGAGCAGCTCCAATTTTCAAAAATAGCCAATGAGGCTGCTGCTAGCACGCAGGAATCGTCAATCCAGAGAAAAGAAAACAAAACGGGTCTTCCAGACAATCTCAAATCAGGGATTGAAAATCTTTCTGGTTACTCTATGAATGATGTGAGAGTACATTACAATTCAAATAAACCAGCACAATTAAATGCCCATGCGTATGCCCAAGGCACTAACATTCATATAGCATCCGGGCAGGAAAAGCATTTACCTCATGAAGCCTGGCACGTGGTACAGCAAAAGCAAGGCCGGGTGAAGCCAACGATGCAAACGGCAGGTGGTGTAAATGTGAATGACAATAAAGGATTGGAAAGAGAGGCAGATGTGATGGGCAGGCAGGCTCTACAAGGAAAATTCATTGCAAAAAGAAATAGGGGAAATCATATCGACTCTTTTGGTAGAGAAACATCTGGAGTAATACAACGAGCGCTAACACTGAGTCCCAATTCAGTTGCAATGGATGCTAATAATACAGCAAAACTAGCAGATGTTATCAGAATTGCCAATGCAGCACATGGGATGGATGCAGCGGTTACAGCAGCTAATATTGATGTTATCATAGAAATTACTTCTCCCGGGAGAACAGATATTTCACCAGCTTACACATTACCAGCAGTTGCCACCGCAACAGGTCACAGTATTACTGTTGAAATTCAGCGGGCATATTTTGAATTGGCTACTGTGGGTGAATTACTTGGTATGATAGCTCATGAACTAGGAGTACATGGGTATAATGATGCGCTTGGAAATGCCCCTCTTGCCGGTCCACGATGGAATCCAATACCTTCCGCTCGTCCTGGTAGGGCTGCAACAGGTTATGTTGTAGGTGCTCAAGGTAGGCATGTCTCTGATGATCATCTCGATGTTTCACAAGCAATAGTGCCAGGCATCATAAGTGTCAAAGCAAATAAGTACGTAGACAGCATTTTGTACCATGGAAATGCCATAGAGGCGGATGCCCATTTAACAGCAGCAGAAAAACTACAAGCTCAGGGTGAGCTCATTTCCTCTTATTGTTTTGATATAGCACGAATTGTGGCTACAGATGACCGAATGGCCTATGTCCCAGCTCATTGGGATGCTATTCGAGAAGTGTACGCAGATACCTATGCTTTCCTTCAAGGAGTTCCTGCTTTGGCAGGAACCCCATGGTTTGCAGCTGCTCCTCTTAAGCTTGCAGCTCAGTTGAAACCTGATTTTAATTCACTTGGCAGACGTTTTGCGTGGAATAAAATTAAAGGTAGATGATATCCTTAGTATCTTTATAGCCTTGTTGAATAACTATATAAGATACAAAACGGCCATTTTATTGGCATCGTTAAATAAGCATATGAAGAAAGTCGGATTAGTTGGCGGAATAAGCTGGACGTCTACACAGGATTATTACCGTTATATAAATGAAGGGATCAATCAAAAACTAGGAGGTTTAAATTTTGCAGAATGCATGATTTATTCCCTGAATTTTGGGGATATCCAAAAACGGGGCTGGGAACATGCTTTGGAATCCTTATTGAATGCATGCAAATCTTTAAAAAATAGTGGGGCAGAAGCCATCGTTTTATGTGCTAATACAGCACATCTATATGCAGATCAGATAGAAAAAGAAATAGGCTTGCCGATCATAAGTATTATTGTAGAAACGGCCAGAACTGTAACAGAGTATGGTTTGAAACGAGTAGGCTTGCTTGGTACAGTCTTTACAATGGAAAAGGATTTTTATAGAAAAAAATTAGAAGAAAAGGGCCTTACCGTATTGGTTCCCGAATTGCAAGAAGAGAAAGACACAATTAACTACATCTTAAAAGAAGAACTGGGTAGAGGCATCATCAGAAATAAGTCGAAGGAGGCCTTTATTACTATAGCTAATAATTTGATTAAAAGGGGAGCAGAAGGAATAATCCTGGGATGTACCGAGATTCCGTTGATTATCCATCAGGAAGATATTACTGTGCCAGTTTTTGATACGACAAAAATTCACTCCGATGCGATTATTGATTTTGCCATTTCGTGAAAGAGAGGAATAGTAAATATTCAAGAGAATTGAAGGAATTCAAAACACCTTTTTAAGTCGTGAAAGCAAGGTACCATTATTATATAGAGCACATCAATAAGGTTTTAGACTATATTGATAAGAATTTAGAAAAGCCTTTCTCGCTGGAAGATTTGTCTACAGTTGCTAACTTTTCAAAATATCATTTCCACAGGATATTCAGCGCTATTATTGGAGAGTCAATATTCCAGTACATTTTGAGGATTCGCCTGGAAAAATCGGCTTCTCTTATGTTGGTTCAACCTCAGGAAAAACTAGCGAATATAGCCTGTCGATGCGGCTTTTCCGATTTGTCCATCTTTTCGAGAAATTTCAAGAAACATTTTAAAATCGCGCCCTCTACTTACCGAAAGAATGCAATAGAAAAAAGCAATTGGAGTCAAACGAATCGCAATAATCAACAAAAAGAAGGCAAGCTTGACCTATACTTTTGTCCTGAATTCAAAACAATTAAATGGACAAGTAATATGGAAATTATTAAAGACATAGAAGTGAAGAGCCTTTCTAAAATGACGGTTGCATACAATAGAAGTTTTGGCCCTTACAAAGGAAATAATGTACTGTATCAAAAACATAGGGCTGAACTATTTGCATGGGCAGCATCCAAAGATTTGATGAAGGATGAAAACTTCAAATACCTAATTCTTTATCACGACAATCCTGCTGTTACGCTTAATGACACACAGCGAATGAGTTTATGTGTAACAGTACCCCCTGAAACAAGTACAGAGGGTATCGTAGGGAAAATGGAAATTACGGAAGCTAAGTATGCAGTTTTTCAATGTGAATTAAGAGCCCAGGATTTTCCAAAAATATGGGATTGGATATATGGACAATGGTTTCCAAACAATAACTATATCCCAGATGATAAACCCTATTTCGAATTGTATCCTGAGCAACCAAAAGGAGAAGAATTTAGAGTTGATTTTTGTATTCCGGTGAAAGCTGTGTAAAATAAGAATGACTTAAAAAGCAGTCACAAGCTCTGTCAGAATATGAAAAGAATCATTAAAATCGTATCAACAATTATAATAATTGGAATAGTGTGGATGATTGATCTACAGGATAGATATAGCACAAAACTTTCACATTATTTTTCAGAAGAAGAAGCAACGTTCTTCATGTATTACAAAACGGCTGAGGAATCTCAGGAAGTAATAAAAGCTAATTGGGATAAAAAAGAATATCAATTCCCTAGGGAAATATTGAAATCAATAAGATACTATAAGAACATTCCATTCTTTAGTCGCTTGATGAGTAAAAAGTTAGCTAAAGAACAAGAAGTAAAACTGATCGAGATTATAAATGATCCAGGCAATTTTCATTGGGGGGAGACAACCTGGGCTATAAAAGAGTCAAGTTGTTTTTTCAGATTCTTTAACGAAGAAAATAAAGAAATAGGGAAACTTTGGGTTTGCTATGATGGTTGTGGAATGACTGAACTCCGCCCCTGGGTTCCAGCAACAAAATATGGAGGGTTCAGTGAAAAAGGTAAGTTGGAATTTATTGAATTGATAAATGGAATTTGAAAAACTATATTTAAACCTCTTCCCGTTCTTAATACCAATAGAGAAACATGGACACAACCAATAAAACAAAACTGAGCTGGGATGAATTTATGAAAGTAGAAATGAGGGTAGGGACCATCATTTCAGCAGAAGAATTTAAAGAAGTCAGAAACCCAGCCTATAAAATGAAGATTGACTTCGGAGATTATGGAATTAAAAAGACTTCCGCTCAAATCACAAAGCTGTACAAGCCAGAGGACATCATTGGTAAGCAGGTAATAGCCGTGGTTAATTTTCCTCCTAAACAGATAGCAAACATCATGAGTGAATGTTTGGTGCTGGGAGGAATAGGAGATAATAAGGAAGTGATATTGATTGAGCCTGAAAGAGCTGTTGAAAACGGAATGAGGATAGGTTAAATGAGTGAAATTATAACTGCCGACTAATTAGAAAGCAAGCAATTAATACCTTTGGCGGATATTTTGGATACACAAAGTTCTAAAATGGATAAAGAAATAAAGGTAATAAACGGTCAGATTCCTTTTGAAACTTATCAAAAGTTGAGAGTGCGATGTGGATTATCAGCTAAATCTGATGAGGCAACAAAAATAGGATTAAACAACTCTATCCATTCTGTGATGTTAACATCAAATGATGAAATTATAGGGATGGGGAGAATTATTGGCGATGGTGGTTGTTTTTGTCAAATCGTTGATATTTGTGTTCATCCAGATTTTCAAGGTAAAGGATTGGGTAAGTTGATTATGGAAAACCTAACTCAATTTATCCACAAAACTTTACCAAAGACATGTTATGTAAGTTTAATCGCGGATGGGGATGCTTCTTTTTTGTATGAAAAATATGGATTTAGGGATACACTTCCTGTGTCAAAGGGGATGTACTTGAAAGTAGAATAATACTTGCCGGACTAAAATATTTTCATTCAAAAAGACTCCCTGATGCTTGAAGTCAATTTTAACTATAAAAATTATTAATGGATTATTTCAAAGAGTCAGTTAAACTGCACGAGAAGCTAAAGGGAAAAATTACAGTCACCAATAAAATAGAAGTAGAAAACAAAGATGATCTTTCACTGGTCTATTCTCCTGGAGTAGCCGAGCCTTGTATGGAGATTCATAGAAACCCAGAGAGAGCTTATGACCTTACTATGAAAGGTAATACAGTTGCTGTTGTTTCGGACGGTACTGCTGTTTTAGGTTTGGGAAATATAGGTGCGAAAGCAGCTATACCGGTGATGGAAGGGAAAGCTATGTTGTTTAAAAAGTTTGCAGGGATTGATGCTGTGCCTATATGTTTGGATACAGAAGATCCTGAAGAAATAATCAGAACGGTTAAGTTGTTAGCTCCAGTATTTGGTGGTATCAATCTGGAAGATATTTCAGCCCCTAGAAGTTTTCAGATAGAAGACGCTCTTCAGGATATTGGCATTCCGGTGATGCATGATGACCAGCATGGGACAGCTATTGTGGTATTGGCAGGACTAATCAATGCAGCTAAAGTAGTCGGAAAGAATATCGAAGATTTAAATGTGGTCATTAATGGTGCGGGCGCAGCAGGAATAGCCATTGCTCGATTGTTGACCTGCATGAGCTTAGACGCTGATTTATGCACCCCGGTAAAAAGTATCATTATGTGTGATAGCAGAGGGATAATAGATCGCGAAAGAACAGATTTGAATGACACCAAGAAAATGGCACTGAAGTATACCAATCGTAGAAATATATCGGGTACACTACAAGATGCTTTGGTAGGTGCGGATGTCTTCATAGGAGTAAGCGTTGCTGATTTGTTGGATAGGAATGACATAAAGACGATGGCAAAAGATGCGATCATTTTTGGTTTGGCCAATCCTACCCCTGAGATTATGCCAGAAGAAGCCAGAGCAGGCGGTGCAGCAGTAGTGGCAACTGGAAGATCGGATTTTAACAATCAAATCAATAATGTATTAGCATTTCCAGGCATTTTTAAAGGAGCGCTTCAAAGTAAAGCTCCTCAAATTACTCCTATCATGAAATTGGCTGCTGCTTTTGCTATCGCAGAATGTGTAGAAAACCCAAGTGTTGAAAAAGTGATTCCTTCACCATTTAACATGGCAGTAGCAGATAAAGTAGCAGAAGCTGTAGCAAAAGCAAGTCAGCTTGGACATACAAATTGATAATAGCGTTTGTTTTTGTTAATCATGATAAGAGGATGTGGAAAGCCCACAACTTTTGTCATGAGCCTACATTTGCCTGTAGGCATGCTTACCGATAAAGGTATAGTCCACGAATTGCACTTATTTCGCGAATTTTTAAAGCTTTCGTGTAATTCGTGTAATCCGTGGATCTCATCGAAACCTATTAATGCCTGTGGTCAAAAATCTGTGGTTAAATAAGAGAGCACATTTAATTAATCTTTTTATGGTGGTATCTTTTTCCCCATATCTGCGTTGCATACTCGTGTTAATAACTATGGCTATTACACTCCGCCGCGCCTTGATCTGAGCAAAAACCTGATCCACCAAAAAAGCAACCTAATTATGCGCTCTTACTTAGCTTCTCTCCGCTAAATTAAGGGAATAATCTCAGGGAAAGAGCAGCTCGTGTAATCTTTTTGTAATGTATAAGCTAAATAGGAAGCATTTTTGATGTGTAATTGGTGTAGTTTATAATGGGGTGGAGTAAATAGGAACAAGAGCGTTTTCGTCCTTAACAAAAAAGCGCCACGAATAAAATCGCGACGCTTTGCACAAGATTCCCCAAAAAGTTATTGAAAGTCATTGAAAAATGACATCCTGGTTTTGTTAAAAACACTGTGGCAATATCGCCACAGTGCTGTCATCGACATTCTACTTAATGTTGATAAAAATCTTCTAAATAAGCAGAATGGCGGAAATCGTAAGTAGAAGTGTCATTACACTCTGATATTTCTTACTTCTTAATGTGATATGATAAATTGCTTTACCATCTGTTTTTCAGATACGTTCTTAATTCGAATGAAGTAAGTACCAGCCGGTACATCTCCTAAATTCCATTTTATACTGGACGAATGAGGCGATACCATCTTTTGATCTATTCTTTGGCCATAGAGATTGTATATTTCCAGCTCAGTTTCTTCTGAATAGGCCTGCTCTAGTTGTACAATAAATTGACCAGCATTTGGATTTGGGAAAACCGAAAGGCTTAGAGGAGTATTGGAAGGTTTAGAAAACGTAGTTTCCAAATCGTTTTCTTCATTACCCAATCCACTACTACTGCCATTTACGACAACATTACTGAAAACTGCATCGGTTTGTGCGTTTGGCAAATAGGTGAAACTGGCTAAACCTATTTCTACACATGTTTGCATTGGAAGGTATACGCCATGTACATACTGGAAGCTATAACCCGTACTACTATAGTAAGTAAATACCCAATCTCCCTGTCGCTCCAACTTTAGCCATATGGGAGAAGGTTTATAGAAATTGCTGGCCTGCTTCACCCCATTGGTGGTATAGCGTACTTCATGACGTAATATATTGCTCAAATTTGTGAAGACAGCAGCTTGTTTTGCACCAGCATCAGTTGTTTCTCGTATCATGAGCCCGCCATAGCCGTTAGAAGATACACTTTCTACTTTGGCTATGATCGAACCATCACCACAGAGGCTTTGATAGGCAAAGGCTACATTATCGGTAGTAGAACCCATAAGATTGTTTCCAGAGCCGGTAACTGTATATTCACCATCTGCAGGATCAGGTGCCGAACAAGGATCAAAAGTGTAAGTGTTTGTTAAAGTGTTTATTCCAATATCGCTAGAACTCCATTCATCTGGAAGAGAAGTGTCAAGAGTGACGCTTATGTTTGCAGTACATACAGAAGTATTACCTGATTGGTCTGTAACCGTTACATTAACTGGATAGGTATTTCCCAAATCATCACAAGTATAGGTAGTTGCAGGGAACATAACAGAAGTAATATTGCAGTTGTCGAAACTACTTGCGGCATCGTAAACGTCCTTTTCTAATAGGGTATATAAAGCATTTGATTCAACACTTACCACATTGTCCAGGCAATAAATAGTAGGTTGGATATTATCAGTCACTGTAACAATAGCGGTACAATTTGAAGCATTGCCACTTTGATCTGTGACGGTAAGCGTCACTGTATTTGTGCCAATATTTGTACAATCAAAGCTTGTTTGGGATAAGCTGTAGGATGTAATGCTACAATTATCACTTGATCCATCGTCAATATTGGATGTATTTATCGTAGCCTCTCCATTGTCATCTAAAGCAACAGTGATATCCTGGCACTGTGCAGAGGGTGTTTCTTCGTCAATTACCGTTACCGTAGCTGAGCAGGAGCTACTATTATCTCCAATATCTTTTCCTTCAACCGTTACCGAATTCGTACCAACATCATTACATGTATAATGGATATCACCAGCAGTTAGCGTCATCTCCTCGATACTACAATTATCTGTTGAACTACCTGCAATATCATCTAATGTGATACTCGCCTCTCCATTTTCATCCAGGTAAATGGTAAGATTTTCACAAAGCATTATTGGATCAATCTCATCTTTGATTTGGACTTCAGCAGTACATTCAGCAGTATTTCCTTCATTATCTGTGACTGTTTGTGTCAATGTCAGATATCCTTGATCATCACAATCAAAAGTAGTTTGATTAAGGTTAATAGAAGCGATCCTACAATTGTCGTAAGAGTTGTTGTCTAGTTCGTCATTTGCTATTGAAACAGTACCATTTTCGTCGAGCAATAAAAGAGTGGTATTGCTTAGACAAGATGCAATGGGAGAGCTGTTGTCTTCTACTGTAACAGTTGCGGTACAAGAAGCAGCAGTTCCTTCGACATCTGTAATTGTTAGCTGGACCGTATGGCTTCCTATGTCATCACAGTCGAAAGATGATATATCTAATACCATATTCTCTAATCCACAGTCGGCTGTAGAGCCTCCGTCTATCTCCCCTGAGGTAAGCGTATAAGTACCATCACTATCCAGATTTACAGTAATATCCTGACATACAGCTACGGGTGCTTCACAGCAGGGATTGAAGCCTAAACTCTCGTCAAGGTCAACGGTGACCGTCGCTGAGCAAGAACTGGAATTCCCTCCTGCATCCTGAACAGTAAGCGTTACCGTATAGCTGTTTCCAACATCTTCACAGTCAAAATAATCATTGTCTAAAGCATAAGTTTGAATACTGCAATTATCAGAAGAACCATCATTGATATCCTGTGGGCTGATTGTTATGGTTCCATCACTACCCAATTTGGCCGTAAAGTCTTTACATATTGCAGTAGGAGCTTCATTTTCAATGACCGTTATCGTTGTAGAGCAATTATCTGATCCATAATAATTATAAAAACCAGACATGAAAGGCTCTATATAACTATGGGAATACAGATTGATACTTACGGTACCAACATCATCACAATCCAAAGCCAGGTATTCGTTAAAAAGATTGAAGGTGAAAAATAATGGACCTACGCTACAACTATTAGCAGAGCCATTATCAATTTCATAAGGAAATAAGATAGCTTCTCCATTTTTATCTAATTCTACGCTTAGAGTATTCATAGCAATGCAACTGGCTGTTGTCTGGCTGGAAAAACTGGAAGAACTACTGAATTTATATTGTACATAACC
>JAKSDI010000240.1 GCA_022360175.1 Chitinophagales bacterium
TGCTAAGACAAAATTGTGTCACCATTATATTGAGAAGAATTTTCATTCTAGGCAAGGCAGAAAACGTAGGCGAAGTGGTACTTCGGCGTCCCGATAGCTATCGGGATTTAACGCTGCATAGGATAAAAATTGACTCAAGATAATATGTGATTTAATTTGTCTTAGCACTTACTTATTGGCCTGTGAAGGCTGGAGTTCTTTTTTCAATGAAAGCACGCATGCCTTCTTTCTGATCCTGAGTGGCAAAAAGAGCATGAAAGACACGGCGTTCAAATAGCAGGCCTTCTTTGAGGCTTAACTCTTCTGCTCGGTTAACTGCTTCGATAGCAGCTATTGTTGCTGCTTTACCATATGCCGCAATGGTGTGAGCTATCTCAAGACTGTGTTCAAGCAATTGAGCTTTGGGAAAGATACGAGCTACCAAGCCTGACCGTTCTGCTTCCTGAGCATCCATCATTCGCCCTGTCAATATCATATCCATTGCTTTGGCTTTACCAACTAGCTTGGTTAATCGTTGAGTGCCACCAATACCGGGGATGACCCCCAGTTTGATTTCCGGTTGCCCAAATTTGGCATCATCAGAAGCAAAAATGACATCACACATCATTGCTAATTCACAGCCTCCACCTAGCGCATAACCAGAAACAGCCGCTATTTTTGGAGTCCTTAAGGCAGTAAATGCTTCCCATTGAGCAAAGAAATCTTCCTGAAACATGTCCATGTAGGATTTTTGCTCCATTTCTTTAATGTCTGCACCAGCAGCAAATGCTTTTTCTGATCCTGTTAGTACAAAACAACCTATATCCGGATTTTTGTCTAATGGCTTTAATTGTACAAGCAATTCGGATAGCAAATCAGAATTAAGTGCATTGAGTGCCTGGGGCCGGTTTAAACGTATTAATACGACACGGCCTATCTGTTCAATTATGAGGTTATTCATATTGGTTCAATGATTGATTGTTTAAGAAAATAGTAAGGAAAAAAGTGGATTAAGAATCCCAAATAGCGCCATAGGCCGGGATATTACGGCTTTCCATTCCGTATACGACCTGCCATGTAAGTTTCTTGTTGGAAATGCATATGACCGCTTCGGCATCAAATTCCTGATAGATCTGATAGGCGAGTTTCACGAGGTCTGGTTTACCATTGGCATCTGTATCCCAAATGACTGCTTCAGGTTGTACCTCCAGGATTTCATCAACGAGCTGATCGCCATAAGTTTTGCGTGGATTTCTGGTTGACCAAATAAGTCGTGATGGGGTTTCCTGCAATAGTAAGTGAGGCAAACAAGGGCCAATACCACTGCCTGTAGCAACCCAAATTACTTTTTTGAACAACTGGTCAATATTTCCTACTCCAGCAGTTGGAATGGCTTTTACCCAAACGTGAGAAGGTTGATCATCAATGAATTGCCCTGTCCAGTCACCTGCTCTGGAAATAGCGAGCCGGAAGCCTTCTTCGTTAGGAGCCGGAATATTGGCAAATGAGTGCCACTCTTTTAACGGATTGCGACTGATAGCAGTAGATGAACCTGCAAAAGGAGTCACGCCATAATCAAACTGAGCCAGTGCTACATGAGATGATGGGCTGTCAATTGTTACTTCTACTTTGCGTAAGCGAAGCCATGGTAATAAAATACTGATAGTGACAGCAACCAGGCACCACAGGCCAAATGAATGGCTTAATGCTTCAGAGTATGTTTCACTGCCTTTAGATTCATAAATGAAAAGAAGGGTATGAACCCAAAATAGAACTAAAGAAGCCCATCCGCCAAATCGATGCATCATCTCAAACTGATCGTGTTTGCGTGCTCGATAACTAGGCCTGGCCATTAGGATAATGCTTACCAATAATCCCATTATGATAAAGGAAATAAGGGTGCTTACCGCAGATAGCTTACCAATATTGTTGAAGTAATGGTAGTTGGATGCTACTAAAAAGCATAGATACCAAATACTTCCCATGATACTCCCCCCTACGTGAATGCCTCCAAAGTGGTAAACTTTTCCCATAATCCGACGAATCGATAATGGCCATGATAAGGGAACACTGGTTGCAATTCTAAAAAGCAAATTAACGACATGGTGCTGCCTTATGATAATAGCAACGGTAATATTCAATACTGCCAGATTGGAAATTAATTGGAGGTTGAATACTCCATTATTCCACCATAGTTGCTGTTTGATCCCCCAGGATAGGTATATACAGTTGACAAGAAGCACTAAAAAGAAAAGCCTGTTATAATGCATGAATTTGGGGCCTTTCCAGGGGCGTCGCCATTTACTGATTTGCGCAGGAAGTTCAACATGCTGATAGTCGGGAACCTGGCGATTAACGACTATTGTATTAAGCTCTCTTCTTTTGACCATCGTTCAAATCGTTTTGGGAGTGAGTAATATTGGAAACTTGAAGTGCCTGTTTTGACTGATGCTGAAGCGCTAATTGCAATAAGAATCGCTTGTCAATCTTGCCACGGTCAGTCATTGGGAGCTTATCTACAGGAATGATAAAAGAAGGGGAGTAATAGTATGGAAGTTCGTTAGCTACTTTTTCTTTTGCTTTTTGGAGGTCTACATTTTTAGGCATTACAAAACTCACCAGATTGGCATTGTCGAGTTTTAATGTTACTGCTCTTTTGCAGTTTGGAATAGATTCAATGACGGCTGAGATACCATCCAATTCTACTCTGAAACCACGCACTTTTACCTGATCATCTATTCTGCCATGATGTTCTAATTGGCCATCTTTTGTCCAGCGCCCTAAGTCACCAGTTCGGAACATCCTTGCTCCATTGTTTAAAAATGGATCTGGTGCATAACGCTCAGCATTCAACAGGTCATTATTGATATAACCAGCTGTTACACAAAAACCTCCAGCCCACATCATGCCAACTTCCCCTATCTTGCACGGCTGTTTGTGTTCATCCAGAATATAGACTGTATTATTAGGGGTGGGAGTACCTATGGTAATATCACTGGATTCAGGTGTGCACAATTGCATCGTATTTACAATGGTTGTTTCGGTAGGGCCGCAGCAGTTGTAAAAATCACAGATAGCCGACCATTTGTTTGCAAGAGATACAGGGCATGGTTCTCCTGCAACGGCCACCTTTTTTACATTGGGACATTTTTGAGGATCAATTAAGCTAAGGATTGAAGGCGTTGCAATGATTACATCTGCCTGACTGGCTGCTGCTTCTATATCTTTACCTCTTATGATGAGTGTTCCGCCCGAGGATAAACAACCTAAAACCTCCCATGCAGACATGTCGAATGCAATATTGAGTATCTGGGATACTTTCCAACCAGCCTGGATATCTAAATTTCCTGGAGGTAAAAGTAGAATATTACATAAATTTTCATGAGTGACCTGCACGCCATTAGGCTTGCCAGTAGTGCCTGAAGTAAATAGGATAAAACATTTATCATTTCGAGTTAGCTTCGGCAAACTTCGTTTATAATTGGGAATTAGGTGACGCTCTGTACTACCTCTATCTAATACCTCATCTATTGCTAAGCAGATATTATTCGCTATTTCGGGGACTTTGTGTTTAAAATTGGCTAGTGTAAGTGAAACTTTAATAGATGCTTTTTCAATAATGTATCTTAGTCGTGATTCACTAGACACTCCAATGTCCTGAGGGACATAAACGGCTCCTAGCTTCAGGCAGGCTAAAATACCTACAAGCATAGGAATTGATCGTTTGACAAATAAGCCTATATGATCTCCTTTTTGTACACCTTCCATAGCCAGTAAGGCAGCAAGGTATTCCGCCTGCTGGTTCAGTTCTCCATATGTAATGCTCTCTCCCTGGTGTATAGCGGCTGTCGCTGTTGCTTGTTTGATAGCCTGGGCTTCAAAGGCATAATGAATACATTCATATGGTAGTTTTACAATTTCCCCTCGCCCAAATTTTTCAAATTGTTTTTGATCTTTTAGCGCTAGATTGGCGATAGCTGTTTTAGAAAAAAATAGTTGATGCATAGCAAAAGTTTTTCTGATTAAAATTAGATTACAACTTTCGCTTGCAAAATAAATCTATAAGAATCACAATTATTTCACAAAAAAATAACGACTAAAGGTTGATTTGCAAAATTATTTATTGATTTAAGGATAGGTGTTTTGAGTTTTAGTATTAAGTTAAAATGGACTTTGTAAATCGTTGATATATGATCTTTTAACAAGGAATAGATATTTTGTAATGGTACTATGAAATTACTATTCACCTTGTTTTGGTATGTATTTTTGGATGTAAATATTACAAAGGCATCACAAAATAATATAAGAATACAAATTGTAATTAATATTCAATGAGCCTCTTTCTTGCGGAATACGCATTTTTTAATCAGAAAAGTTAAACATTTTAGCAAATGAATATAAGTTACAACTATGATCGTTTTCATTTGGAATAACGCACAAAACACTAGTTTATGAAAAATCTATTAACGCTACTCATTTCTTGTTCTCTTACGCTTTCACTAAATGCACAAAATAAGTTTGAAATGGGAGTGGAGTATTTTTTAAATGCTTCCTGGGAGTTAGACCCTATTGTAGATGCTTATAAAGCAAAGCTTTCCCATACTGCCGGGCTTAAGATTGATTATAGGTTTAATGAGCACTGGGCAGTTGGCTCTGGTATAGCTTATGCAAATTTTGGTTTATATTATGAACAGGATGGTGACGACCTCCGATGGGGGACTCAACACGATGGACAGGGAGGTATTGATCCTTCTATACCAAGTGGGGAGAAAGATATAGCCTATCTGCAAATAAGGCATGTCTATCATTTTATAGAAATCCCCTTGAGAGTGACTTATAATACAGGTGGTGAAGGTGTGCGTTGTTACATCGCTGCCGGACTGGCTCCACGCCTGTTTTGGGTAGACAAAACAAAAGTAGAATTAGACTTATACGATGGAAGCTCTAGTGGGGATATTTATTCTGATGAGGGTTATGACTATTCCCGTTTACAACTAAGTGTTTTTACTACTTGTGGAGTCGAATTTAATATAGGGGCACATACAACATTTTATACAGGCCCTCGCATACAAATGCATCGTTTTAAAGGAAAAAGCGAAACCCTAAACCACTCTTTAACTACTGATTTCATGCAATTAGGCCTGGAAATGGGTGTACGCTTTTAGGTGATGAAATCAGTAAAACTATCTCGATCAATAAATTGAAAGTGACTATGAGTATAAGTGTCAAGCCATGTTTGAGGTGCTTTGGCTTTCTTTTTTTTCCACTTAAATTCATAGCCATATAACTGGCCATCCATTTCTTCAATATAATCTAGTTCTGCTCCAGAATGAGTACGCCAAAAATAAGTATTGGCATATGTTTTATTGTATTCTAACTTTTTCATTCTTTCGGAAAGGAGAAAGTTTTCCCATAATGCTCCTTTATCTTGGCGGAATTGAATTTCTGAGAAATTCTCTATCAGTGCGTTTCTTATACCTAGATCGTAAAAGTATATTTTATCCATGCTGGTAATTTCTTTACGTAGATTCCTACTGAAACCACTCAGCCTAAAAATGACAAATGACTTTTCCAGCAAATCAATATAATTGATGACCGTATCTCTATTTACTTGTAGTGTATTGGCTAATTCATGAATAGAGACTAGATTTCCAATTTGAAAGGCTAATAATTTTAATAGTTGCTTTAATTTTTCTGGATAACGAATATTTGTAATAGCTAAAATGTCTTTGTATAAATAAGCACTACTTAGTTCTTCTAAATATTGCCTTTTGTCCGTATAGTTATCGAATTGAAGCACTTCGGGATAAAGTCCGAATCTCATCCAGGTTTCTATTAAAGTACCTAATTCAAAATTATTGATGTCAGTATATTTTTGCCATTCTGCTGCTGCAATAGGAAATAATTTATACGTCCAGGTACGTCCAGTAAGAGGTTCCGTAATCCTATTAGCAAGCTCTAAGGCAGAAGAACCCGTTATTAAAATTCTTAGATTAGGTAGATTGTCATGTAAGATTTTGAGATTAATGCCTATATCTGTAATACGCTGAGCTTCATCAATGAAGAGATAATCGTAACCACTAACAAGGCCTTTTAATTTTGTTAAATCTCTACTGGATAAAACTTCGTACATAGGAGTTTGATCCGCATCTATTCTAAGAACTTTACCATCTGTTTTTGATAAAATTTGGTTGGCTAGCGTGGTCTTTCCTACCTGACGAGCACCATATAGCAATACTACTTTATTGGAATTTATTAAGCGTTTATGAAGCTCTGATTCAATAAGGCGAGGAATCATTTTTATTCAAAACTACTCATTTTATATATCTATACATAAAAAATCGCTTGAAAATTTATGGTTAACCATAAAAAATCGCTTGAAAATTTATGGTTGAATAAATTTACTTCAACTCAAAAATCTGTTTTCTTGTCAACTTATGTAGGTTTTGAGATATTTTCTCAGGCTCCCAGTCCCGCCATTTGATATCCGAAAGATGTGCTATTTCTTCATCAGAAAAGCGCTTCCTGATTTCTTTGGCTTGATTGCCGCCAACGGTGGAGTAGGGCATTACTTCTATTTTACCCAGATAATCAGAGAGAGGAAGCCAAATATGCAGTTTGGCTTCCTCTAGAATTACACAATATAGATTCAACTTATTGTTAGCTTTTAATCCATTTTAATACTTTAGGCCATTGGCCGGGCGTCGATATTCTGATGAAGTACATTCCGTTAGTATGAGGAGATATTGAGGGCAATGGAATATAATGCATTCCTGTACCTAGCTGATAGTTTTTTCGACTAATTTGTTGCCCAGTTAAACTTATGATTTCTACTAGGAGAAAAGCAGCTTGATCAGTGTCGATCTGTATTTGTGTATTTACACTTCCGTTTCCTAATAATTTTGCCTGTAAGAAATCATGCTTGAGTTGATGTACAGCATTAATATAACTAGTATATATCAGCAGTTCAGGTGCTTCTTCAGCACCCTCTTGTACGCCAAAACCATATAGGGTTGTAGGTTCATCTAGAGAATCAATAGCAGGTTCAAAAATAAAAGCCATTGGATTGCCATACGCCCAGTCTGATCGACTAATGATTTCATGAATAACATCACTAATATCAGGAGTTCTTATTAAAGGGCCTCGGTATCTATCTTCACAAACACCGGTTAATTGCCAATTCACCAGGTTTTGAGTTTTTTCGCGATTGTCAATATCTCCATATAAGCTGTTTTCATAAGTCATAGGAGTACTATTGTCCTCGCCAAAGATGTTGATCAAATGGATTAAGTCATTGTGCTCCTTACAAGAAAATTGTATAAATGCAGAATCAACAATAGCTTCATCACCCAATTGAATATTTTGAAATCTTACTCCCGTGATGGCTTTTGTAGGGACATTATTTACTTTGGATTTTCCTATAATAAGGCTACCACTTATTGTAGAGTGAGGGCCTACCTGTTTTGCATCATCACTTATTTGATGGATGGTATATATGTGCTGTGCTGTACCACTGATATTGCAATATAATATTATGGATACTAAACAAAAGTACTTCAGTAAAAGTGTCATAACATTAATACTTTATCTATTGAAACAGAATGCTTGTTTTCGTCAAAAATGTGAAGAATATAAATACCTTTAGATACTCCATTTGAGTTTATATCAATATGATTATCTTGTATTATTCCATTGGCAATTAATTTTCCATTAAGATCATAAAGTGTATAATTGTAAGAAATATCTTCCACAAAGGATGAGGCATCGAAATGAATGGTTTGATTGTTTTTAAAGTAAGGCCGTATAGAAATAGACTTATGTTGACTTACTTGTTCAATAATACTTTCATTAAAACTTTCCTCTCCGTCATTGAAACAAGTAATTTTTAAAACAAATACATCTTCATAGCTCCCTACACAATCAGTGATCGTCTGTTTAACTACTATATTTATAGCAGAATGCCAATCCGGGAATGTAAAAATTGGAGCACTACCACTAGCATAAAGAGTATATTGATAAATGTTTTGGTTAAATATGTAGGCTTCCCATGCTATTGATGAAATAGGAAAATTATACAATGGGGTGCTATTATCTGTTATTTGATAAACTACTTCATCACAATTTACACAGCTACTTGGACTGCTGCATCCAGAATAGTCAATAATTTCATATTCTCGTTCAAATGTATATGCTTGATCTTCACAATCTTCTGCATCATATAAAGGGGTATGTGTTGCAGTGCTTGTATGGGTATTATTATTAATGTCTGTGTAAGTTGCAGTGACTGTGTAAGTGCCAGGACAATAACAATGCTGAAATGTTTCGTCTACATCACTTGTTCCAGTTCTGCCATCACCAAAATCCCAATTTACATGACCGAATGTTGAATTAGGAAAACAATACCAGAGATCAGTGCAACATTGAACATTAGTACCACCTACAGTCATAATTGGTACAGTACAGTTCGGAGGCGGTTTTCTGTTTATTCTTTCAGAAGTAATTTGCTGGTCTTGTCCAAACAAATTTAGAGTGAGGGCTAGCAGGAAGAAAACTTTAATAATGGTTAGATAAAGTTTCATCGATTTATGGTTTTAAAAATTATTGAATCAGAGAGATAGAAGAGATCGCTATGTATACTGCTATTCTGGGAAGTAAGCAGTATTATTGCTCATACTCTAGGTCATAGAGCTGAATCATTTAGTTTGATTGCTTATGCAACAATGTTGCATAAAATATAAATTAAAGTCAAGTTAACAATAGACTTACAAAAGTTAATGTTTCAGTTTTATGTTGGAGATAAAAGATATAGCACCCGTTTTACGGTGAGAAGTGGACAGCTTGTCAATTAGTAACATCTATAGGGGAAAGTAATAATGTGTTGGAAATTAGAGTATAAGACTTGTATATAGAGAAAATGCTTTGCTATGCGCAAATGTGTGGTCACATTAATAGAATTGGCCACGGACATAAATATCCTTATGATTGTAAGAAAAGTTATGGAAATATTAGGGTAAAAGTGTACAGGCGAATAGTTTTATTCTAACTCAAAAATCTGTTTTCCTGTCAACTTATGCAGGTTTTGAGATATTTTCTCGGGCTCCCAGTCCCACCATTTGATATCTAAAAGATGTGCTATTTCTTCATCAGAGAAGCGCTTCCTAATTTCCCTGGCTGGATTGCCGCCAACGATAGAGTAGGGGGCAACGTCTTTTACTACTGTAGCATTGGTTGCTATAATGGCACCATCTCCTATTTTTATACCCGGCATGATGGTTACTTTATGTCCAATCCATACATCATTACCAATAATGGTATCTCCTTTGGTAGGATAGCTTTTACCTTCCATTGCTTTTTCCCAGCCATTACCAAAGATGGCAAATGGATAAGTGGAGATAGCATCTGTCAGGTGATTGGCTCCATTCATTATGAAGGTAACATCTGAAGCAATCATGCAAAATTTGCCTATTATGAGTTTGTCACCAATAAAATCAAAATGATATTTGACATTTTTTTCAAAATTACTGACATCCTCAAAATCGTCATAATAGGTATAATCTCCTACTATAATATTGGGATTATTGATGATGTTTTTGAGAAAACAAAGCCGGTTATAGTTAGGTAATGGATAACTAAGTTGAGGGTCTGGTCCAGTCATTTTATGCATATTAGATATGAGCGCGCAATATAGTCAGATTTATTATTCTACTTCGATATCATATTTTCTCAATAAGCCAATTAGGCCTGATTGTGAAAATTTAGCTCCTTTTATATGGTTTTTTTCAGGATCAATAGAAAAGCCCGTGGCTGCTCGAAAATCAGCATTAGATAATTGAGTTTGCTCAAAGGCAGCTCCCAGCAAATTACAATTGAGGAATACCGCTTCAGTAGCTTCCACCAATGTAAAATCTACTTCCTGTAAAGAGCAATTGTTAAATTGAGTGCCTTTCAATTTACATTGATAAAAAGAAGAAAGATCCAGTTGGCAATCTTCGAAGTGAACAGCAAAAAGAAAGTCGTTACAATCTTCAAAATGCAATCCCATCAATTTACATGATTTAAAACGCACATCCTGAAACGCAGTCTTATGAAGGCTGGCCATACTCAGGTCACAATTGACAAATTCGCACTCAATGAACTTTACTTCAGATAAATCTACACTTGCAAATCTACAGTTGACAAACTCACAATTTTCATACTCACCAACAGAAAATGACTGTGTGGTGTAGTCTTGCCCTTCGAAGGTATCATCCTGAAATGATGACATAGGTTTATTTTATTACTCAAAAAATGTCTGCTGTATTTTTTCGATATACTCCAGGCTGGCTAGTTGATATAGAATGTCGCGATAATTGGGCTGATGTGTGTTTCCCCGGCAAAGCACTTCCTTTCCTCTCAGACAGCCTATCCTACCCGTACTACCTGCTTGTATTTGTAGACTGGGATCAATTTTTTGCACTGCTTGGATATATGCAGTTGTATTGGGTACGCAAAATTCATAATGCAGCGCTACTTTACCATCTTCAGGGCCTGCCAGCCCTTCTTCATCCAACTGATTTAGGTCAAACTGTATTTTGCTCAACACTCGTTCGTTGGGCACATTATTAAGCTTTTGACTGGAACATGCCAGGATCGAAAAAGATACAATGAGTAAACTTGCAATTCTTATCATTCCAATAGATTACAGCTCTACTAATAAAATATGAGCAGGATAGTGATTAGGGTCCAACTCTACATAATTCCACTCATTAAACCAGTGATATGTTTCATCGGTCAGTAAATCAGTCACCTTGATATTTACGTTGTGCTCTATGCCTAAAAGTGATTTAGGGACTTCTATGTAACCGCTCTGTGAATTTTCGGCATCAAAATTGACAATACACCAGATGATGTTTTTCTTGTCAGGTGTCATTTTGATATAACTCATCAAAGAATCATTATCGGTACTGGTGAAGTGAATATTCCAGGTTGTCTGTAAGGCCGGATACTTTTTCCGTATCTGATTTACCCTGGTAATGATGTCCGTAAGCCGGTTGCGATATTCCCAGTCATAATGGCGTGTTTCGTATTTTTCAGAATTGAAGTACTCTTCTTTTCCATTCGTATTGGGAGTGTTTTCTCCTAGTTCAAAAGAAGGTCCATATATACCGTAATTGGAAGAAAGAGTAGCAGCCATAATAAAGCGCTTTACAAATGCATTTTGGCTTGCATTCATCAATTCATACGCTAGAATATCGGGAGTATTAGGCCAGAAATTAGGGCGGAAATATTCACGGGATTCGGTTTGGGTAAGTTCTGTGAGGTATTCTTCCATTTCCTGTTTATTAGTACGCCAGGTGAAGTAAGTATAAGATTGATTAAAACCTGCTTTTGCTAAGCCGGCCATTACTCTTGGGCGAGTGAAAGCTTCCGCCAAAAAGATAGTATCAGGGTAGCTAGATTGAACTTCACTTATAAGCCACTGCCAAAAACGGAATGGTTTGGTATGGGGGTTATCTACTCGGAAGATTTGTACTCCTGCTTTACACCAATAGATGACAACCTCTTTTAATTCATTCCACAGATTTTCCCAATCTTCAGTTTCAAAGTTGATAGGAACAATATCCTGGTACTTCTTAGGTGGATTTTCCGCGTATGCAATGGTTCCATCAGGACGCCATAAAAACCATTCAGGGTGTTCTTTGATGTACGGATGGTCAGGAGCACATTGAAAAGCGAGATCTAATGCAATATCAAGGCCATGCTCTTTTGCCTTTTTGATCAATCGCTTGTAATCTGCAAGTGTACCCAGGCTTGGGTGAATAGATTTATGTCCACCTTCATCACTACCGATCGCCCACGGAGAGCCTGGCTCATTTTCTTCAGCGTGAACCGCATTATTCTTACCTTTTCTGTTGACTTTTCCAATTGGGTGAATGGGCGGCATATATAATACATCAAAGCCCATCTCTTCAATTCTAGGTAGCAGGCGTTCTACATCTTTGAAAGAACCGTGTTTCCCCGCTTCCTGTGAAGTAGATCGTGGAAACAGTTCGTACCAACTACTAAACAGTTCTTTTTCCCAACCAACTCTTACCTTTAAACCATTTTCATATTTGGTAGTATGCTGTTTGAGAGGAGTAGATTCTATGATTTGCTTGAAATCGGGTGACAAAACAAGTTTTACCGCCTCATCATAAGCTGTGTTATGTTCTTCCAGTTGCTTTGCAATTTTTTCCAGCTGATTGGCTTTCGTTTTAGGATATTGCTTTGCAGCGCTTCTGAGATGTTGGGCCCCTATGCTCAATTCGACCCTCATATCTTGCCCTGCTTCTTCTTTTTTCTTAAAGCCGTCATACCAGTGCAATAAATGATCAATCCATGATTCTAGCTTATAGTGGTAAAAGCCTTTTTTTTCTACTGTAAAACTAGCTTCCCACTCATCATTACCCTTTTCATCCATGAAAATCTCTTGCCATCGTTTTAATTGCTCATGGCGATAATATAAGGAGGCGCGAACATGGTCATGGCCATCACCAAAAATACTGGCGGTAACAGTGACTATTTCTCCTGGAATTCTTTTGATAAAGTATTGGCCATTATCGACTTCAGGCTGGACATTTTCAATCAGAGTACGATTCCTCATGAGTGTATTGATTGGAAGTTGCTTGTTAAAATGTAAAGTGTACATTTTGTAATTAGTCGCAAACTTAGCCATAAAAATTGAGATACTCCATATGCAGAGTCGCAATATTGGCGTAGGTTTCTCTCTAAAGTGAATGGAATGTTAACAGTATTAAGGAAGCGTTAAAAATCAAGCTATGAAAAAAGGAAATACGTACATTTAATAATGAGAAACGGTTTAAATCACTTCTCTTATATGTTATTATGAAAACCCTTTGGTTGGCTTTAATCATTGTACTTTCCCTGACAGGCCTAATGGCTGTGCAGTTGCAATGGTTATATAAAGGGATGCTGAGTGAAAAAGCAAGTTTTGACAGAGAGATGAATGGAGTACTGGTGCGCATTGGTAAACATATAGAGGATGACAGTAGGCTTCGCAATAAAATATTTGAATTACACCATTCCAATAAGGGCTCGTACACTAATGATCGAGATACTACCTCCTCTGTTTACCTTGTGAAGATAATAGATAGTCTGTTTGCCCAATATCTTGGAGAAACGGCCTTATATACTAGTTGGGGAATCACAGAAAGTTATCTCAATTATCTATTAGTAGAAAAAGCAGGCTATGATTATAAAGAAGTACCAATTTATCGATCTTATACTTATCGACTGGAAGGGGCAGTAAAAGCAGAATGTCAATGTGATATCTTTCTACGTTTGCAGGTCGAAGGCTTATTTGGGCTGATCGCCAAACGCTTGTATCCTCTTATTATTCCTACCATCGCCTTTGTACTGATGATGATCTTGTGTCTGTTATTATTAGTTAGAGGCTTTCGCCAACAGCGAAAATTAGTAGTGATTAAAAATGATTTTATCAACAACCTGGCGCATGAATTAAAAACCCCGGTATTTTCGATGTCTCTATTGTCTCGTCTATTGAAATCATCATTAACATCAGGAGATGATGAAAAAAGTGCCCATTATTTACAATTGATAGAAGCAGAGAATGCATCGATGAAAGAACACGTAGAAAAGGTATTGGAGCTGGCGGAATTTCAGGGAAGCCGCTATGAATTACAATTAGAGCCTGTTTTGTTGAAAAGTTTACTAGATAAAATAGTCGAAGCTTTTCAATATCGAGCTATAGAAATGGAAGGGCAATTGATTTATGAGCCATCTTTTGATGAAGATGTAAAGTTGCAGATTGACAAGATTCATTTTCGGAATGCAATACAGAACTTATTAGATAATGCCCTGAAATATGGAGGGCGGCCACCGGAAGTTAAACTAACAGTGGAGGTAGAAAAAGGAATATGCGGTATTGTGGTGCAGGATAATGGACATGGCCTTACAGCTAAAGAGCGAAGAAAAATATTTAGAAAGTTTTACAGAAGCCGTTCTGGCACAAGAAAGAACATAAAAGGTTTTGGGATTGGCCTCAATTATACCAGAGAAGTGGTTAAGGCTCATAAAGGGAATGTTTGGGTGAAGAGTACAGTGGGGGAGGGTAGTTCTTTTGGAATTACAATGCCTACCTAATATATAAACAAAGAACCTCAATGAAATAGTATGAATAACATTTTACTTGTAGAAGATAGTGAAACCCTGGGCTTTGCCCTGAAAGAGTATCTGGAGTTAAGAAATTTTAATGTACGTTGGGCCAAAGATGGTGCCAAAGGGGAGGCATTTTTTGAAAAGTATCCTACCGATTTGTGCATTCTGGATGTAATGATGCCAGAGCAGGACGGGTTTTCTTTAGCGGAGAAAATGCGGCTACATGCACCAGATGTGCCACTCATTTTTTTAACCGCTCGTGCTCTTAAAGCTGATAAATTAAGAGCTTTTGGACTTGGTGCAGATGATTATATTGTAAAACCTGTTGATGAAGAAGAATTGGTGGCAAGGATACATGCAGTGTTGAGGCGTTCGAAAAAAGTAGAAGTGGAAGCGAAAAGTATCCAGTTAGGAAATTATGTCTTTGATGTTAATGCAGAAGACAAGGACAGGATAGTTCGTGTTTATACACAAGTTTCTAATTTTGATATGGACCAACAATACTTTACAATCAATATCATCCAATCAGAAACTGGTGATATTGTAAAAAGCACACAACAATATGTCTATAGCACTTCAAAAGATGTTGTAAATTTTAACAGTTTCATGTTCTATATGGTAGATGATCGAGAGCTTTGTGCAATTAGTCTAGAAGATCTTGGAGAAAATCAGGCTTGCCCTGATGTTATGACAGGAAAATACGAACTACAAATTCAAA
>JAKSDI010000249.1 GCA_022360175.1 Chitinophagales bacterium
GAACATTTTTGGGATTTATTCCTAAAACCTAAGAAATGGATGGAATTTGTCCCTCTGGTCGCTTACTATCATACTTATGAAAAACGGAAGCGAATTAATCATTTACATTTTATCTTCAATCCCTTAGGTTGACGCGTATGAGATAGTTATCGGGATTTAACACAGCAGAAGGAATAAATTACCTGAAATTTACTATAGATAATGGTGTCTTGGTACTCAATAAAATAGGGCGACAGTATGACAGCAGAACAATTTACAAAAGGGCAAAAAGCAGCTGCCTGGGGAGTACATCTTTTTACCGCTACTGGTATACTAACTATCTTCATGGCCATTTTGGCAGTAGCGGATAATGATCTGAGAGCCGCTATGTTTTGGTTGCTGGCCGCACAGGTCATTGATGGAGTAGATGGGACATTAGCAAGAAGATTTAGAGTGACCGAAGTGCTTCCTAATATGAAAGGAAAAAACATCGACTTTGTAATTGATTTTGCTGGTTATGCAATCGTCCCTGCTTATATGATATATACCGCCGAATTGATAACAGGGCAGTGGAATCTAGGGATCGCTTTTCTCATTTTGCTTACCTCCGCGATCTATTATGGAAAAGAAGGAATGGTTTCGGACGATAATTATTTTGTAGGCTTTCCTGTAATGTGGAACCTCGTTGCTTATTGCCTGATTTTTGTTTATGATCTTACACACTGGTGGAATATACTAGTGATTATAGCATTATCCATCCTGCATTTTGTGCCAATAAAAATAGCCTATCCCAGCAGGACTAAAGAATGGCGTATCCCAACCCTTACTGCTACTGTAATTGGTATCGCAGGGGGAATCGCTTTATTGTATTACCATCCACAACCGATAGCATGGCTGAGGTGGATAGTGATGGCAGTATTGGGATATTTTACAGTATTTGCAGTGAAAGCGAGTTTGTAAGGAGATATATTTTTGTGAATTGAAGCTATTCATTAATATCTATATCAAAGTACAATTCTTTCATGCTGATTTCAATGTCTAAAGACTGGATATTTATCATTTGATCTAAGCTGTCATATCTAGATATTCGCCACAAATCATTTAGAAAGACTTTCTTATTTGTTTATCAGTAAGAATCATAGTGGTTGTTTTAAAGGATTTTCAGGGTATTTTATTTTTGGATGAATTATTGTATTTTAGGACGTGTAATTATAACTTAATACGATGTGCGCTCTTATTGACATTTATACCCTTAAGGAAAAATCCAATCTATCAAAGATAAAATGTGAAGATTTATCGGAAGCTGCTGCGGTTTGTTTAGATTATCATGACCATAATCCAGGGTCGGTTATTTTGGAAATAACCGGAGATTTGAAAGGAAATTATATGCTCGATTGGAGCGAAGTGACTCAGATTATGAAAAATTCTAGAAATGATATGAACTATACAGTGGAAAGTGGTGCATATTGTATAGCTATGCTAGTAGTTGAAAAAGTGGCTGGTATGAAAGTTTTGAAGCAATCTCAAAAAAGGACAGGTTTTGATTATTGGATAGGCAATAAAAATGATTTAGGTTTTCAACAATTGGCTCGATTGGAAGTGTCCGGTATTTTAGATGGCACTAACAGCAAGATAAAACAAAGAGTCAAACAAAAGGTGCAACAAACTCAAAAAAGTGATAACTTGAATCTTAATGCTTATGTTGTGGTTGTAGAATTCAGTACACCTAAATGTGTTATTATTAGGTAGGACCAAAGTAAAGAAATATATCATGGGTACAGCGATCGATACATTACATGAAAAGGCAATGGAATTAGCTGAAGAGGCTTATTATTTTAAAAAGCAAAATAATAAAGCGAAGGCCCAATCCAAATATTTATCTGCCTTTGAATATGAGCAAGCAGCAGCAATGTTGTTAGTTAATGAATATGATCAGGAACCGACTAGATCCGTGTTGTTTAGAAGTGCAGCATGTTTAATTTTAAACCTTCCAACTCCCTCTGAAGAACAACTTCGTCAAGCAGAAAAAATGGTTGCTTATGGCTTGAGTGGAAATCCTCCAGAAGCTATTGCCAATGAATTACGCAATGTCTGGCAAGAACTAATGGAGCATTTCCAAAAACAAGCTGCCTAATTTGACTAAGATTCCTTTAGCTCAATGACTAAATCATCCTGTTCTACCAGTGTTTTTTCCGTAAGGTGTATAAGTTTAACAATGCCCGCTTTAGGAGCGGTAATAGTACTTTCCATCTTCATCGCTTCAATGGTAAATAAAGGCGTATTGATGGCGACCTCATCTCCTTCATTGACTAATATCTTGGATAAACTCCCCTGAAGCGGGGCACCTACATGCCATTCATTTTCTACCTTGCGGTGAATAATAACTTCTGTTTGAATATTATTATCCTTTACAGGAATAGAGCGGGTTTGGCCATTCAATTGGAAGAATACCAGTCGAATACCCTGCGCATCGGGTTCCGACATATTGATGTATTTGATGAGTAGGCTCTTTCCTTTATCCAGGCTTACCATGATTTCTTCATTCGGCTTTAAGCCAAAGAAAAAAGCTGGACTAGGTAAGGCTCTTACCAATGCATAATTATCATAAAACTCCCGATAGTTTTTGTAAACCTTAGGGTATAGCTTATATGCTAAGAAATTGCGTACATCCAGATAATCCCCAAACTCTTGTTTGAAAGCAGGGTATTCCAAGTCAAAATCAATAGGCTCTAAGTGGGCGTTAGGGCGATTAGTATAAGGTTTTTCTCCTTTGAGTACGATTTGTTGCATCTGCTCAGGAAACCCACCTACCGCTTGTCCCAGGTCGCCACGCATCAATGCTTTTACACTGTCAGGGAAGGCAAGAGCATTACCTCTCTGCAAAATATCTTCTTTATTAAGGCCATTAGAAGTCATGAACATGGCCATGTCACCTACTACTTTAGAAGAAGGGGTTACCTTCACTATATCACCAAATAACTCATTGGCAATTGTATAGTTCTTTTTAATGGTTTCAAACTGTTCTTCCAATCCTAATGCTCTAGCTTGTGGGCGCAAATTGGAGTATTGCCCTCCGGGGATTTCATGTTGATATACTTCTGCTGTTCCGGAGCGAAGTTCTGTTTCGAAAGGATAATAATACCGGCGTACTCCCTCCCAATAAGTTGAAAACTCATTGAGTGATCCCAGGTCGATTTTTCGTTCTCTGTCGTGCTGCTCCATCATTGCCACTATAGAATTGAAGTTGGGCTGAGAGGTAAGCCCTGACATCGAACTGATCGCTACATCAACTATATCTACTCCCGCTTCGATTGCTTTTACATAAGTAGCCGCCTGAATAGAGGAGGAATCATGTGTATGCAAATGAATAGGAAGATCAACCTTCTCTTTTAATGCTTCTACAAGCATTTCTGCGGCAATAGGCTTTAATAAACCCGCCATGTCTTTAATAGCAATAATATGAGCACCTTCATCTTCTAGCTGTCGGGCTAGATCAAGGTAGTATTGCAAGTCATACTTCGGGTGAGAAGGATTTGAAATATCGCCAGTATAACAAATGCAAGCTTCGGCAATGCTATTGGTACGTTCCCTTACAGCTTTGATGCTTACTTTCATGGCCTCCACCCAGTTCAGAGAATCAAAAATGCGGAAGATGTCAATGCCCGTTTCGGCAGCTTCTTCTATAAATTTGATGATAAGATTATCGGGATAAGCAGTATAGCCTACTGCATTAGAACCCCTTAGTAACATTTGGAAGCATATATTGGGAATTTCTTTTCGCAGTAGTTCTAATCGTTTCCATGGACATTCTTTTAGGAAACGAAGTGCAACATCGAAAGTAGCTCCTCCCCAGACTTCCATTGAAAAAACATCATCAGCATGCCGCTGAGCAAAACTTTTGGCAACCTTAAGCAGGTCATAAGTCCGCATGCGAGTCGCAAGTAAGGATTGATGAGCATCCCGGAAGGTAGTATCGGTATAAAAAATACTTTTTTCATCTTTGACCCACCGCGCAAAACCTTCGGGGCCAAGCTCCTGAAGTTTTTGTCTTGTACCATTGGGGACTGAATCGTGAAGATCGTATGATGGTACTACTGGATCTAGAAACTCTTTTGTAGGATCTACAAATTTAACATCAGGATTGCCATTGACATTGACTTCAGCAAGATAGCGCAATAACTTAGTACCCCGGTCACGCCAATTAGGAGGGACTATTAGTTCGGGATGTTCCTGAATAAAGTTAACGGTAGCATCTCCTTTCTGAAAAGTTTTGTTTTGTAGTAAATTGAGAAGGAAACCTATGTTGGTCTTTACTCCACGGATTCTAAATTCTCGCAATGCACGATGTAATCTTTGGGCTGCTCCTTCCTGAGTGCGTCCCCAGCCAGTAATTTTTACCAGCATGCTATCAAAATAAGGGGAAATGATTGCTCCTGGAAAGGCGCTACCTGCATCAAGGCGAATACCCATCCCCGAGGCAGAGCGATAAGCAATCAAAGTACCATAATCTGGCTTAAAGTTATTGCTGGGATCTTCGGTAGTGACTCGACATTGAACGGCTACACCCTGGCATTCAACATCTTCCTGACTCCGAATAAAGATCGTTTTATGATCCAGGGGATAACCCATAGAGATCAATATCTGGGATCGAACGATGTCAATACCCGTGACTTCCTCTGTAACAGTATGTTCAACCTGAATTCTAGGATTAACTTCTATAAAATAGATAGCTCCGGCCTGATCAACCAAGAATTCTACAGTTCCTGCATGGCTGTAGCCTACTTCCCGACAAAGGCGAAGGGCGTAATCATATAGTTTATTTCTTGTATCTTGGGAAAGGGATACGGCTGGGGCGACCTCCACCACTTTTTGAAAACGGCGCTGTACGGAACAATCACGCTCGTATAAGTGGACGATATTACCGTATTTGTCTCCCAGTATCTGAACCTCAATGTGCTTGGGGTTTTCAATGAACTTCTCCAAAAAAACAGTATCATCACCGAAAGCAGTAGCTGCTTCTCGCTTAGCCTCCTGGTATTGTTTTTTCAAATCATCTTTACTGCGCACAACACGCATACCTCTACCACCACCACCAGCAGCAGCTTTTATCATCACAGGAAAGCCAATATGTTCTGCTTCTTTTAGAGCAATATCAGCAGTACTTAAATCTTCTCGACTGTCTTCAATTAAGGGTACTTCGACCTTACGTGCCAGTTTCTTGGCTGCTACTTTGTCTCCCAGGCGCTCCATCACTTCAGGAGCTGGACCGACAAATTCTATTCCTTCTTCTCTACAACGGCGAGCAAACTGTACATTCTCTGATAAAAATCCATAGCCGGGGTGAATGGCATCTACTTCATTTTCCTTAGCTACGCGAATGATTTCTTCTATATCCAGATAAGGCTTTAAGGGTTCTTCATCAGAGCCTATTTGATAGGCTTCATCTGCCTTGTACCGATGGAGAGAATAACGATCTTCAAAAGTGTATATAGCTACAGTTTGTAATCGCAATTCTGATGCTGCTCTAAGGATACGAATGGCTATTTCTCCTCTGTTAGCCACTAATAGTTTCTTAAACCACTTTTTTTCAGGCTTCATATTTTATAAGGATGTTCATTTGGGAAACAGGAAATAATAAAGTTACCAAGTTAGGATAATATGAAAAATAAAATAAAAAGTTACCAAGATAGGATAGCACGGAAGATAAAATAAAAAAAGTATGGACAGACAGTAATCTCTCCATACTTTTTTACTTATTTCCGAAATCAAAAGCTTAGAGCGTAATAAGTCCGATTAATAAACTTCCAACGCTCTACACCATTTCAGGCTCTAAAATCCATTTACTCCGTTTACGGTTGTATACTTGAAACTGAGTTTTTTATCAGGATTGATAATTTTGAAAGCAGATTGTACCGCAAGGGTAGCTTCGTGGAAGCCACAAAGAATCAACTTCAGTTTGCCTGGATAGGTGTTGATATCACCTACTGCAAAAATGCCAGGAATATTGGTACTGTAATCAAAAGTATCTACTTCAATGGCATTCTTATTAATCTTCAGATTCCAGTCTCCAATAGGGCCTAACTTTGGTGAAAGCCCGAATAAAGGAATAAAGTGATCAGTAGGCTGGCTAAATTCACCTTTTTCTTTATGTTTGATGACAACATCTGTAAGTTTACCATTACCACTTAGGCCTACAGCCTGAGCGTCAGTCATTAGGGTGATTTTGCCTTCTTCTGCTAGCTCATGCGCTTTTTCTACAGAATCAGGAGCTGCACGGAATTCTTTTCTACGGTGTATAAGCATTACTTCGCTCGCTACTTCCGATAAAAAAATGGTCCAATCCAATGCACTATCACCACCACCGGCTACCACCACTCGCTTATCTCTGTACAGTTCAGGGTCACGAATAATATATTCAACTCCGCGGTCCTCAAAACTTGCAATATTTGCAATGGGTGGTTTGCGAGGTTCAAAGCTACCTAGTCCACCAGCTATCATAATGACGGGGGCATTCAATTGAGTACCTCTGCTAGTTGTAATCAGGAAACTTTCATCTTCGAGTTTTTCAATCGTTTCAGCTCTTTCGCCTAAAGTAAAACCAGGCTTGAAAGGCTCTATTTGTGCCATCAACTGATCGACCAGTTCTCCTGCCAGTATAGAAGGATAGCCTGGTATATCATAGATAGGCTTTTTAGGATATATTTCTGATAATTGTCCACCAGGTTGGGGCAGCGCATCCACCAGATGGCAGCGTAGTTTCAATAATCCTGCCTCAAATACAGTAAAGAGGCCTACAGGGCCTGCTCCTACAATTAGTATATCGGTTTTTATCATTGACATTTTATTAGAATTTAAGCATGAACAAACCAATGATTGTTCATTCATACAAACAACAACCGCAAAGCTAAGAGGTAAGTTGAAATAATGGAAAACTGATTTAAATGATTTTTGTCATATAGTGCCTGCTTTTCATCACCATTGGCAATTTTTACAAAAAACAAACCAAAAAACATACAAAATTAGGTTTTCTATGCAGAAAGCCTGGATGGATGAAGCCCGCACTCTGTTTTTGTTTTTCCTTTCCATCTGCCTTCTCTTCCTTTTCCCTTTACTGTACAGTGCGTACATCCAATGGAGCCATAGCCAAATGCTTCAAGAGGATGTTTAGGTAAACCATAATAGGATAGATGATAGAGAAATTCACCTTCATCAATATCTATAAGAGGATGAAACTTGATGATGCCATCCTGTTCTTCGAAGATTTCCAATTCAGAGCGATAGTTTGTTTGATAAGCCATCAGGCCTGATATCCAGACCTTATGTTTTTCTTTTATTGGATCAAGGGCTGCTACCTTATTAATAGCACAGCAAAGGTCAGGTGCAGTCTTCCAGGCTTTTTCATCAATGCTAAACTGATGCTGAGTAGGATCAGGAATGATATCTTCTACTTGTAGGCCAAAGAGCTCTGTTAATTCCTCTTTATAAGCAAGTGTCTGAGGAAAATTAAAACCAGTGTTTATGAAATGTACTTTTTGGCTTGGGCGTATTCTGGAAATTAAATGTAAAAGGAATACGGATTTAGTACCAAAGGAGGAGGTATATAAAACATCTTCCTGGCGAAAATAGCGATATAATAACTGGATTCGTTCCTCGAAAGTAAGAGGTGCGAATATTTTGTTCAGTGTTTTTACATTCACTTCAGCTCTGGAGCGTATATTTTTATAGGTAGTCATTGCTTAATAATTTCTGTTGGATTGATGATTGATTATAGACTCTTGGACTGTTTGGTCAGTAAGCTTTCTGTGGCTTTATTCAAAGCTTTCACCTTGGATGAAAAGTCGTCACTGAGCTGATTGCGAAATTGATGTAGATGCTGGATTAATGAAGAAGCCTCCTTGGGCAAAGCTGCTTCTAACCACTGCCGGAATCGTTTCGCGAAAGTGGGCGATTTACCATTCGTAGAGATAGCAACTTTTAGATCTCCGCGTGTTACGATGCTTCCGAGGTAGAAGTCACATAGGCTTGGAGTATCCGCTACATTGACCAGTGCACCATGTTTCTTAGCAGCCTGTTGAACTCGTTTGTTTAAATCCTGAAAATTGGTAGCAGCAATCACCAGGTCATAACCCTCCGCATCACTAAGCTCAAATGGCTTTATTACTATTCTTAAATTGGCATCAGGATATTCTTTTAATAATGTTTGTACAGGAGATAGTATTTCTTTTGCTACAACTGTAATTGCCGCATCAGGACTGCTTTTAAGCATGAATGTTAGTTTTTCGCATCCTACTTCGCCTGCTCCTACAATAAGCACTTTTAACTGGTGCAGTTTGAGAAAAATTGGGTATAGGGTATTCATGCCCGAATGTTTTGAGCTTTCTGTTGGGAAGCGATATTCGCGAAATCATAATGGGGATGAAGGCGTACTACTTCTCCAAATACCAGTATGCCCGGTGTACCCAATTGTTCCTTTTCTATGAGTTGGGGGAGGGTAGATGCTGTACCGAGTACCTTTTTTTCTCCAGGCAAAGAGCCTTTTTCAATAGCCATAGCAGGAAGATTGGCTTTTCCCGCTTCCTCAAATAGCTGAGCTATAGCAGCTACCTTTTTCATACCCATTAGTACAATGACTGTCGCGGAAGATTGCACTGCCAGTGAAAGATCATTAGATAAATTTCCAGATCGAGTTGTACCTGTGATTACCCAAAAACTTTCACTGTATTCTCGTCGGGTAGGGGGCACTTGTTGCAACTCAGGAACAGCAATACAGCTTGAAATCCCGGGAATAATTTCAACTTTCATTCCTAGTTCGCGTATAAACTGAGCTTCTTCCTGCCCTCTGCCAAAGACAAAAGGATCTCCTCCTTTTAATCTAACTACCTGGCCGTATTGGGTGGCGTAGTAGGCGATCAGTTCATTAATGTTTTCCTGCCGCATTCTTGCCTGGCCTGCTCGCTTACCCACATATACTTTTACACAATCAGGAGCAGCCATCTCCAGTAGCTCTTTAGATGCCAGGGCATCATAAAGTATAACAGGAGCTTTACGTATAGCTTCTGCTCCTTTTATTGTCAATAAGCCAGGATCGCCGGGCCCTGCACCTACTAGTTTGATAAGAGGTATTGGATTATTGTTCATGAAATTAAGCCTTGTAATAGTTTTCAATAACTAATTTTTCTTTTCCATCAGTTACGCGTAATTGTTGGTTGCGAATGGCTATTACTGATTGAAAAAATTCTTGTGCATCCTGTAGATAATTACTGGCAAATTCTGCTGTGGGAGCCTGTTTTTTCATGCGGAGTACCCACTGGCTGAAATCGCCATATTCCCAGCTAATTTCATGGCTGTTTATATACTGTTGCTGAAAATCAGAAAGGATGCGAGAATGGGTGTTACATTTTACGTCTTTAGCAAGTAATAATCCCTTGGCACCAATAATGAAAGCTTTGTAAGAATGATAAATACTATCTCCAAAAAAAGATTGTTGATGAGCTTCTTCTGCCAATTCTAATTTTTGACGGGCGTCTTCCAGGATTGTGCCCACTACATCTAGCGTAACTCCTGCACATTCTCCTACACCGATAGATTGCTTATAAGTGGTCTCTTGCCCCCAATCTATATAATCAGATTCCTGGAGGTTTTCGGATTGTGCTAATGGCTTAAGTAAGGCATAGAAATAGCGCTTTCCCTGTGCGAGAAAGTATTGATTGAATTCCTGTCCGTTTTCTGCGTTTTGTTCGAAATCTAATAATAGAATGCGCAGCGCATCTGGAATTCTTCGGGTAGGAAGTTTAATAACTTTTTGTGCGATATAACCCTCACCATCAGGCGAGACACCTCCGCCTAATACGATTTGCATAGCAGGGGCAATTAGAGAACCTATCCGGATGGAACTACCGTGAAATCCTATTTGCGCAGCCATGTGCTGGCCACAGGAATTCATGCAGCCGCTAATTTTAATCCTGATATCAGAGTTTTCAATGAGATGTTCAAATTCACTGGCTAATACATGTTCCAGTACTTCAGCCAGGCCTGTACTGTTAGTTACGCCTAGCGCGCAAGTATCAGTTCCTGGGCAAGCTGTAATATCTGCTATTGAATTAGCTCCAGGTAGAGCGAGTCCCAATTCATTCAATGCATGATATAGGCCTGGCAATGATGAGGGTTTTACATATCGAAGCAAGAAACCTTGCTGAATCGTTATTCTGATATCATCGGCAGCATATTTTTTGACTATCTGAGCAAATCTTCTGGCCGTCTCTGCATGGATGTCTCCTCTGGGAATTCGAACCCATACTCCTACATATCCATCTTGTTTTTGAGCGAAAGTATTCGTGCTTTTCCAGCCTTCATAGGCTATCGAATCAATAAAGATGCTTTTATCATCTTGATTTTCTTTTGGCAAATGAATTACAGGGTTATACAGCGTAATATCAATTGGAATACGTTGTTTGGAAAGTGCTTTCCACTCTTCTTCAACTAATTCCATGAAGGCTTCTACTCCGATTTTTTTAACCAAAAACTTCATTCTTGCTTTCTGACGCTTTTCCCGTTCACCATAACGGTCAAAAATTCGAATAGAAGCTTCTATGAAAGGCAGAATACGATCAGCCTCTAAAAAATCAAATACCGGTTTGGCTACTATACCAACGGCACCTAAGCCTCCTGCAAGTACAACTTTAAAACCTCTTACAACTTGTCCGTCAACAGTTCGTAGCCGGGGAATAAAACCGAAGTCATGAAAATAAGTGAAAGCAGAGTCTTGATCACTGGAGGAGAAAGCTGGTTTTATCTTTCTACCCATTTCCTGACAAATGGGATTTCTTAAAAAATATTCAAAAGTAGCTTGTACATACGGACTAACATCAAAGGCCTCCTCTGGATCAACGCCTGCTTTTGCAGAAGCAGTAATATTTCGTATGGTATTGCCACAAGCTTCTCTGGCGGTTATTCCTGCTTCAGCCAAGTCCATCCATATCGAAGGAGAATCATCCAGCTTCACATAGTGCATCTGAATATTTTGGCGAGTAGTCAGGTGAAGATTTCCATTAGTATATTTTTCAGAAACATCTGCTAGTCTTGTCAATTGTGCAGCAGTAAGCCTTCCAAAGGGTATCTTGGTCCTAAACATTTGGACACCCAGTTGCCTTTGTCCATATACTCCTCTCGTGAGTCGGTAATGTTTGAAACGATCCTCATCTTCTTTTCCTTCATGGTATGCATTGATTCGGTATTTCAATTCCTGAATATCCTTTTGATCTGCTTCAGGTAGATGTCTTAAGTGTTCTTTTGAAACTGTCATAGGAGAATTGGTTATAAAAAATAAAAGCCCTTTCTGGAAATATCCGAAAGGGCTTATTGTATATTCTACAAACAAGTATCATAGCCCATCCGGTAGTGTCATACAACACCAGTACATATGGTAGCAACATAAATGGCGTGGACTATTATTCATACGGTGATCTTTTCTCAATATGAGCTCTCTTTATAAAAAGAAGAACCCCTATTGCGTGAATTATTACTCTCTTCAATGGGATAGTGTATGTGCTACACTGCCATTGACAGGACAAGTATAGGAAGTTTATCTGGATAAAACAATACTAATCCGATAGGATTTAAATAAATTTATTTCAAAGAACCTGGTTTAATGTTTGTAATAGGTTGATATACAGTGGTTAATAGTATGTTTTAAGAAAGTGTTAAATCTCTTTAATAGGGACAAAAAGAAAAGGCTGCACCTGGAGGCGCAGCCTTTTCAACTTCAAGAGTGGTTATAGATTAAACTCTATGATTTAAGTAATTTAAGTACTTTCAATCCAGACTTACTATATCTAATCTTTATGAAGTAAGTACCTGAAGGATATTCTGAGCAATCAATTTTAACACGATCTACATCGTCTGCTACATTCAGCAGCCTCATCTGTGCGCCATTTGCATTGACTACTTCTATTTCTACATCTTCTCCAAATGTTTCAAAGAGCTCTAATACCGCTGTTCCACTAACTGGATTAGGGTAGAGGAGGGCAATCTTGGAATCATTGTAGAAAATAGCATCCTTTATTTCAGAGAAGAATTCTGATCCATCAGGAGCAATTGCTTTCACTCTGTAGTAGTTATGGCCTCGTTTTGGATCGAGGTGCATATGATCATAATAACGCATGCTTCCCAGGTAAGCCCTTGGTTCATATGCTTGTCCAATCATATTGAAGGTTTCATTATCAACAGAGTGCTGAACTTCAAATTCATAACCATCTAATATTTCTTCAAGCATCCAGCTAATTTGCACCTCACCTGCTACTTCATCCGTAATTTCTACGTTTATCGGCAAGAGTCCCGCACAGTAAAGCGGGCTATTAGTTGCTGTGATTGTTTCTTCATCATAAGAAGTACAACCATTTTCAGTAACCTCTAATGTAATAGTGTAGATACCAGGAGAATTAATTGTAATAGGCACTTGCGATCCAGTAGCTGTTAGTGGATTAACGCCAGGGCTGAAGGTCCACTGAATATCAGCAGTAGGCCCTGCAGAAGCCGCAAAGAAGGTAGTTAATTCTCCAACGCATACAAAGTCAGGCCCTTGAATATCTGCAACAGCAACGCTTCCCACTTCTATGGTTACAATATTACTTTCCAGATAAATGGTACAACACTCTCTTCTTGCACAACGCGCGAAGTAAGTTGTTTCTGAAAGTGGTCCAGGGTCGTAGCTTTCACCAGTTGCTCCTGGTATCACCACCCATGTTTGTATATTGAATGGACCAGGTACTGTGCTCATCATCCATAAGTACTCTATTGCGCCTGAACCTCCTGAAGGATATTCTATATTTATTATTGGATCAGGATCATTACCAGGCCCGCACAAGAATTGATCAGGGCCAACAGTACCAGGATCAGTAATGTTATCACACTTAGGATAAAGCCCGGCATCAATAGTTAGGTTGACTTCTCCAGGCCCAATCGTGTAAACACCTGTCATACCCATTACAGGGTCTGCATCGCTATCTACAGCATCATTACTTCCCTGATCAGGGTCTGAAAAGTTAAGACCTGATGGTGGAATAAATAATACTTTGTAATCTCCAGGTATTACATCAAAGTAGTAATAACCATCTGCATCAGTGAAGGTTGTATCTATATTTGTAGGTGATGCTTCCCCTGGGATTTGTAATATGACCATTACACCGCCGATACCATCTTCATTAGGATCCTGGATTCCATCTCTGTCATCATCTTGCCATACGAAATCTCCTAGTTGAGCAGGTGGAGATAAGGTAACCATACAATTGGTAGTACATCCATTACCATCCGTTACCGTTACAGTATAAGTGCCAGAAGTCAAACCAGTAGCTGTTAGGCCAGATTGCCCATCACTCCATTCTATTTGGAAAGGAGGTGTACCTCCGCTAACAGTAACGGTAGCTTCTCCATCATCTCCCAGAGATGTAATTTCATTAGTTACATCAATGCTACAAGTAGGAGTATCAAAAGAAGTAATAGTTACAGTTGCAGTTTCTGTACAGTCGTTAGCATCCGTTACGGTTACTGTATAGACTCCTGCAGCCAGGCCTGTATTGCTGGCAGTTGTTACTCCATTATTCCATTCGTAAGTATATGGAGGCGTACCACCTGCTACTGTTGCTGAAACAGCTCCATCAGAAGAACCTTCACAGGTGCCTCCAACCATAGTAACAATATTTACGGATAAATCGTCTGGTTCATTGATGGTAACTTCTACTGTATCTTCACAGCCATTGGCATCGCTTACAGTAGCGGTATAATTGCCAGCAGCAAGATCATTGACTGTAGCAGTTGTCTGCCCACTGCTCCAAGAATAAGTATATGGAGGTGTACCACCATCTACACTAATTGTCGCAGAGCCATCTTCAAAACCAAAACAACTGACATCCGTTGTAGTAGTGCTCGCAATGGTAGCTACTAGCAATTGTGGTTGAGCTACACCTACTGTTTCTACTCCAGTACATCCCACAGCATCTGTTACTGTTACATCGTATACGCCAGCTGGAATATCCAATAAATCAGGAGTCGTTGCACCAGTGCTCCATAAGTAAGTGAAAGGAGGCGTACCACCAGCAACGATAACAGCTGCAGCTCCGTTGGCCTCACCAAAACAGTTAGGAGTTGTTGCAATTGGCGTTAGCATCAAACCAGGGAAATCTTCAACAGAGGTAGAACCGATTACTTCACATTCGTTTACATCAGTTACTGTTACAGTATAGGTTCCTGCAGGCAGGTTGCTGATGGTTTGAGTCGTTTCACCATTGTTCCACTCATAAGTATATGGAGGTGTACCACCACTAGGATTGGCAGTGATAGAGCCATCACTTAGTCCGTCACAGAAGATATCCATCACATTGAAGTCAACGATCAGTTCTGCTGGCTGGTTGATAGTTACAGAAGCAGTTCCTGTACAGTTGTTAGCATCTGTGACTGTAAGTATATATGTACCTGCTGCCAGGCCGTTAATATCCGCAGTAGTACCACCATTACTCCATGCGTAAGTATATGGAGGCGTGCCACCATTGACAGTAGCAGATGCGCTACCACTATTGTCTCCGAAACAGAATAAATCCTGACCAGTAATATTTACTACTATTTGGTTCGGCTCTGTTATTGTGATAGAAGCGGTTTCTGTACAAAGGTTAGCATCTGTAACGGTTAAAATATAAGTACCAGGAGCCAGATTATTAATGTCTGGCGTAGAAGGACCGTTGTTCCAGGCATAGGTATATGGAGGTGTACCACCACTAACAGTAGAAGTAACACTGCCATTATTAAAACCAAAGCAGCTAACATCTGTTCCGTTTAGATTAATCAGAATAGCTGGTGGTTCATTTACTGTAGTACTTCCAGTAACTTCACAGCCATTAGCATCTGTAACAGTTACCATATATACGCCTGCTACAAGGCCAGTAATTTCGTTGGTAGTTTCACCATTACTCCATGCATAAGTATATGGAGGCGTACCACCAGAAGGTACTGCAAGTATACGTCCGGTATTTCCACCATTACAAAGAACATCACTAGGTGTAAGCATGATCTCAAAATCATCAATCACATCGATTGCGATAGTCTCTACTGCTGTACAACCATTAGCATCGGTTACTGTAACCGTATAAATACCTTCTGCCAGACCATCTATAGATTCAGTTGTTTCGCTATTATTCCAGATGTAAGTATATGGAGGTGTGCCACCTGTAGCTAAAACGGTTGCTGTACCTGTATTACCTTCACCACAGACAATTTCCGAACCTGTCACAACCAAATTGATAGCTGGAGATTCTGTGATAGTGAAGGAAGCCGTTGCGGTACAGTTGTTAGCATCTGTAACAGTAACTGTGTAAACACCTGAAGGTAGATTATTAACAGTTTGTGTAGTTGCGCCATTACTCCATAGGTAGGTATAAGGCATCGTTCCGCCTGTAGGCATTGCCATCAGATTGCCATTGTTTTCACCAGGACAAATAGAAGGCGTACCATTGATTGTTACAGTTAGTAGTGGTGGCTGGCTAATAATAAATGTTTCTTCAACGGTACAGTTATTTGCATCTGTTACCGTTACAGAATAAACACCTGCAATAAGATTAGTAATTGAGGATGAAGTTGCACCAGTACTCCATAAATAAGTGTAAGGAGCGGTGCCACCAGTTGGAGTTACTGAGATTTCTCCAGTAGCTTCTCCAAAACATAGTACATTTTTAACAATTGCATCAATATCGAGATCGTCAATAACATCTATTGTGATTGCATCACTGTCGGTACAACCATTAGCATCCATTACAACAACGGAATAGGTACCTTCAACTAAGTTATTGATAGTAGCGGTAGTGGCACCTGTGTTCCAAAGATAAGAGAATGGAGGAGTGCCAGTAGAAACTACAGCTGTTGCAGATCCAGTATTTCCGGCTCCACAAACGATTTCTGTTCCTGTAGCTACAACTGTTACACCTGGAGCTTCATTAAGCGTTACACTTGCTACCGCTTCACAATCATTATCATCGGTGATTGTAACGGTATAAGTGCCAGCAGATAAACCAGAGATGAACTGAGCCATTTGTCCGGTACTCCATTCATAGATGTAAGGAGGCGTACCACCAGTACCCATCGCCATTGCAGTACCCGTAGTTGCACCAGGGCAAACTACATTAGAACCAGTAGCCGAAGCTGTAAGTAATGGTGGTTCTACGATATTGAAAGACTCAGAAAGAACACATCCATTCTGATCAGTTACCGTAACAGAATAAAATCCTGCGGGAATATTTTCTAGTAGGGGAGTACCGGTCACGCCATTACTCCATTGATAATCATAAGGAGGCGTACCACCCCATCCTTCTGCAAGAATGCTTCCAGTAGATTCACCAAAACAAAGTACGTGTTGTATCGCAATATCCAGCTCGAAATCATCAATGATATCTACATCAATTTCTGCTACAGCAGTACATCCCAGTGCATCTGTAACTGTTATAGAATAATTTCCTTCCGGTAAATCAAAAATAGTAGGAGTATTACTACCTGTACTCCACTGATAAGAGTAAGGAGGTGTACCGCCACTAACTATAGCAGTTGCTTCCCCGTCGTTTTCTGCTCCACAAACAATTTCAGTACCGTTAACACTAACTGAGATTTCAGGAGCTTCTATGATGGTCACTGATTCTGAATCCATACACCCGGCTGCATCGGTTACTGTAACGGTGTAAACACCAGCAGGCAGGTTGTCAATAGTAGCGGTAGTTGCACCTGTATTCCATAAATAGGAGTAAGGAGGCGTACCACCAGATGCTATTGCTGTTGCAGAACCTGTAGATTCACCCACACAAACCATATCATCCGATATAATATCTACCATAACAGGAGGAGGTGTGGTTATGAAGATAGAGCCAGTCTGCTCACAACCATTTCCATCGGTAACGGTCACGCTATAAGTACCTCCTACGAGATTGATTGCCGTTTGTGTAGTCTGGCCATTGCTCCATGCATAGGTGAATGGCCCCTGGCCTTGTATAATATTTACAGTAGCAGAGCCATTATTCCCATCACAGACGGTAACATTATTGCCTGTAATAGTAATAGCAAAAGCAGGTGCGCTGGTTACAACTGCATCTGCAATAGCTGTACAACCTGCACCGTCCGTTACCGTAACAAAATAAACACCTGGAGAAAGATTATTTATCGTTTGAGTACTGCCGCCATTGCTCCAATTATAAGAATATGGAGGAACTCCATTGGAAGGAACCGCAGTAACACTACCATCATTTTCATTAGGACAGGATTCTCCTGTTGGATTGGCAATGGCTGTTAAGCTAGAAGTAGGAGTGATTGTCACTTCATCTGTAGCCGTACAGTTATTAGCATCGGTGACGGTTACTGTATAGGTCCCAATTCCTAAGTTTGGAAGGAAAGGGCCTACTGCGCCGGTACTCCACTGATAAGTATAAGGAGGAGTGCCACCTGAAGCAGAAGCAGTAGCAGAGCCATCATTATCGCCAAGGCAATCAGGGTTGGTACCTACCGCTACCACACTTAATGGTGGTGGAGCCTGTACTGTGCCTGTTGCGGTGTCCATGCAACCAGCAGCATCCGTCACAGTAACTGTATAAGTTCCTGGTGGCAAGCCTGTCTGAGTAGAGGTGGTTGCTCCATTATTCCACAGATAGGTATAAGGAGGTGTACCGCCATTGACATTAGCTTGCACCTGACCATCATTTAAATCTGCACAGCTTAGGTCATTGGTTGTTACACTAACATTGAGTGGATTAAGATCCACCATGATACATTCTACTGCACCACAGAGGCTTTGATCGGTCATTGTCACACAATAGGTACCAGGGGTTAAAACAGAAATAACTGCTCCATTATCACCGGTACTCCAATTGTAATTATAAGGAGGTTCTCCACCACTACCTGTAGCTGTTATGACAATAGGAATTTCGCAAGTATTTGCGGTTAGATCAACGTTTACAACTTCAGGTTGAGTGACTGTCTCATTTTTAATGACAGTGAAGTTAGTTGCATCCGTTACGGTTACTGTATAAGTACCCGCGGTGATTCCTGTTAGAGTAGGGCCTGTATCACCTGTATTCCATAAATAGGAAAAAGGTGGTACTCCGCCGGAAACAATAGCTGTGATGCTACCGTTTGGCTGCCCAAAGCAGGTTGGCTCAGTTACATCGAAAGTAACAGTAAACTGAGCATTTACTGCTTGCACGCTCAAAAAAAGCGCTAAGATGATTGTTAATTTCAATCGGTTCGTTGGAGGCATAAGCCGCCCTATGGGGCTCTTAGTAGCCAAAGAAAGTAAAATTCTATCCATCTGGACGTATAATTTGTTAGCTTAAAGAATTATAAAAAACAATGACCTATTACCTTCTACGGAGTATTGGGTAATACGTTCCAGCCTTTTCATTAAAATTGAAAACTAAACAGAGACACCAGTCCCTTCTAGGGGATTCATAGGGGGGATAAGAAGGGGAGGATTCAAATTTACTTGATATCCGATTGTATTATAACCAACAGGGTAGGGTAGATTATGCAATTAATTGTGCATATGTTATGCAAATAAACAAATTTTAGTTAAAACTAACAATAAATTTCAAAATCATTTTCTCAAAATCATTTTTATGCTTTTTAAGCAATTGAAATTAACTTAAATATATATTGAAATAATTTACGTATTGATTCTACATTCTGAATTAACTGAGTATAAGGATTACATTATTAGATAGAACTGTTGTTGATACAAAAAAAGTCGCACCACCTATTGTGTGGTACGACCTACTACTAACAAATTATAATCCCATGAACATAATTATATCTTTCTCAAATCAGTTTGCGTCGTTAATGTAAAAATCATTTGTTTCTTTAAGTAAGAGAGCACCTTTAATTAATCTTTTTATGGTGGCATCTTTTTCCCCATATCTGCGTTGCGTACTCGTGTTAATAACTATGGCTATTACACTCCGCCGCGCCTTGATCTGAGCAAGAACCTGATCCACCAAAAAAGCAACCTAATTATGCTCTCTTACTTAACTGATGAGCTCCAATATATATTATACGTTAAGCTTGTATTTTATCTATTTGGGCCACTTCCAGGACAAAATTACGTGGTCGATTATATCGAGATACATTTTAGTGCTACGTTGTGTCAAGGTAATATGTGATTCAATTCGCCTTGATACTTCACTATAATGAGGAACATTTTATTGCATCAAACGGTTTCAAAGATGAAATTTTTCTCTGGTGAAAGTGACTTATTGACTTTTAGGCGTCTTAAGGTAAAACAGAGACAACCAATAGGAAACAGTAGTAAAAAGAAGCGAAATAATTAAAAGGGAAATTTTGATGATACGGAAGAGGAGGAGCGACAAAAAAATAAGTCGCATCTCCTAATTCGGTGATACGACTCATCATTTATAATCCCATGAACATGTACGAAAAACTAGCAATTAGCTAGTGAAAAAAGTTTATCTTTATATCTTATCCTCAAAGTGAGGAGACAAATTTCAATTCAAGTTGGAATTTTGTCTATAGCAAGTCAGATATTTCCCAGATACCTGACTTGCTACTTTGACAAATTAAATCCCATATAAAAATCCCAATTTTGATAACCGGTTCGTTTACCGGCGTTATCTTCGTTTGACATTACAAACATCTTAAATAATATAAGGGAAGACAAAGACAAAAAACGCCTTTTGTGAAAAAAAAATATCAGTTTTAAGATTTAATTAATTAATAGTCAGTCGTTTAGGTGTTTTTTTTGTGAGGAAAAAATAAAAAAATACAGACTTGTTTTCGAAAAAAAAAATGCATTTTTTTTTAAAAAAAAGCTTGCAGAGATAAAAAAAAGGCCTTCAGGTTAAAATCTGAAGGCCTTTTTTGTTGCATCAGAACAATAAATACTATTCAAATGGAGACTGAAAATCCGGATTATTTATGAATGTTGTATCTGTTAGCATATTAAGATAAGCGATTAAATCCGATTTGTCTTGTTCTGTAAGCTGGAAAGGAGCAATATTAACATCCTCATTAGGAGTATCATGCCCTCCGGAGGCATAGTGATCCAGTACTTCTTCGAGGGTCTCAAAACGGCCGTCGTGCATATAAGGTGCTGTCAAAGCAATATTTCGGAGTGTTGGCGCTCTAAATTTGCCATTATCATATATAACATTATTGACACCACCTAAGCCTACATCAGGAAAGTCTTCCAAATTTTCTACATCATCGAGTCCATTATTGAAGTAATTATTGGTAGTGAATAATTCGGAACCATGGCAATGAGAGCAACCAGGGTGAGGTTCTCCTTCTACTGCATCTTCTACTGTAAATAGAATTTTTCCTCTTTGTTCAGCATCGGTTGGCCAACCTTGTTGTTGCCAAATAACCTGATCAAACCTGGAATTAGCGCTTATCATGGTGCGTTCAAACTGGGCAATTGCCTTTGTGGCCAAATCTCGGGTTATTTCACTACGCCGATCAATGCCAAATGCTTCTCTAAACATTTGGGGGTAGGTTGCATGGCGACGTAGTTTCTCCTCTACATTATCCCAACTTTCATTTAACTCTAAATGATCTTCCACAGGGGCTAATGCTTGTGCTTCCAGAGTAGCAGCTCGGCCATCCCAGAAAAATTCTTTATGATTAAATGCAAGATTTATAATAGGCATACTAGAGCGCTTGCCATTGAGCCCTAAAACACCTTCACTGGTGGCAAGGCCATCGGCAAATCCTTTAGAGGATAAATGACAGCTAGAGCAGGACATTGTACTATCGCTAGACAAAATAGGATCATAAAACAGATGTCTTCCCAATAAGATACCCGCTTCGGTTAATGGGTTGTCTTCAGGAATAATAGGATCTGGGAAATAATCTGGTACTTCCAGTGTAACTGCTTGAGGATCATAAGTAGCTTCAATAAGATCATTATCTGTAGGATCCATCATGTTATCGTCCTCACATGCGGCAAATAATATCACAAATGGTAAGAAAAATAAAATACACAGCTTTAAATAAGACATACCTCAACGTTTTTTCCTGATTACTTTACTAATTGTGCGAATTATAAACAAATGTAGTATCTGTCAGGGTTTTTAAGAAATTGACTAGATCTGCTTGATGTTGAGCAGACAAATGTAAGTTTATGATCTTGGGGTCTTTATTTTTTGAGTAGTGCCCTCCATTATTGTAATGAGCAACTACCTCTTCCAGTGTGGCAAACCTTCCATCATGCATATATGGAGCGGTTAATGCCACATTTCTTAACCCAGGTACTCTAAAGCGGCCATTGTCATAAACTTGTCCTGTAACAGTTCCTCTGCCTTGATCCTGAAAATCTGTTAATAATAAAACTTCATCCAGGCCATTATTCATATAAGTTTGATCGGTAAATAGTGGTGGCAAATGACAATGAGCGCACTCTCCTTCGGGTAAATCACCTTCTTCATCGAAGAAAATATCTCGTCCTCTACGTTCTGATGGAGTAAACTCTACATACCCCAGTTCCTCCAGGTCGTATTTTGCAGTCCCTTTGACTAGCGTGCGTTGAAATTGAGCAAGGGCCTTAGCGGTGAGAAAACGAGTAATTTGTGAAGTATCACTAATATTAAATGCGGCATAGAACAAATCTGGATAATTATCATGCCTGCGCAAGCGGTTTTCTATGATAGTCCAGTCACTGCCCATTTCCTCTGGAGTGATTACAGGAATAAGGGCTTGTTCTTCGAGTGTTGTGACCCGGCCATCCCAAAATAAGCCACGATGTAGATAAGCGCTATTTATTAAAGACATAGAATTCCTCCTGCCTTTTTTTCCATCTATACCTACAGCAATTGGTGCACTATCTGCAAAAGCTTTTTCTGGTTGATGGCAAGTAGAGCATGAAATGGTACTGTCAGCAGATAGGATAGGGTCAAAAAACAAGCGTTTACCAAGAGCTATACCATTAGTAGTAAGTGGATTATCTACAGGAGAACTTATAGGAGAAAAACCATATGGTATTTCAATTTGAGAAGAAGGATTTAAAGGCGCTTCTTTTGTACAACCCCATAATAACCCCAATATTCCTATGTAGATATAGCCCTTGGATAGCATATCACTTTACTTTATAGTAACCGCATGTGGGATATTGCCAGATAAAAGGTTGGCTGTTGGAGAGTCGGCATTATGGTGAATTTTCACTTCATTAAAATCCAGGTATTCTCCATTTTCAGAAATTAAAATCTTTTCCAGGTCTATATTGAAGGAAAGGGTTTCTTTAGAGCCATTGACAACCGAAAGTGGCTTTTCAAATGATAATTCATTATAGTTTTTATTGCCTCCAATATGTATGCTTAATTGCTCTTCAAATTCACCATTGCCGTCCAGGTCACCATTAGCTTCAAATTTGTAAAAAATATAGCCTGTTTGTGGCCCCCAGTAATTGTCAAACAATGGATGCCCGGCATTGTAATCTGAATTGGCTGTTTGGTTTAGGACAGGGTCTACACCAAAGCCAAAAGAAATACCTGTATAATTACCTTCAGGGATTTCGATGTCTGCAATACTTTTGCCTGCTAGTGCATCTTCATTAGAATATACATCACCAAAATTGATGAGATCTACATCCATGATAGGAGTTTCCTGATCTCCGTTCAATAAGGTAATATCTGTAACGTAAAACTGGAATACCTGAACTTCCAATTTCATATCGTCTTCATAGTCATAAGAGCGACTAAGCATCATTAGTGGTTCATCACCATAGGTGCTCGTGAAATTAAGCGTAAGCAATGCATTGTCATCACCTGTTGGTTGATCATCATCACAGGAAGTAAAAAGTAGGACTGCTACAAGTGGTAGAAAGAATAGGAATTTATTCATGATTTCATTTTTTCTAATAATCTTATAGGTCAACATCTGGCATTGGAACCAGTTTGACATTTACATTACAATAATGTGGATTCAATTGGGTGAAAAAATCGACTAGATTTGAACCAAAAAATAAAGGTTCTTTAACAAATTTAAATCAATTCTGCTGTAGTTCCACTTCTACAACACTAAAAGATTGTGGTAGGTTGGTGACAATCTTCTCAATTAAGGTGCTTTTGTCGTCCTCCTTAATATTTATATCCTCAAACCAGCGTTGGTAATCTATTTGAATACGCACAAAATAGTGTAGTCCATTCCTTTTTTCTACTCCAAGTGGCAGTTCTACGGTTTGCAGGTAAGGTGTTGTGCCTATGCGCAACACTTCAGGTATGGTATCTGCTGCAGTAGTATCTCGGAATACACTGATATAATTGAAAACATAGCCCGAATCCTGGCTAAACCAAAGCGATGAATCTCTTACATTTAATGGATGACTGGTAGCCAATGCGGTGGGATCCCCTTCATTAGCTGTACCTTCTACTCCAATAGCAAATCGAATACTCGCAACATCAAAAGTTTCTCTCAAAGTACCTATTGAATAAGTTTGGTTAATAGAAGGCGATGTAATTGCATAGTTGTCCTCTATAATTACCTCCAAAAGAGAATCGCTATTGGTAGATTGCGGGATATATACAGACAGCTCATCTTCTACTCCATACTCCTGTCCATTGGCCCCGATCAAATGTACGTTGGAGATATAGAAGCGCAGATCATTCACTTTAAAAGGATTTCCGGCTTTATCTATATAAATAGAATCGTCAAGCCGGAAAGTATATACTGTATCAGTTGTGATATACCGATGGTCAAATGCCAATCTCAATAAAGGATATTCACAGTCATCCCTTACATCTTTATCTGCGCTAAAATCATAATTGACAGCTTCTACATCCAGGCATCCTTCCTGAGCCTCATAGCAGCCCAATACGAAAAGGCTACCAAGTAATAAGACATTACTTATTATTTTTCTCATACTCTCTCACCAACTTTTTAATAATCTGTTTGACCTGTGAGGAAAACTCTTTATTCATCATCCAGTTGTAATATTGTTTGTCTCTGGAAAGTACTTCAGCTACTGGTTGTCCGGTATATTTACCAAAGCTGAATACAATCCGCCCGTCTCCGTCATATTTCATTCTTTGAGTAGCATCTACAAAACGATTATCATTGGTGAAATTGTGTATAGCCTGCATGTCATTAACAACGGGAGTCGTTATCACATTTCCATCTTCATCTATGTAATCTTCATTTTTATATCGCTCCAATTGCCCTTTAAAAACGTCTATTGTTGCCTTTACGTCTGCTAATGCATCATGGGCATTTTCAATATCTTTACCGCTATAGAATTTTAGAGCCGCCTTTAATGTTCTCGGTTCCATTTTATAGAAGATACGTTGCATATCCAGGGTACGTCGGTTGTCAACGCTCAACTCCATACCTACTCGCGAAAACTCCTCCATAAGCATAGGGATATCGAAGCGATTAGAGTTGTACCCCGCCAGATCAGCATTACCAATAAACTCATACAATTTATCTGCAACTTGCTGAAAAGTAGGTTTGTTAGCAACATCTTTAGGCGTAATGCCGTGTACCTGCATGGCTTCTTCAGAAATAGGAATACCAGGATTGATCAGCATGGAAATTTCTTCCGGCTCTTTACCATTTTTGAAATATTTGACCATAGCGATCTGAATAATTCGATCTCTAATTACATTGAGCCCGGTAGCTTCTATATCAAAAAAAATGAGGTTTCTGTCTAAGTTAAATTCCATCAGTCTTATTCTTCAGTTTCGTTAAATAGTGAATTGGGATCCGTTGTATATTTTACTGCCATTTCGCCTTGGTCAGTGCTATATATAAAGTATGCTTCTAGCCCTTCTGTATGGGAGGCAAGTTCAAAAGCCTTGTCTAGCCCCATTACCATGAAAGCAGTGGCATAGGCATCAGCAGTCATGCAATCTAATGCAAATACACTGGCAGATAATAAAGTATTTCTTTCTGGGAAACCAGTTTTTGGGCTGATTGTATGGCTGTATTTTATACCATCAACTTCATAGAAGTTACGATAGTTTCCAGAAGTTGCAAGTGCCATGTTTTTGAGCGGAACAGCCGTTTGAATAGCATCTATGGCAGCTCCTTCCTTTGGCAGATTAATGCCAATTGTCCATAATTTGCCTTTACTGTTTTTTCCTTTAGCAACGACTTCACCCCCAATATCGACCAAATAGTTTCCTACTTTTTTTTCTTGCGAAAGCATGTGGGCAATAGCATCTACTGCATATCCTTTTGCAATGGCGCTGAAGTCTAATTGTAATTGCGTTTGATTTTTAATAAGCTGAGCATCATTGCCTGATCCTTGCAATTGAATCTTATCCATACCAATTAGCTGGAGCAATGAATCTACCCGTATACTATCTATATTCTGGACCTTCTTTTTCTCGGTATATCCAAAGCCCCAATAGTTGACCAAAGGCATTACAGTAGGGTCGAAGTAGCCGTTTGTTTTAAGATATATTTTTTGAGCAGCATTAAAATTGGCAAGAAAGTGAGCGTTGGGATAATTATCTAGCTGCTGACTTTCTGGATTGTAAGACATTTGTAGAGAGCCATCAGATTTGTTAAACGTGGAGATAGTAGAATGGTCAATATATGTTGATACTTCCAGGTTGATAATGCGAAGTAATTCATCAATTTCTGATTGGAAATTACGTTCTTCAGCATCACTATAGGTAACTCTATAATAGGTACCCATCGTTTCTCCCTGAAGGGATACATAAGGCAGTTGTTTTTGCTGTGAGGCTTGATCGTTAGCGCAGGAGGCTATTAATAAGACAGCGAAGAAAAAAAAGATAATTTTTTTGAGCATTGCAATATTATAAGTATAAATCAAAAAAGATTTCAGTTAAGTGGATGCTTGGCCCAAAGATTCCTTAGCATCATTATAACCAAAAAAGGATGAAATTATTTTTTGATTGATTGCTAAAATGATTTAAAACACGTTCTCAATGCAGACATTTATTTATTACCAACCTGATTCGACATTTGAGGATGCAAAGGTAGGTAATCAGAACTAAAAATGTTGCCTTCCATCATGGAGGAATGTGGATCACAAAGTTAGTAAGAATAAAAGAATATCTTTTCTAGGGTATAACTTAAAAATTGTCATCTTTGCTGTTGAGCCATGAAAATACATCAACTATCAAGCGAGCGTTTCCTTGGGATTATTAGCATCCTGTTCCTCATCAGTTTGTATATCAATCTGGGAGTCCAGCCTGTTTTCCTGGAAGAACCACGCCGGGCAATGATTGCCATGGAAATGGTAGAGAATGATAATTATATTGTTCCTACACAAATGGGGGAGTATTATTATAAAAAGCCTCCAGTATTCAATTGGCTGCTGATATTGAGCAGTAAAATATTTGGTGGATTTTCTCCCTGGGCCTTACGGCTGCCTACCGTACTATCGGTTTTATTTGCGGGCTTATTATTATTTGGTATTGGGCGTCGTTATGTAGATAAGATTTTTGGATGGCAATTGGCATTACTTTTTTCGACAGGGGGAGCAGTTTATTACTATTTTTCTTTAATAGGTGAAATAGATTTGTTCTATACCCTGGTTACGATAGCCAGCTTTTTTACTATTTTTCATTTTCAGCAACAAAGAAAATGGTGGCAACTATTTACGCTTGCTTATGGGCTGGCGGCAATTGGTACTCTGACAAAAGGCTTGCCATCTATTCCTTTTTTGGGATTGACCCTGGTAGCCTGGTTATGGTACACAGGAGATTGGAAAAAATTATTTTCATTTCCACATATAGGAGGGATAGTGGTTTATGGGATATTAATTGGAGGGTATGCGCTAGCTTATCATCAATTCAATCCTATACAAGATTATATAGCACAGCTTTTCTCTGAATCTGTAAATCGCACAGCAGTAGAAAACTCTAGCTGGAAGATCATCAGCCATATTCTCAACTTTCCATTAGATACTATTAAAGATAGTTTGCCCGGTAGTTTACTGCTAATTTTTTTGATTAGAAAAGATTGGAAGAAGCTATTGTTTAGCCACCCTCTACTGGCATTTTCAGTTATTGCATTTCTGATTAATTATGCCTTGTATTGGTTGTCTCCAGGTACCCGGCAGCGATATATATACATGCTATACCCATTTTTATTAATTATAGGGCTTTATGTATATCGGTATAGAGATACAGGGCCTCTTTGGTCCCAACGTGTTTTTTCAGTATTGGTAGGAGTTGTATTAGTTGTTGCCTGTTTGGGGAGTATAGCCCTTAATTTTATACCCAGTTTTGATTTCTTGCACAACAGGTGGCTGATTTCATTACTATTCACTATTGTTTTCGGAGGGCTGTTTTTGCTTTATAGGCAAGATAAACAACGTCCTCTTTTATGGCTATTATTGGCAGGGGTAGTGTTTCGCCTTTTCTTCGATTTTACAATCCCACACCAACGTGCTCATGATAGCACAGGGCAAATTAATAGGGACAAGGCAGTAGAGATACATGAATTAGTACATGAAGATGCCCTTTATATATATAAGGGAGCTCGTTTTTCATTTACCACTGTTTATTATCTCAATCGCTTACGCGGAAAGGCCTTACATCGTAAATATGATTTAATACCAGATTCGTATTTCATAGCACCAGAAGCAGCTTTACCTGAGTATCCGGCACTCATTAAATTGCAGTTCCACGATAGCTATTTTAAATTGATAAAGGTGGAATAATGCTTATTTTTTTATCCCTAATTTCTCAAGCATTCTCTCCTTTCTGAAGGATCGGATGAAATTTCCTTCTTCTTTTGTTATGATAAAAGCATCCCTCTTTAACCATGATTCCAGCCATCCCCACATTACTCCTAAGCCTGTTAGTATATAGGGCTTATTGAGATAACCTGCTTTAATGGCACTTATTAGAGTAATCAGAAAGCCATAACGTAAGCGATACATACCATTGCCTACTTTAATGCGTATTTTGATTGAACCCGTTTCTGCTCCTAACTCTCTAAAATGCTTGATAGATAATGTAGGGTCAACTTCGATAGACCAGCCATGGTAGCGTGCCAGCAATTCATCTGCTGTATCCCAGCCAATGGATGTCCTGAGCCCTTTTATATCCTGAAAACAAGCCTTGCGGTAAGATTTAAAAGCTCCTTTTACATGGTCAACATCAGAAAAGTTTTCGTACACCCACTTCCCATTGCGTTCTATAACTATAGTACCACCGGCTATTCCCAGCTTTGGATCTGCTTTAAACATGGAACTTACACGTTCAAAGTAATCTGTAGGGAGCGATAAATCGGCATCTAATTTTACAAGGAAATCATAATCTTCATTGATATTGTTGTAACCAAGGTAGAATGCCCGAACGACTTTAGAACCAGAGGCTCTTTTCTCCTTCTTTTCATTATTAACCAGCCGTATCCAAGGGTATATCTCCATCTGCTGGCGAATAATATCAGGAGTTGCATCAGAGGAGCCATCGTTGACAATAATCAATCTTCGAGGCAAAAGAGTTTGTTGGGCTACAGTTGCTATTGCTTGTTTAATGAAAGCTTCTTCATTATAAGCAGGCATGATAATAATATACTCCATAACAGGAAGGGCTTATCCTCTGAAAAATACTCCGTCAATAGTATTTACACGGCCGGTATTAAGGTCAATCCCTTCGACGTGGAAGCTATAGGGGTGAAATCCATTTGTCTTGGCAAATTCCATTATATCATAGAATTCAAAGCGAGTATCTGCATAGATCGCATAGAGAGGAATTTCTATCTTCAGGCCTTTCGATCTTTTAAGAGTTTCTACTGCTCCATCCAATACTTCTTTTTCATATCCCTGAGTATCAATTTTTAGCATGATCACTGCATCTTTTTCAGGGATATACTGATCGAGAATGCTGTCTATGCGATGAACAGGAGTTTTTTCTTTTCGTACAATCTGGGATTTTTGATTGTGTGAAACATAAGTATCTTTTATTTCCAAAATAGAACTAAAGACAGTATCATCCGATACATTAATTTCGATTTCTCCATCTTCACTACCTATCGCACAGCGTTCGGCTACCTGCCAGTTAGGATATGTTTTGCTACGTTTTAACAGTTCTTGATATGCATTATTGACAGGCTCGAAAGAAATCACTTTTCCTTTATATCCAAAGTCATAGAGAGATTCTGCAAACTGCCCTGTATTAGCACCAATGTCGATTACGTGTGTAATGCCCATCATTTTAAAGAGCATTGCATTACGCATGTCTTCACTGGCAGAAGGTGTAAATCTTTTCAAACGGATATATAGGCCAGTACTTTTGCCAATAATTCGCTTAGCGCGATCAAGCGTTTTTGACTGTAAAATTTTCTGTAGTAGGTTCATACCTTTTTTTTTGCCGGCACAAAGGTAATAGCTTCTATGAAAAAAGGCTGGTAATAAGATTACTTTATCTAGTCATTGCCCATACCCAATTTCCTTCAATATCGAAATACCCTAATTTATCTCCTTTCTCTACTCTGAATAAACCTTCACCAGCATAGCTGATGTATTCATAATCCGGTTTAACGATTAGATCACCATCTAGGCTAGCTAGTCCATTAAAGCCGTGTATTCGTACTTTAGCATAGCCATCCTCAAATGAATTAATCTGATCATATTTAGGAGGAATGATCTCTATTCCTTTTTGATTGATGATACCCCATTTACCATTAACTTGTACTACTGCAACTCCATATTTGAATTCTGAAGCTCTTTGGTAATAGCCATCGTAAAGACTTGCTTCTTCCGTAATATAGTAGAAGCGATATTTTTCATCCCGTACCAAGCCTCTTCCTCCCTGAAAGTTGAGTAAACGATCAAGGCTAGGGGCTATTAATTGTTCTCCCTGATGATTAATAAGGCCTGCTTTTCTCATACCTTTATAGACAACGGCTCTGCCATCTTTAAAATCCAGACATTTGGAATATTCGAAAGGAATAGCAACATCCCCTTTGGGGTTAATATAGCCACAATCACCATTTCTTTGTACTGCTGCCAGTCCTTCAGAAAAGGAAGCCGCTTTTGAGTAAACCGCAGGAATTACAAGCCGGCCAGTAGTATCTATATATCCGTATTCGTCTCTATATCGTGCTACGGCCAGTCCTTCTTTAAACTCTTGAATGCTTTTAAGAGGAAGCTTGGTGATCATCTCTCCATTAATATCTATAAGGCCATAGGAAACGTTAGCATTACCGGGGCGTGCTACCGCTAATCGATATTCATTATACGCATTAATTTCAGCATATCTAGGTCTCATGACATAAGTCCCACTAAGGTTAATGAGTCCAAAATCACCATCTTGAACAACTCTGGCCACTCCCCATTGAAAATCAAATGCTTTGTCAAAACGAGGAGAGATTACAAATTTTCCATCCTTATTTAAATAGCCACAACCTTTATCTGTTTGAACCCAGGCAACTTGATGGCGAAAATTGCCTGCTTTTTTATAAATGAAATCGATTTCAACATCTCCCTGTTTATCTATAAACCCCCAGCCGGTACCTAGCCTGGCAGCAGCCATACCTTCACTGAAATTTTGGACTTCCCTAAAACGACATGGAATTATCTCAAAACCATTATGATCGACAAATCCCCACATTCCATTTCTTTTCACTGCCAGGCGTCCTTCATTGAAAGAGCCTATCTCGTCATAAATAGCACTTACGGCTAGCTGGCCAAGTGTATCAATTAAACCATATTTAGGCTCTTTTATATATACTCGAACAATTGTATTATTAGTGTTTTCAAGAAATTGAACACCATCATAATCACATGGAATAACTACTTTGGCATTTTGATTAACCATTCCCCATTTTCCACTACATTCTACAATTCCTACATTATTGATAAAGTCATTTACAAAAGTATATTGTGGAGGTACTATAACTTGCCCACTTGTATCGATGTATCCCCACTCACAACCTTTGCAAATAAGGCTGGCTTCTCGTTGAAACTGTTGGTCGTGTTGAGTATAATCAAGCATTATACTTGGAACTGCCAAGCTGTTAAGATAGGATCGTAATTTCCCAAGAGAATGTTCCGTTTGTGTTGAGCCAGATAATTTACCGGTAAAACTGAAGCGAGCTACTCCATTCACAAAATTCCCAACATAAGCCATATCCTTTTTTACCACCTTGCCTATTCGGTCTATTAATCCTTGCCTACCATTACTGAAAGTAACCCTGGCAAGTGGAGCACCACTGTGAAAATCTTCGAACTTAATATCCCAAAAGTCCAACTCTGTAACTAATTTACCAAGCTCATTGCTGACCAGGCCTAAAAGGGCATCAAAACGGAAATTGGTACGGTCAAATGTATATTCTTTTGCTTTAGGAATACCGACTAAGGTGAAGCCTAGTTGGCGCTCGACATGTACCGAACTAAAAGTAGCGGGAATTTGGATACTTCCATCCTCTAACTTTCTAAGCCCCCATCGATCTTCAGAAGGAGAGTAAAACCATTCAAATTGCTCCAGGAGATAGTCATTGGTTGTACCTACAGCCAGTTTCCCAGAATTTTCTTTCCCAGCTATACGAACCTGGAAGTGATTGCTGAAATTATTGGCATCTTGTAGCTCGCCTTGTTGATTGAATTGGAGAACTGTTAATTTTTCGCCTGATTGTGACTCTTGATCAAGAGTATAGGCTTTGGCAGTATTATTTTCAATGTGTATTTTATGATATTGGGGTTGGACCACTTCTTTGCCCTGGAAATTACAAATACCAAAACGTCCTTCTTTTTTGACGATACAAATTTTATCCTTTAAAGGAGCGATGTAGTCATATTCAAAAGGTATTAATAGTTCTCCTCCACTTTGGACAACTCCCCATTTACCATGAAGATTGACTCTGAATAATTGGTCGTTATATGCTTGTATCTCATCATAAGCTACAGGGAGCACTAGATTTCCACACCAATCTAATAAACCTAACTGGCGATTCTTTTTTGCTATAATATAACGAGGGGAGAAAGAATAATAGTCATCATATTGACTATTCCTAAAGATGCGAGAGCAAGCAATAGAGTATACAAAATTGCCCTTCCCATTGGATAGTTTTATATATTGATCAGAAATACGGCTGAAAGTCTGATAGGCTGCTTCTATTACATCAATACCATAAAAATCGACTGCTCCCCAATTTCGGCCTTCGCGATAAAAATATAAACTATCGTTGTAGAAACGTATCTCTTCAGCTTTGTTAGGCAATATTTCTCTACCTGTGCCAGATAATAAACCCAATCGGTTTTGTAAATTAGTAATAAAAAAATTGCCTTTCTCGTATTGGATTTCGTTGTATTTTGGAGTTGCCAGCTTATGGCCAAACTTGTTGGTAAGCCCCCATTTACCTTCTTTCTGATAGGCAAGGTAAAAACTATTCCATACCTGCACACGTTCGTACCCTTTTTCTAATAAGATTTCTCCTCGTAGATTAATAACCATCCATTGTCCCTGGTCCATTACTGCAACCAGTGTAGAATCGAGTACTTTTAAATCTTCAAAAGCAGGTTCAATAACTTCATCTCCATTTGCATTTAGCATTCCTACTTTTCCTTCCCTTTGCATAACCGCGTAACCGAATTGTTGAAATTCGCCAATAGCATCATAATCAGGTTCCAATACAATATCTCCATTCGAATTAATTAGCCCCCACTTTTTTTCAACTTTAATAGGGAAGAAAGGCTGAGCTTGTATACTAACAAAGCTATTGGCCAGGCTGAATACCAGGGCGAATATCAAAATGCGAATTGCCGACGTTTTACGGGATGGTTGATGAATGTTTCGATTCATAGATATTACGGAGCAATACTTATAGTAAAGAAGATCACGTTTGAATTTTTTTACAAAAATGATGCCTATACTCGTATAGTGTAGGTGTATTTTTTCTAACAGAGAATTCCTTCACTATATTTTGATGATTTTTGTTCATTCGCAAAATAGAATACCAAGTTAAACGAAATTAAAACGGAATAAATTTGACTAAAGCCAAGAATTATTTCAATATTTTATGCTAAAGGGGGATAAATAAATCTTGAATGTAAAAAATTAAAATAGGGTTAAGTCTGATAAAGTTTTATTCAGATGCACCCAGATTGGGGTATGTCATATCCATTTGCTCTCCTCGTAGACCTGTTTTTGGACATTCTCTGTCTAACAAGTTACACCGCAATTGTTATGGAGTAGTTGCTATGAGCAGGACAAAATTACAAAAAAAGCTATACGTGGCATATATTTAACATTTTTTCATATAATAAAAACATTAAATTGATAATGAAACTCTTTTTATAGAGCATTTTACATAGGAGTATTGAACAAAATTTAAAATTTATACATTTGCATACTATAAACGACTAATAATAGTATGCCAAAGAACCTACTGATAGTGGAGTCGCCAGCAAAGGCGAAGACAATTGAGAAATTTCTTGGAAAAGATTTTACAGTTAAATCAAGCTTCGGACACGTACGAGATTTAGATAAAAAAGATGGTGCGGTTGACGTCGAGAATAATTTTAAACCCAAGTATGTAGTATCTCCTGAAAAGAAAAAAGTAGTAAAGGAGCTTAAAGATTGGGTTAAAAAAGTGGATGAAGTCTGGCTTGCAACGGATGAAGATCGCGAAGGGGAAGCCATTTCCTGGCATTTGTGCAAAGTACTGGGTTTGAAAGAAGATAGTACAAAGCGCATTGTATTTCGCGAAATAACTAAACCAGCTATTCAAACTGCGATCCAAAAACCGAGGACTGTTGATGTAAATCTTGTTAATGCTCAACAGGCACGCCGTATTCTGGACCGTCTGGTGGGGTATGAGTTATCGGGCATTTTATGGAAAAAGGTAAAAGGTAAATTATCTGCTGGTCGTGTTCAATCGGTAGCAGTAAAATTATTGGTTCAAAGAGAACGAGAGATTAATAATTTTGCTACCACTCCTTTCTTCCGCATCAATGCATTATTTGATGTTAAAAATGAACAGGGGCGAATTGTAAAATTAAAAGCGGAGTGCCCTAAGCGTTTTGAAGATGAGCAAAGTGCTCTGGAGTTTTTGGAGAAATGCCAGTCAGCAAATTACACCATTGACAAGATAGAAGTAAAGCCAGTTAAGCGCAGGCCTACAGCACCTTTTACAACTTCTACTTTACAACAGGAAGCCAGTCGTAAACTGGGCTTTTCAGTGAAGCGTACAATGACGGTTGCTCAACGCTTATATGAAGCAGGTAATATCACGTATATGCGTACGGATTCGACTGCTCTAAGTGAAACGGCTTTATCTGCAATTGCTCAGGAAATAGAAGATAACTATGGAAAGAATTATCTGAAAACCAGACGTTATAAGAGTAAATCTGCTGGTGCACAGGAGGCTCACGAAGCTATACGCCCTACTTACATTAACCGACATGTAGTAACAGGGGATCGTGATCAGGAGCGACTGTATGAGTTGATATGGAAAAGAACGATTGCTTCACAGATGGCTGATGCCGTGCTTGAAAAAACCATAGTTCATATTGATATCTCTACAGTAGATGATACTTATCTAAAAGCAGAAGGCGAGGTGTTAAAATTTGATGGTTTCCTTAAAGTATATCTCGAATCGACTGACGATGAAGATGAAGAGGAAGCAAAAGGAATGTTGCCTCCTTTGAAAGAGGGGCAGCCTATGCAGTTAGATAATATAACAGCAACAGAGCGATTTACCCGCCCGCCCGCTCGTTTCACAGAAGCTGCTTTGGTGAAAAAACTGGAAGAATTAGGGATCGGCAGGCCATCTACTTATGCACCAACCATTAGTAAAATAATGGAAGAGGGAAGAGGTTATGTAGTAAAAGAAAGCAGGGATGGTAAGGAACGTAAATATCAAGTACTAAAACTGGATAAAGCAGGGGAAATTAGTAAGGCTGAGCAATCTGAAATTACGGGAGCAGTAAAAAATAGACTGTTTCCTACTGATATGGGGATGACGGTAAGTGATTTTTTAAGTGAGCATTTTAAAGAAGTCATGGACTATGGCTTCACAGCAGATATAGAGAAGCAATTTGATACGATTGCTGAAGGTGGAAGAGAATGGACTAAAATGCTATCGTCTTTTTATGAACCCTTCCATGAATTGGTGGAAGATACCCTGGAGAATGCAGAGCGCCCTACCCGAGAACGTATTCTGGGGAAAGACCCTAATACAGGCCGTACTTTGTTGACTCGAATGACGCGTCTTGGGCCAGTTATTCAAATTGGTTCGCCAGAAGAACTGGGCGAAGATGAAAAGCCAAAATATGCTAACCTTCGCCATGGCCAGTCTATGGAAACCATTACTTTTGAAGAAGCTTTAAAATTGTTTGAACTGCCTAAGGATCTGGGTAAGTACAAATCATGGGAGGTTTCAGTAGGAGTAGGGCGATATGGCCCTTATGTCCGCTACGGTGATAAATATGCATCCATCTCTAGAAATGAAGACCCATTGGATGTAACTATGGAAAGGGCTAAGGAAATTATCGATGCGAAAGAACAGGAAGACGCACCAGTTGGAACCTACCAGGGGCAACCCATTACAAAAGGTAAAGGACGCTTCGGGCCTTTCTTGAAGTGGAATAATATGTTTGTAAATATTCCACGGAGATATGATCCTGCTACGATTACTAAAGAAGAAATGTATGAATTGATTGAGGCTAAGATTGAGAAAGAAGCCAATCGTTATATCCATAAATGGGATGATGAAGGTATTTCTGTAGAAAATGGTAGATGGGGCCCTTTCATTCGTTTCAAGAAAAAGAATATTAAGATACCTAAGGTAGATGGAGAGAGGGTCACTTCTGAGATGGCAAAAGAATTTACTATTGAGCAGGTTAAGGAAATGATTGAAGCTGAGATTCCAGATGCTTTTAAGAAAAAAGCAACTAGAAAAAAGACAGCCAAGAAGGCAACAACAAAAAAAGCAGCAACGAAGAAGAAATAAAGATAAATGAGAGGTGGGGATAAATGAAAGTAGATACCCACCTCTCAAATTAACTGTGCACTTTCTGGCGTTTATTTTACAGCACAAATAGAAAACAGGTGAGGAGCAGAAGGCATTCCCTGTATCTGGTATTTACTATTTTCTATTTCCTGCATATTAGGAAAACAATCATAAGGAGAATAATCGTATTCTTTGAAATCAGTAATGGATAAACCATTGTCTACCAATGCCATTATGATCTCGCTAAGGCTGTGCTGCCAGGTGAATTCATCTCTGTGTTTTCCTTCTTCCGGATTGGCATAAGATCCTATAGCAACTTCTTTGAGAGGTGCCTCTTCAAAGAAATATGGATAGGCAAATTTTGCTGTTTCAAACTCTAATGTCATCAGAAATGGATGGAACTCTATAATGTGAAATTGCCCTCCGGGTTTTAGATGGTCGGCAATTGTTTTGCCCCATTTTTGTAAATCATTGAGCCATACTAGTACTCCATAGGAAGTAAATACAATATCAAATTGTTGATTCAATTTTCCTTCCAGCTCGAGTACATCAGATTGCAAAAAATGAGCATCCAATTTTAATTGCTGATTGAGCTCTCTGGCTTTTTGGATTGCCTTTTCAGAGAAATCTACACCTGTTACCTGTGCACCTGACCTGGCAAATGAAAGACTATCCTGGCCAAAGTGGCATTGCAGATGAAGTAGGCTTTTCCCAGATATATTTCCTAAGGCTTCTATTTCAGGAGGCATAAGGCTGGAGGCACCATTGAGGAATGCTTCCATTTTGTAAAAGGGAGTGTCAGGATGAAAGCTTGCCCAGTCATCCCACAGGTCTTTGTTGGAGTTGATGTATTGTTCCATAATTTGTTAGCTTGATAATAATTCCGATATTTGAAACCTTTATTAAACATAAATAATTCCTGAACATGGCAGAGAATAAAAAACCTAATCAACTGAATATTGAATTGCCTGAAGAAGTAGCGGAAGGGACTTATTCTAATCTGGCTATTATATCGCATTCTAGTTCAGAATTCATAGTAGACTTTGTACGTATGCTTCCTAATGTGCCAAAGGCGAAAGTGAAATCTCGAATTATTCTTACACCTCAACATGCTAAAAGATTACTTAAAGCATTGGCCGATAATGTGAAAAGATATGAAGCTCAATTTGGAGTAGTGGCTGATACAGATCCTACCAACTTCCCTCCAATGAATTTCAATACTCCTAAGGCGCAGGCGTAAAAGATATATCATTTGATCTTGCTGATATTCAGCAAGATCAAATGATATCAATGTTTCACTAATTTTTGGCTCTTACTTTGGCCCTTTGATGTGCTTACTCTGATAATATACATTCCACTACTTAAGTGTTCCAACCATTCATCTAATTGAATAAGCTGTTGCCCCTGTCGAACAGGAGTGCTAATAAGCCTTGTCCCTGTAGCATTAAAAATATCTAGAGCGGTGATTTGTTCTTTATGTTTACCATCAATAAACAGTATGGCATGATCTCCTGCAGGATTTGGCACAACTTGGATATTTAGCCTGGATTCAAGATCGTAAGTATTTAGAGTGGCTCCATTCCAGGCAATAGGGGTGCGTATACTTTCTAAGTCTGCAGTACTCACCCACTTTTTACGGAGAAACTCTGAAATGCCTACCAATTCTTCGACATCCAGCGGATGTTCGTAAAAGAGGATTTCACCGATTTTTCCTTCCCAGTGAGTGTCAGTACAATCTGTCCATCCTCCAGGTGTTGTAAAGGTTTGTGCCAGTATACTAAAGTCTAGTGGATTTGGAGTATTTAATGGATTTACCTCCTCCCCATTTAATAGGGTAATACCATCTGTTGTGCTGGATGGTACTTCTGCTGAATATAGTTGTAGTTCGGGCTGAGCAGAGTAGGGGATGAGGTCACTTAGGCCATAAAAAGGAGCAGATCCTTTCCAGGACAGAGCATTCTCCTGATAGGCTATAATGACAGTTTGATAAGCGTTAATTCCTTCCTGTAAACACTGCAACCAAATTGTAGCAAAATCAGCAATACCCAATCCATTTTGTTGATTACCTCTGAATGCAAACCAATTTCCATTACTCCATCCATTTTCCGGGGTGAATTGCCAGTTGTATAAGGAACTGGATATTGGAGTTGGATCATCAATTTCACCATCTCCATCCAAATCAGATGCATCCATTCTTACTTGTAGTCCTGACACTTCACTTGGATCTATAGGTGTAGGGAATGGGGTATTCCAAAAGGCTGATACCCAATATACCATTGCTTCTTCTCCCGGTGTATAAGTAAGGCCTTCATGAATAGGGCTACCTCCACAGTCATCTGAATACCAGTAATAAGTCAAATCAGAATTGGGATTTTCTACTCCTAAAATGCCTTCATCCACTTCACTAATTATGGGCTGATCAGGCATGGTAACGGCAAAACCAGCTCGATTGTCACTCATAGTTCCTGTTTGCTGGTCTACAGCTGCGACCCAGTAATTGCCTCCTGAGGGTGGCTGAAAATTTGGGCCAATACCAAGTATAAGTGTTGCGGCTTCATCTGCTAACCAGAAATAGGTATAGCCATTTTGTGGATTTTCTATGCCAACACTACAACTATTTTCTTGTACGACAGTCAAATTGGTAGCAACAAAATTTTTGAATAGGTCAATTTGAACCGCTTCATCAAAGCAGCTACTATTCTGATCACTTACAGAATAACGATATGATCCAAGCCCCAACTCAGTACGAACAGATTGATCGTCATAATGTGGATTATAAATGAATTCATCCTGACTACTGGCCCCAATAAACTCCAACTCTTGCAATTGTATAGCATCTGCACCACTATTGGCAGTAATGTAGAGCCGATAATACTGGAAAGCAATTTCATTATATAGAGGAAAACCCTTTTTCTGCCTGCGCGACGGAAAATCAATATTAGATTGGGTATCTAGTATCTGCCAGTCTATTCCATTCATAGATGCTTCTACTCGCCAGTCTTTAGGATCTCTTTCTGGTACATCATTACCAGAAGTAATAGTATAATGAGTAATTATTTCTCCTTGCGGAAAATGGAAACTTAGCCATCGGTCAGAGTCGCCAAGTTGGAGCCATTTGGTAAAGAGGTCATCATCAAAAGCAAGTTCAGGGAAATGATCAAAATTTTCTCCGCTGCTACTGATATTATTAGGGTCAGGAAATGTAAGGTCACGTGCTGGTTTGTCATACCACTTGATATAATATTCAGGCTTGCCTCCTTGTATGTCCAGATATATTGCACCATTATTTTCTACTGTAGTACTAGAAATAGAATGATAGTCTACAGTAAGAGGACTATCTGTAGCAGATAAATTGACACTTTGTATGATTTGACAACCATCGCTGGTTTGGACACTTAACGTATACTCGCCATCAGGCATTAGAGTAAGTTCAGGAGATGTACTGCCATTACTCCAGCTATAAGTGAGCATCTCTGGGTCATAACCATTAATGACAGGCGTAATAGTCCAGGCATTATCAAAATAAGTACATAAGCTGACTGCTAGTTTGGGATCGCTTCCTATTGTAGTGCTTACGTCTATACCGCAGCCTTGTGCATCTACTATTTGATAATTCTGAATACCTGCCTGGAGATCTTCATGTGGTAAAGAAATCATACTATTCTGCCAATAAACCGAATAAGGAGCTTGTCCACCTGCAATATCCCAATTGACACTACCATTTGGAAGCCCTGTACAATCTACATCAGTTGTTAAGGGAGTAGCGGTAAGATCGTAATCAGAAACAGCTAATTGATCAATATACCATGTATGAGATTCGAAGGGGCGCGGATAGATATGCTCAAAGTGTTTATCATAGCGCACCCATGAAATGGTATCTTCTACTGTTAAAGTCAATTCATACTGATCACATAATGAGAAGTCGATTGTAACCGATTCTTCTCCGTAAGCTATAGGCTTCCCATTGAGTAGCCAGGTATATACCTGAGTATTCGGTTCGGGTTTTACAATATCAGCAGAAAAAGTCATAGTTGTAGGCCCATCAATTGCTATGTTGGTTTCAGCGGGTAGAGGGTTTTCAATAACATCGACGTACTTGTACAAATAACAAATGACTCTTTGCCTGCAAGGTGGACATAAATCCTGCCCATAGCCATCTCCAAATCCACCTGCTCCCATATAACATCCTCGAGCGGTAGAACGATGACAGCCAAAGTAATTGGTGAGTGCTCCTTCAAATGCACCAATTGTATTAAGATATTCTCCTTCATAAGGTGTAGGAAGAGGAGTATCTTCTTCAATCCAGTGGCGCCAGGGGATACTATCTCTTATTGTAAATGCTGTGGTATTAGCTCCTTCCCAGCAATTGCCTCCTGACCATACTCCACTGGCTGTATATTCATCAGGCACTTGAGGCATAGTATGTCCGAATTCATGCAGTAAAGTTTCCCAGCCTACTCCATACATTAGCCCATCACCAGTGCGTGTTTCTGGTTGCACACCAGCTCCTCCGCCTCCTCCCGTTCGTGAAATTGAAAACAGTGTAGCCCATCCATGTTCATCATCTGCCCAGGGAAGAAAATAGGCATCCCTCATGCCTTTGAGTAATGGCCAGCTCCAGCCTGTTTCCTGGCTGGGTGCATCTGGCCACCACCAGGCATACAGATTGAAAAAATTACGATAGCGTGCATAAGGCATTTTTTCTAAAGAGGTTCCTGGTGTAAATGGTGGTATTATACTATCCTGCAGCATTTGAAGGAACTGGGTTTCATCTACAAATTCATTATTAGGGTTATCCATCCCTCTATTTTGAATCGCCCAGTTGATGCGGTTATCTTTGGGGCCACTTTCGAGTAGTAAGGTGATACTTTGTTGTTCTAAAACACCTTCTATGGTTGTACAAGAACCATCATCTATTGTAGCCAGGGGATTGTAATTAATAGCGTTGGGATCAGTGCAGCCAGGGATCTCTATGATACAACCTTCCATATTTACTCCAAATGCAAAATAACCTTCGGGACCGTCCAGTAAAGCGTATACTAGTATCTCATCATTAAACTGGATACTAACAGAGCCTCCGTTCCAGCCATCACCATAAGAATCCAGTGCATGTAAGGTATAACAGCCATCTTCCAGGCATATTAGGTTGGTATATGTGCTATCATCATCTGATGCTTGGAAAGTTACCAGAATATTATATTCCTCATCTAATATTTCCCAGCCAACTTCATAACCCCAATTTACAGTATTAGTGATAATTTCTACTTCGGTATAATCACATTGAGAAGATGAAAGTAATGGAGTTGTGACCAATGCTACCAATAGGCAGAATGAGTATAACTTATTCATTTGATGGTGTTTTCCTGATACTATTCTTTCCAAAAAGGAATATAAGAATATTTTTCCCAGAGCAGGCTGTCTTTATGGAGTCTTTGTCTCTCAATGAGTAATTGATATGCTCCTCTGGGGAAGCTATCGATATCTATTGTAGTGCGTAGGCCTTTCTCTCCATGATTGTAATGTTCATGGAAATAATAGGTAGGAGAGGAGATTGATTGATCATTAATGGATAAGCGATACAACTGGCTCAGGCATTCTAATACTTCTTGTGATTGTTGGCTTATTGTTTCTTCATTGGACTTCTTGTTTCCATAGACTATAATATCAGTACTCAAACCAGTTGGAGCAGGTGCCTCTAAATCGGGACATAGTTTTTGTATAGCATTATCATCGACTTTAGGCATATAGGGAATAAAGATATCCAGATAAGCATTAGAGATGAAACGAGAAGATATGAGTGGTGTTAATACGATTGTTTTTTCAGGGAGTTGATCTTCGTAATAATTATTTATAAGGGTAGTTTTCTCCATTGTTTCAACTGGAAAAAACGGATGGGTTTGATATTTAAGAGAAGTAATAAATAAAACGACAATCATATAAGGAACTAGTATACGGCCTACTTTTCTTCCAAAAGAATTATCAAGTAAGTTGTAGTAGAGATGTCTATATAGAAAAGAAAGTGTAATGACTCCCATGAATCGATAAATGGGGAAATACGTACGGCTAAATCTTTGCCATTTCTTTATGCTGCCAAGTGTGATGAAGTCGATAAAATAGATAATTCCCATTAAGAAATAGGCGAAAATAAAAACCTGTGATGCAATGTTAGCTATTCTTGCATACTCAGTTGATTGAGATAGTAAAAAGTGGTTTCCCTGCAATAAGAGATCTAAAACGATGAGATATAATGCAAACGATATGAAGATGAATACCAGAAGAAAAGTAAAAGCAAATACGATACTGGCAAGGCGTTCTAGTAGTTCAATGTATTCATCAAATGTTCTTAGTCGTTTTTTTAGAAAATTGTGAAACCGCTTACTTAGTTGTAATTTTTCAATGTCAATATCACCCGATACATAACGCAATCCAATTGCACTGATCCAAAGTCCTCTTAACAGGACATGAAGTATTAGATTCAATAGTAAAAACATCCATCCTACCAGAGCTGTAACTGCCAATATTTGAAATATGAAATTGTGCTGGATAGCGCTCGATAAATATTTCACATGCAGCATCCAATCACGGATTAGATCAAAAGCGCCGATTAATAGAACAATGGCGAAGCCCGTAACCAACAATTCTAATTGCCAGCTTTCCTGCTGCAATTTTTCCAGCCATTCTTTAAAGTGCTGTCGTTGTTTAGGGGCTTGTTTGTCCATAGCTAAAAAAGTATTTTAGAACCTTTAGCTTTATAATTATAGTCTCTTACTATAACAGAGCCGATACGATGAGTATCAGACGTCTTTATTTCTTTAAGGCTTATTGAAAAATGGCGTTGATCACTCTTGTGAGTGATGCGATAGTCCTCGTATTCGATAAGAACTTCGAAAGGAGGTTTGCCTTTATTGACCGTAATTACAAGTAGTTTATCTGCCGTTGTATAATTAGTTGTAAAGTTCAATTTGTAATCGTACAACTCACTGATCTTGCTTTTTGCCTGTTCTATATATTTACCTTTAGGATAGGAGTCGATATATTTTCGATAAGCAACTTCAGTATTTATCTGGAAAGATTTGTTCCAGGCTATTTCTTCTTTAGAAAGTGATTCCTGTTGTGATGGTTCTTGTTTTGGGGGATCAGTGGGAAGTAGTTGTGTATCAGTACTTTTTTCTAATTCCTTTAGTTTTAATTCACATTCGGTTAAGGCTGTCTTTGCTTTTGCAGGTTCTATACCTGTAGTGCGCTGTGCAATTTTGATAGCCTGTTGAAAGTTGGCTCTGGCTTCTTCCAGGCTTGGTTTATCTGTAGCTCTAATGAGCAAATCTATACCCGCATCATAAAGACTATCGTATTGAAGCGCCATTAAAGAGGGCATTTGCGGCTCATTAGATATAGGAGTAGATGTATTCATGAATGCAATTGCGGCTGCAAATAAAAGCAAAGTTACAATCACTCCAACTTTCCAGTATCTTTTGAAAGGAGAACTAACTGGCTTTTCAGAAGCTATCTCAACTTGTGGAGAATGGTTTTTCTCATCGACAGGGAAAACTTGAGTCCCTTTTTGATGAAAATGAAATTGCCCACCTCTATGTCCTATATCTTGTAAAGGTTCTCCTCTAGGGGTTTGCTTTGCATTATAGGCAACGGCTTCTGTTACCTGTTGTGCCAGCTTGCTAATAGAAAGACTGGGCGCATCATTATTTTCCAGGAAATAAAGAACATTATCAGTAAATGGGCTATTGTCACCAGGTTTTCCATCTGAAACTACTTCCATTCGCCCTGCTGTAAGTAACCAGCGCGAGGTTATATTATCTAATCGCTGACTGGCAGTGTTGATTTCTACTTCCCGAGTTGAAAATAAAGAACCTGAAAAACAAGAATCTACAATAAGAAGAATGTGATGTGCTTTAATCGCTTTCAGGTATTTTACAATATAACTATTGGCTATAAATCCACTGGTGTTATCTGGTTCTGCATCTACTGGAATCCAGTAGCCTTCGCTAATGTCTTTTTCATAAGCTCCATGGCCAGAATAGATGACAACTATATTATCTTCAGGATTTGTTGTATTGACCAGTTGCCTAAATACATTGAGTATATTTTCTTCTGTCGCTTCTTCATTATAAAGGGTACTTACATTTTCCTTTTCAAATTGATACTTGCTAGTGAGGACTTCAATAAAACGCTCAGCATCTCTTTTACAATTGTATAATCGAGGGTGATTTTTATAATCATCAATAGCTATAACCAGCAAATGATTGATTCTTCTTTTGACTGGTTTCTCTTTGGATAGAGATGCTATGTCTAGTCCTCGTTTAGCCATATTATTTTAAATAGGTGGACAATATAAAAGCTCCTTTATCTAATTTTTGTGCTCCAGCTACACCAATTACTACCTGATAGGGATTATTGACTGCTCTTAAGCTTATTTTACGTTTGTTGTCAGATGATTGTTTGTATTTAGATTTAAAGGATGCCTCACAGGAAACGCAAGATTTGAGATCAGGAATCATCTGTAAATCTCCACTAATTGAATAAGCATAGAGACTCATGTTGGCTTCCGGATCTTTTGGGATCAATTCTATAAAGAGCTCAGAGTGAGTTGGGATTTCTGTGAGATAGAGTACATGATGGCCATCAAAGGCGTCTTTATTCGTAGCTACAAAACATGCATTTTGGCTACTCCATGCCCATGATAAATCATGTACATATACTCCTTCTTCTAATTTTCCAGCAAATGATTGTTTGTCTTTAGCTGGTGTCGATAAACGGTAAGTAGGAATTGCTTCTTGTACTTTTTCCTCAGGAGTTACGCCTCCTACCAGTTTTATTTCCAGTGTATAAGCGCCACTTTTTAAACCATTGGCACCTACAACCCCTATAGTAACAGTGAAAGGATTATTGATTGCTCTAAGGCTTACTGTGCGGGTATGATCCTGGCTTTTACCTCTATACTGATAATCTGATTTATAATCTGCTTCACAGCTTGTGCAATAGGAAAGATCAGGTACAATTTGTTGTCCTCCTCCAGAATAAGCATACAGGCTGAAATTGTCATTTTCGTTTTCGGGGGTGAGGCTTATAAACATTTCTGCTCTTGGAGGAAGAGTGGTTTGATATAGTACATGATTGCCTGTAAATTTTGCTTTTTGGGTACTTACGAAACAGGCATTTTGACTATCCCATGCCCAACTTAGATCATTTAGGGGCTTCCCCTGGTTCAGGTTGCCAGATATAGCTACCGTATTATTGGCTTTACTATCAATCCATGTAGGAAGATTCTGTGCCTGTATATTTGAATTAAAAAAATACAGGCACAAGAATAGAGTATAGTAGTAGGTTTTCATTATTGGTTTTGGGTAATTGATATTAGTCAAAGTCAATTAATTCAACTTCGAAGATTAGTACTGAGTTTGCAGGAATATTAGGCTGTTCTCTATAGCTGTAACCAAGATTGGATGGTACATAGAATGTGCCTTTACCTCCTTTTTCCAGTAGAGGAATACCTATTTGCCAGGCTCTAATGACAGAGGACAAAAAGAAGAAACGGGTATCATCTTCAGGAGTCTCATCAAATACATTTCCATTTAATAAATATCCTTGATACTTTACTCTTACTTCGTGGCTGAGGTTAGGAGAGCCACCGCTACCTTCTTCTTCTACTCTATAGTAAAGGCCTGAAGAGTGGCGTTGAGCATCAATTTGATTATCTTCCAGGTATTCCTGAATGAGCATTTCATCTTCTTCTGCCTGCGCTGCCAGGTCAATAAAATTATCATCCTGACAGGAAGAAACTACTAAAATAGATAGCACTAAAAGTGAATAAATAAATCTCATTTTAAGTCTTTTTTGGTAAATATAGGCAACTTCTTACAAATTGGGAGATAAAAAAAGTGGACTACCCCCGAGAGGATAGCCCACTTTTTATACTATTTCAGCTTGTGAAAGCTGAGAAGAATGATCTATCGATTAAGGACGTGCACTTAGTACAACACGCTCAATGATATTCTCCTGGCCATCTACATTCATATGGATGTAGTAGATACCACTTTCTTGCTGAGACAAGTCAAAGCTTTCAGTTGGAGTCTGGATATCATTTACTTGACGAGCTTCAATCATCTGGCCTACTGCATTGTATACTTCAATGCTAACAGACTTACCAATGAATGAACCAAGATTTACATTCACCGCACCCGTAGTTGGGTTAGGGAATACGTTTGCACTGCCGAATGTCTGACCTGTGTTAGGTACAAGGCTGCTACCACAGTCATCAGTCAAACCAGGAAGTATAGTTATACATGCAGAGTTCTCTGTATCAAATACAAAGATGTCAACATCTGTACCAATTGGGAATGGTCCTACGTAGTAAGTACGTGGGAAGAATACATTCTGTAGGAATGGAAGTCCTGCGTTGTTGCCGATTGCAAGAGTAGAAGCACTACCAAGATCACTTACAGTTACCTGTACCATGAATACGCCATTAGAGCAGTATGATACTACGTTTGCAGTAGCAGTAGCAGGTACACATCCAGGACCTGGATCAGTACAGAAGAATGCAGATTCAGAAGATCCGAATTCACCACCAGAAGCAATTGGGCCTCCGTCATCAGAAAGTGTCCAGCTACCTAGTCCGAAACCACAGCAGATACCATCGCCGAATGAGTCAAAGATAGTGAACTCATAACAACCTGGGTCTAGGCAAAGTGATTCAGAAGTAGCGTCTAATCCAGAGCTATAATCTTCACTATCAACAAGGTTGCCAAATAGGTCAGTAACTTCCCATGAAGTTTCACCAGAGAAGTTGTCAAAGTCGATGTCCAATGTGAATTCCTGACAAGCAGCTTCACAAGGAGGACAAGAAGAGCCACCGCAGTCAACACCTTCTTCGTCACCATTTTGCATGCCGTCATCACAAGTAGGGCCGCCACCCATACAAGGAGGACAAGAAGAGCCACCACAGTCAACGCCTTCTTCATCACCGTTTTGCATGCCGTCATCACAAGTTGGGCCACCGCCACCAGTCACAACGATTTCATAATCTTCAGAATCTTTGAAACCAGAGCCATTGTCTGCGTCACATGGACCAGGTACTGGGCCAGAGAAATCCAAAACAACTCTCATACGGTAAGTACCAGGAGTTGCAGGCATCATCATAGTGTTGCCAGCAGGAGCAGATCCAGCATCATAAGTTTCAGTAGTGTTATCAATAGATATGATACCCATATCTAATTCTGTCTCAAAAACGAAGTCATTGTCAAAATCAAAGTAAATCACAACAGCTTCATCCCAAGGGCCACCATCAGTAGTCACATCTACTGTAAAAGCTACAACTTCATTAGTTGTTACATTAGCTGTTCCATTAATGGTATTAGCAGTACTTACAGAAAAAGCGGTAGTATTATCTACGTCTGCAAAATTAACGTTGGTAATCCACTCATCATTGAAACCATTGATTGGTCCATCGCAATATTGAGCCTGTAGTGGGGCAAAAGACAACATTAAAGCTGTCACTAAAAAAAATAACATGTAATTTAATCGCTTCATAGAGTCTAAGGTTTGGTTTTTTATATAATTAGATCATTTATTCCAAATACACTATTTTCTGCCCTGTTTGATTCATCATACAGAGCGAAATGCTTTTGCTTTAGTAGGAGAATTAATTGTACTTAAGTCCGTTTTTTAGATATAGGGGAACGAGATCGCTTCAACTTATGAGGATGGGGGGAAATCTCAGTTAAGTAGAAAGCTGTAATGTTGTGTTTTATTATTTTAAACAATTATGCGTACCAAGCATATAAAGCAAAAGTAGGGCTTTTTACCAAATATTAAAAAAAAAACGATTAAATTTATTTTTGTTCAAATCGGTGTAACAAGTAAGGATATTTGGCAGTTATGTTAGGGGCGCATAATTTTTTGTGGAATAATGAAAAAACGCCCACTATTTTTATGATTTTTCTTTTTTTTGCGAAAAACAATAATTCACTATGAATGATAATTTTTGTGTGTTTCTGGATGCAGGCCATGGCGGTGTGGATGGGGAAGGAAATTATACCACCGCTCCGGGCAAACAATTCCAGCATAGCCGCGGCACTTTTCATAATGGTAGCTGGTTTTATGAAGGTGTCTGGAATCGCACATTGACTGATCTGGTCGCTGCCAAATTGAAAAACCTGAGCATTCCTAATATTATTGTAAGCCATGAATATCTGGATTTCCCATTGGAATATCGGGTAGATAAAGCCAATTGGTATCATCGTAAATACAAAAAGGGCTTGTATATCTCAAACCACGCCAATGCATCTGGTACCGGACAGGCGCGAGGTTTTGAAGTTTATACCTCTCCAGGAAGAACTACTTCTGACCGGATTGCAGAGTATCATTGGGATAATGTAAAAGAGCTGTTGGGAAGCCGTATACGCTTTCGTACAGATACCTCTGACAATGATCATGATCGGGAGGCCAATTTTTATGTCCTTAGGAAAACGGTTATGTCTGCCATCCTGGTAGAACATCTCTTTTTTGACAATTATGAGGATGCTAAATTACTCATGAATGAAGAAATTATAGACCGTTTTGCAGAAGCACAGGTTCGTACTGTGATTGATTATATAAATTCTTTGTAAGTATAAAAGATTGTCTATGAGGTATATATATAGTTTGATGTTCGTCGCAGCTTTGGGTTTGTCCTGCGAAACGGAAACAAGGGAAGAGGCTGGAAGTGATTCTTCAGCTGATGCTTTACAACTAACTGATGGGAAAAACATCGATCAGTTGTTGGGAAAATACGTTCCTGTAAGACTCACTACAGACCTCACTGCATTGTCTGATAAACAGCGGCAAATGATTCCCATGTTGATCGATGCTGCCAAAATTATGGACGAACTTTTTTGGTATGAGGCTTATGGAGAGAAAGAAGAAATACTGGGAAAAATTCAGGACGATAAGCTAAAGCAGTTTGTGAATATAAATTATGGCCCTTGGGATCGTTTGGATGGCAATAATCCATTTATAGGAGGGATTAATGCGAAGCCAGCAGGCGCCAATTTTTATCCTGAAGACATGACAAAGGAAGAATTTGAGGCGGCAGCACTAGATGGTAAAAAAGGCTTGTATACCTTCCTGAGAAGGGCAGAGGATGGTGAGCTGAAGGTGGTACCATATCATGTACAGTTTGCTACTCAGGTAAAAAAGGCTTCAGGCTTATTAAAACAAGCGGCAGCTTTGGCAGAAGAAGAAGGGCTGAAGAATTATCTTAATAAGAGAGCAGCAGCTCTACTGAATGATGATTATCAGCCAAGTGACCTGGCATGGATGGATATGAAAGAAAACCAGCTGGATGTAGTGATTGGCCCTATAGAAACTTACGAGGATCAATTATTTGGATATAAGGCAGCGCACGAATGTTATGTGCTAGTGAAAGATATGGATTGGAGCAAACGGCTTGATAAATATGCGGCTTTCATGCCTGAGTTACAGCAAGGCTTGCCAGTACCGGCTAAATATAAAGCAGAAGAACCAGGCAGTGATGCCCAGCTCAATGCTTATGATGTGGTTTATTATGCAGGAGATTGTAATGCAGGTAGTAAAACCATCGCTATTAATTTGCCCAATGATGAGGAAGTACAATTACAAAAGGGTACTCGCCGATTGCAGCTCAAAAATGCAATGCGTGCTAAATTTGATAAAATATTAGTTCCTATTTCAGAAGTATTAATAGCTGAAGATCAACGTCAGCATATCACCTTTGATGCATTCTTTGGCAATACGATGTTTCATGAGGTAGCACACGGGCTTGGCATAAAAAATACAATCGATGGAGCAGGTACTGTCCGAGAAGCCCTTAAAGAGCATTCTTCAGCATTGGAAGAAGGGAAAGCAGATATATTAGGGCTGTATATGATTAGGCAGTTACATGAAAAAGGAGAATTGGATGCAGACCTGAAAGACTACTATGTAACCTTTATGGCGGGAATTTTCCGTTCTGTTAGATTTGGTGCTTCCTCTGCTCATGGTAAAGCGAATATGATTCGTTTCAACTTCTTTAAAGAACAGGGAGCATTTACCAAAGATGAGGAAAGTGGCACCTATAGTGTGAATTTTGAAAAACTGGAAGCAGCAATGGCCGCTTTGTCTGAAATTATCCTGACCCTACAAGGTGATGGAAATTATGAAGGAGTAGCGACACTTGTAGGCGAAAAAGGAAAAATAGGAGAAGAACTTCAGGCAGATTTGGATCGCTTAAGTGATGCTCATATTCCCGTGGATGTAGTGTTTGAACAGGGAGTAGAAGTATTGGGATTAGGAGAGTAGAGCAAAGTAGTTGATAAGAAAAGTATATTGGGTTTCGAAGCCAAATTCGAAACCCGATATACAATATTTAAAATTCGAAATTTCTAACGCTGGCAAGCACATTGAGTTGGCATCAGCCCATGAGTATTGTTTATGAGAGGCCAGGCATTACCACTGCCTTCCATCTCAAAATAAAACTGACTGCGCTTACGATCATAATTGCCAATTTCATTCATTGTAGCTGCGTCGTATAAACGGCCATTTACCATTGTATAACGCACCTGTTCAGAGTGTTGAATGTTTTCTAAAGGATTGGCGTCCAATACAATCAAATCGGCTAATTTCCCTTCTTTAAGAGAACCAATCTGTTTTTCCATCCCCAGGTATGCAGCTCCATTAATAGTAGCAGACTTTAAGGCTTGATGATTACTCATACCACCTTGCTGTAGCATCCACAATTCCCAATGAGCACCTAGCCCCTGTAATTGGCCATGAGCACCAAGGTTAACATTGACGCCTGCTTTTTGAAGTTTGTTTAGGGATTGGGAAGTAAGTATATGTCCATTCGTATATTCTTCGTCAGGAATCATAGTCCTGTGACGTGCTCTTGAATCTACAATGGGACGTGGAGTGAATGTTAGTAAGCGCTCCTTTTCCCAGACATTCGTATGTTGATACCAGTAGTATTCTCCATTGACACTACCATAATTTACAATCAAGGTAGGAGTGTTATGACAATTGGTTTGAGACCAGAATTGAACGACATCATCATGAAGAGGAGCTACTGGAATATTGTGCTCTACTCCTGTGTGGCCGTCAGCAACCATACTCATATTGTGATAAAAGAAAGAACCGCCCTCTGGTACGACCATAATACCTAGTTCACGGGCAGCCTGCATTACTTGTTGTCGCTGCTCACGGCGAGGTTGATTATAGCTCTTTACCGAAAAGGCGCCATAAGCTTTGGTCCGGCGGATAGCAGAGCGTGCATCTTCCAGATTGTTTATCACTGCTTTGAAATCTCCATCAGCACCATATAGGATGGTACCTGTAGAAAACAATCGAGGGCCTACCATTTTACCTGCTTTGATCATCTCAGAATGAGAAAAGATCATTTCCGAATTGGAAGAAGGATCATGAGCAGTTGTAACACCATAAGCGAGATTGGCATAATACTGCCAGCTCTTTTGAGGGCTAAGGCCAAATCGGAAATCTCCCAGGTGTCCATGTACATCGATAATACCAGGCATAATCGTTTTGCCATTACAATCTATGATCTTTACATCTCCTCTTTTCGGTATTCTGACTTTCCCAGCTTCACCGATTGCCTTGATTGTATTTCCATCGATAAGGATAGTACCGTTTTCAATAACTTCATCTCCTTCCATTGTAATAATACGGGCATTGGTGAAGGCAATCATTCCCTCAGGCTGATCAGCGATCACTTCTAATGCTATCTTCAGGCCGGTGCTATCCATTGGCGGAAGGCTGTCTAGAGCACCTTCCAAAAAGCTGAATCGCTCTTCTAATTCATCTGAGAAATATTCATCTCCCAGCATCCAGAATAACTTTTTACTATCCTTCGACCAATGAATATTAATCCCTGCATCCTTGGCTACCTGTGCAACAGGGACTGCTTTTGTTTTTGCCGAAAGGCCTACTGATTGTCCAGTTGATGGCATAGGCGCAACATATACTTTATACAACTCGGACCATGCTACCCATTTATTATCCGGGCTAGGGACAAAGCGCTGGGCATACTTGCCTTCAAATAGTTTTTTGTCGTCAGTACCATCTAGTTTAATACTGTGATACGCTTTGGTAAGGCTACCAAAGATGTAACCACCTTTTTGGTAAAATATACGATCGCCACTAAGATTGAAAACAGGATATTCTCCGGCAGGAGTCACAAAATTAGCTTCTCCACCGCTAAGAGGAAGCGTATAAATGCCTGGCTCTTTACAGTGAGCATATCCCTGATGCATATTTCCACCATCTTTGCGATAAACAAGGAGTTGCCCATCTGGTGAAAAGCTCGGAGAGCGGTAAATACCTTTTTCTTCAGTAAGTTTTACAGGCGAAGTACTTGAGGTGTTTAAATTGATCTTCCAGATAGCTCCCATTTCTTCATCATCCCAGGTAGTAAAAACCAGGCTGTTGCCATCGGGGCTGAAAGCGGGTTCAAACTGAAAATCATCGGCTGCGGAACCACTCAAATTGACCAAACGGCTTGCTTGTCCATTAGGTAATTCCTTCTTCCAAAGGCTCCCTAGCGCACTAAATACAAGATAGTTTTCATCAGGAGAGGTTACTGCCTGACGGATTACATTTGCATTAAACCTTGATTCAAAAGCTTTATTTTCGAATTCGACCGTTTCCTGGAAACGATGAGTCGCTGTGGCAGTGAATGGAATTTCAGTAGCATTACCTTTACTCGCATCAACTTTCCAAATCTTACCCTGGCCCCAGATGATGATATGTTTGTCATCAGGAGTCCAGTCAAAGCCAGTATAAGCACCAAATATAGCCCAGGCTTCCTGCTGATCCTTGCTAAGTTGATCAAAAATTGGAAAGTTTTGCCCTGTTTCTAAATCGTGAATAAACAGTACTGATTTAGTACGAATACGACGTACAAAAGCCAGTTTTTTACCATCGTTAGAAACTTGTGGACGGCAAGCACCTCCTGGGCCACTTATTATATTCTTTGTTTTTCCTTCCTCGCGGTCATAGCGCTTGATAATATAAATCTGGCTATTAGGATCTTTGTTGTATTGAAAGAAGCCGCCTGGATACATGTCTTCACTAAAATATACGTAACGGCCATCAGGAGAAACAGATGGTTCGTTGACATCCTGCTGATCATTTTTCCTTTTGGTCAACTGGAATCCTGATCCTCCACTAATGTGATACATCCACATTTCACCAGCACCTAATGAACGTTGTGACGTAAAATGTTTTCGAGCTATGAAGTATTGCCCATCAGGCATCCAGCTTGGATTGTTGAGCAGGCGAAAGCTTTCTTTCGTTAGTTGCTTAGCATTAGCTCCATCACTATCCATTACCCAAATATTGTCTCCACCACCAGCATCACTGGTAAATAGAATACTTTTTCCATCAGGGCTAAATCTAGGTTGTACTTCATATGCCAATCCTGTGCGGAGTGGAGTAGCTTTACCACCTGTAATTGGCATGGTGTAAATATCACCCATCAAATCGAAGGTGATCGTTTTTCCATCAGGGCTTACATCCAGGTTCATCCAGGTCCCTTCTGTAAAAGTAAGCTCCACTTCTTTATGGGGCCCTTCAGGATTATTTACATCCCATTGCTCCTCTTTTTGTGCGAAACTTGCTGTTGTTAAAATAGTTAAGGCCAATAGCCAGCAAAGTTTTTTCATTTCCTGTTATTATTTTTTTGCGAAGATAGAATACCTAGTCGGAAGTTTTAGAGTTCAGATATTAGATTTAGAACCTTGGTGAGCCTCCAAAACCCAAATTGCCAATACCCGACACCTAAGCTTCTTTATTCGTCACTTTAGCAATATTTCCCACGCCTGTTTTCCAATACTACCAAGGATAATTGATTAAATTCGGGCAAAAAATAGAAAATACATGCAAAAGTTCTTTTTTTTAGCGCTTTTGGCAGCATTCTTTACTGCATGCCAACCAAATAATACCACAGATACAGAGGCTCAAAATAATGAACCTATGAAATTAGATTATCCCACAACAGAAAAGGGAGAGGTAGTAGATGAATACCATGGGCAAACAGTTGACGATCCTTATCGTTGGCTGGAAATAGATACTGCCGAGAACGTAAAAGAATGGGTGAAAGCAGAAAATGAAGTTACTTTTGGCTACCTGGAGCAGATTCCTTTCCGCGAAGCAATCCGTCAGCGTTTGGAGAAACTGCTCAATTATGAACGTTATAGTGCACCTTTCCAGGAAGGTAAATACACTTACTTTAGCAAAAATGATGGCCTTCAGGATCAATCTGTTATTTACCGTCAGGAGAATGCAGATGATGAGCCTAAAGTTTTTTTAGACCCTAACAAATTTTCAAAAGATGGAACTACTTCACTAGCTGGCCTTAGTTTCACCAAAGACGGAAGCCGGGCAGCTTATATGATTTCTGAAGGGGGGTCTGATTGGCGAAAGGTAATTGTTATTGATGCAGAAAGCATGGCTGTGGTTGATGATACGCTAAAAGATGTGAAGTTTTCAGGTATTGCCTGGAATGGTAACGATGGATTTTATTATAGCTCTTATGACAAGCCGAAGGAAGGGAGCCAACTCTCTGGCCTGACACAGCACCATAAATTATATTATCACAAATTGGGTACTCCTCAATCTTCTGACCAATTAGTATTTGGAGGAGAAGAAACGCCACGCCGCTATATTTTTGCTGGTGTTACTGAAGATGAGCGTTGGTTAGCTATTTCGGCAGCAGTGTCTACAACAGGTAATGAATTATACCTGAAAGACCTGACGAATGCGAATAGCCCTATCGTGAAAGTAGTTGATAATTTTGATAATTCTCATGGGATTGTACATAGCGAAGATGGCTGGCTGTATATAGAAACCAATCTGGATGCACCTAACAACCGATTGGTAAAAGTAAAGGCTGATAATCCTTCTCCTGAGAACTGGACGGATGTTATACCAGAAACGAAAGAAGTACTCAGCGTTAGTACAGCGGGAGGTTATCTATTTGCACAATATCTGCGGGATGCACTTTCTGCGGTAGATCAGTATAAACTAGATGGTAGCAAAGTACGTACTGTAGAGCTTCCTGGACAGGGTACTGCTGCTGGGTTTGGTGGCAAATGGACAGACAAGGAGTTGTATTATACTTTTACAAGCTATATTGATCCAGGTACCATCTATCTGTACAATATAGAAAGCGGTGCTTCGGAAGTATATAAAAAGAGTGGGGTGGAGTTTGATCCAAGCCAATATGTTTCCAAGCAGGTCTTTTATGAGTCGAAGGATGGTACTCGTGTTCCTATGATGATTACTCATAAAAAAGGATTGGAGCTGAATGGTGAAAACCCGACTATGTTATATGGTTATGGAGGGTTTAATGTAAGTTTACGCCCATACTTTAGTACTTCAAATATCGTATGGCTTGAAAATGGAGGTGTTTATGCTGTTCCAAATCTTCGTGGTGGTGGCGAATATGGTGAAGAATGGCACCTTGCGGGAACTAAAACAAGTAAGCAAAATGTATTTGATGATTTCATTGCAGCAGCAGAATACCTGATTGAAAACAAGTACACTTCTTCGGATTATCTTGCTATCTCTGGAGGTTCTAATGGTGGACTATTGGTTGGCGCAGTGATGACTCAACGCCCTGATCTGGTAAAAGTAGCGCTGCCTGCAGTTGGTGTACTGGATATGCTTCGTTATCACAAATTTACAGCAGGTGCTGGTTGGGCATACGATTATGGTACAGCTGATGAAAGCCCTGAGATGTTTGAATACCTGCTAGGCTATTCTCCTTATCACAATATCAAAGAAGGAGTATCTTACCCGGCTACTATGGTAACTACCGCTGATCATGATGATCGTGTGGTACCAGCACACTCATTTAAGTTTGCTGCTCGTTTACAAGAGCATCAATCATCTGATAATCCAACAATCATTCGCATAGAAACCAAGGCCGGCCACGGCGCAGGAAAGCCAATTTCTATGATCATTGAAGAACAAGCTGATAAGTGGGCATTTACATTGTATAACATGAATGCACCAGTGAAGTACTTGAAGAATTAAGTAAAGCTATTAGTAAGAGTAATATAAAAGAGGTCCACGAATGGCACCTATTTCACGGATTCTTAGGGTTTTCGTGTAATTCGAGCAATTCGTGGACCCTACACCTAAATATTTATATCTAAAATGCTGTAGGCTATTGTCTATCGATAAAATCTAATTGATTAATCCGCGAAATTCCGTGACATCTGCGGGAAATATACTTAGGAATAATTTCTTCTTATGTTACCCTAAAACCCTCTTCATATTCCATTTGTGATACCTTTTTCTTGCCATCACCTTAGCAAATCGCCACCCATAGATTAACTGAGGTTTCCACCAGGACCAATTGTACTTGCGAATACGATCAATATTAGCAATCAGGATAAAAAAGAATAATTCAAAAAGCAATGCTCCAAGTACGGTTTGCCAGGGAGTAAGGCTGCGATACCAATACCTGGAAAGGCCTATTCCAAACCATGTGCTATATAATAAAACAAAATGGACTTCATAAATTACAAGTGTTTCACTTCCTATTCTTAAGAGTAAGGCAGGAATCTTTTGCCATAATTGTGCAATCCATATAAATAGTGCTACAGCAATGAAAACATGGCCTAATCGCCATAACAGAAAGTTGAAATTGGCATGGCGATAAAACTGATGTATGCCAGTCCATTCGTATAGATTCATCAGCCAATAGTAGGAGTAGTGATGAGTAAGAACCCCCACAATGAGTAAACCGGCAGGTAACCAATGGCCAAATGCTAGTTTGGGAAAACGGTTTAAAAAATAACCTAGTACACCTCCAAGCATAGAGTACCCAACCCAGGGAATAGGGGTGAACACTGAACCATTTGCTTTAGTGAAGTAATTAGACAGAATAATAGGCATTGCATTCCAATCTGTTTCTTTCACATCAAAGTGGAAAAGAAACACCAAAAATGCTCCTATACTTAATATGATGGGAAGGGCTACTTTCAGGCGGTCACTGATATAGTAACATGCAATAAGCACCCATAATGCAATACCAATACAATGCAATACATCGACTGCAATCATTCCCGGATAAAAATATCCTTTGAGTAAGCGTGGAAAACTTAATCTGAGAATATACCCAATAAAGATGAGTTGGAACCCTCGGCGAGCCCCTTTTTGCACTCTCTCATTTTCCCAGAAGGGGCGCTTGTTTTTAAGCAATAAAAAAACAAAAATAAGGCCACTGGCGAAAAAGAAAATAGGAGCGGTCATCCCGCGCATAAAGGACCAGGTAGCATAAATCGGATTTTCCAAATCGCGATAATCTACAGCCAGAAGAGTATCAGTAAAGTGCCCCTGCAACATCATTAATATTGCATAAGCCCGCAAGAGGTCAATAAATGTAATCCTGCGCTTGGAAGGGGGATGGATGTTCGTGTCTATGGTAGTTCGTTTGTTTAAACGACAAAGATAAGGGTTTTATAGGGTAAATGTATTAATTACGACAATTTGCATTTCGGCAACTTAGAGTAGGAACTTGGACCAGTTTAAACTTATAGAACATCCTCCTCAGCCCTGCAGGCAGCTCTTTCAAGAGAGCACAACATTTATACCTCTCCACTTATAATTTAGAGATATCCTGATGGATCTGTACAAATGCCTTGCCTAAATAATCATTAATATCTCTTGCAATGAGCGATTCATGCTCCAGGTCGGCAGCAGCAAGATCACCCGCCAATCCATGAATATAGACTCCTAATATAGCTGCTTTTGTTGCGGTATAGCCTTGTGCTAATAAGCCGGTTATGATGCCTGTTAATACATCGCCGCTGCCTCCTGTTCCCATTCCAGGGTTTCCTGTACTATTGAAGAAACACTCTCCTTCAGGAGTAGCAATGGAAGTATGTGCTCCCTTTAATACAATAATGATACCTCGTTTTTGAGCTTCAGCTATTTGTAGCTGTATACGTTCGAAATGATGCTCAGTTTTGCCGAAAAGGCGTTCAAATTCTTTTGGATGAGGAGTTAGAATACTATTAGGAGGTAATAAATCACTCCAGTCAGGCTGCTGAGAAAGCATGTTCAATGCATCTGCATCCAGGACTAATGGTTGAGTTGCTTTGTTCAATAACTCCTTTAATGCAGAACGGCTTGTTTTCTTTTTATCTAACCCACAACCTATGCCAATTGCCTTGTAATTTTTGAGTTTAGGAATTTCTGAAAGATAATATTGGTGTGGATCAATAGATGCCATTGCTTCGGGAACACTGATTTGCATGATTTCATAACCACACTTGGGAATATGTACGCTTAAAAGGCCAACTCCCGAGCGCAAACAGGCTGTACTAGATAGTATCGCCGCACCCATTTTTCCATAACTACCTACTATTAATAAAGCATGCCCAAAGGTGCCTTTGTGTCCAAATTTTGGCCTGGATTTTAGTAATGTGCTAATCAGATTTTTATCAACATAAAAATAAGAAGTAACAGCAGATGCTATCTTATCATGATGTAATCCAATACTTTTTATTATCCAATGTCCCAGGCTTTCCTGATTTTCTGAAAAGAAGAAGGACAGCTTAGGTAATTCGAACGTTAAAGTATAATTGGCCTGAAAAGTAGCCGTTCTGGTATGCTTGTCAGCAAATAGGCCAGATGGAATATCAATAGCTACACGAATAGCATTTAATTGGTTGAGAAAGCCTAATAAATCAGCCCAATACTCTACAACAGGCCGATTGAGCCCCGACCCAAAAATAGCATCAATGATGATACTATCAGGAGATATTTGAGGAAAGTCATCGCCTTTATTGATAGCAAAAACAGGAATATTTCCAAACCTTGGTAATCGATCCAGATTGACCTGATTGTCTTCACTTCGCGTGGCACCAATATTGCATAAATATAGATTTACATCATAGCCTTTTAAATGGAGTATACGAGCTACGGCTAGGCCATCTCCGCCATTATTGCCATTTCCGCAAAAAATATGTACTGTTTTTTTGATGTCGGTAAATTGATGAGTAAACCATTCACAAAAATGTTCTGAAGCGCGCTCCATTAAATCAATAGAACGGATAGGTTCATTTTTAATGGTGTATTGATCTAACTCACGAATTTGAGAAGCGGAGAGTATTTTCATGATCGTATAAATTTAAGCACGTTCTAAAAGTTTTCTTATCTTTTCACTGGCAATTTATCACTTTATGACGAAAGCCCCTTCTTCCCCTCAATTTGATGATGCTCCTTTTAAGGACATTATTAGCTATTATGATCGTACCCGTTTTGATTATAATGTCGCATGGCTTAATCAGGATAATCTGGCCGTACACTTTGGTTTCTATGATCGCGATCATATGAAACATCAGGAAGCCTTAATTAATACCAATCAGGTCTTAGCCCGTTTAAGTGGCATACAAGCTGGAGATAAAGTGCTAGACGCTGGCTGTGGCCGGGGAGGGAGTGCACTTTGGCTTGCCAAAAACAAAGATGCGAATGTAACGGGAATAGCTCCTGTACCGGGACAGATAAAAGAGGCAACACAGCATGCAAAGACAAGAAAGCTAGATGATAAAGCTGACTTCCTGGTAGCAGATTATTGTAGGGTGCCTTTACCAGATGAACAGTTTGATGTAGTATGGGCATGTGAGAGTTTGTGCCATGCGGATGACAAGAGCGCTTTTTATAAAGAAGCTTTTCGGTTGTTAAAACCAGGAGGTAGATTGGTTATTGCAGAATATATTCGATATAAGCGTCCATTAAGTACTCCTGGAGAAAATCTCTTGTTAAGCTGGCTCAATGGCTGGGCAATTCCAGATATTGATACACCTGATGAACACCGCGCTCATGCATTTGGCGCGGGCTTTAAAACATTTGAGTTAAAAGACTATACTCGTTATACATGGATTTCTCTTAAGAATCTGTATAAAATGGCTCGAAAATGGCTATGGGCAGATTATCTATTATACGGACTAAGAATTCGTAGTAAAGATCAGCATAACAACATCCTGGGAAGTATCCGTCAGTATCGAGCATTAAAAAAGGATCTTTGGTTTTATGGAGTAATTCTCGCAACAAAAGGGGAGAGGCATGTTTAAACAATGGGAATACATATTATTCCTGATTGTAGCTGCGCTGATTATCGGCCTGGCATGTCATCATAACGATTTGGAAATAGAAGTAGAATCTATCGAGGCCTCTCCTTTAGATGCCAGGCAATACAAACTAAGAAAGAATGGTAAAAGGGTAGGAGCCCCCTTATTGATGGATGTTTATACATACTATGGCCTGGACTCTATTGACGTTCCAGTGATTGATGCCCCTTTCGTAGAAGCACTGGAGAACAATCGGAAGTTATTAGAATTCAGCAAACGAAAAAAACACTATCAAATTGGAGATTTACGTATCAATCCTTCGGATTTGCTGGCTACCATTGACATACTACAATCCTATCAATACACTAAGCCCCTTGAATTAAGTAAATACCTGGATGCCTATCAAATATGGGGAAATGACCAGAAAGGACATGTACGTTATACGGGCTATTATACTCCTGTGATTGCTGTAGATAGAACGCAGTCAGAAGAATTTAGATATCCAATCTATGATCGGCCATTAGATTGGGCTGGAGCTTTACCTACCCGGGCAGCTATTGAGAGCAACAATCTTTTTGAAGGGCTTGATCTTGAATTGGCTTATGCAAAAAGTAAAGTTGATATATATTATATGCAACTTCAGGGATCTGGATTTGTAGAATATCCAAATGGAGAAAAAGAACTTTTTGCATATAATGGAAATAACAGACATCCTTATAGGAGCATCGAAAAATACATTATGCGCCGGGATGATATAGAATTAACTAATCTGTCGATCAATAGTATAAAGCGCTTTTTGAATTCCAACTCTAATCTGGTCGATACTATTCTTTTCCAAAACCCTTCCTATACCTTCTTTGCTAAAAAACGCTCTGCACCCAAAGGAGCAGGCAATGTTCCTCTCCATTCCGATTTTTCAATTGCTGTTGATAAAAGGTATATTCCTCTTGGAGCTTGTTTAATTGCATCTTTTCCAGTTTATGATAAAGTACATCATAAAGTGATTGGCCATGAGTACCGTTTTATGGTTGCCCAGGATGTTGGAGGAGCAATTCGGGGCGCAGGGCATGTTGATGTCTATCATGGGGTTGGAGATGTGGCAGGAAAGAAAGCAGGGCAGTTAAATTCCTATGGACAGCTTTGGATTTTGCTGCCTAAAGCTCCTACACCACAGTACATTTCTCTTGAATCTTTTGAATAATTCTTCGTTGATTTTATACGTATTATAAAATTGGCATATGTTTTGTGTTGTTGTAAATGAATACAATACAAATAACAATATGCTATATTTTTTAAAAAAAGTTGTCTGTCAAATTTGTTGTATTATAAAAAAATGTAATATTTGTAGTGCGAAGAGAGCAATGGGTATATTTATACCTTCCTACCTACCAATAGATGGAGTATCCGTATTGGCTACCCAAAGTAAACACCATATTTTATGCACTACATTTACCTACTATGCTACCAGTTTTGGTGGCCTCCAGATTCTATTGCCTTTACATAAGGCCCTTATTCCAACATATGGTTTCCACATTCTTCGGCAAAGCTCATCATTCAGAGTAAATGCTATAATCGAAAGTTATTGCACTTCCAATAGCTATTGGGATTGTATTTCCATATCGCTATGTCATTTCCTGTGTGAATTGTCAAAGAAGACAGATAAGTCAGAAATAGACGATCATTAAAAGAGTGCGCCTCTTTTGATCGGAGCTTGCTCTGTCTTTTCTAACAATAGTATTGCATCCTGCAATGCCTGGGATTCCTATGCTCTCCCCCCTTCTTAATTAGCTGATTGCAGCACTGTACAAGAGCTGCCAGCCCATTTTATGCCTGTGCTGGAGCGATCAATGCGCTTTGCATAGCCTGGCCGGTTAATGCCCATTGTTAAAAAATCACAATCATGTCAAAGTCAAACGCAAAAATTGAAAGTTTCGTAGTTATTATTATTCTTGCTATTGGAATCATCGGTGCAATATCAATATTTAAAAACTCTGATGATGGATTATTATCACCAGAACAAGGGCTAGAACAAACGGAATTGACCTACGAGCTAAGTAGTTCGTACTAGAAGCTGTTAAAAGTTTCCTCACTGGTCTATTAAAAGTGCCTTTTTACCCCACTTTTCGTTTTTTTATCGCCCCGTAGCGCTGCTATGCGGCTCAAAAAAAGCCTTAATTGGAGAAAAAATCCGACTTTCTCGCCCTCAGCAGGAGACTTTAAACAACTTCATTAAAAAATCCGTTAAATTGCAATCAAAATTGTGCTTTTACTGTTTAAGAACCAAACTATGAATATGGAATGGTTAAAGAACCAGTTAGAACGATCTGCTTTTGGTGTATGCAGTTATTTAGGAGATAAGATGGGGATTGCTACTGCAAGAGTTAGAGTATACTTCATATATCTTTCTTTTGCAGCAATGGGCTCTCCCATATTGATCTATCTTTTTATAGCTTTTTGGCTAAACCTAAGGCAGTATATTCGCAATAAAAGGTCTGTAATTTGGAGATAACTTACTGACCAAAAGCGAATTGGATAATATTTGCTCCCATGCGAAGTGCCTGTAGGCGTACTTCTTCAGGATCATTATGTACATCCGGATCTTCCCAGCCATCTCCTAAGTCACATTCGTAACTATAGAAGCATACAAGTCTTCCTTCCCAAAAAAGGCCATAACCACGAGGTGGTTTATCGTCGTGTTTGTGTATTTTAGGAAGGCCATTCTTAAACTCATACTGCTGTTTGTAGATCTCATGCTCAAAAGGTAATTCAGTGAAATCCTGATCGGGAAACACTTTTTTCATAGCAATACGTACATATTGATCCATACCATAGTTATCATCAATATGAAGAAAGCCACCGGCCATCAGGTAATTGCGGAGATTTTCGGCTTCTGCATCAGAAAAGACTACGTTTCCGTGTCCTGTCATGTGTACAAAAGAATAATTATAGATATCAGCACTGCCAACATGGACTTCTGCATAGTCGGTCTCAAAGTTGGTTTTTAAGTTTCGATTGCAAAATATTGCGAGATTTGGAAGTGCAGTAGGATTTGAGTACCAATCACCACCGCCATTGTATTTTAGTAGAGCCATCTTCAGAGATGGGGCGTCCGTATGATTGTGAATAGTAAAAGCGGTAGATAAATAAAAAATGCCAAGCAAAATCAGATGCTTCATTATGTTCATTGATTGAGTAAATTAATAGTATGGCAGGCAGTTAGTCCTGCTGTTTCCGTACGTAACCGACTTTTCCCAAGGCTTACGGGCAGAAATCCTGCTGCTATGGCCGCTTCTGCTTCTCGGGCAGAAAAGCCACCTTCTGGTCCTACCATAATGCAAACGTCATCTCCTACCTGGTAGTTTTCTTTTAAAGTTCCATTAACACCTTCTCCAAGATAGGCAATCACTTTCTGGCCGGATTGCTCTTGCTGAATAAAAGTTTTAAACGGAATCAGGCCTTGATCCAATATCGGTAGATGTGCTTTGAGTGACTGTTTCATTGCAGTCAGGATCACCTTCTCCAATCGATCAATTCTTACCTTTCTCCGTTCTGAATGCTCTGAAATAATAAGACTGATTTTATGAATACCTATTTCTGTGGCCTTTTCCAAAAACCACTCTATACGGTTGATATTCTTGGTAGGAGCAATTGCTATATGGAGCCTGCAAGGGAGTACATGAGCTAATACCTCCCTTTGCCGAATACTTAAAAGACAGGATTTTTTACTCCCTTCTAGGATAGTCCCGGTATACCAGTTTCCTTTCCCATCCGTAAAGGTGATATCATCTCCTTCCTTATGGCGCAATACTTGCATACAGTGCCGAGCTTCTTCTTCTGGCAGGTAAGCTACCCCTTCCTGTACGTTGGTTGTATAAAAAAGATTCATGCCCTGGATTTTCATTTTGGCGGTATAAGCTTCTGCCTTTATTTGAGTATTAAGAGCTGCTAAGATAACATCTCTATGTGATTGAGATTGAGAAGCCGTAAATTTGGCGAAAAAAGGCGGAAATGGCAATCAGTTGGGAGGAAATTTGATTGAGGTGAATCGATTGGAAAAATATTGTCGCTGCATATAGTTTCAAAGGCTTAGCAATTTTTCACTATCGCCATCGCTTTGGATAAGATAGACATCGGCTTTGTTTTTTTTCCCTCGCCTGTATGCCGAAAATGCGATATGCGTTCCATCAGGAGACCAACTTGGCCAAAAGTCTTTGTCTTTGTTAAAAGTCAGTTGCCTAACATTCGTACCATCCGATTTCATAACGTAAATCTCATAATCACCATCGCGATTAGAACTAAATACAATTTCATTATTTGATGACCAATCCCCCTGAATATCATTGGATTCATTAAAGGTAAGTTGACGAAGTTCTTTGGTCTCAAGAGAAAGTACATATAATTCAAAATTTCCACTTCGATTGCTCTCAAATAAAACTTGCTTACCATTAGGTGACCAACTGCCGTATCTATCGCTGGCCGTATCATTCGTAAGATTGATTGGGTTTTCACCAGCTGCTGATATTAAGTAGATCTCACTATTTACATCTTTGCCAATGCAGTTGGCACAGTACAACAACTGCTCTCCATCCGATGAAATTCTGGGATAAATATTAAAGGAGCTTGTATCAGCAGAAAAGGTGAGTCTTGTGTATGCTCCCGAGCTCGACAAAGTATAAATTTCAGATCCGCCATAGCGCTCGCTTTTGTCCCTGTCGGAGCTTATATAAATCAAATCGCCATGGGGAGAATAGTCACTCCACCATTCGTTGGGGTAGGTAGATGTAATTCTGTTTAAATCAGTGCCATTAGGTGTTATGGTGTATAATTCTGCACCTAAACTGTCATGTCTATACGTATAAAAGAGAATCTTTTTTCCATCTGGAGACCATCTAGGAGCGGTATCATATACTGAAGTGTCATTTGCTGGCCTTATCATTGATCTGGCCTCCATAAATTGTTTTTTGTTGCATGCCATTAAGGCAATTAGTAGTGTCAATACGATGTATGCCTTTTGGATTAATAAGGACTTGGAAATCCAAATAATGGGTGACTTTTGTTTTAGCATGTTGAATGAGTTTGTTTTTTAAATTTTCTCAAATCAACAGGAAGATTTTCGGAATTGACTACAAATTGAAGTGGTTGTTAGCGCAGATCATGATTTAGGACTCTTTAATCTATCAAAATATACTTTTGGCGTTTGGCCTGTCTCTTTCTTAAAAGCCCTATAAAATGCGTCCTTTGATCCAAATCCAGCTTCTTTACCTAATGCACTCATGGTAAAGTGGTAGTAGTGGTCATCTTTCATTAGTCCAATCACATGATGTATACGGTGTTGGTTGATGTAATCAGAATAGGAATAATCGAGCGTCGTTTTTATTACGTGTGACAGTTCTCTTCCGCTCAAACCTATAGCCCATGCTAAATCACGAACTTGTAATTCTGCTTTCAGAAAAGGCTTTTCCGTAGAAATAACTTCCTCAAGTTTATCGAAGTACTGCTTGATCTCTTTCGATGTAAGTGCATCTTGATCAAGAGGTCTTACGACATAGCTGGTAGAACTCTGAGTTATGATGACTAAGCATAAGGCGAAAACATAGAGAGAGAATAGGGGCAGTAACACATTCATTTTCTTCAATTCAAAAGCTTTTGGTAGTGTTATTTCTGTGATGTAATTGCTCAGGAAATAAACTAAGAAACCGATGGAAAGGAAGGTCAGCCATTGGGCTAACTTTTTAGATCCATATATCTTGTCTTTTGCCTGGTAGAGGGCCCAAATGTTAAGCCCGAAGTAAATCATGGGTTGTAAATGCCAAATCATAAGATCCCAAAAAGATGATATTGTGAATGCAGGTGGCGGAGCATAAGGCATATTATCGAACCGGTCAAAAGTAATTATGAGCCGGTTTACTTTTACCGCTTTCGGTAAAAGTATCGTATCTATCCTATCGAAGAAGGCAATCAGAAAGGGCAATAGATGTAATGCATCAATCCACCTGGCCTTCGCTTTTGGGTTGATTATGGACCTAATATATAAAAAGAGGATAGGAGCAATTAATAGCGGGAATAGAGGCCCCCAGCCCGTCAATAAGGTATATTGAAGTATTAACCGACTTTGAACGAGCACTTCATGCAGCAAATACAATGCAATAGTTGCAAAAAGCGCAATCAGTAATACTTGTTGTTGGCTCTTTTTCCCAAGCAAGTATTTGAATGCCATCAAGGTACATTGCCCAATAACAGCAAAACCAACTATGGATATCCAGTTCATATTTCTTGTAGCGTGTAACAAATAGCATCTCACCTGGCATGGCAGCCAGACTTTTAAACACCCCATAGAATCATGAAACTACTTTATTGTTTTATAAATTTCAAGGAATATTTTTCCGATTTTGTACTGATGTTAATCATGTAAACACCTGCGGTTAAAAGGTCCACTTTTATGTTAGGAGCAGAAGAATGGCCTTTTTGGATTTCTTGACCATTTATATCAAAAATGCTATAATCAAAATCCGTTTTTAAACCCCTGATGCTTAATAAATCTGTGGCTGGATTAGGGAATAGTTGAAGGTTGGATACTTGTTCTACTTCATTGATAGCAGTGATTGTAAGATCTGTTTTAGCCAGGTGTGGAACGGAAATATCGGTAAGGTTTTGTGTGAAATCACCACCAAGAAAAATTGCTCCCTGCATAATAGTAAGTGCATTCACTGCCTGATTGAAATTAGCTTTTGCCAGAACGAAATTATTGATTAAATCATATTCAGCAAAGTTTTCCCCATAGGTGCCAAGTAATGGTTCAATGTGAAAATCGCCACCAAAAAGAAGCCTTCCATCGAGAAATACTATGTCTTTGATAACATAAATATCCTCTAAAAAGCCAAAAAAGTGATCTGCCAATATCATCGGCTGCATTACACCATTTGAATAACGCGACATACAGACATTATTACTTGAAGGGGATCTTGAACAGGAACCTCCAAGATAAATGGCATTTCCGGCTCCTTTAATCACATGAATGGTATCGCTTATATTATTGGAAAAGGATTGCCATTCATTATTGAGATGGCTTGAAATAATTAGATTATTAGTATAAATAACAGAATCTTCTAAACCAGCCTGGTGTAGGATTGCCTGGTTGAAGTGACCCGCATAACATGTGCCCAAAGAGGTGAACTTTACGTCAAGAATGCTACCATTGACAGTTAGCCTTTTTTCCCATTCATTATCCATAAATTGCCAAACTTCCTGCTGTTCTGGAATAGACGAATGAGCAATACTTATTTCATACCCATCATAAGATGTTCTTATCGCAAATCCGGTGGCTCCTTCTCTTTGCGGAACGTCAATGAATGACCAACTTTCATTGCTGAAAATGGCGAGGGGATAGTTTGTCGTACCATCACTGAGTTGCCCGCTGACGATGATGTCGTCTTCATAAATATTTATGTCATTAATAGTACCGGCTAAACCATCACCCAAACAATATAACTGCTCATCCTGGTAATAACCAATATTCAGGCAGGGCAGATTATCTACTTCATCAAATACGCCTGCAAAAATTAATTGAGAATTGTTTTTTTGATGCATCGCATTTATTGGGCCATTAGTGCCTTGTCCAACTGCAGAAATAATCGATTCTGGTGGATAGCCTGGTTGAATCCATGCGAGGTCTTCTATTGTAAAACCGCTTGCTGTTGCCCATTCAGCCACCCCTCTGGTTTTGATATCTTTGATGTAGTCGAAATTGTGTTCTGATTTTATTCTTTGAGCCAGTTGACTATGGCCAGATGCCGCCATTAGATGGCCTACTGCACAGTGAGTACCCTGATGATCAATAAAATAAGGGCGACGTTCTGTATGGTGAATATTTTTTGGAAATACTTTTCGATCAGCATAATGCTCTAGACTTTGTAATAAAGCAAGACGTTTTTGTTTGATTTCGACTGATAAATTGTCCGGCGTATTTTTTGACAAATAGTCAATCACTGTTTTTAAGTGAAAATGAATCCTATCTGTATCTGAATTAAATTGAACGTCCTTGTCAGGAACAGCATCACTGTGTTTTGCCCACTCTTTATTCACACAGTGTAGATGGCCGTAAGCCGTATTCAGGCTTGTATAATGCTGGGCATTAATAGAATTGAGGCCCATTAAAAACAGAATACCGGGAAGTAATAAAAGATTAGATTTCATGTCGTGAAGAGCTTTGTGAAGAATAGCGTTACTCGTAAAATACACATTTTTCATCTGCTAAGTAACAGGCTGGAGCATCTTTCTTGTCAAATATCAAGCATATTGAATCTTTTACTCCGCTGCATGAAGTATCCTTTCTTCCATTTTGGCACACCACTATAGAAATGTAATGATGTTATTAGCATTGTAGTTGAGAAGCTACGACGAGCGGGTCTTGGTTTCCAGCCGACTTTCACTTTTTGTTATTAGCCTCTCTTTTCATAGGATTCTTTGTCGAAGGATATTGGCAAGGTCCATTGAACTTCAATGACTTTTCCTCTTCTGTAGTATACATCCCAAGTGGGAATCAATTTAATTACCCTTTCAGCTTCTTTATCAATCTGTGGATTTAACCCTCTAACAATTTCAATTTCTGTCGGCTTTTCATTTTTACCAATCTTAAACCTTGCAATTACCCTTTTTTTATCCGCAAGTTTTTGAGATTTTACTAACTCCCAATTAATATTATCATAAAGGAATTTGTGCAGAATTTTAGGATTTTTTGAATAAACTGATTCTCTGGATTTAGTATTATCATACTTATTTACTCTGATCAATTTCCCATTAATAAATTCAAATCCCCTTTCATATTCATGAATTGATTCATATCCCTGATGAATATACTTTATTTGCTTGCCATGTGGATTTATTATCTCATATGAAATCCAATCTGCAAAAACTTCATTATTCACATACCTATCCCCAAATAATTCTTTTAAATCAGCATTGACAATTGTATCACATTCCCATTTGTGACAAGTCGTGATTGCTTTCAGGAAAATACTATCATTCCTTAATTCCCAAATTCCAACATATCCTCTCCAACAAGCAGTTGATGAGCAACCTTTGAATTTTGGAAGCTCCCTTGAACCACTTTGTTTAAAATAGACTTCTAACGGATTTGAATATATTGGAAGGGTGTCATTCTCATAAATCAAGAAATCTGGAATTTGTGCTGTTCCAAGTAATTGTCCACTAATCAAGCAAATTAGTATGATCTTTATCAGTTTCATTTTTAATAAGTAAGTGATCAAATATAGTTTGTGATTCTGATCGCGAGGATTTTTTTCTTAATCAAGGCGAGGGTTCCCGACTTTAGCCATCCGCGTGCCGCCGAAGCTTTAGCGGAGGAGCAAGCTAAGGAAGGCGGTTCTTCAACAAAGAGTAAGGATAAAAGAATCCATCAGAATTATTAAAGTAATATTGATCACTTACTTCTATCTCTTTTGATAGATGCCATTTCGTGACTCATTGGTGTTTTATTTTTTCTAATGGAGGCTAGTATTTGTCTCACAAGGTGTGAGAATATCGGTCAGTACTGTCTACTTGATTAGCGCTTTTGACCTTCTCCTATAAATGCGTTAAAAACATCTGAATAATCATTCGGATAACGAAAGAATCAGAGAATTGATTGGATCCCCCCTTTTAACTGGTAAAGTTCCATCGCTTGATTGTCTGTCAATGGTTTATTAAATATTGACAATTCATCCATTAAACCAGTAAAACCTAATCCAAGGAAAATATTTGATTCTTCTAATTCCCAGGTAAAAGGATCGTCTATTCCACTTATTGCTCCTTTTTTTTCACCATTTAGATAAAGGCTGGCCAAACTATTTGAAGTGCCCAAACCCTTGTAAGTTATAAGGATATGTGTCCACTTACTTCTAGAAAATGAGGGCTTCTCTACAGTAACAATTCTCTTTTCAAATTCAACAGAAAAGGGAGAATTCAAGGTGTCGAGGCTCCAGGCGTTTTTATCACCTATGATACCCATTCTAAAATTTGGGGGATCATCATCAGTGAAATCAACCCAAATCGATGCATCGTTGAAATTTACATCAGTAATTTGTATTGGATCTGTGTATCCATCAAGATCAGTTGAAGGATCAACACTTAACCAAAATGAAATGGAGCCAGACCAGTTTTGAGGACTGTAGGAGATGTTATCCTTACTTTTATAAAAAATGACTTGACCACTCCTTTTCTTTCCAAACTCAAATGCATCACCAAATACACCCTTGCCCTCAATGATTCCATGATTAGAGTTATTCATGCCAATTTGTATGCCTTCCAGCTTTCTTTTCATATTAACATAAGAACCATTGGCAGTATAAATGTTAGCATCTCCCATTGCAAAATCTGCTGTAGTTCCATTATCAAAAGAAACGAAAAAAGTAAGGGCCTTTTTCAGCTCTGAAGATGAATTAGACTGGCAGGAAAAAAGTTGGAGAATTAATACTCCAATTAAGATGATATAGATATTAGCGTCTTTCATGTTTCATATTTAGTTGGATGAATCATTTGTCTTTTGCGTTAAAAGAATCAAGAAACAATTGAAAGAAATAATATTATAAATGAGGATTTTTTAATGTAAGTATGAATTTATTTCATTGATGTTTTTTGGCACTAACTTCCTTATATCCGAATAAATTTATATCAGCTATTGTGCTTTTCCGAATGTTTATTATGAAGTTGTTTAAAAACATCTTAATGGCCGCTAAAAATATCTTTTTCCCCTCCTTTTCATTTTTTTATCGCCCCGTAGC
>JAKSDI010000081.1 GCA_022360175.1 Chitinophagales bacterium
GGTAGAAGCCTCTCAGAGGCTGCCTCTTATTGATATCATTATCCTTTTCACAAATAATCATTGTTACAAATCACCTTTCTTTCTCTTATGTCACTTTTACCATAGCACATGGCGCATTCATCCTAGTACAAGTCCCATTTTTCAAGTACAATGTCCCATTTTTCAGGGTGGTTCCAATTAGGTTTGCAATGTATTTAATCGAAAACAATGAAGCTTCAACAATTCGATTTTACGCTCTAAAAGGAGAAAGCCGAAAATCCTATAAAGAGTAGGCACACAATCTAAAACCTAATTAAAATGTCTAGAACAACCATGTTTAATTTTACTCCTAAGGCAGGAAAATACAATGGCGACACCTTTGATTTCTTAACAAATGCAGCAATAGCTAACAAACTCCCAACTAATTTTTTAGCGATAGGTGGCCCATTCGTATTCCCACCAGAATCATCTTTGAGTTTAATTGTTGACGCTGATGGTAAGTGGTCAAAAAATGCCTTTGATTATTGTAATGACTTGGTACAAGTAGCAGGTGGAGCAGCTCTTACTCCAGCTACGGATGGACAGGAAAACACCTGGGTATCTGGTAATGTACAAGTACAAATTTATGGTGACAGCACTACTTCTACTGGTCAAACTCTAAGCATTGACAATGGTAGTAATTTTAGCTATGAAACCAATGTGAGCCCTTCGGGATGGACATCCTCGCCTGCTGGCTTCTTTCAAACACTAGTTGAAGCTATTATTGCTCAAAGCTAATCAACATAGGTTTATTGAATTAAAAAATCGCCTGGTTTGTCTCTACATCGTGACAAGCCAGGTTTTTTATCGTCTGAATCACTCCAGTGGAAATTCCATATCCTCCAACTTAGGCTCACCGATAAACACAATGCTTCCTTTTTCGCCATCCAGTTCCTGGATTTCAATCCCCTTCCACTGTTTTCCGCAATCATTGTGGAGGCGGGCATCATTAAGGCGTAACTGCCCCCCTGGAGCAACCGTTATTTTTCCGCCTGGTGGCATGGAAACACGATCATGAATAGTAAGTAAACCACCATTTTCAATTGTAATATGACCTTCTAAATCTTTAGCCCCCAGCCATTCTACCGTATCTTTTATACGAATATGCATGGTATCCTTTAGTTCGCACCAACTTGGTAGAATATATTTTCTCCGGTTATTTCTGAGGCTAGACATACGAGCATGCATACGACCTATTTGACAAGGAGTGAGTGCCAATTGTTCTGCTACATAATCCATCAGATTGTTGGAAGCCATTGTATCGCAATAAGCGGATAAAGTACGAGAGAAACAATCCTGTACATGAGGAGGCGTATCATCACAACCATCATTTTTTATCCAGGAATGAGAAAGGCCGTATATATGAGCTATCTCATGATTGAGATTCGTACGTTGTTTCCAGTAATCATCTCTGTTTTTATACACATCATAAATACCTACAATTTTGATAAAATTTCCCAGTGCTACTCCCCCACCATAGGCATTATAGGTTTCAGATTTCAGGCTATCCGGATGATGAGCAAAAATAAATACATTCAGCACTGAGTCTTTTTGAACACCATACTTATCATACATTCCCCTGGTAGCAAGTGTCCTGTTTTTACCTTCGTGCACATGATGCACCCATTGATCATCATAATGGAAATAAATCCCCTTATCTCCTGGTATAGAAGGATCAGGAGTTAATACGATTCGTACTTGTGATGGCAAAACAGGCGTATTATTACGAGGCGGCAAATACATTTTTTTATTCTTCCGCCAGGAGTAGTTGGAAGCACGGACAAGCCCTTTTGTGTATTCGGTAGCACGATATTCTCCCGGTGTATAAATAGAATCAGATGTATTCATCCAGTGGAAATTCACGCGGATATAACGGATAGGTGTATGATCCGGATGCAAGCTGTCTGGTACGTAATGTTCCCAGGCTCCATAGCGTACATTTGTATTGCCGGGGATGCCTAAAGCTTGTGCAATGTCCATTCTCTCAATATCCTCACTGGTGATATAGCGAGTTGTCATAATAGAATGGCAGGAATACAGCACAAAAGCCAATACAAATAGCAGTAGTATATTAATTCTCATGTGAGATTTTTGATACTAATATAGGGCCTTCTTTGACAACTTATCTTATGACTGAAAAGGATTATCTCTTATGCATCCACTTCGCCAAGCCTGGAATAGGAGAATAATCATAGCGATGGTAGTCTCGTTCTTCACTGCCAAAACTGCGGAAAAAACTGGCGACTCCCGGTAATTCAGAACCCTCAAAATCGAAATAATAGGACTGCCCGGCATACTCACTGATTACTTCATCCAGTATCACTTGCATCGCATTAGTGCCTTTATCAGAAGTCCCAAAAAGATTAATAATTCTGTTGGTACCCAACAGGAAAAAACAAGCTCCCTGAAGCATTTCCTGCTCATCGTAAGCCAACCAAATCCTACCTTGCTTTCGCTGAATAGAAGTATTAATGATATTAGTAATCAATTGATAATTGTAGTCACTTATCTGGAGTTGGGCATCCATTTGTTTATTAAAAAAATCGACTACAATCTGAGTTTCGGTACTTTCAATCACTCTTAATTCTTCCCTCCCTCTTCTTATTCGCTTTCGCAAACTTTTGGTAAAGCCACTACGAAGGCTATTAATATCCTTTTCTAGATTTAGAATCAAATTGAGTTGCTTTCGCCAAATGCCCTTGTTGGATGATAAAAGAGGATTACCTTCATTGAGATGGGTTGATATGACGATACAGCGAGGTAAACTATCAATAAATTGTGCTACTTTATCTTCATCTATGCCTTTTCCAAAAACGCCTAATTGTTGCGTAAATGCAGGTTGATATCCCTGACACAATATACCTCCTCTCTTTTTTACTGCCAAAGGCATTACTATTTCTCCTTCATCATCTACCAATGCGATCCATTGCCCTGCAGCAGTCATATCAAGATACCAGGATTCGGCATATGGCATAGGTATATCAGATTGCCTGATTATTCCATTCCACCAATCTTCGTCTATTTCTGTTCTCTTCAGTAAATTAATAGCCATTAAGCCTTATATTGTTTTAGTCTATCAAATTCGCCTATTTTATCAATCGCAATTTGTGCACTTCGTGTCATTCATGGACACTTAAAATCAAATAAATTTATTAGTAGAAATACCAATCACCAGCTCCTTAACAAAAAGCAACATCCCCATCTCCATCTTGTAACTTAAATGCTACATCCATCAAATGATCTATAGATGGATGCCAGGCAAAATTACGAGCAACTTCTTTTTTAAATAAAAAGCTTCCTTCTCGTAGCAATGCTTCTTTCAACAACTGATTATATACTAATATATTCGTACAATCTTCTTCCAGCATTTTTTGCATTAAAAAACGAGCGATCTCATCCATGTCTCTCCTATCACAATAAATATAAGGAGCCACTAATTGATCATTAATGACACGCAAATAAAGGATAGCAATAAGCTCATTATTCTTTTGCAAACGTACAAGTTCAAATTTTGCTTTTTTAGCAACAGCTGTGAAATAGTAATGATCATATTGATATGGAGCAGTACCCTTTGTCAACACCCAGGGATAATTAAGTATCCACATCAAGCCTTCAGGGCTTCTGCGAATTAACTCTCCTGAAGAATGCAGATTCATGAAACTTTCATCATGATAAGTAAATTGCTCAATAGGAGTTGTACTTATTGTTGGCTTAGCAATTCGCAGTTTAAAATAGATTTTGAATAGCGTATTTAGTATATTGTCAATAATCTGAAGCAGTCGTTTAAAGCGCTTCATAAAAGACGCTCGTACTGGCAACCAATCTGCTAATTTCACACCAACATACCCAACCATCCCAGCCGGTAAATTTATAATTTTAGCAATTTTCAGTTTTCTAATGATTTGCTCTGTGTGGGGCGGCATGTCAGTAAGCAGAATACGCTTATCAGCTACTTTTAAAAACTCCAATAACAAAGGTAGTGCCACTGTTCTGTGTTTATCGCTTGCCCACCAACAGGAATTCCAGTACACTCTTTCCTCACCAATTCTGTCTGGTAGTAATCCGATATAACCTATAATTTGCTTCTCCTCTACAGCTAATACCAAAGCGACATCCTCAGGATCTGCCTGTGGGTTATTTATTTGAGATATAGCACGATGCCTGCTAATCGGGCAATGAGTAGACTGGAGATATAAATCAGACTCCAAAAAGGTCGCTAGTTCAGCTATATGAATATGCTTAAAGCGCATTTCTTTTACTTTCTATAGCTTTTACGATATCTCCTACATTTTGCATGGAAGTTAATTCCTCCAGGTCAAACTCTACATCATATTTCCCTTCGATAGCTGCAATTAGCAGCACATGATGTAAAGAGTCCCATAAAGGAATATCTTTAGCACTGGTGGATGCTGAAATCTCAATAGCATCATCTTCAAAGATTTCTGCAAAAATGGGTTGCAATCCTTGATATATCTCTTGCATATATTTAATACTTTAGGTTTCTTGACGCAAGTCGTGATTCGAAGTTTTTTTTTATTACCTCATCTCCTTTTATAATAACCGCAAATGTACAGTTTTGTGTATAATAAAAACCATATCAACTAATTCAGCTGAAATCACGTTATTTGTCAGTCAAAAGAAGTTGCAGTATTATATGAAGGAGGAGCATACTACATTAGAAACCTACTGGTGGGATTTTGAACATATCTTAGATGATATTCCTTTACCACAACGCTTCCCCTTTCCATTTCACTACGAGCCTCACTCTATAGCACAAACAGCTTGCCGACAATTACAAAGCTACCTTACAAATCAAACTGACTGGGAATATGACTTTGGCATTGACGATAGCAGTACTTCCGGGCAAGGCAAAATGTTTGGTATACTGGTGGTACAAAAAACAGAAGGACAATTAGGTTTTTTAGCTGCCTTTTCTGGTAAATTGGGAACGACTAGTGATGTGCCGCCATTTGTGCCACCATTTTATGATCGTTTTGACGAACAAGGATGGTTCCGACAAGGGGAAGAAGCTCTAAATGAAATGAATCGTAAGATTAAGGTTTTAGAACAGACTCCAGATTTTCTTGAACTGCAAGAACAATATAAGAATCTATGTACTCAAAGAGATAAAGAAGTAGAGGAATGCCGTATACAAGTTCGGCAAGCGAAGCAAAACAGGAATAAACGACGACAAGAAGCGAATGGCAAATTAGAGGCAGAAGCACTCCTCAAACTGGAGGAAGCACTTCGCCAGGAGAGTATACGCTTCCACTTTATACTGAAGGATCTAAAAAGGAATTGGCGATCTCGTTTAGAGACAAAAGAGCAAGAATTAGAACAACACAAAATTGTTATTGGGGCACTGAAGAAAAAGCGAAAACAACAATCCGCTGCTCTACAACAACGCTTGTTTGACCAGTATCAGTTTTTGAATCAAAAAGGCAAAACGCGAGGACTCAGCTCTATTTTTCAGGAAACTGTTTTTCAAATTCCTCCTTCTGGAGCTGGTGATTGTGCGGCTCCAAAACTACTTCAGTTTGCTTTCCAAAATAATCTCCAGCCCATAGCAATGGCAGAATTTTGGTGGGGTATATCTCCCAAATCGGCCATCCGTAAACATGGACAATTTTACCCTGCCTGTCGAGGAAAGTGTGAGCCCATTCTGAAACATATGCTAGATGGAATGGAAGTAGAAGAAAATCCAATTGTCCACGCTTTCACTCCAGTTGATAAATTAGATATCGTTTATGAAGATGAATATCTAATGCTAATCAACAAGCCTGCTGGTTTTTTATCCGTTCCTGGTAAAACATGGACGGATTCCGTATATCTCCGAATCAGGCAAGCGTACCCTCATGCAGATGGGCCACTGCTAGTGCATCGGCTAGATATGGCTACTTCTGGACTTATTTTAATTGCCAAAGCCAGTGAAATACACAAAAAACTGCAACAACAGTTTATCAAGCGGACTGTAAAAAAGCGATATACTGCATTACTGGATGGATTACTGGATATAGAAGAAGGGACTATTGATCTTCCATTACGGGTAGACCTGGAAGACCGCCCTCGGCAACTGGTTTGCTTTGAACATGGCAAAGCAGCCCGTACCCATTGGAAAGTAGTCGGTCAAGAAGACGGAAAAACACGGATTCATTTTTTCCCTGTTACAGGCCGCACGCATCAGTTGAGAGTACATGCAGCACATCCGATGGGTTTAAATACCCCAATCGTAGGCGATAAATTATACGGTATATCAGCAGAGCGATTGTTTCTACATGCAGAGGAGTTGAGTTTTGTACATCCTGTTTTACAGGAAGAAATGAAGTTTATTAAGCCTGCTGATTTTTGATCTTTGACAACCTCCAGTATAAATACAAGTTATCATAGACTTTAAATCCTATCTTTTGCCAGGCGTTAGCTCCCTTAGGCATGGCTGTACATATAGCAGTATGCATTCCTTTATCAAAGGCCTTTTGTATCGATTGGCTAAAAGCCCATTGCCCAATCCCTTGTTGACGATGAAGGGGATGGGTAGCCACCATATGTACCCCCACTATATCATCTCTGTAATAATTCATCGTTGTGGCCACAGGCATTTCTTGCTTGTGAAATAAAAAGAATTCAAAAGAAGGATGATCAAGTAAGGGTAAAAAATAATCCAACTGATAAGTAGCCCGAAAAGATTCGCCCATTAGCTGAGCCCATATTCTTAATTCATCAGCTGTATTGACTTTCGAATATTCCAACTGAGGAATTGCCTGAGAAACAATTAATTCATCTTTAGCCATTCCCATTGCCAGCCAGGACTGAATTTTGCGAAAACCCACTTTTTTGATGATAGCATCCAATTCTACATCTCTAGACAACCAGAAAGCTGGAAAATTACCTTTGGATAGCTGTTCTTTTAAATGCTCTGTATCAATTAAATGCTTTTTTTCATTGAAAATGAAATTGGGATAGTCATTGCCAAAAGGAGCCGAACACCACTCATAAGCAGGTATTGTATTATGAGTACCTCCACATGTACGTGCTATCGTGCGATACAGGTCAAAATGATGCTGCAAGATGATATTTATTTTCTGCTGATCACTCATACTAATGCACGCAAGGCTTTACGGTTAATCTTCCCACTTACCGTTCGGGGGAAAACATCCTGATAGATAATCTTGCTTGGAATCATATATCCTGGTAGATGTTCTTGCAATGCTTTGTACACCTCCCCTTCCGACATTTCTGTTCTCTGAGCAATAAACAAAACTAAAGACAATACTCCTTTCTCCGCATAAGTATCTACTACTACCTGCTCTCCCAACAATTGACTTACATGATGTTCCACTTCTCCAAGCTCTACTCTATATCCCTGTATTTGTACTTGGTTATCTTTTCGGCCACAAAAGAGAAAGTTATCCTCTTCATCCTGAAAGACGATATCTCCCGTTTTGTAATATTTCATACCATTCACTTCCGTGAAAGCTTCTTTATTTTTGGCTTCATTCCGCCAATATCCCGGTGTAATTTGAGGGCCTTTTATCCAAAGTTCCCCTTTTTCTCCCTTTTGCACTTCAGTGTTATTTTGAACAACGATGGCTTCCATATCATCAAATAACTTTCCTATAGAAACGATGCCATTATGACTCACTTCCTGCTTTGGTGACCATCGATGATACAAACAATCAATGGTGCCTTCAGTAGGTCCATAATGATTTTCAATGATGGCATTGGGTACACATTTTGACCAGGCTTTTGTCAAATCTTCTGATAAAGCTTCTCCTGAAAATAAAGAGTATCGCATTGCGGACAGGTGAATACGGCTAAAATAAGGCTTCAAAAACTGTAGCGTAGAAGGCACTAATTTAGCAAAGCTGACATCGTGATCCTTCATAATTTTGATAGCTGCTAAAAAGCGTATCCCTTCTCGTGGCACGGTATATATACTCGCCCCTAATACCAGCGGCAATACGTATGATTGTACCGATACATCAAAGGTGAAGTCAAAGATTTGCAAGAAGCGATCTCTGTGATCTAAATCATAGCCGATATTAAAAAATGCATTGACATAAGCATTCAAGTTGGCAGTGGTAATGGGTACGCCTTTCGGCAAACCAGTACTTCCTGAAGTAAACAGGATGTATAAAATATCTTCTGGCCGACTATTGCCTGATAATTGTACGGGGGTACTACTATTTAAATTATTAGTTTCTATGACTTCCAAACCATCCGTTTCAATCGTATCAGCTGTATCTGAAGCATCAAAAGTGAGCAGGTATTTAAGCTGTGCCTGCTCTGCCATTTTTTGATTGCGCTCAATAGGGTTAGCAGGACTAATTGGCACAAAGATCATCCGATGAAACCAAAGTGCTAAAATAGCAGCATAGGTTTCAAGACAATCTGTAGCAAGTACACCTACGGGAGATTGAACAGGTATTTGCTTTTGCGACAATACTTCTGAAATTCCGCTTATCTTCTCCGATAGCTGTTTGTAAGTATAAGATTGCCCTTGAATATAAAAGGCTTGCTTTTCGCTGTAGTTACTTATATTTTGGACGATAGTTGATAGCATTCTCTAATTTTACTTTCTACAATTTGTTATGCTAATGTACCATTTAGCACATATTTCCTACCATTCAGCCCAAAAGTGAGAAAAATATTGCTAATCGTTCTACTTCACAATAATTTTGCTTTTAGAAAAGACAAATATATATCCGCAATTTCACTAAGCAGTAAGATACCAAGTATTCTCTAAGCGCGAAATCAATCTTCCTGAATAGATAGTCTTCTGACTACTAGAATAGGCAATGGGTACAGTACGCTCAAAGTACAGCCTGATATTGCTATGCTATTAAATCACCTAGAGGAGAAAGCCGAAAATCCCATAAAGAGTAGGCAAACAAACAACTAAATACCATGAAACACTTACTTTTACTCATTAGTTTTTTCACACTCACTTTTGCATCCAGTGTGGAATGCCAGGAAGCAGAATGGACCATGCTAGTATACATGGTAGGTTCAGATTTAGAGACGAATGGGAATAATGCTACCCTTGATATCAACGAAATGCTGGCAGGCGCCACAACTACAGCAAACTCCAATATCATTTTGCTGACCGGAGGAGCGAATAAAGCAGGTTGGGAGACCCCTAAGAGCTGGAAAATCGAAAATGGACAGCAAGTTGAACTAAGCTTTGTTCCTTCTAATACTAATATGGCAAATCCATCCAATGTTACTGAATTTATTGATTGGGGTATCGATAATTATCCTGCAGAACGTACCATGATCGTATTTTGGAATCATGGTGGCGGTACCAGAGGTTTTGGATGGGCTGAACCAACCTACCAACACCTCAGTGTCCCTCAACTAAAACAGGCTTTTGAAAACAGTACCTACATTCAAAATGGCAATCAGTTTGATATCATTGGTTTTGATGCTTGTTTGATGGCTACTTTAGAGGTAATGCATAATTTGCAGGACTTTGGAATATTTATGGTAAGCTCTGAAGAAACGGAACCTTTCCATGGCTGGAACTACACTCCTTTTATGGATGATTTAGAAAATGGGAATGCACTGCATATCGTTTCTGGTGAAATTATGAATGCTTACTTTGATCAGGTAGATGCCTATCAAACCTCAAAAATCACACTTAGCATTGTTGATTTGGGAGAAATATCTATTCTTGAGAGTAGTATAGAAGCATTATTCGATAAAATATCTGCTGAAGGCAAAATGAGTTCTCTTCAAAAAGCAGTTTCTGCCAGCGAAGAGTATGGTAAAAAGATAAGAACTCCCGAGCACTCGTCTGACCTAGTAGATATCGGAGACTTAATGCGCAAATTAAGAAACATTGATCCCAGCCTGGCAACAGAGGCCAATCAGGTATTATCTCGCCTGAACTCTGCTATCTCCGGCCAAAATAGTGATCATACAAGGCCCAATGCAAGCGGTATTTCAATATATATTCCACACAATGCTTTATCTGATGAAACCTATTTACAATACAAGCTCCAAGGTGAATATGCTGGCCTAAACTTACCTGCAAATTGGAACGACTTTATCGTGAATGAATATGTCCCTTTTGTAACTGCCGATGATGAGGCTCCAGGTTTTAAAGAAAATGAAATCAGAGGAAATAATAATGACTTCAGTTCTCTGACGATCACTCATGACGATGACTTAGAACATGTGCATATTGTCCTGGACGAGGAATTTTCAGGCATCCCAAATACATATCTTCTTTTAGGTAGCACGGTTCCTGACTCAATAGAATACGTAAATGACAGCACAGAAACCTATTACTATTTCTGGGATGAAGAATGGCTGGGCATCAATGGACATCCGGCTTATGTTGCCGACATCCACGATTTTTATGTAGAAGACGACCTTGGGAATCTTACTCACTATGACCGAGTGTATATTCCTGCCATCTTAAACTTCGGTACAGTGGACCAAAAAAGCATTATGCTCAGCTATCTTTATGATGATGATTTTAATTATACAATGGAAGGCATATCCGTAGAATCTAATCAGTATGGTGATGTAATTGTAGAGTCCAAGGATAGAGTTATACTCGAACCAGGAGATCAGGTATACCTTCTCTATGAATTTTTCGATGAAATAACAGACGAAGAATTTTTCATTGTAGATGAAGGTGCTATTATTACTATTGAAAATGGCAATGAAGATTTACATTTGGAACACCATCAATTAGAGCCTGGCAATTATCATATTGGATATGCCCTGCTTGATCATTCTCATAACGACACCATCATCTGGGACGATCAGGTATTCACCGTTGTAGCCAACTCTGTAGTTGAAGAATTGGCGAGCAATGAGGTGTTGGTATCTCCTAATCCGTCAAATGATGGATTTAATGTAAGCATTGATGAGCAATTCTATGGAGAGGCATTTACCATCGTATTAAACGATATGACTGGTAAGGCTATTTTATCTCAGCAATTCGATGGCATTAATACCTATGTAGACACCAAAAACATTCCAAATGGTATTTATAGCTATTCTCTAATGCTTGATGGGCATAGAGTATACATTGATAAGATTGTGATACAACACTAATTGTTAAATCATATCTATAACGCCCGCAGATTTTGTTTACCAGTGAAATCTGCGGGCATTAAAAAGATTCCCCTTTTTCTAAAAGTGATTTTATAGTTCTCCTCTCCTAAAAACATTCTTTCCAATGGGAGCCTTCAGTAAATAATACAGATATTCTTTAGATAAATTCGCTTTTGCCGAAAGGCTATTTTCATCCATTGGCACACGCTGAAAATGATTTTCAATATTTTCCTTCTTCAAGCCTGCACAGCCAAAGCTTATTTTACAAGTTTTGGAAGCACTTAACTCTTGAAAAAAACGCTTACTAATCCTAAAATCTGTAAAAGGAAAAGCAAAAGAAGGCAGTGTAGGAGCATACTTATCTTGCACAAATTTAAGGCTCTGAATTGTCTGCCTTAATTGTTCTTCCAATGGCAAGGCATCATACCTGGGGTGATCAATACTATGTGCACCTATGGTGAATCCCTGAGATTGTATGGATCGTGCCTCTTCACTGGTCATATAACAAGCCTGCTGACTAAGCTTTTGTTTATAATCCAATGATAATGGGCCTGCCAAATCATCCAGGATTTCTTTCTCCAGATAGGTAACACTCAATAGATATTGCTTCAACGAAGCAAAGTTTTTCTTTCCCCTTTTGTTTAAGAAATCGATACACTCATTTTGGGCATCTGAATTTCCATCTAAATATTCTATTAAAACGGAGGCTTTGAAGCGAAAAAAGAGATCGCGATTATCTACAAAAGCACTATTGAGAAAGAAGCTTGCCGGTATGCCTTTTTCTTTTAAAATAGGTATCACATCATCACAACATTCCTTTAAGCCATCATCAAAAGTGAGGTGCAAGGGCGTTTTTCTAGTCTTTTTGCCGTTATATAAATCTTCCAGGCTTACTGGTTCATAGTATTTAAGATAAAAATCTAAATCTGCTTTAAACTGGTCTAAAGAACGCCATACATTTACGTGCTTCACATAAACAGAGGGGTGCTCTGAGACCGCATGGTATAGAGGAATTACAGGTAGATGGCTTGCCCTTTTCAACCAATGAAACGGCAACGCATCACCTACCTTAAACAGTAATTTAAATATAGCTTCTTCTTTCAAGTTTAAAAGTTCTCTCTCAAATCAAAAGTTTGGCGCATTCGCTTATAAAGACGATCAGCCTGAGGGAAAGATAAGGTTTGCTGACCATCTGAAAAAGCTTTTTCTGGTGTTTCATGCACTTCCATAATAACCCCATCTGCTCCTGCCATGATAGATGCCAGCGCAATTTTATCGACATATTTGCGCACTCCTATTCCATGAGAAGGATCTGCAATAACGGGTAAATGTGTCTTTTCTTTCAGTATTGCAATCGCATTCACATCCATCGTATTCCGGTAGGCTTTTTCGTAAGATCGAATGCCCCGTTCACAAAGCATAATGCGTTCATTGCCATTAGAAAAGATATACTCAGCAGCCTGTAACAATTCGTCAATAGTACCAGAGATACCACGCTTGAGCAACACAGGTTTATCAACCTTTCCCAAAGCATCCAGTAAATTGAAATTCTGTGAATTACGCGCTCCTACCTGAAAGACATCAATATAAGGCAGCATATCCTCAATTTGCTCCACCATCATCACTTCTGTAATAATTTTGATACCGGCAGCACTCGCTCTCTCATGCCACATTTTTAGGCCATCAATACCCAAGCCACGGAAGGAATAAGGAGAACTACGCGGCTTATATACACCTCCGCGCATGATTTTCACACCTTGTGCTGCCAGATGGTTGATTGTCTTTTCTACCTGCTCTTCTGATTCTATGGAACAAGGGCCCGCCATTATAGCAAAATTGCCCGTTCCTATTTGAAGTCCATCCCCCAGGTCAATCATGGTATCTTCTACCCTCCATTTCTTTGATACCAACTTATAAGCATCACTCACTCTATGAATATCTTTGACTCCTGGCAAAGTACCTATCGCCCTGATATCAAATTCTTTTTTACCAACTGCAATTAAATAATCTGCATATTGAGTCTTAACGGATGTTGCCTTATAATTAATCTCAGCAAGCTTTTTTTCTACTTTTTCAAGCTCTACTGTTTGTATATTTTTATCTAGTTGAATTATCATGATTTAAAAGTTTAAAAGAGGTTTTGGATTACGGTATACCAAATCACTATTCACCCTTCGCCCGACGAAGCTGAGAAGCGTAGTTGGGATATTACCATTCACGAATCATTATTCACCACCACGAATTGATTGCACAAAAGATGCTACTGTCGGCTCAAGGGGCTTACCATTATTTAATGCACGAATAAAGGCACTACCTATAATAGCTCCATTCGCATAGTGACAAGCTGTATCAAAGGTTTCCTGATTAGAAATACCAAAACCAATTAGTTGACTAGAAGACAGCTTCATTGCATTGATGCGTTCGAAGTATTCTATCTGTTGCTCTGAAATACCTTTTTTAGCTCCTGTAATAGAAGCATCAGACACTACATATACAAAACCCGTACTTAAGGTATCAATTTTGCGAATACGCTCATCGCTTGTTTGAGGAGTGATTAGAAAACTAATGCGCAGTCCCGCTTTAGCAAGCATTTCTTTATAAAGTGTTTCATATTCATAGATCGGCAGGTCTGGCAAGATCAATCCATCCACACCTACTTCGGCACAACGAGTAAAAAAGCGTTCTTCACCATATTGCATCACCTGATTAAAGTACCCCATTAATACTAGCGGAATATCTACTTTCGAACGAACAGCAGCTATTTGTTCAAATAATAGAGATAATTTCATTCCATTACTCAGAGCCTTTTGTCCACTGTCTTGTATAGTAGGCCCATCTGCCAAAGGATCAGAATAGGGCATCCCAATTTCTACAAGGTCTACACCATTTGCGGCTAAAGCTTCGATCAGGGGTGCCGTATCGTTTAATTTCGGGAAACCAGCAGTAAAATAGATATTCAATATATCTTTTTGCTTTTGCTGAAAAAGTTGGTCTAATCGATTCATTGGCCAATATTTTGGGTATTAAACTGATCAAAATGCTTAATGTAAGTTTGCAGATCTTTATCTCCTCTTCCTGAGAGACAAACCACAATAAGGTCGCTACTACTATACTCAATTTTGTCTAGTGCACTGAAGGCATGTGCGGTCTCTAAAGCAGGAATAATACCTTCTTTACGTGCCAGAAAATAGGCTGACGCCAGTGCTTCTTTATCTGTTACACTAACAGCTTCCGCCCTACCCGAGTGAATCAAGTGAGCATGCAGTGGGCCAATACCTGGATAATCCAATCCTGCTGAAATAGAATAAGGCTCTATGATTTGCCCGTCATCAGTTTGCATTAGCAGGGTCCGGCTGCCATGGATTATGCCCTGGGTACCTAAAACACTGGTTGCAGCAGATTCTCCACTATGTATCCCATGTCCTGCCGCTTCTACTGCTACTAATCTTACATCACGCTCATTCAAATAGTGATAATAGGCTCCTGCGGCATTACTTCCTCCTCCTACACAGGCAATGATTACATCAGGATTCCTCTGACCAGTATGTTCTTCCAGTTGCCACTGCATTTCTTCACTGATAACCGATTGGAAACGTGCCACCATATCGGGATATGGATGAGGGCCTACAACTGAGCCAATGATATAATGTGTATCTACCGGATTATTAATCCAGTCGCGGATAGCTTCATTAGTTGCATCTTTTAAGGTACGGCTGCCACTATTAGCGGGCCTTACCTCAGCACCCAGCATTTTCATTCGGGATACATTAGGAGCCTGACGCTCAATATCAATAGCTCCCATATATACGATACACTCGATTCCCATTAAGGCACAAACAGTAGCCGTAGCTACACCATGCTGACCTGCCCCTGTTTCCGCAATAATACGTTTCTTACCAAGGCGTTTTGCCATTAAAATCTGACCAATCGTATTGTTGATTTTATGGGCCCCGGTATGATTCAGGTCTTCTCTTTTCAGGTAAATATTGGTATTGTAATGTTCTGACAGGCGCTCTGCTAAATATAATGGCGATGGCCTCCCGACATAATCTTTTAGGAGTGCGTGAAATTCCTTTTGAAAAGCTTCTTCCTGAATAATCTCAACATACTGCTGCTGTAAAGCTTCTATATTAGGATATAACATCTCTGGAATATAGGCGCCACCAAAGGTTCCGTAATACCCTCTCTCATCAATTGCTATCATCAGGATTTCAGTTTTGTGATAAAACGATTTAGTAAATCAATATCTTTATTCGCAGGAGTCAACTCAAAACGGCTATTAACATCTATGCCTACCAACTTTGGGTGTGTCAATTCCGAAATAGCTTCGACATCCTCTGGGCCAATACCTCCACTTAATAAAAAAGGTGTATCTCCCTGATAATCATCCAGCCATTGCCAGGAAAATTTTTTACCTGTTCCACCATAATTTTTCCCCTTCGTATCGAATAAAAAGTATTCGCTATAAGCGGCGAAATCATTAGTAATTGCGAAATCAAATTTCTCTTCACCTATGCTGAATACTTTGATAATCTTAGCATGTCGCATAGATGTTACCGTCCATACATCCTGAAGTAGCCTACAATATGCAGGGCTTTCATCACCATGCAGCTGCACATAATCCAGTTGAAAATCATGCACTGCATTCAGTATTTCATCAGTGGATGCATTAACAAATACACCTACTTTTTTAACTTCTTCAAACATTTCTTCATTACTACTAATCCATTCTCCAAGTGAAGCCGAAACAAGGCGTGGAGACATTTCATAGAAGATAAATCCTATCATATCAATGGGAAGCTTTAGTAGGGATTCTATATTTTCAGGCTCCCTCATCCCGCAAACTTTAATTTTCATACTCATGCAATAGCGTTTTCAAGTAAATCTTCAATAGATTGAATATGCTGAATAAATTCCTGGCAAGCTTTACCTGGGGAAGCGTGTTTCATAAAGTGTTCTCCAATCAAAAAACCATCAAAACCGGCCTGTCTTAATTCAACGATGGCATTAGGATCATTTAGTCCACTCTCTGAAATCTTCACTACACTATCTGGTAATTTATTTACTAAGCTCAAAGAAGTAGCCACGCTAACAGAAAAATCTTCCAAATTGCGATTATTCACTCCTACAGCATCAATATCCTCTGTTAGTTTATCCAATTGAGCTTCACTATGAATTTCCATCAATACTTCGAGCCCAAGCCCTTTAGCTGTCTTAGCTAATTGTGCCAATTGATTTTTCTCCAGGCACTCTGCAATGAGTAAAATAGCATCGGCACCAATCGATCGTGCCTCTATCAGTTGATACTCATCAATAATAAACTCCTTGCGTAAAATTGGACAAAAATTGAATTTGCGGGCTTCCTTAAGGTCTTCATTACTTCCACCAAAAAAGGTTTTGTCTGTCAGTACAGATAATGCCGAAGCCCCTGCTTGCATATAACCTATGGATACACGCTCTACAGAAGCATGAGCATTGATCGATCCTTTTGATGGAGAACGGCGTTTAAACTCAGCTATAACACCTGATTTATCTTCCCGGCGAAGGTACTTACTCAATGATACGACAGGCGTATTGAAGTAGATGCTTTGTTCTAGTAATTTTACAGGATAAAGACTTTTGCGTTCTGCTACTTCTTTTTGCTTATGGCTGATAATTTTTTCCAGTATATTCATTTTAGTTGACTAGTTTTAACAAGTTTTGTAATGCTCGCTGGCTTAAGATGCTTTCTCTGGCTTCTGCCATACAATCTTCCAGTGATTTTTTCGGCTGCATACACTGAATAGCTAAACCTGCATTTGCTACTACTACCTCTTGTTGAGCAGCTGTGCTTTCATTGCGTAATACATCCATAAATATGTTAGCTGCTTCTTCAGCAGTATCACCTCCGTGCAATTCTTGAGGGAGTAAGCGTTTTCTACCAATATCTTCTGGTTGCAATACAGTATCGGCTTCGTTAGTACGCAAACGGAATGCGCCAGTTAGTGAAACCTCATCATATCCGTCCAAAGCATATACGATGGAAAAGCGGCGGCCAGTCTCCTGCATAATATATTGATATAAGCGGGAAAGTTCCAGGCTAAAAGTGCCAAACAGCTGATGGGTAGGCTGAATAGGATTTACCAAAGGCCCCAGCATGTTAAAGAATGTTTTCATACCTAAATCCCGTCGGATAGGAACTACCTCTTTCATTGCCGGATGAAATAATGGAGCATGTAAAAAACAAATATTGGCTTTTTCTAATTGTCGTTTCAGCTCATCTTTATCATTAGTAAACTGGTAGCCTAAAGCTTGTAGCACATTGGAAGAGCCAACAGAGGAAGACACGCCATAACTTCCATGTTTGGTCACTTTATAACCTGCTCCTGCTACCACTACAGAAGATAAGGTTGATATATTAAAAGTATTTTTCTTGTCACCTCCTGTTCCTACGATATCAATACTTTCTATACCTTCCAGGTCAAAAGGTACACACAGCTCCAAAAGGGCATCTCGAAACCCTTGCAGCTCGTGAATACTAATGGGACGCATCTGGTATACGGTCATAAAACTGGCTACCTGAATGGGATTGTAAGCAGCATTTGAAATATTGAGCAGTACCTCTCTGGCCTCCTGGCGGCTAAGTTTTTGATGTTCGAATAGTTTTGTAAGTATATTTTTCATTTTTTTATTGTTTCGGCGAATTGCAATTCGCCTCTCTGGGAAGCATTGCGATTAGGGGCGAATTGCAATTCGCTCCTAGATGCAATGCTTAAAAAAATTGCTCAACATCTTCTTACCTTCAGTGGTCATAATGGACTCGGGATGGAACTGGACTCCTCTTATATTATACTCTTTGTGTCTCATAGCCATTATAGTCCCATTTTGATCCTCGGCGGTAACGACGAAGCAATCAGGCAAATCATTCTGGCTTACCACCCAGCTGTGATAGCGACCTGCCTGGAAACGCCCACCTAATTCTTTAAACATTGGTTCATCATCATCTTTGACAACAACTTCTGTTTCTACGCCATGAAATACATCTGCCAGATTTTCTAATTTGCTGCCAAAAGCTTCACCTATTGCTTGATGCCCCAGGCATACTCCCAGAATGGGTTTTGTCGCAGCATATTTTTTAATCAAGTCAGGCATAATACCTGCTTCTTCTGGTAAACCAGGCCCTGGAGATAGTATAATAGCGTCATAATCGTTTACTGCTTCCAATGAAATAGCATCATTGCGCTTTACATCAACAGGATTTCCTAAAATCTCCTGAATGTACTGCACCAGATTGTAGGTGAAAGAATCGTAATTATCGAGAACTAGGATTTTCATCGTTTTTATATTGTGGGTTTTACTAGTAACGGTTAAATAATAAGCTTTTCATTTAGCCTGCTACTTACTAATATTTTCTGCTTCAATGAGTGCTTTTGTAAGTGCTCCCAGTTTGTTATTCACTTCCTGCAATTCTTTTTCTTCATCACTAGCTACTACTATACCAGCGCCTGCCTGATAATAGAGCCGATTATCTTTACTCAAAAAGGAACGAATAAGAATAGCATTGTTCATCTCCCCATTAAAATCTATATAGCCCAAAGCCCCCCCATATATGCTGCGATTTTGATTTTCATAATGATTAATCAGTTCTAATGCTTTGTATTTAGGGGCTCCTGACAAAGTACCCGCTGGGAAGGTATCTCCAAATATTTGTACAGGATTGGCATCTTCTCCCAGTTCACCTGTTACCTTAGATACCAGATGAATTACATGGCTAAAAAATTGAATATCTTTTAACTTCTGAACTTTCACATTAGTGGCATGACGCCCCAAATCATTTCTTGCCAGGTCTACCAGCATAATATGTTCCGCATTCTCCTTAGGATCCTTAGCTAATGCCATTGCATTTTGAGCGTCTTCCACATTATTGCCTGTACGACGGTAGGTACCTGCAATTGGATTAACAGTTGCGATACCATTTCGAACAGACATCTGAGTTTCAGGAGAAGAGCCAAAAATCCGATAACTGCCAAAATCTGCATAAAATAAATAAGGGGATGGATTGATCGAACGTAGTACTCTATATACATTAAAATCGTCTCCGGTAAAAGGGCGGGAAAATTGGCGGGAAAATACAATCTGGAACACATCACCAATTTGACAATGATGCTTACCGGCCTTCACCAAAGCTTTAAAGCTCTCATCAGTAAGATTACTGCTTTCTTCTCCTTTTAGCCGGAATTCATGTACACTTAAGGCTTGACTATGAATGAGCGCTTCTATTTTGTCCATTTGCGAAGCCTCTCCTTCTGGTATATTTTCTAATATCGTTAATTCATCTCTAAACAGATTGACAGAAATAACAAAACGATAAAGATTATACCTGATATCTGGCAAATCCATAGTTCGCTTCTCTTCATCAAAATGCAAAGTATCAAAATATTGAACTGCATCAAAAGCAGTATATCCTATCAAGCCATTGAAGCCGTTATAAGCATCGGGATACTCAATATCGAACTGCTTTAGAAACCGCATCATAGCAAAAGGCACACTAGTAATATCTGTCACTTCTGAATATTGCTTTTCCCCATTCGGTAAGGCAGCTTCTATTTTACCTTTTTGCACTTCAAAACTCGCTATTTTATCAAAGCCCATAAACGACTGGCTATCTTCTTTGCTTCGAAAGTCATTATTTTCCAGAAGTACAGGTTCAGAGAAATGATCACGGGCTCTTAGATAAAGCGCCACAGGTGTAAAGGTATCTGCTAATACCTTTTTTATTTTCACCTTGATTTTTACTCTTTGTTGTGTTACTACGTCCATAGAATTAGGTGATTAAATGAAAAAGCGGCTTGCCGAGTGATCGACAAGCCGCTTTTCTATTTTATACATACCAATGGCGGGCCGCCTCACTCCGGAGATTCCGAAAGAGTATGCCACCACCAAGCTTGAGTATGTACGTTAAAATTCATTATTATCATTTTGATGCCGTAAATATAAAAGCATTGTAATCAAAAAAGCAAGTGCTTGAATTTTTTTTTCTCTTTTTATCAAAATTTAAGATTGTTTTTACATAAAGTTTAGTGAACGGCTACTAGTTCTCCCAATTCATAGGCACCCTTGTTAGATCATGTTTTTCAAAGTCTTACACATTAGCTTATCCATCAAGCTACTACTACACAAGTGACCAATATCACGCCCTCCAATACCAAAAGTCATTTCTGCAGCTAAGAATAATCACTAAATTATTGGTGTATGAGATGGTAGAAGCTATTAGCAAACCAAAATTTAAGCCATGATTTATCCTGATATAAAAACCTTCCGTGAAAATCTACGAGATAATTTTATTTCCCCTTTAAGCCATCGCCCCCACTTTCTGGGCCGTAATGCGCTGGATGTCAGATGGAATATGAATAAACCTGCTATCAATATTAAAAAGCAAGGCACATTAATGGAATTGGAAGTAGCTATGCCTGGCTATAAAAAAGAAGAGATCAGCATCAATATAGCAGGAGATACAATGTGTATCCGGGCAGAAAAAGTGATAACCTCTCAAAATCATCCGACAGATGAATATGTTATTAAGGAATTTGGAATGGACTTAATGGAAAGAAAATTCAGGCTTGCCAGTGGATTAAACCAGGAAAAAATAACTGCAATTTATGAAAATGGCATCTTGAAAGTAACTTTTATTGATATTCCGAAAGAAGAGGAATCCCTGAAAACAAAAGTCGAAATTGGGTAACCACCAATCTCCAGACCAGTGGTAATCAACCCAAAGACCGGTTTAACCACCAATCTCCAGATCGGTGGCAATCGACCCGAAGGCCGATTTAACCACTGATCTGGAGATTAGTGATACTTAGCCGATCTGGAGGTCGGCTATTACTCTATATACAGGTTAAATTCTACACGGCGGTTTTGGCGGCGGCCAGAAGAAGAACCATTGCTGGCTATAGGTTTAGCTTCCCCAAATCCTTCATACGAAATACGATCTGGCGATATACCTTTTGCTACCAGGTATTGATAACAAGCTTTTGCACGCTCTTCTGACAGAATTTGATTGTTTTCTGCATCACCTACGCTATCCGTATGCCCATCAATTTTTAGATCGTAACCAGGATAACGATTCATAATTTCAGCAATCTGGTTGAGTACATCATTAGATTCAGACTTTAGTGTAGCTTTGCCCGTTTCAAATTGTACCGCACGCATTGCAAAGTTCAAAACTTCGATTTCTTCTTCCTGTAATTCCGGACATCCCTTATTAGCTTCCGTTCCTTTTTGATCTGGGCATGCATCTATACCATCGTGGATTCCATCATCATCCGTATCCGGACAACCGTCATAACTACCTGCTTTTGATGGACATAGGTCATCTTTATCAGGAACACCATCCGCATCTGCATCTGGACATCCTTTAGTCATCTTATTACCTGCAACGGTAGGGCAATCATCTTCAGCATCCGCTACGCCATCATTATCCTGGTCAGAAAATGGGCAACCGCCATGGGCAGGATCACCTTTTTCTGTTGGGCATTTATCCATACTATCCGCAACGCCATCACCATCCTGGTCTGGGCAACCATTTGCAGAAGCTACCCCTTTTACAGTTGGACAGTCATCTTCATTATCAACAATACCATCCATATCCTGATCAGGGCAACCATTTGTACGTCTATCACCTGCTAATTCCGGACATTCATCTTCATCATCAGCAATGCCGTCATCATCCGTATCCGGGCATCCCCGAAAACGTTTTTTACCAGGACGAGCCGGGCAATCATCATCTACATCAGCTACACCATCCATATCCTGATCCGGACAGCCCTCTGTATTGGCACTACCGGCTTGATTAGGACATTTATCCAGCGCATCAGCAATGCCGTCGCCATCAGCATCCAGCTTACCAAAACGATGGAGATAGCCCAGGCCTAATTGGATATTATTGCGATTTTCTTCCTGAGAGAGGCGATATTCTCCTTGCACATTTATATAGGATCTTCCACCGACACGGATATTCACTCCTGCACCAAGTGGCGTCTGTAAATTAGCATCTGCATCTTGTTCAAAAGTATAACCTACACCTCCCATAAGATAAGGAATGAACCAGCTACTATCTGCCTTTGCATATTGTAATTGAAGCACCCCGTCCAAACTCCCAAAAGTGCGATTATTAATATCATCGTGTACGTCGATCACCCCTACTTTTATAGGGAGAGCGAAATTCAGCCAGGGGGTTAAATTCCGAATATATGATAACTCGAGACCATTTGTAATATCTAAATCATCAACAGAATTTGGAGTCCCGTAATCAAGGAAAAGGACTTTGGCTGCAAATGCATTTTTGTCAGCCTTTGTATCCTGTGCGTGTACTGTAGAAAGTAAAAACAGGCAAAGGAAAGCTCCTAATAGTAAGTGCTTCATGTCTACTAAAATCTTGGTTTTGGAATTTTGACTTCGTTGCGGGGCAATAGTCACTTTTATTCTCTAAATAATCATGGGGATTTCTTAACTAGTTCTAATTTGATTATCCCCCTGCTCCGACTTTTATTACGATAAAGTGTATTTTATGTTACATAAACGGCTAGTACTAAAAGTTACCACTGTACTTCTACTGCACTAAATCCATCTCCTTTTTTCTGTACAAAAACCTGAGTTCCAATACGTTCTTTTAAAGCTTTAACGTGGGAAATAATACCTATAGTTTTACCACTTGCTTGTAAATTTTCAAGTGTAGCAATTGCAAGGTCAAGTGCATTTTCATCCAGCGTACCAAAACCTTCATCAATAAATAATGACTGAATATGTGATTTTCTACCAGCCAAATCACTCAATCCCAAAGCAAGTGCCAGGCTTACTAAAAAACTCTCTCCGCCAGACAAGGTATTCATAGAACGACGATTATCAGCCTGGAAAGTGTCTACTATTTCTAATTCAAGGTCTTCATCACTGCGTTTTTCTATAAGATAGCGGCCATTAAGGCGTTGTAGATGTTCATTCGCCAATAAAGTAAGTCGGCGTAGAGTAAGTCCCTGGGCAAAAGTTCGAAACTTCTTGCCATCAGCAGTACCTATTACATCATTCAACTTACTCCAGCGATTGTATTCCTTACGTTGTACTTCCAATTTTTTTGCCAGGCCTTGCGCCTGTTGCTTTCTTTCTTCCTGTTGTTGCAACTGGGCGGAGATGGCACCTATTTCCTGCTGTAAAACCGCATATAGTTGCTCCGCTTCAGATTGTTCCAATTGCAGCTCTGTTTCCGATTGTTTCGTTAATACCTGAGCTGTTAAATCTTTGAATTGTTTAGTCGTTGATTGAATATGCTGCTTCGCTTCCCGTTCTTTTTCTGTTAACGCCTGCAAGTAGTGTTCTAATTGTTGTGCCTGACTTTCGTCTAATAAAGCATTTTTGAAAACCGATACATTTTCAAATCCCGCTTTTGTTGCGGTAGCATGAAGGCCTGTTTCCAGCTTTTGTTGTTTTTCTTTTAGCTCAACAAGTTGTTCCTCTTTATCATTTTTCGATTGTAACAGATTACTTTGTTCTTTTTCCAGAGCGTCCAGATTTGCTTTTACTGTTTTGCCTTTCTGTTCTGATATTGTAATAGCCGATTGTATTTTTTCACGTTCTTCTTTGGGATACTTTTCCCCAAATAGCTCAAAGCGTTCTTTTTTGAGTCCTGTCAATTGATCTGTTAGCTTATCTTTTTTAAGTGACAATTTGCCTAAGCGTTCTGTCAAGTTTGTTAGCTGTTGTTGCTGCTGTTCATATTTCTGGCTCAGAATAGCCAACTCATTGGTCGCTTTTTCAGAAGCTATTTTATTTTGCTGCCACTCCTGTTGTTGCTGCTCTAATACCTGAAATACATCAGCTGTTTTATCAAGGTCAAAATGGTATCCATAAGGCTTTAATAAACTGTTCGCCTCTTTTACAGCTTTATTAAATTTTTCTTCCCCATCCTTTAACAATTGCTGTTGCAAATCAAAGCGCTCTTGTAAAAGTCTTAGATTAGCACTTTGCTCTTTCTCTAACTCCTCTACTTCTTTAAGCACTATTTCAGCTTGCGCTAATTGCTGTATAATTTGAGACAACTGTCCTCGAGAGCTTTGCAGTGTTTTAATTTGTTCTTCTGATTCTCTGATTTTTTTGCTCAATAATAAAGCTCTGGTTTGCGAAAAATCAACATTATGAATAGCTGGAGCTATTGTCGCCATTTTTTGCTCATAAGATAAAATGCGTTCAAAATGAGAACGAACTTGCCCACTCAGGTCTTTAAGTTCATTTCCAGCTAGTTGCTCCATCTTTCCTTCTACATCTTTCTGCTGATTTAGCAAGCTTCGATGGTGTTTGTATACAAACTCATATTGCTTTTGCACAGTATCTAACTCATCCTTAGCTTCATTTACAAAAGGTTTTACCTGTTTTTCCCGAAAAGGATGGCTGGTTGAAAAACATAAAGGGCAAGCCTCTCCTTCCTCCAATTGTGCTCTATCCTGTTCATAATTAGAGATCATCAATTGCTGTTCATAGATGGAGCGCTTATATTCCAGTCGTTTAGAAACTGCATCCAAGGCATCTAATGAAGTCATCAGGTCTTTACCTATTGCCAATTCAATATGCTGTAAGCTCTCTAACTGGTCTTCATATTGAGTAAGCTCTTCCAGCAATTGCTGATATTCTTCATTCAATCGGTACAACTCCTTCAGGTGCTGACGCTGTTCATTTAAAGCCTCTATTTGCTCATGCAACTGATGGAGTAATTCACTTTTATCTGTAACAAAATTATCAGGAACTAAATTAGAAAATTGAGCTTCCAGTTCCTGATGTACTTTTTGTTTTTGAACAAGCTCACGCTCCGTTTGCTTGAATACCTTCTCAGCCTTTTTTATATCACCTTCTAAAACATTGATTTGTTGCGTAGTCTTCCGGTTTTCAGAAAACAATCCCCTCAATATATCTCGTTGCTGCTGAATCAATGGTAGATCTTTGACAAGCCCTGCCAGTAATTCATTCTTCTGCAACCATTCCTTTCGAATATTTTCTTCTGATTTTTTAGTAGAAATAGCCTCCTGAAGCGTTTTGGATTCCTGTTGCAAGTCTTTTAAGGATAATTGTTCCTGTTCAACCTCCTGGTTTAGTTCAAAAATCGGACTTTCTTTTTCCTTAATCTCTACATCTAGTGCTATTACTTTTTCGAGAATAGGCTCCAATAATTTTAATTGGCCCAGGTGGTCCTGATGCGTAGCGACTGTACTTTCCAACTCATACCCAATGAGTATTAATCGTTCCTGTAAGGACGGTAATTTTTCCTCAATTACTACTAATTGACTACTCAATTTAGATGACTGCTGCTGTATGTCATCTAATCTCATAAGTTCTCCCTTTGCTGGCAATACTTTCCGGTGAGCTGCCAATATAGAGCGATCTGCTTCAGCCGCTACTATCTCTTTTTCTACAATTAATAAATTTTGTTGGTGATTTTCTAATTCTTTTTCCAACTGCTCTTTTTGCTGAAGCCACTGCAGTTTTTCGCGGAGCGATTTCAATCTACTTTGTTGTTCCTCTCCCTTTTCCTGATGCTCCTTAAGCTGTTCTTTAAGTTGTACTAAAGCTTCATCATCAAGGACATCCAAATGCTCAATCTGTTGCTGAATTTCTTTAAAAGATTCGAACTCTAATTTATGTCGGTCATAAGCTGCAATAGACAGCCTGGAATATATATCTGTACCTGTAATACGTTCCAACAATTCACTTCTTGCACGTTCTCCAGCTTTTAGAAATGCCGCAAAATCGCCCTGAGACAACAATACAGATCGGCAAAATCGTCCATAATCTAATCCTGTAATTTCTTCTATAACAGTTTTTGCATCACTAATCTTTTCAGCGACAATTTCGAAAACCTGCTTTTTAGGATTCCACTTGGCAACTTCTCGTTTAGGGCCCTGTATTTTACCATCTATCTTACCTCTTGAACGCCAAATAGACCATTGACTTAAAAAAACGCCCTCAGGCACTTCAAATTCTACTGCTGCAACTGCTTCAGTAGCTCCATACGATAAGACCTCCTTGACATCTTTATTTCGGTGTACCTCTCCATACAAACCCAAAGTGATCGCATCTAATATAGTCGTTTTCCCGGCTCCTGTATCTCCTGTAATAGCGAATAAACCTACCTGATTAAGAGGTGGTTCGTCGAAGTTGATGGTCATCTTCAAGCGTAGGGAATTGAGATTTTGTATGCTTACTTTTTTGATTTTCATGATTCCTTCTCTCTTTCATTCACCCAATCCTTCAATTCTTCGAAAGTGTGCATCAATTCATCCATTTCATCTGGTGTAGCACCATAGCTTTCGCATTTCATTTTGAAAACTTCTGACGATTCCAACTCATCCAATTCAGGAGTGATGCTAAGTTTGCTCAAAGATGCATATTGATGCTTAATTCTTATCTTCAAAATTTCCAAAGGCAATTCAGCCGCTTTATCTCTGAGTCGTTGATCCAATTGCGGAATCATTCGATCCGTTTCTACCAATATTTCCACCCAGGGAGGCAAGCCATCTCTTTTTTTGCTTCCAAACTTTATTAATTTTTCTTCTACCTCTTCTACTGTTCCTTCTATTGTCTTCAGTCTACGAAAGACAGGAACAGAAATCGTTTTGCACGCTTGTAAGCCTTTTTTATCAAACTCCAGTAAATAAATACTCTTGTCATCTTTTGTTTCACTAAAGCTCAAAGGAATAATGGAACCTGAGTAACGAATATGTTCTTTCCCACCGATAGATTGTGGCCGATGAATGTGTCCTAAGGCAACATAATCAAAGATTGCAGGAAATTGATCTGCCGCAATATTTTCAGTATCTCCAATGTAAATATTATCCTGCTTTCCGGAAGCATTTGCACCAACAGCATATAGATGCCCAGTTGCAATCTTAATTACTTCAGTTGTACCATATTTCTCTTCAATCAAAGCTCCTATATCCTGATAATGCTGGTAAATCCCTTCTCGCACACGCTCTAACCTACCTAAGCCACTTTCACCAACATGGCTATACTTCAAATCGCGGTCTCGAAGGAATGGTACTGCAGCAATCACTGCTTCTAATATGCCATCATCATTTCTCCATTCTACTATTTCATCACTCAAATTATTTGTAGCAGCTCCCACTACATGAATATGGAGTGCCTCTAAAAGGTCCTTAGGAGCATTCAACATGGCAGGAGAATCATGATTCCCCCCTACTATCAGAATATGCTGACAAGAAGTCTTAATCAGACGTGTTAGAAACTGATAGTACATACGCCGTGCATAATTTGGCGGATTACCTATATCAAAAATATCACCTGCTATAATTAGCCCATCTGCTTTTTCCCTTATAAGACTTTCCAATAACCAATCTAGCGCTAATTGATGTTCTTCTTCTCTATCGTTGAAAAGGAACTTTTGTCCGAGATGCCAATCTGAAGTATGTATTATTTTCATAATCCCCTTCTTTTTTCCCTTCCGGAAAATATGCGAATCATTACAACAATTGAGAGTCCTAATGTCAGAGTAATAATATTGGCCAGGATAATGGGCCAGTTTCTTATAATAATTCCATACACCAACCACAAACAAACTCCAAGCAAAAAAATGGAGTACATACCCAGGCTAACCCCCTGCCCAGAACGCGTGCGATACGTTTTGACTACCTGTGGCACAAATGAAATGGTAGTGCATGCAGCGGCAGCCAAACCCAATACTTCAACCCAATCAATCATATATTAAATATTGCTGCCGAATTTTACGGAAGGCACTAAGGTCTTCCTGCCAACTGGCCCTAATCGCTTTTGCAGACTCTCCGGCAATGATCTGTTTACGCAATTTATCATTCCCCGCCAATTTATCAAAAAACTTGTTTTTGAGGAAAAATGAAGTTTTAGCAGGGAAGTGCTGATAGGCATCAACAAGATAATTCAAATTCAAGGCGCCATATTCTCGATAAGTAATAGCATCCTCATCTGTTAGATTGTGCCCTTGGCATAATTTGTTTTCATGCTTGGGATACTTGGCTCCAGGCATTGGTTCAGGCTTGAAAGTATAAGTACCAACAACTGCGTCAGGGTGGCCATATATCTGAAATTGTTGATTTGTCCCTCGTCCAACACTCATTTCGGTCCCCTCAAAGAAACACAAAGAAGGATATAAATAAATGGACCGCATATTTGGCAAGTTAGGACTTGGAGATATTGGCAACTCGTACGCTTTTTGATGAGAATAACGCTCACAGGAAATCACTGTTAAATCCACTTTTCCTCTATTATTCAACCATCCTTCACCATTGATCATTTGTGCGTACTCCCCTACTGTCATTCCATGTACTACCGGCACTGGATGCATGCCTACAAAAGATTGAAATTTTGTATCTAATACAGGGCCATCAACGTAATGCCCATTAGGATTAGGCCTATCCAATACCATAAAAGAGATCCCCTGTTCGGTACAAGCCTCCATCACATAGTGCATGGTAGAAATATAGGTATAAAAGCGGGCTCCTACATCCTGAATATCAAATACGACCCAGTCAATTCCTTCGAGCTGTGCCGAAGATGGTTTTTTATTTTTTCCATAAAGTGAAATGATAGGAAGCCCTGTTTTTTTGTCTATACCATCTTTCACCCGTTCGCCTGCATCTGCTTCTCCCCGAAAACCGTGTTCAGGAGCAAAAATTGTATGTATAGGCACTCCCAACTTTAACAAGCTATCTACTAAATGTGTCTGATGAATGGTAGAAGTTTGATTGACAACCAAAGCGACTCCATTGCTTGCTTTTAATATTGGCAAATAAGCATCTATACGCTCCGCCCCAATAATTACTGACGTATCAATAGACTCTTGTAATAAACCTACTTCAGATGATTGAGGTACTGATTTTTGTATTTCTACAGAACTACCACAATTCATTTGAAAAAAAAGCAGTAAAAAAAACAAAATTGTTAACTTCACACCGATTTGTTTGATTAGTAGAAGTGATATGAAAGAAAAGTTATATGCTGTAGTCGACCTGGAAACAACAGGTGGCAGAGCAGCACGGGATAAAATTATAGAAATTGCGATAGTTTTGCACGATGGTATCAAAATAGTTGATACCTACCAGTCTTTGATCAATCCCGAATGCTATATTCCTTACGGCATCACTCAATTAACGGGCATTAATCAGGAAATGGTGCAAAATGCTCCGCGTTTCTATGAAATAGCTCGTAAGATAGTAGAGATGACCGAAAACACCATTTTTGTAGCCCATAATGTGAGGTTTGATTACAGTTTTTTAAGAGAAGAATTCAAACGCCTGGGATATACTTATACACGTAAAAACCTGTGTACGGTTCGCCTTAGTCGGAAAGCTTTTCCTGGACTTCCCTCTTATAGCCTGGGAAACTTGATCAAGTTCATGAAGTATTCAGTTGAAAACCGGCATAGAGCACTTGATGATGCATTAGCAACAGCAGAACTTTTAAAGCGTATATTAGGACAAAAAGAAAACGAGGAACAAGCCACCGCAATGATCAATTTAGGAGTAAAAGAAGCCTTACTGCCTAAAAACTTCAGTATAGAAAAGATACATGCTCTGCCTGAAGCATGTGGAGTTTATTACTTTCACAACCAACAAGGAGATGTTATTTATGTAGGGAAGAGTATCAATATAAAAAAAAGGATTGCTGAACATTTTGCAGACAAGACGTCTAAAGCCAGTAAATTACAACAACATGCACACGATGTCACTTATGAGCTCACAGGAAGTGAATTAATTGCCTTGCTCCTCGAATCCTACGAAATCAAGCGTTTAAAACCTCCTATTAATCGAGCGCAACGTATTCAGCGGTTTCCATATGCGATACATACTTACGAAAATGAACAAGGCTACCAATGTTTTGAATTAAGCAAAGTAACGGCTAAAGAGCGCAAACATTTAAACATCATTTCAGAATATCCTAAAGGCACCAATGCCAGGAACCACCTAATCCGAGTAAAAGAAGTTTTTGAATTATGTAGCAAATTATGCGGATTAGATCAAAGCAGTAGTGCTTGTTTTCATTATCATATCAAGCAGTGCTATGGAGCTTGTATCAGCCAGGAAAATGTTAGTGAGTACAATGAACGAGCAACTCAAGCTAAAGAGGCATTATCTACTGTGTTTGAAGAAAATTTCTTCATTATTGACCAGGGGCGTGAGCCCGAAGAGATGGGAGTTATATTAGTAGAAGATGGGAGTTATCAAGGATTTGGCTATTTAAATGAAGCTGAAGAAAGTATCGATTTAGAAATGCTCCGTGATGCTATAAAACCTTACCCTGGCAATCCGGAAACAACTCGCTTAATACAACGCTTTTTGAGTAAAGAGCAAAGAGTGAGAGTGGTAAAGATATAAGACATACCTGGGAATTACCTATTTTTGTTAGAGAAGGTAAAAAATCAGGCGATGCAAAAAAAAATATTATTCTTTGTATTGATTGGGAGTTGGGTATTTTCCATTCTTACTTCGTGTAATTCAAACCAAAATAAATTTAGCGAAACGGCTATAGAAAAAGACAATCCTGAACCTCCTGATTGGATGTTTCGTCAAAGAGCTTACCCTCACGGCCAGATCGATAAGAAACAATACCTCAGGGCTTTAAAAGAGAAAAAGGTACAGCTTACTTCCAGGGATGTAAATAATATGCCTAACTGGGAATATCGAGGGCCTGACAATATTGGAGGACGAATTACAGACATTGCCGTACACTCGGACAACGATGATATCATCTATGCAGGTGCTGCCTCCGGTGGACTGTTCAAATCTACAGACAGAGGAGAGAATTGGTTGCCTGTCTTTGATGATGCATTAAGCTTATCCATAGGTGATTTGGATATTGCGCCCAGCAACTCTTCCATTTTATATGTAGGTACTGGGGAAGCCAATGGCGGTGGTGGTTCTCTCACTTATGATGGTGCTGGCATATACAAAAGCTCCGATAGTGGCAATACGTGGCAACAAGCCGGGCTCGAAAATATTGGAAGCATTGGCAAACTCGTAATTCACCCTACCAATCCAGGTCGCGTTTTTGTAGCAGGGATGGGGCAATTATTTACAAAAAATGGAGAAAGAGGCATTTACAGGACCATCAATGGAGGCCAGAACTGGGAGCAGGTGTTATTTGTAAGTGATTCTACTGGCGGGATTGACCTTGCTATACATCCTACAAAACCCGACACTCTGTATGCTGCTATGTGGGAACGCATTAGAAGGCCAGGTTATCGTAAATACGGTGGTAC
>JAKSDI010000132.1 GCA_022360175.1 Chitinophagales bacterium
AAAGTCAGAACTTTTTATCTTGACAATGATGGAAATGAACATGTAGTGGCTTTTGGAATTGAAAATTGGTGGGTCGGAGATATCTGTAGTTTTTCTAGTCAGGCCCCGGCAGAGTTTAATACACAGTGCTTGGAGAAAACTACGGTAATTCAGATATCGTATGATGATCTGGAGCAACTATATCATCAGATTCCAAAGTTAGAGCGATATTTTCGACTCATTATTCAGAAGGCTTATGGAAGTATGTCGAAAAGAATTGTACGGAATCACTCTATGACAGCAAAAGAAAGGTACTTACTCTTCACTGAATCTTATCCTGAAATTACTCAACGTGTCCCACAATATATGATTGCTTCCTATCTGGGGATTACTAAAGAATTTTTGAGTAGTATCCGAAAACAAATCGCTAATGAAGCAAAAAGTTAATCTATCTTAACTTCCTTTTTTAATCTACCTTATTTTTCTTGTATTGCTACCAATCGAACTTTGCACTATTGATTTAATGACACATTAAAACTTTAGTGTATGTTACTTTTTTCAGAGGAAATAAAATTCAACAAGCTAATCACCTTGGCAGTTTTTGCCTCGTTTATATTTGCTAGTTGTGAAGATGATGGCAAAATAGAAGTCCAGGATAACACAACGCTATTTGGTGAAATGCAGGAAGCCCTAGGTGGGGCAGAGAATATTGCCAATGCTACCACTATACGATATGAATCTACAGGTACAGCAATTGAATTTCAGGAAGACCCAGAACCAATCAATGGGAAGGTAGCAGATTATACGACCTCCTTATTATACAGTTTAAGCGGAGCGCAATCAAAGCAATCATGGAATGTGGACTCAGAATATGCCTATGCAACTGAATTTTCTTTTGTAGAAAAAATCGATGGGACGAAAGGCCATTCAGAAGGAGAAACCGGCACCTTTTCTGCTCGATTTGGTGATTTTGGAGTGACAGGAGATCCTATGTTTTCTACCAAAGTGGCCGCTCGCCAAAAAACCTTAATGATGTCTTCTCCAATAGCTATTGCTAAACTAATTGCAAGTGCAGAGGTGAAAGGTGCTGAATATGGCATTATACCTATTGGTTTCAATACTTCTTCTTTAGGCTTTGGTGCTTCTACTCCAGATATTGAATTGATCATTGATTCTAATACCAAATTGCCAACTAAAGCGCAAGTGCTTGAAAATGACCCATTATTAGGAGATGTTATTTATGAGGTTTTTTATAGTGATTGGACCATTATAGATGGTTTACAGATACCTCAAAGTTTGGAGCATAAGTTGGATGGGAATATCATTCGTACTGAAACTTTAAACAATATTGAAGTTAACCCTGCTTTTGATGCGTCGGAATTGATTGTATCAACAGCCAATGCCTGGGGGTATGATGCCGATCAAGCCCTATATGGCCATTTATCCTCCCAATTTCACTACAGGACATTATTGCAAACCTTTCCAATAGATTTTCCAGTGGAATTGACGGAACAAACATCTCCCCTGGCACTACCTTCTGAATTAGTGGCAACGGATGCGAATGCTTATCGAATATCAGGAGATTTTCAATCACACTATACTTATGCTTTTAAGGTAGATGGAGGTTTATTACTCTATGATTCACCTGTTAATGATCGACGTTCAGCAGCAGTACTCAGCAAAATAAGGAGTGATTTTAGCAATGCTCCTGTCAAGTATGTAGTGAATTCTCACAATCACTTTGATCATGCCGGAGGCACCAGAGGAAATTTAGCGGAAGGAGGAGACTTAATTGTAGGCGCAGGCACAAAATCATTTATGGAAGATGTATTACAGCGGCCTAGTACGGTGCTCCCCAATCCAATAGAAGGTACTAGTGTAAATGTAATCGGGATATCAGACAACATGACTATTGGAGCAGGAGATGAGCAGATTGTGCTTTATACAATTCCTACTCACCATGCTGAAGATGAAGATTATATCGTTTTATATAAACCTTCTACCAGTACAATTTACTTCAATGATCTGGTGAATCCAGGCTTTGTCTTTGTTTTTGACCAGTTTCCTGCTGTAGACCAGCAGAGAATAATTGATTTGGCAAAGGATATTGTTGAATTTGTGGATTTAAAGGGTTTGGATGTGCAAACGTACCATTGTACACATGGTTTTACTACTCAGGATTTTGATTTCCAGACGGTAAGAGATTTAGCCGAGATGTAATGGTTTATTCGTGAAAAAAGGAGTTAGGTGTTGGAGGTGTATATATGCCGACATCTAATTCCTAAATGTTAATCTATCTTACTATAGTTTATTAACTCGAACGTGTCCTGCAAATTCTAAACAAATTGCATTATGAATAGAAAAAACTTTATTAAAAAATCAATCATTGCTGGTTTGCTAGGAAGCATTCTTCCTGTAGCTACGAAAGCAGGTGAAAAATCAGATGGAGCATCCACTTATCATAAATTAATGAATCAGGTAGGTTTTAATCATTTACCAAATGAGAAGGAAATTAAAACAATGAATACCGTTTTACATAAAGCCAATACCCGTGGATCAGCTAATCATGGCTGGCTGGAGGTTAATCATACATTTAGTTTTGCAAATTATTATAATCCTGAAAGAATGAATTTCGGGGTACTCAGAGTACTTAATGATGATAAAATATCTCCTTCAAGAGGTTTTGGTATGCATCCTCATGATAATATGGAAATTATCTCTATTCCCCTTGAAGGTGCATTAGAACATAAAGACAATATGGGGAATGGCGCAGTAGTCAGAGATGGAGATGTGCAGGTAATGAGTGCGGGAACAGGTATTAGGCATAGCGAATTCAATGCAAAAAGTGATCAGTATGTAAAGTTGTTACAGATTTGGTTGTTTCCTAATAAGAAAAGCGTAAAACCCCGCTATGATCAAATTTCAATCAAAGACATTGAGCGAAAAAATGAATTTTATCAAATTCTTTCACCTAATGCAGATGATCAGGGCGTTTGGATTCATCAGGATGCCTGGTTTTACCTTGGTGAATTTGATGAATCATTTAATACCAGGTACGAAATAAATAAATCAGGAAACGGAGTCTATGCATTTATCATTGAAGGAACAGCAGAAATTGCAGGACAAGCATTAGAGAAGAGGGATGGCTTTGGAATCTGGAATGTTGAAGATTTTGAAATTAAAGCCAATAAAAATAGCCGAATCTTGCTTATGGAGGTACCGATGCAAATTTCATAATCCACCTAACTTATATCCTTTTTGAAAAAAAATACGATCTTTAGGAAGTACATATAGCGCTACTTCATTTCATTAAAGAAAAAAATATGCTAAAGATTGGCTCTCTTGGATTAAGATTAATTTGCATTTTTTTATTCATGATACTCTCCAAAGAGGGGATGTATGCTCAGCAAAATTATATTCCAGGATACATTATTAATACAGCAGGTGATACGATAAGAGGATATATAAATGATCAGAATTGGGGCAGTAATCCCAAAAAAGTATACTTCAAAGAAGAGATAGAAGGTAAAGCTATAAAATATGCACCAGCCACAATTAAAGCCTTTGCCACAGAGGGTGATATTTATATAAGTGCAATTATAGGCCGATCATTAAGTTCAAGACGAGTAAATAAATTAGATGATTATGATAAGTTGAACCTGCTTACAGATACCCTGTTTCTACAGGCAGTAGTGCTAGGGCCTAAAAGTTTGTATTATCATAAATCACTTGAAGGGATTGAAAATTTTTACATAAAGAATGACGAAAGCTTAAGTTTACTAGAGTATAAAAAGTATAAAAAAACTATAGATCAGAAAGAAATTATAACAGAGGTTAAAACCTATCTCCTCCAATTGAAGGAATATTTCAAAGATTGCGAGTTGATACAGGGGAGTCTGATTTCGTTAGAATACAGTAGGAAACAAATGGAAAATATATTTTCTGCTTATTATGAAAAATGTTCAACGGAAAGGCCTGAATCAAAAAAGATAAGAGGACGTTTATTATTTAAATATGGCATGAAAGCAGGAATATCAAGAACAACACTACATTTTTCAAGTGATTTATATAAACATTTAGCAGATGCTGATTATAAAAGTTCTTTAGATTATACACTAGGTATAAGTGCTGATATTATTCTCGCAAGAAATAGAGGAAAATGGTCCCTCAATAATGAATTGTTTTATACAAGGTATAAAGTAGATGGAGTATATAATGATCATGAGATCGGAAATAACTATAAAGTAATCAATACAGAACTGGGCTTCTCTCACCTTAAGTTGAATACTTCAGTCAAGTATAGATTCAATATGAAAGATAGTGACTTATACCTCAATGCAGGAATCTCTCATGGCTTAATCCTTCAGGAAATCAGCAATAGGTTGGATGAAACATATTACCCTTCAGGTCATAGTATAGGAGGAGAAATTGCTATTCCTGCCATAAAAGAACTGGAACTGGGTAGGGTATTTGGTATCGGCTGGCAGAAAAAAAGATATTCCGTAGAGGTGAGATATGAAAGAGGAACGGGTATTTCCAATGTTCTTTTTTTGGGTGATGGAACGAGGAGGTTTTTTTTACTGGTGGGTTATGAGTTTAATTAATAATGTAATCCATAGTTATTGCGTTGATTTTTAGACATAGAATGTTTTCAGTTCCTGAACTGGTTTAAGCTTTTCTGGTGAAACCGAGAGGAATGGCTTGTGATTGTTGGCAAAGTTCATTTTGAGTTTCGTACTTGGAAAGTACGGGGCGAAAAATAACTGAAGACCAGCGAACACAATGCATTTCTCGTAGGTCAGTATGAATAAGTTTAAACCAGTTCATAGTATTGTTGCCCAGCTTGGGTATCTTAGGGGAAAATAACATACCCTTAGAGTAACAAAGTGCTAAAATCAATCAATATGAAATTAAGGCTATTAACACTTTTATTCCTGTCACTTTTATTTTCCTGTATAGATGAAGCACCAAAAACAGAATCGCCCAATAATAAAATTTCAGAAGTAGAAACCAATTTAATTCCATCTGTATACATCGAAGGGGATTCCACCTGGACCATTGAAGAGAGAATGGAGCATTATGGTGTCCCTGGAGTTAGTATAGCGGTAATAAATAAGGGAGCAATTGCATGGGTGAAAACCTATGGGATTATGGATAAAGAAAGCAAGGCCCCTGTTACTAAAAACACATTATTCCAGGCGGCCTCTATTAGTAAGCCCGTTTCCGCCTATGGTGCATTGAAGTTGGTGGAGCAAGGGAAAATTGATTTAACCAAGGACATAAATAGCCAATTAACATCATGGAAATTAGCTGAAAATGAATTCACAACCGAAAAGAAAGTAAGCCTCAAAAATTTACTTAATCATTCTGCTGGAACTACTGTACATGGTTTTTTAGGATATAGTCCAGATCTTCCTGTCCCCACACTAATACAGGTTTTAAATGGTACCACACCAGCTAATTCAAATGCGATAATAGTGGATAAAACTCCGGAGGAAAGTTTCAGGTATTCTGGAGGAGGCTATAATATTGTACAGCAACTAATGATTGATGTGGAAGGCAAGCCATTTCCGGAAATAATGAAAGAGCAGGTCTTACAACCTTTGGGCATGCAACATAGTAGTTTTAACCAGCCTCTTGGAAAAGCTCAATTAGAATTTGCTGCAACTGGATATTTACCAGATGGTAGTATGACCAAAGGAAAGCGACACACCTATCCCGAAATGGCAGCAGCAGGACTTTGGACAACATCCGAAGATCTTGCAAAGTTTGCCATAAATATTCAAAAAACACTTAGAGGAGATAGTAGCGCAGGGTTGTCAAAAGAATTAACCACAAAGATGCTTACTCCATTTGTAGAAGATTTTATTGGCCTGGGCATTTTTATCAATAAAAAGAAAGATCAAGTTTATTTTGGCCATGGAGGTTGGAATGAAGGTTTTTCTAGCGAATTAATTGCACATAAAGAGAAAGGGTATGGAGTGGTAGTTATGATAAATTCAAACCATCCCGATTTCATATCTGAACTGGTACGTTCCGTAGCATTGACATATGAGTGGGCTGATTATGTTCCGAGGTATAAAAAATTAGAAACGGACGGCGATTTAATATCAGAATTTACAGGAAGATACATGGTTCGTGGATACGATTTTCTTGAAGTATCAGAGGTGAACGATCAATTAATGTACAAGGATGGCCCAGAGGAAGACTTCGTTAATCTAATCAAAGTAACAGATAGCACCTATGTAGTAAGAGATTTCGATGTGCTTTTTCAATTCAAAAAAAATGTAGAGAATGATTCTATCAATTTGCACGTAATCAATTCAAGTACGTTAGAAACCAGATCTACATATAGTAAAATTTCAGAAGATACAAGACTACCCCTGGAAATGCTAATCAGTGGCGATTTGGATCAGGCACTAAAAACCTATAAATCTTTAATGGAGAAAGATGAAAATGATCCTGCTGTCAATGAAAATAATTTAAACAATTTAGGGTATCGCTTTTTAGGGAAGGGAAAAAATAAAGTGGCTAAAGATATATTTGAGGTAAATATGCTACTCTATCCTGAAAGTTTTAATGTTTACGATAGTTATGCTGAAGCCTGTATGGAATTGGGAGAAAATGACCTTGCAATCGAGTACTATCAAAAATCATTAAACTTAAACCCGAAAAACGATAACGCCAAAAATCAGATTGAGAAATTAGAAAGGAAAAAATAAGTTTAGTTATGGACAAAAGCAAACATGGAAGTGGTTTGAATTTTTCTTTTTTAGGCGCTAAAAAACAGGACATTAAATCACTTTTTTAGTACTTTAATATTTACTCCTCCCCCGGCTTTCAGCCGACCCCTCTAGGAGGGGTATAGGTGCTGTGCTTCCTCGGGGGAACTGCCCACAGGGCTGAGGGGGATTTTATATAAGTTTAAACACGTTCATGCTCTAAACATTTCAATCAAATAATTAATGGAATATTCCGAAGTAAATAGACTGTCTCGATTAACAGCCATTTTAATTCGATTTCAGACTAAGAGAATTGTTACAGCTTCTGAGTTATCCCAAAAATTTCAAGTTAGTAAAAGGACAATCTATCGAGATATAAAAGCATTGGAAAAGGCAGGTGTCCCTATTTTGACTGTGGAAGGAAAAGGGTATGCGCTGATGGAAGGTTATAAAATACCTCCAATAATGTTTACCGAAAAACAGGCAAATGCCTTAATACTTGCAGAGCAGTTAGTATTGAAAAATAAAGATGCTTCTTTTATAAAAGATTATTCGGAAGCAATTGATAAAATCAAATCAATCCTAAAATATAATGCCAAAGACAAAGCAAATTTACTGGCAGACAGGACTCAATTTAACGAAGTCATAAATCAGGAAAGAAACAGTAATAATTTATCAGATTTGCAAAATGCATTGACCAACTACAAGCTTGTCAAAATAGAATATATTAATAAAGAGGGAGTTACAACAAACAGATTGATAGAGCCATTTGCATTATTGAGTGCCGAAAATTGGTACTTGGTTGCATGGTGTCGCTTGCGTAAGGAATTTCGATTTTTTCGATTGGACAGAATTCAAAAAATGGAAGTGCTATCAGAAAACTTTGAACCACACAATATGACTTTACAAGAGTATTTTGATCAATACCATTAATTATCACTAACCCTTGCCATAGGGTTGTCATTTGCCTGGGATACGTTTGTATCAATTAATTATTTAGAACACATAAAAATGACAAACGTAACAAACTCCGTGTTTAATCCAACCGATTTTCCCAAGTCCACTCTTATTTCAGTCAATGGTGTAGAGCTGGAAGTCTTTGAAGCAGGCCAACAAAATAAAGGGAATCCTATTGTACTCTGTCACGGCTGGCCAGAGCACGCCTTTTCCTGGCGCTATCAGGTGCCCGCCCTTGTTGTAGCAGGCTATCATGTGATCATCCCAAATCAACGGGGCTATGGCAATTCATCCCGTCCTAACGAAGTAACCGATTATGACATTAAACACTTGGCTGGTGACCTCGTTGCACTGCTCAATCACTACGGTTACAAAGATGCCATCTTTGTCGGTCATGATTGGGGTGCAATGGTCGTTTGGGGGTTGGCCTTATTACATCCAAACCGAGTGAGTAAGGTAATCAACCTGAGTTTACCCTACCAGGAGCGTGGGGAAAGGCCCTGGATTGAATTCATGGAAGATGTACTTGGTAGCGATTATTATTTTGTCCACTTCAATCGGCAGCCAGGTGTCGCAGATGCCGTGCTTGAAGAAAATACATTTCAGTTTCTTCGTAACCTATACCGGAAAAACGAACCTCTCAAAGTACCTCAGCCAGGTATGGCAATGATCAATCTTGCAAGAACAGAATCACCACTTGGTGAGCCTCTAATGAGTGACAACGAACTAGCTGTTTTTGTCTCCGCATTCGAATCAACAGGATTTACGGCCAGTATAAACTGGTACAGAAACCTTGATCGCAACTGGCATTTACTAGCGGGAGTGAATCCCATCATTCAACAACCCACGCTCATGATTTATGGAGATCGGGATGTAATTCCGCAATCTGAAAAACTGACAGAATTCGTGCCCAATGTAGAAGTGGTCAATCTGGATTGCGGTCATTGGATTCAACAGGAAAAGCCAGAAGAAACAAATCAGGCAATTTTAAAATGGCTGAAAGAACAGAGTGCTTCTTAATTCCAGAAGCGTTTCAGGTTTAAACGAGCGGTTCACCATCTGAAAACGCCTAAAAATAAACTCGTATATCATTCTCTGAAGTGTTGAATGATATATGAGTTTGTTCCTGTAATCAGGTGAAGGCATCTTCAATAAACATCAATGAGGCCACTGCTTTTTTAATACGTCCCAACTCCATAAGTTCCTATCCATTCTTACATTACAGAAATCAATAAGATTATTATGCCTAAAAAGGAAATAGAAACATATTGTCCTAAAAGCCGA
>JAKSDI010000078.1 GCA_022360175.1 Chitinophagales bacterium
ATGAGATATTTATCGAAGTACTTCCACTACCAGTAGTTGGCATTGCTGAGGATACGATCATTTGCCTTGGCGAATCCGTACAGCTCAACTTTGCTTCCGATAACATGTCTGCTTATACATGGACTTCTGATGATCCAAATTTCACAGACATCAATAATCCAGAGCCAGTAGTAACACCTGCACAAACATCTACTTATACCCTTAGTGCTTCTAATGGTATTTGTAATGATATAGAAGCAAGTGTTCTTGTCGAGGTGATTGGTTCTGTTAGCTTAGACATAGTGGGCCCTACCGGGCTTGTTTGTTCAGGTGATGAGATATCCCTGGTTGCTAATGTAACAGGAGGTTCTTCTGAAGACAGTTTCAACTGGACGGTTGAAAACGGTACCGATACCTTCACGGGAGATTCAATTATAGTAGCTCCAGAAGAAACAACAACCTATGTACTCAATTATACTTCCGCAGGAGGTTGCGAAACCATTACTGATTCTTATACCGTAACGGTAGAAGAGGGAGTTGATATTACGGGCATTGAGGTAAGCAATCTGGATGGTAGCGATGACCAATTCCTTCTTGGTCATAATATACAACTGACTGCTATATATAATACTGCAATTACAGAAGGCCTAACTTTCAGCTGGTACCTTGACACTACTCTAATTACTTCAGGAGTAGGCCTGGCAACCATTGAAACACAAATACTCCAGGATGGAAATCTCAACTATTCTGTTGTAATTGAAACACCTACTGGATGTAGTGAAACGCTAAATACAATAATCAATGTATTACTTCCTATGTTTGGTGTGCCTAATATCTTCACTCCAAACGGAGATGAAATGAATGATTTCTTCAACATAACTCCTGAAGAAAGCATGCCTCTATTGGAAGTGATGGAATTCAAAGTATACAACCGCTGGGGACAGTTGGTCTATGATAATGATACTCCTGATACGGGTTGGGATGGTACCTTTAATGGTAAACCACAGCCAATAGAAGTTTACTTCTATTCTATCAAAATAGCGTATCTGGGCGGTGAATCCGCAGGAGAATTCCAGGGTAATGTAACTTTGGCAAGATAAGATAGCTTAAACTTCACTTCCTTAATGGGAGAAGAATAAAGCAAAAGAGACATCCCAGGTTTTAGCGAAATGCTAAAGCTTGGGATGTTTTCTTTTATATTTCTACTCAAAAAAAGTTCCACTAATTTTTAGCATCTGGTTCCACAAGCTGGAGTTAAAAAAGGAGTTAATATTGGCTTTCGCCAATGCTTTCGGATTATCTACCAACTTTTTCACGCAAAAGGTTATGACTGACTAAATAATTACCTCGACTGCAACTAGCATATACATAGAAGTTGTCTAAAGTTTTCTGCTGTAGGTGAGAAAGCAATATTTTTTCCCAATTGAGCTATCGGGATTTTATCGCCGCATAGCAGCACTACGAGGCAATAAAAAACGAAAAGTGGATTAAAAGGCGCTTTTAATAGACCAGTGAGGAGCACGAAGTAGCCTTAAAGCGAAAGCTTAAACAACTTCATAATAAAGAATCCCATGCCAAATACAATTGACATGGGATTTTATAGCTTTATAAATAGCTCTATTTCTTAAAAATAGATTTAGCTTATTGAATCATAAACGACTGAGTATTCACCTGATGCCTGCTTTTCACTTTAAGAAGATACCATCCAGCAGGTAGCAATGAAACATCAAGGCGTTCATTTACTTTACCCTGTTGATGTCCTTTCTGATAGTGGATCAAGTGTCCAGAAACATCTAGTAAAGCAATCTCATATGACCGTCCTGGTTCTTTATTTTCAAACTCTAAGTTGATCCAATTCGTAGCAGGAGATGGGTAAACATTTAAAGGATTGCTTTCTTCGAATGATACAGGCTCCTCAATGTCAACGATAGTTGAATCGGGTGCAACAAATAAAGAATCTAGTGGGTAACTCATAATAGAACGTGCAAAAGTACCTGCTATCAGTTCATTATATGTTACGTTCCAGTCCATGTCGTAAACAGGTATATAAGGCATATTGTTGCCCAGGCGTTCCCAGCTTTGGCCTGCATCCATAGTACCATATACTCCACCATCAGTAGCTACAAAGAGTATTGAATCCTGATGTTCTGGTAAAATATAAACATCATTAATCGCCAGTTCTGGTAGATTACTGGAAATGTCTTCCCAATTTTCTCCACGATCAGCAGAACGGTGGATATGAGGGATGAAATCATTGTCTTTGTATCCGGAATGTGTCACATATACCATATTGGCATCCGATGGAGATCCTTTCACACTGGTTACATAACGCTCTGGCAAACCAGCAGAGATATTAATCCAGTTTTCACCCGCATCATCCGAACGCCACACATTTGCATCTACAGTTCCACTATATAATACTCCCTCTTCGACTGGAGATTCATCTAAGGAGGTAATAACATGATAGCGATCAGCCAGTATCACCCCATCACTCAGGTCTTCACTAATTGGTTCCCAAAAAGGTGCAACGCCATTATCCGAACGATACATACGATAAGTACCTGTATATAAGACATCTGGATTATGCGGGCTGATGAAGTAAGGCATATCCCAGTCTCTTCGATCAGAAGGGTCTATTCCATTTGTACCTGAATCCCAAAAGCTTCCACCTGAAGTAGAATAAGAAATCCCTCCACGCTGGGTTTCAGAATACATCACATTACTCATATCTGGCCGGAAAGCAGGCTGGAAGCCATCTCCTCCACGAATACGATCCCAATCTACATCCAGGCTAGGGCCACCAGTAGTACCATTATCCTGGGCACCGCCATAATAGAAAGCCGGATTGTGAGGATTGTAGGCAACGCGGTAAAACTGCGTAGTTGGTATATTTTCTATATCTTCCCACTCCTGTGTTCCGTTATCTGTTTTATAGAGGCCTCCATCTGTAGCCAGTAGAATATTGCCGGAAGGCAAAAATACTAAATCATGTTTATCAGCATGCACCTCATAGGTGAACCAGGGAGGAGAAGCTTCAAAATAGGTTTGTCCTGCATCAATAGAGCGCCAAAGGTCTACTCCCAATACAAAAAAGTCATCTGCATCCAGTGGATTGACTCTAATTTTACCAAAGTACCATCCAAAGCCACCTAAACCAGGCAAATCACCTACTGCTCCGGTAGAATTCCAGGTACTTCCCATATCATTAGATCGGAAAACATCATAAAATTCACTATCTGTGCCTACGTATTGAGCATATACTACATCAGGCTCATCTGGAGATACTGCCAGGCCTATTCTACCAATTACCTGCTGAGGAAGTCCCTGATTAAGCAACTGCCAGTTATCTCCTCCATCCATAGATCGATATACTTTAGCGCCCGATCCTGTAATTGTAGATTCTGTATTATTACGGATACGATCCCATCCTGCTGCATATATTATATCGGGATTAGTTGGATGCATAGCAAGGTCAATAACACCTGCCTGATCACTGATAAAATGTACCTGCTCCCAGGTTTCACCGCCATCTTGTGAGCGGTATAAACCTCGTTCGGTGTTGCGTTCAAATGGTAAACCCATTGCTCCCGCAAAAATGATATCAGAATTTTCCGGATGTACAATTACCCGAGCAATGATGCATTGAGGTTCCAGGCCCAGGTGCTCCCAGGTGTCTCCACCATCTTCACTTTTATAAACACCATTTCCTATGCCTGGATGGCTACTGATATTAGGATCTCCCGTACCTACGTATATTACATCCGGATTGGAAGCATCAAATTCAATATCCCCAATTGCAAGAAATAGCTGTTCATCAAATACGGGCTCCCAGTTGTCACCGCCATCTGTTGTACGCCATAAACCGCCCCGGGCAAAGCCAGCAAAAATGATGTCTTCATTTTCTGGATGCACAGCAACGGTATTGATTCTTGCTCCAATGTTTGCTGGGCCTCTGACCTCCCATTCTGTTTGAAAACCAGTAAATCCAGAACGAAACTGGAGTCCTTCACGGGCTTGTTTCAAACCTCGGGTCAATGCTTTTACGCTAAACGTATTATCAGGATAATTACGTTTAAGGAAATAATCTTCTGCAGGAACATACTGTTCGGGTGCAGGTTCTGGAGAAGTTTGCTGACAAGCAAATAAGCTGAGTAGTGTTGCAAATGCAAACAAAATACCAATTCTCATATTATCTTTTTTACGGATTCCTAGATGCTTTTCTTACAATTGAAGTAGAGTAAGCCTTGTAAATCAGAGCATAAGCATGACTTGTCTTGTAAGAGAAGTTTTCCAAGAAAATTTTTACTAAAATTATCTAAAGTTTCGCTTTGCGGTTACTTCGTGATCCTTACTGGCCTATCAAAAGTGCCTTCAGCAGAAAACGTTAAACAATTTCATTGACTATAAACTGCTAAAATAATTAAATATGAGAAAACTATACTGCAAGCAATATAGGGCAAATTGACGCCTTCGCGGCAATGAGTATAAGAACTTGAAGTTACTCCGCAAAAAGAGACTTTAATTCAACTGAGTGTTCTGGCTTCATACGTCCGCTTAGCATTAGGCGTAATTCTCGCCTACGGGGCGCACTATCAAAACGCTGCTGCTCAATTTCTGTGAGAGGGAGTACAGGTGAAATAGGAACCGGTTTACCATTATTATCATCAAGGCCAACAAAAGTATAATAGGCATGATTACATCGACGAGCATTGCCTCCTTTTATATCATTTGCAAATACTTCTACATAAACTTCTACTGAAGTCCGAAAAGCCCTTGTAACGGTAGCTTCTAAAGTTACTACATCTCCATTTCTGATAGGCTTTTGAAAGGAAACATGATCAACAGATGCTGTAACGACATGTTTTTCGCAATGCTTTCCAGCGCAAATGCCTGAAGCAATATCCATCCAGCGAAGAAGATTACCTCCCATCAAATTGCCCATTGGATTAGTATCATTAGGCATTACCATCTCGGTCATTACAGTTTTAGACTCGGATACCTTTTTTGGCTTAAGCGATTTGCTCATTGATTATTTTTATCTTATCATAACTCCCTTCATATTAATGAAAGGAATTGTGGTGAAATTATCTTCAGTGATACTCCCAGTTACAAAAACATACTTCTTGTCGTACATATAGTCTTGATGTACAAAGCTAACCCAATATTCATTGGTAAGATTAAAGAGTTTAGTTTGTATTGGTTCGATTTTAACAACTTGTAGCGGCCCTATCTCTTCAAAAAAGTGACGCAAGATAGTAGTCTTTACTTTTTCACCATCCATCTCTCCATAGCCCCGAGAGTTGATCAGAACATTGGTGATTGGTTCTTCCTTGAGATTAAGGATATAGGAATCCCATAAGGCCTCATCCTGATTTACATCCTTCCTGGGAACGATGGCAATCGCTATATCCTGTACTTTCAAGTTTTTTATATCACTTTTCATAACTCACAACATATTCGTAACCAAATAATTCCGCAAAGTGTCCCTTTAATATTTGCCTCACTTCTTCAATCGGTACTTTTCTCCCTAATTCTTGTTCCAGAGATGTAACATCTTTATCATCTTCTTCGATCCCGCAAGGAATGATATTTTTAAAATGACCTAGCTGGGTTTGTACATTGAATGCAAAACCATGCATAGTTACCCACCTTTTCAAATGTACACCTATAGCACATATTTTACGTTTAGGCTGCTGCTCATTGCCAGCCAACCAAACGCCAGTATAACCTTCTTCGCGTATACCTTTTAAGCCATAATGAGCTATGGTCCTAATAATTGCTTCCTCTAAATAGCGTACATATTTGTGTACATCGGTAAAGAAACCATCCAGATCAAAAATGGGATATCCTACGATTTGCCCCGGTCCATGATAGGTAATATCTCCTCCACGATTAATTTTAAAAAATTCAAAGCCTTGTTCCTCCAACTCTTGTTCATTCAACAATAGATGATCCAATGAACCACTCTTTCCTAAAGTATAAACGGGAGGGTGCTCGCAAAACAACAGATAGTGTGTCTGTGGAAGTTGATCTTCTGCAGGCAATTTACGATTACTTAACTTGCGGTCAACCAGTTCTTTTAACCGCTCCTCTTGATATTCCCACGCTTTGGCGTATGATATCAAGCCTAAGTCTTGGAATACAACTTTTTGCATCTTTTCAAAATGTGGCGCAAAGGTAGGTTTTTTATAGAATTTATCACTATGTAATAATGAATACTTACCCAAGCCTTATTGCTTATTTTAATTTATTCTCGTTTATCCGCAGTTAGCAAAACAGAAACAGCATTGCCACCAAAGCCAACTGCATTTACCAATATTTTCTTTATTTTTTCAGGTACTCTTTGATTTGTTAAATAGGGCATTTGAATCAATTCCGGATTTTGAAAAAGTAATATTGCCCATTCAATACTCAACATTCCCGAACTTGCAAAAGTATGTCCTACCTTCCATTTATTGGAGCAAACGACAGGCGGCTCATCTCCAAATACGTTTTTGATAGCATTCATTTCTGCCAGGTCCCCTTTTACGGTACCTGGAGCGTGCATAATGATTAAATCAACTTCCTGTAAATTGGTGGAAGCCACTGCCATTTTCATGGACTTTTGAAAACACTGCCCATTTGCAGAAATGGAAGTATTGTGTTTCAATATTTCGGTAGCATAACCTATACCTTCTATCACTGCCAGCGCACTTTCTTTTCTTCCTCCTTCAAGACAAATGACCGAAGCCGCCTCACCAAGAATCATAGAATTTGATTTTTTGGTAAAATCTAAAGGGCGACAAGGATATGCACATTTACTTTGGCTGTAGATTCTGAGTGTACGCATTTGAGCAAAAGTGAATGCTGTCAAAGCAGCTTCACTTGCCCCTACTAAAAACCTGGAAGCCATCCCGCTTTTTATCCAGGCTATTCCATTTAACAGACTATGAAGTCCCGTTGAGCAGGTAATAGAATGGCTAATAGCTATTCCATCATTTTGTAAATCATGTGCTACCCAGGAGGAAATATTTCCCAAAGTAGTAGTCGGAGAAGCCAATGTATCTACTTCATTTTTTTCTAAAAAAGATTGGTGTTTCTTTTCAAAAAGAATAGTTGCTCCACGCGAAGAACCTATATTAATTCCAAAAGTACCTTCCTCCCTCCAATCAGCATTTTTAAGCGCATTCCGGGCAGCATATATAGCAAATAGCACCGTATCATCAAGATGCTGATACTTATTATTGGAAAGTTTTAATGATGTTATCGCTGCTTTTCCTTCAGGGGTTAAAGGGGCTGCATACAAGCTTCCTCCATCTATTTCAATTTCCTTAAAACAGTGGTTCTGCTGCTTGTATTGGGCTTTTGCTGCTTCCAAATTTGTCCCAAGTGGTGAGACTGACGATATACTTGTAATAGAAACTACTTCCTGCACTTTCAAATGATTCCGTTAAAGCCTATAGCTTGTCTTTATAAACTTCAGATACTAATTCTTGTTTATCCATTCCGAAAGAAAATGGAGCGCAATATTAATGCTATTTTCTGTATTAAAGCTATGCAGGCAAAACCTTAACCGTTCTTTGTTTTCAGGTACAGTAGGTGCCAGGATAGGTTTTACATCAAAACCAGCATCGTATAGGGCTTTCGCAATTGTTTTTACCCTTTTGTTGCCCGGAATAATGCAGGATTGGATGGCAGAATTACTTTCAATAAAAATGGATTTCAATTGATTATTAACTATTTGTGTTTTAAACAATTGAATGTTTCGGTACAAATCCTGAATTGCCTGCGTCTGTTTCATTTCTTCATAAGCGGACAAAATAGTGGCCACTGAATGTGGTGGTAAGGCTGTGGTGTAAATAAATGTTCGCGAAAAATTAGTTAAATATTCAATTAACCTTTTTGAACCTAAAACAACTGCTCCGTGCGTTCCCAGAGCTTTACCAAAAGTGTGAATTCTGGCAAACACCCTATCAGATAAGTCCATTTTTTGCACTAAACCTTCCCCATTTTTTCCAATAACTCCTGTGGCATGTGCTTCATCTATAATTAGAAAAGCATCGTTCTTTTCTGCAATATTGACTAGCTCAAGTAGATCAGGGCTATCACCATCCATTGAAAAAATACTCTCCGTAATGATATAAATTGAGCCTTTGTTCTGAAGTCGGCTATGGCGGATTTTCTTTTTTAAATCTTCTAAATCGTTATGCTTGAATTTGTAATTCTTTGTCCTGGCTATTTGGATACCATCTCGTATAGAAGCATGGGCATATTCATCACAAATAACAATATCATTTCGTTGAAGAATAGCTGATAGTAGGCCTATATTAGCGTCATAACCAGAATTAAAAACCAGGGCAGCTTCTGCCTGATGAAATTCCGCAAGTTGTTGTTCGAGTTGTATATAGAAGTGGTGATTTCCCGTCAGCAGCCGAGAACCAGTTGAACCATTCCAAGCTTGATCTTCTTCTAAAACGAGTTGGTGAGCTTTGTCATAAATCACCCTGGATTTAGAAAATCCGAGATAATCATTGGAAGAAAAATCAACAAGTTGATCGTTTTGCTCTTTAAGGATGCGGAAAGAATGCTGCTTAAATCTTTTTTCTAACTTTTGATTTATAATATTCGGTACTTTCTTCATTTAGATTTGTTCAAAAAGCATAATCACTAAGTAGACTTACACACCAAATTCTTTGGCATATACAACAGTTCCACTTACTCCGTTCAATCCTCCTTCTAACAACTCTAAAACCATACAGTTTTCTTCCGGAGCCTCAAACGGTAGTTTTATACCATACTCACTCGTAGGTTTATAACCGAAACGCGGGTAATAATGCTGATGGCCTAATAGTACAATAGATTGGAATCCCATAGCACGAGCCTGTTCATGAGCTTCAGTAATCAATAAGCCGCCAATTCCATTCCCCTGATATTCAGGCAGTACCGCTACAGGTGCTAAAGCTAAGGAGTCAAATGATTCCTGCTCGTTTTTTATTTGAATTTTAGTTAACAGTATATAGCCCACTACCCTATTATCCAATTCTGCTACCATAGACAAGCTGGGAATAAATGCTTCTGATTTCCTCAATCGTTCAACCAGAAATTGTTCTGAATGGTCACTATATGCTTCGTTTGCAAAGGCTTGTTTAAGCAATTCAAAAACAACTTTGTGATCATTTTGAGTTTCCTGACGAATTTTTGCGTTCATTTTATAATAGCTGTTTTCCAATATTTATCGCACTTTTTCTTATTTTGGCTAATATTTTATTACGAAGCTGTCTAAAGATATACTTCCAACATTTTCATTTTATGAAAATGTAATAAAATGATACTTGTGCGAACGATAAAATTATCGTCTTATACTACCCTTAGTTCGCATCTCAAATATACCCCTTCTACGCCGACTTTAGATTATCAACATAAACTTTAGCAACTTCTTACAAAGACATGAGGTATGAAAAAGATGATCACCCTATTGCTCTTATCTCAATTATTATTACAATCTGTATACGCTCAAATACCTCCAGATATAAGCGTCACAGATATCAGAGGCAATAAGCATCAATTGCACCATGCCTTAGAACAAGGGTTCATCATTTTCCTTGACTTCTCTTTTATAGATTGTCAACCTTGCAATGAAGCACTACCCGAAATCAATCAAATCGTTGAAGACTATACTGATCAAAATATACTACTCTGGTATATTAGTGATCGTGACAACAACGAAGAATTGACAAATTATTCGGATGCTTTAAACAATAATGCAGTCATTGTCGGAATTGACGGCGATGGTGAAGAAGCAATTGAAGCATTTTCAGATGTTTTTAACTTTTATGGTTTTCCCACTATGTCCATAATTTGTCCTAACAAAAATACAACTTGGGATATATGGCCCTATTCTGAAGGAGCTCCCGAATGGCGTGTAGAAATAGAAGGTTGCCAACCGATGATCCCTCTTGAGGAGTACGAACCATATGAGGTTCATACAAATACGGAGGAGTGGGAAAAAAATGTTTCTCCAACATCTTTAAGTCCTATCCCTTTTCCTGGAATGGGGGTATTAAAACTGGACTTAAAAAAATCTGGTATAGTTAATATCGGCCTATATGATTATCAGATGAGATTTATCGCTCCACTTTACCAGGATTTTCATTCGCATGGGCAGCACGATATAAACATTCATACCAATTTATACCAAAATGGATATTACCTTCTAAAAATCGAAACGCCTCAGGGAATAGAGTATTTACCTTTCATAAAAGGATAATATCCGTATTTTGCGTTCAAACATAACCCTATGAGACGAGTGATTTATATTCTTAGCATACTATTTTCATCAAACTTTGTTTTGGCACAACCAGCTCCTGATTTCACAATTACGGATACTCAGGGGGAGCAAATTCAGTTGTACCCAGATTTATTGGATCAAGGTAAAACGGTAGTGCTCAAAATATTCTTCACCTGGTGTCCACCATGTAATGCCATTGCCTCTCAAACCGAAACCCTGTATCAAAGTTGGGGAGGAGGCAATAATGATGTAGAATTTATAAGCCTTAGTGATAAATCAGCGGATGTAAATACAATGGTTGCCAACTATAAAATGAATCATGGCTTAACTTATCCTGGTGCAGGTTCAGATGGAGGTAGTCTCCAGGCAATTCAACCCTATATTGGTGGCACTTATGGTCTTTTTTTAGGCACCCCTACCTTTGTAGTTATTGCTCCAGATGGCACTGTAAATTTTGACCCCCGTGGTCCTAACTCACAGGCTACCCTTGATTCTGTTAGTACGGCTATTGCTGCAACAGGAGCAGTAATGCCCTTTGTCAACTATACCGCTAACGGACATGTACAAACGATGTCTGATACTGGAGTTTATGAAGTCGAAATTACTATTGATAATATAGATAATATCAATCCTATTACTGATATTGACGGCAATTTCTCTTTTTCTTCTTTATTGGCTACAGATCAATCTTATAGCCTTACGGCAAATAAGGATAACGACAGCTATTTAAATGGCTTGAGTACTTCTGACCTTATTATGATTAGTCAGCATATACTAGGAGTAGATACTTTCACTTCTCCCCTACAATTAATTGCAGCCGATGCTGACCGCAACAGTAAAATAACTACACTTGATATTATCTGGCTTCGCCGATTAATCCTAAATTTTGATACAGAATTAAGCAATCAACCGCCTTGGATTTTTGTTGATAGTAATTATATATTCAATAATCCTACCAAGCCGTATAATGAAGTGTATAACGGAACTGCAACCATAATTCCGCTCAACCCAACAGAGCCCCCCAATATCCAGTTTACAGGTATCAAAATTGGGGATGTTAATGGAAGTGTGGATCCGGACTTTTAGAGGTGTTTATATTTTGACGATAATATAACAGCTCAAGTCCGTTGAGTAATACAGACGAGAGAGTATATTTGCAGAAAAAACAAGTCGATGAATTTACGTTCAATTTTTTCTGTTGTATTTTCTGTTGTACTACTTGCCAGCTGTCAAAATAGTACGCAATCTGAATCAAATACTGAAAACGAAAAACCGGAAGCTACCGAAGAGCAGGTAGATAGTCTCCGATACGATGGAGAAGAACATCTGAAAAATTTCCGCCAGCTAACATTTGGTGGTAATAATGCAGAAGCATATTTCAGCTTCGATAATAGCCAACTAGTATTCCAATCAGACTATAACAAATGGGGAGTGGAATGTGATCAGATATTCACCATGCCGATTAGTGGATACACAGGAGAAATGCCACCTATGGTCAGTACTGGTAAAGGTAGAACCACCTGTTCTTATTATATGCCAGGTGATTCGCTGGTGCTATATGCTTCTACTCATTTAGCAGATGAAGCTTGCCCCGAAACACCGCATGTGGTAGGTGGAAAATATGTATGGCCTATTTATGAAGGTTATGATATTTTCGTGGCAGACTTGCAGGGAAACATCGTAAAACAGTTAACAACTGGAGAAGGATATGATGCTGAGGCGACAGTATCTCCAGATGGGCAGAAAATCGTATTTACTTCTACCCGCTCTGGTGATCTTGAATTATGGACAATGAATATTGACGGAACTAATATTCAGCAGGTAACGGACGAATTAGGTTACGATGGTGGTGCATTTTTCTCTCCTGATAGCAAAAAGCTAATTTTCCGTGCTTCTCGTCCACAAACAGAAGAAGAACAGAAAACATATAAAGATCTCCTCACTCAGGGAGTAGTACAACCTTCCGATATGGAAATATTTGTTTGTAATGTAGACGGCTCTGATATGCAACAGATCACAGATTTGGGAGGAGCTAACTGGGCCCCTTATTTCCATCCTTCTGGAGAATCTCTTCTATTTTCTACAAATCATCACACCAACAGTGGTCGCCAGTTCAACATATTCTCTATCAATGTAGATGGTACAGGGTTGAAGCAAATTACCTTCGATAACGTATTTGATGCGTTCCCTATGTTTTCGCCTGATGGCAAATATTTGGTATTTTCCTCTAATCGTAATAATGGCGGTTCAAGAGATACCAATGTTTTCCTAACTGAATGGGTAGACTAACGTACTACCGATCTCCAGATCGTATCTCCGAACTCCAGATCGGGTAGTTTAATTACAACAATCTGGAGATCGGAGATACTATTTTGGAGATCGGTAATACTATAATACTTTTTTCCTATTTTGCGAGCAAATTGCGTCTCCATGAAGCACCTCATTACCATTTGCTGCTTAACTGTATTCTCATTTTTATTTAGTAATGTTGCTAATTCTCAAAACGGTGCTCCTCCCATAGGTGGCGCTCGTTCCATTGCAATGGGATATACAGGAGTAACTTATACTGATATTAATAGTCTTTTCAGCAATCAGGCAGGCCTGGCAATGCTGGATCATTTTACGGCTACGGCTTTTGCTGAACAACGATTCTTCATTAGTGAGTTGCAAAGTATTTCTGCTGGTGCTGCACTTCCAACCAATTCAGGCACTTTTGGCTTGTCGCTCAATTATTTTGGTTTTGAAGACTACAATGAGCAACGTGCAGGCCTGGCATATGCTCGAAAGCTAATGGATAACTTTTCTATTGGGGCTCAGGTATTGGTACTAAATACTCGTATTCCAGAGTATGGTAATAAAACGAATATTACTTTTGAGCTGGGCATGCTTGCTCAGTTGTTGCCACAATTACGACTAGGATTTCATCTATACAGCCCTGCAAGAATAGAACTAGCTACAGATGAATATCTTCCTTCTGTTTATAAACTTGGACTGCAATATTTAGTATCTGACAAATTGAATATTTTAGCCGAAGTAGAAAAAGATATAGACTACCCGGTGCGTACCAAATTAGGATTAGAATACGAATTGGCAAAAGCATTAAAAATGCGTATTGGCGCTGCCACACAACCAGTCAATTTAAGTTTTGGACTGGCATATCAACTCGAAAATGGCCTGGCACTAGATATCGCATCTTCTTATCATGAAGTATTAGGTTTTACCCCTGCTGCTGGTATTGTATTTCCTTTTGGAAGCTCCAAAAATAAAGATTAATGAATTTATTAATAGTCGCTGCTACTCCTTTTGAAATAGCTCCCTTAACTACTTACCTGGAAGAGAATTTTATAAAAACGGAAGCATTCCGCTATCAGAAAGGAGAAATTCAGGTAACACTTCTTATTACAGGTGTTGGGCTGCCATTAACGGCTTTTGCACTTGGCAATGTGTTGGGTATAGATGAATGGCAATTGGCTATTAATACCGGGATAGCAGGGGCTATATCGAAAGACCTGGCTATAGGGGAAGTCGTACAAGTTGTTAATGAACGATTTGCTGATTTGGGTGTAGAGGAAAAAGATGGAAGCTTTACAGATGTGCATCAAATGGGATTGATCGATCCGAATCAACCTCCTTTCAAAAATGGACAATTAGTCAATCAGGGTAGTAGTGCATTTAACTTTCTGACAAAAGTTAATGGTATAAGCGTTAATAAGGTACATGGCAATACCACCTCTATTGAGCTGCTTGTCAAAAAATATCCCGATGCTCAAGTAGAATCAATGGAAGGTGCAGCTTTCTTTTATGCTTGTCTGAGTAAGGGAATACCTTTCTTAGAGATTCGTAGCATTTCCAATTATGTAGAAGCCCGCAATAGAGATAACTGGAATCTACCATTGGCCATTGAACAACTCAATAATACGTTAATCGAAATGGTAAAGGCCTTTTTTGCTTAATCACTCTTTCCTCCAAAGAAAAAATTGATACGTTTTGCATAAGCTTATCTTTGAGCGCTTATCATTCTTTGCTTACCATTAATGTCTATTTGTATTTCTACCGTTCGATAACCTTTTTCCAAAAGCATTGCTTTTACTTCTTCTGCATTGTATTCATTTAACTCGAAATACAAGCGGCCATTTTCTGAAAGCGCATTTAATGAAAGATCAGCAATTTTTCGATAAAATAAAAGCGAATCCTCATTTTCAACGAACAAAGCAAGCCTGGGTTCATACTTTAACACATTTTTGGGCATCAGGCGAGATTCATCAAGAGGAATATATGGAGGGTTACTCACTATGATATCCCAATTTGCCGAAAGGCTTTCCACACCTAAAACATCCATTTGCCGAAAGGCTACTTCTACCCCATTTCTATCTGCATTTTGTTGTGCTATCTCCAGTGCTCCTATACTCACATCTACGCCAGTGATAGCCCAATCCGGACGATGTTTTTTTAGTGTAATAGGTATACATCCACTCCCCGTACCTATATCCAATACATTCAGAGATTGCTTAGAAGGATGATTTTCCAATATCCAGTAGACCAATTCTTCTGTTTCCTGACGAGGTATTAATACATCTTGATTTACATGAAACTTTAGCCCGTAAAAATCTGCCTGGCCTAATACATATTGTATCGGTTCAGATTGCTCTAATCGCTTCAGAAATGCCTCTAGTAAGGGCACTTTATCTTTAGGGAATTGCCCGTCTCTTGCAGGGTTAGTATAACCAAAAGCGTCTTCCATTAGTATACGGGTGATACTATTCGCTTCTCCTTCTCCATATATTGGAGTCAGGATACCTTTTATATACTGATAAGCTTCTTTGATTAGCATTTATGACAAGCGATTTTTAAAATCCTCATATTCAAACGCCCTCAATATTTTCAGGGTGTTATTTTCCTGCCAGATACAGATGCTAGGGTGCTTGACTCCATTAAAGGTAGTTGTTTTCACCATGGTATAATGAATCATATCCTTAAACACCAGTTGCTGGCCAACAAGCAATGGCTTGTCAAAACTATATCCTTCTTTAAAATCACCAGCCAAGCAGCTTATACCTCCCATCCGGTATTCGTATTCTCCCTCCTCTTTTGCCAGCGTATCCTCAATCTTAGGCAAATAGGGCATTTCTAAAGTATCGGGCATATGAGCAGTAAATGAAACATCTAATATGGCTGTTGAAATAGCTCGATTATGGACAATATCAAGCACTGTAGTAAGCAAATCTCCTGTTTCCCAGGCAATAGCACTACCTGGCTCCAGAATTACTTCTAAGCCCGTTCGGGTACGAAAATCCTTTAGTAACTGAATCAGGTGATTGATATCATATCCTTTCCGGGTCATCAGATGCCCACCCCCAAAATTCACCCACTTTAGGTGAGGAAAAAACCTGCCAAAATGCTTTTCAAAAGCAGTCAATACTTTTTCTAAATCATAAGAAGAAGATTCACAAAGGGTATGAAAGTGTAAACCTTCTATGCCTTCCGGCAAATGATCATCAAGCAAATCGGGAGCAATTCCCAGTCGAGATCCCCTGGCTGCAGGATTATACAAATCAACTTCGACCTCGGAATACTCCGGATTAACTCTTAAGCCTGCCGATATTTTATGCCCAGCCTTTGTCAATTTATCCTTATATAAAGCATACTGGCTTAATGAATTAAAAGTTATATGGCTACTATATCGCATCAACTCATCAAACTCTTCTGGCAAATAAGCTGGTGAATAAGTATGTGCCTGAATGCCCATTTCCTCATATATCAAACGTGCTTCATGAAGAGAACTGGCAGTCGCCCCTTTCAAATACTCTTTTACCAATGGAAAAACGCTCCACATCGCAAAGCCTTTTAGTGCCAGAATGATCGATACATCCGCAGCATCCTGAACGCTTTTAATCAGTTCCAGGTTTTTCCTAAGCAAAGATTCATCCAGCACATAAGAAGGTGAGGGAACTTTTGAATAATCTATCATTTGTTAACTTGACTTATACCGAGTGCTAACAAAGAATAGCACCCGGTAAAATAAAACTATGAGTTTATCTATTCTTCAGGCACATAAATGATCTACACTTCCAGATCTCCTCCTATTTCTTCCTGCCAGGAAAGTCCCTGTGCTCCCAATTCTTCCAGGAATGGATCAGGATTAAACTCTTCTACATTAAAGACGCCTGCACCAGACCATTTGCCAGTAAGCAACATTTTAGCACCAAGCATAGCTGGTACACCTGTAGTATAAGAAACCCCCTGAGCACCTGTTTCTTTATAGGCAGCTTCATGGCTACAATTATTCCATATGTAATAGGTCTTTTCTTTACCATCTTTGATTCCTTTGATACGGCAACCTATACTAGTTTCTCCTTCATAATTTTCTCCAAGTTCTCCAGGATCAGGCAATACTGCCTTTAGAAATTCTAATGGTACAATATCTATTCCCTTAAATTTTACAGGCTCAATACCTGCCATACCTATATTCTGAATGACTCGTAGATGAGTAAGGTATTCATCACCAAAAGTCATCCAAAAACGAGCACGTTTTAGTGTAGGATAATTCTTGACCAGCGACTCCAGCTCTTCATGATAAATCACATAAGACTTGCGAGGGCCAATATTGGGATAGCTCAACATCTGTCCAATCTCATGTGGTTCTGTTTCTACCCATTCACCATTTTCATAATAACGCCCTTTTTGAGTAACCTCCCGAATATTGATTTCCGGGTTAAAGTTAGTTGCAAAAGCTTTACCATGATCTCCGGCATTACAATCAACTATATCCAGATAGTGCATTTCATCGAAATGGTGCTTAGCTGCTCTAGCTGTAAAAATGCTTGTTACACCTGGATCAAAACCACAACCCAAAATAGCCGTTAGTCCAGCTTCTTTAAACCGATCCTGATAGGCCCATTGCCAGCTATATTCAAATTTTGCCTCATCTTTAGGTTCATAATTAGCGGTATCGAGATAATGTACACCAGCTTCCAGACAAGCATCCATAATCGTCAAATCCTGATAAGGTAAGGCTACATGGATTACCAGTTCAGGTTGAAACTCCTTTAGTAAAGCCACCAATTCGGGTACATTTTCTGCATCTACCGCAGCCGTATGCATATTAGTATGCCCGGTATCACGCTTGGCATCCGCCACAATTACATCACATTTTGACTTTGTGCGGCTTGCAAGCATAATTTCAGAAAAAACATCCGGATTCATGGCACATTTGTAAGTAACTACACGACCTACTCCTCCGGCTCCAATTATCATAACTTTAGACATAGAGTAAACATTTTAGTACTAATCCCAAAAGGATGATTGTTATTTTTGGCAAATGTAAATACATCATTGAATATACGATATGAGTAAAGAAGAAAAAATTAAAAACTTCGATCCAAATGGTGTTGGCCTAAAGAATGGTCATTTTATAGGCCTTCCTTTTGAAGAAGAAGACGCCCAGCTGATACTTATGCCCGTCCCCTGGGATGTAACAGTCTCTTATTCAGATGGTACCGCAACTGCTCCCGAAAATATACTGGAAGCATCTTCTCAATTAGATCTTTTAGACCCCGATGTTCCAGATGCCTGGCAATTGGGCCTTTATTTCCGTAAACCATCCACAGAATATTTATTTAAAAACCAACAACTTAGACAGCAAGCTATTACTTATATAGATTTTCTTGAGCAAGGAGGCCAAATCGAAGAAAACGCTCAAATGCTTGAATGCCTGACGACCATTAATGCCGAATGCAACAAGCTTAAGAGCTGGGTAAAAAAAGAATGTCTGGCTATTCTTGACAGTGGAAAAAAAGTTGGTATTGTAGGTGGAGAACATAGCAGTCCACTTGGTTTACTAGAAGCCTTAGCCGAACGTTATGACCATTTTGGAATACTTCAGATAGATGCCCATATGGACCTTCGAAAGGCCTATGAAGGTTTCACTTATTCTCATGCATCTATTTTTTATAATGCGCTTCAAATTCCAGCTATTAGTCAACTAACTCAGGTAGGAATTCGCGATTATTGTGAAGAGGAGGTGGCTGTTGCCAATACTAGCGGGCGTACAACTACTTTCTTCAATCATGAAATAAAAAGAGCGATTTTCGAAGGCAAAACCTATTTACAAATAGTAAATCAGATTATCAGCACCTTACCTCAAAATGTATATATCAGCTTTGATATAGACGGCTTACAACCAAACCTCTGTCCTGGCACTGGCACTCCCGTTCCTGGTGGGTTGGATTTTGAAGAAGCCATTTTCTTAATTCATGCGGTAGTCAACTCAGGAAGAAAAATAATAGGTTTCGATTTGTGTGAAGTAGCTGGTATAGGTAATGAATGGGATGCTAATGTAGGTGCACGCGTGTTGTATAGATTGAGCAATGCGGCGATGAAGGGAGGTGGTGATGTGGTGATGTAAGGCAATTGAAAATATTTTAAGTTAATCTTGCGATTTGCACTTTAACTTGAGTTTACACTGGTGCTTGATGAAATGTGGTATTTCGGTTTTATGGTTTAGGAAGGTTTAGAGGGGTTAAAGAAGTTTAGAGGTAAGCAATTTATCGAATGTGTGTTTCGGACTTTTGGTGATGCTGTTATATGATTATTGCGATCAAATAAGGAGTGCCTGGTGATCGGAGAAATAGCTAGTACGCTATATTTAGGAGATTATTCAGATATAGAAATATTCTATTGAGAATAAAAGTTACCAAATCATTATCTATTGGCATCTTAGCTGCTGAAATCCTAAGCACTGAATACTGCCCATTACTTATTGAACACTAAAACACTGAGAACTGATTACTGGAATACTGGATACTGGAATACTGAATACTGAATACTGAATACTGGAAAACTGATTACTTAAGTTCCTGTTTATATCTATGTGTAGGATCATCAACTGTAATGACATGATCATTACGAATGTCTGTTTCTACTACTCCATCACGTAGACGTACTATGCGATGACAGTGTTCGGCAATATCCGGTTCATGAGTGACGAGAATAACGGTATTACCATTTTGATGAATCTTTTCGAAAATCCCCATAATCTCTATAGACGTTTTGGTATCCAAATTACCCGTCGGTTCATCTGCCAGTATGATAGAAGGATTATTTACAAGAGCACGAGCTATTGCTACCCGCTGGCGCTGCCCTCCTGACAACTCATTAGGCTTATGATCTACTCGGTCACCAAGTCCTACCGCATCTAGTACTTCTCTAGCTCTATCCAGGCGGGTAGATTTATTAACACCTCCATAGACTAATGGCAAGGCTACATTATCAAGAGCAGACAATCGGGGCAATAGGTTAAATGTCTGAAATACGAAGCCAATCTCTTTATTTCTAATCTCGGCCAGCTCATCATCATCAAGCGTACTCACATTAGTACCATTTAATATATAGGTACCACTGGTAGGTGTATCTAAGCATCCAATCAAATTCATCAAAGTGGATTTACCAGATCCAGATGGCCCCATCAACGCCAGATAATCATTGGTATAAATATCAAGGTTTACTCCTCTAAGGGCATGGACTTTAGTTTGCCCCATTATGTAAGTCTTTACCAATTCCGAGACGGAAATAATTGCTTCGTTCATAGATCGATTACTTTCGGTACTTTAAAATGCTCACCGTCATGTGAAGGTGCATTTTTCAAAGCATTTGCCCGGTCTATTTGTCCTTTAATGATATCATTGCGCAACACATTGACATCTTCATTAATATAAGCCAAAGGATTTACTCCCTCTGTATCCAGCTCTTGTAATTTTTCAACCATTGAAAGGATACTATTTAAATCTCCCATCAATTCCTGAGCTTCTTCTTCAGACAATTTCAGGCGTGCTAAATGCTCGAGTTTCGAAATTAATGCCTTATCTATCTGCATAATACTTATTTAGATGATCACGCTTATTTCTTCGCCCAACAAAAGGGTTTATTGGCAAATAAGCGTGAAATATATACATTTTGCAAAGTATGAAAATATCGCTTAAGCAAAATATTTAAAAGAGTTTTTTATTTTCGTGCCATTATTCAATGTACGCGAGAAAATGGACCAGCCAAGCACTAATCAATTTCCGAATATCAAACATGTAGCTATTGCCGGCAATATCGGAGCAGGCAAAACCACTTTAACAGCACAGCTAAGCAAACACTTTGGCTGGGATGTCCACTATGAATCTACAGATGACAATCCCTATTTGAGTGATTTTTATGAAGACATGCAGCGCTGGGCATTTAACCTGCAAATCTTTTTCTTAAATAGCCGTTATCAACAAGTGCTACGAATCCTGAGTGGTGACCGAACGGTTATTCAAGACAGAACCATTTACGAAGATGCTTATATCTTTGCTCCCAACTTGCACGATATGGGCCTGATGTCTACCCGTGATTTTCAAAATTACTTCCAGCTTTTCAAGACCATGTCTTCGCAAATTCAGCCACCAGACCTCTTAATATACCTGCGAGCTGGTATTCCTACACTGGTCTCTCATATTCAGGAAAGAGGGCGTGACTATGAAGGCAATATGAGTTTGGACTATCTGAAGCGGTTGAATGAAAGATATGAAAACTGGATTAGTACCTACAAAGAAGGAAGGCTACTGATCATTCATGTTGATAATATGGATTTCAAAAATAATCCAGAAGATCTAGGGGAGATTATTAATCAGGTAGGAGCAGAATTGCATGGATTATTTTAGAAGGATGATTATATAGTAGTGATGTGGTGATATCGTGATTGGTGATTATGTAGTTAGAAGAGCATATAGTTATATGGCTAAAGACGAGGAGCTATGATTTATCAAATACAGTGATTGGTGAGATGATGATGATGTTGAATACAATAGGCGTCGTGATTTAGCCTTTTGCCAAATCATCATGCGGTCATTTAAAAATCAAAACAAAAGTAATAACACCATTATGGCCTTATAGCTTCGTCTTTTTGAGCCACTTCATTTTCTTCTATATCTATATTCAACCATTCCTTTACTACATCAGGCATATAAGATTCATAGTCAGCATCGGTGCTATAAGCAATTCCTCCTAATAGCATTACATGAAAAGCAACTGTGAAAAATACGGCCTTTGTTCTATTCAATTGAGCAGCTCTTTTAAATCGGCGATTAGTCATGGCTTCTTAGGTTCTAGTTTATTTACTATTATTTGAACTGAAAACGAGCTGTTGACTTTATTATTACAAATAGTATGTTAAAGATATATTTATGCTGAAGGAAATTCAGAATCAAATTCAGGCATATTCGGCACAGTTGATTGCTGTTTCTAAAACCAAGTCAAATGCCCAGATAATGGAACTGTATGAATTAGGGCAACGAGATTTTGGAGAAAACAGAGTATTAGAGTTAGCTGAAAAATATGAAACATTGCCCAAAGATATCAAATGGCATTTCATAGGACACCTGCAAACTAATAAAGTAAAATACCTTGTTCCTTTTGTCCATCTAATCCATTCTGTTGATCGATTCAAAGTGCTCAAAGAGATCAATAAACAGGCTCTAAAAGAAGATAAAGTTATTAATTGTTTGATCCAGTTTCATATAGCAGAAGAATCATCAAAATTTGGCTTTGATATTCAAGAAGCACGAGAAATGCTGGAATCAGAAGCATACCAGATGATGCAAAATATTCGGTTTGTGGGAGTAATGGGCATGGGTACCTTCACAGATAATATGGACCAGGTTCGTAAAGAGTTCCAGCAATTAAAATCTCTTTTTGACGAGCTTAAAATCAACTACTTCTCTACCGATGATACTTTTAAAGAAATATCAATGGGCATGTCGGGAGATTATATGTTAGCCCTGGAAGAAGGTAGCACAATGGTTCGGATTGGAACATTACTGTTTGGCAGGAGATAAATAAGTACTAAAGCAGGCCGCTTATCAGTATAAAATGCATTCAGGTGAAAATATACTACCTGAATGCATTTTACATCATGGTTCTTACAAATCAGTAAAATGAACCATTTGTCCATTATATTCGAAACGACGATCTCTATCCTTTGCAGCGGCACGATACTTTTTCAAAAGTTGGGCCGCATAATCATTCATCTTTGATTCAGTAATCGAAGGCGCCTCTCCATTCGACATAGCTTCCGTGATATAGCTGTACAATAATGCACCGTATTGTTTTTTGAACAAGTCAGGATGTCCAAATATATCAGTACCAATAATTTCATTACCACTTATAGCTACTATACCAATCACATTATCCTGTGCTAGTTTACCTTCAAAATAGTCTAGATATTGTTCTCTGGAGTCTGTAAATGAAGTTGAGTTTTCAAGTGCGGCATAAGTACCTGTAGCTGCTTTTGCATTATGGAAGGAAGTAAGCTGTCCTACTTTGTCCCATACCTCCTGCTGATTCTTACTATGCTTGACCGTTCGGCGAATGTCATTAGCCGCTACATTATAGTAACCATTAAAAGCAAAGATTTTTTTGTTCTTCGAATTATCATCTGCTTCCTCATGAGGAGTCCAGCGCCCCTTTTCTACACAAAAAACAGGAATATCTGTAATGCTTCCTGCCTTAACCAGTATATCTTCTGCAATTACTCGATCCTGATTTCCCCCTTGTACAACATCACCTGCCATCAGGTAAACATCCTGTTCAGACTTATTTTGAACGGTCAGCGTATTTACTGCTCCCTGATCTGAAAAACGGCCGTAAGGTTTTTTTTCTGTGATCCTGAAACGTTCATTAGAAGCGATTGCTTCACCCAATGATTGGAAATTGGCCAATTCTTCATGTTGAGCAATTAGTGCCTGATTGCCTACAACAGGATAAATGCGAAGATTTCCGTACTCTAGAATAGCCTCATTTCTTAAGTCCACTGCAAAACTTTCTGCGGTTGTATTATTGTTTACATCCGTTGTTTTAGGAGTAGTACCCTCGTGCTGACAGGCAGTGCCAATAAGTAAAAACAGGAGAAGCGCTAAGTTGATTAGTCTCATGCCAATTTTTTTTTTGTTCTTTGCAGTAATAAAAATAACCTATACAAATATAAGCTATTAACGAATACGCCGCAGGCATACAGTATGAAGAATTCCTATATTTTCTCCGGAGTAGTAATAACAATGGTCATCATCAATGCATTGATTTTCAATGATCTTGCCAGCTTATGGGAGGGTCCTGAATCATTTTTAGCATGGAGGGCATTACATGATGCCAGTGGTTTTACTCCACATGAGTTGATCAGCGGTGCATTGCTGGATTCAACGCTTTCAAATCTTTTTTGGTTTCGCTTTCCGCCTATTGTTGCAATTCTATCAGGAGGTATTCTATTTTGGTATGCTGCCAGCCCTATTTTCGGCAATAAATCAATCCTAAACACTATTTTTCTTGGAGCAGCCTCCTTACTCATCGTTAATATCGCCAAAATAGCAACAGGTGATATATGGGCTTTATTAAGTCAATGGCTCACATTTATTGTTTTAGTCCGATACTTAAAACAGCCAAAACTTCAATGGCAAATCGCGTTTTATGTATTAATGGCTCTATCTATTTGGATACAACCTGCTCAAAGTCTCTTATTCCTATTATGTTATGCTACCTGGCTCTACATAAAACATCCTAATGGCAAACGTTTATGGAAATTGAATCCCTGGATATTCAGCATGATAACATTTGGAGTACTATACATGATGCAGTGGGCCGTATTTAGCCAACATAGTTTCCTGTTTGGTTTTAACTCACTGAAATTTTTATCCTGGAATCTGATTGGCATACTCCCATTCATTGGTTTTGCTTTAGCTGGCATCTGGGAAACCATACAAAAAGCAAGAAAAGGAGAAGAGCTAGCGATTATTTTATCAGGAGCTTTATTGTTTAGCCTTTTGGCACACTCAATGGCCTTTCAAATGATTTTGGCTATGCTAGCTGCCCGTCAGTTAGAACATTACTTTGCAGAAAATTATCCATATAAAGACATCGTAAGAGGTGGGACCGTACTACATTTAATTTTCGCAGTACTTATCATAATTGTATTGTTGATGGGAGCTTTTTTCCAGTTCAAGGGACCAGGATTCAGAGCAGGCCTTGCTGCTGGTGGTATATATTGGATGTGGAGTGTTGTTGCAGTCATTGGGCTTTATGGTATGAATGCCCGCTACGTTCGTGCAGGTACTATCTTTAGTGGTATTTTCTTTGTGAGCCTCTTTTGGCTACAAGTAGTTCCTGTTTTAGAAACTCGATGGCAATGGCATAAAGAACTACTATCACAAATTACAGAGTCTTCATCGGCAGATGAAAATATCAAGGATAATACCTGCCTCGTATACAATGAAAATAAAAATACATTTCCTGCTTTAGCGACCTATGCTAAAGCTAATTTCCCTAAAACTGTATTACTAGATGATCAGGAGGCTACAGAATCAATCATTCAGTCAGGTAATTCAGCTTATTTCATCCTTCCTGTCAAAACCTTTGAAGCAGTAGCGATTACTGTTGACAGTACACATCAACTCAAAGGATGGAATCATCGTTTTAAAAATGTTCATTATGGCTGGCTGAAACGCTAGTTTTAAAGCAAAGCTGGGGAATAACAAAAGGATTATCTCCCAGCTTTGCTGTAATACGATTTACTTTATCACCGCATAATGGTTAAGTAAGAGAGCACCTTTAATATGGTGGCATCTTTTTACCCATATGCGCTCTTACTTAATACCACCCGTATTTACGAATTAGCATAAATGATATAAAGTAATACAATTAGCACCAGTGTAGATACCAGGATGATGGTCATAATTTTTTTCCCCTCTTTCTGGTTTTTAATTTCTTCAAGTTGTTTTTTTCTTGACCTTGCCATAATTAGCGTTATTTATACTGGTTAACAAAACATATATCACCGCATCCTATTTTCACCAAATTTTCATCTGTTAAGATATAGAATTTCAAGCATTTCCCCAATAGCCACCGTAAAAAAGTATGTGTTTATCCACTCCCCTTCTTTATGCCATATTCTTCTTTCGTTTATTACCTTTGCCAAAAACGAATAGCTTTGACACTAATAAAATCAATATCAGGATTTCGGGGTACTATAGGAGGATTTGCAGGTGATAACCTAACCCCACAAGACATAGTAGAATGTACAGCAGCTTTTGGTTATTGGCTTTTAAAAAATGGTGCTGCTCCTAAAGTAGTAATCGGTAGAGATGGGCGTATTTCCGGGCAAATGGTTAGCCAGTTAGCCACTGCGACACTAATGGGTTTAGGAATTGATGTTGTTGATCTAGGCCCATCTACAACTCCTACTGTAGAAATGGCTGTTCCGATGGAAAAAGCAGGTGCCGGTATTATTATTACAGCATCTCACAATCCTAAACAATGGAACGCTCTAAAGTTTGTCAATGCGCGAGGGGAGTTCATTTCCAAAGCAGATGGTGAAGCCTTACTTGCCTTGCTGGATCAAGGAGAGATCAACTATGCGGATGTAGATCAATTGGGTAATTATACACAAAAGGAAGGTTACATAGAGCGGCATATAGAAGCTATTCTTGATTTAGAATGGGTAGATGCAGATGCAGTTAGAGAACAAGGATACAAAGTAGTTGTGGATTGTATCAATAGTACAGGCACTATTTCAATACCTCCCCTACTGGAAGCTTTAGGTTGTGAAGCGATCCTGTTAAATGAAAACATGAATGGTGATTTTGCTCATAATCCAGAACCACTCGCTAAACACCTCATTGATTTATGTCAAACGGTTAAATCTACCGGAGCTGCACTTGGAATAGCAGTAGATCCTGATGTTGACCGATTAGCACTGGTTGATGAAACCGGAGAATTATTCGGTGAAGAATACACCCTGGTTGCTGTAGCTGATTATATACTTAGCCAAAAGAAAGGCAATACCGTTTCCAACCTGTCTTCTACCCGTGCGTTAAGAGATGTAACTCAAAAACATGGAGGTACCTATTATGCAAGTGCAGTAGGTGAGGTAAATGTAGTATCCCAAATGAAGGCAGCAGAGGCTGTTATAGGCGGCGAAGGAAATGGAGGCATTATCGTCCCTGATCTTCATTACGGCAGAGATGCATTAGCTGGTATTGCTATCTTTCTAACATTCCTAGCAAAATCAGCTAAAACAGTAAGCGAACTAAAAAAAACCTACCCGGCCTATTATATGGTCAAAGATAAAATACAGCTTACTCCTGCTATAGATGTAGATCATCTGCTGAAATCTTTAGAGCAGCTATTCAAAGAGGAAGAATACAGCACTATTGACGGGCTAAAAATTGACTTTGAGCACGGATGGGTACACTTACGTAAATCCAATACAGAACCTATTATCAGAGTATACTCAGAAGGTAGAAGTACTGAAGAAGCACAGCAATTAGCACAAAAAATGCACCAAGCAGTAGAAGGGATTTTAGGAAAGGAGTAATTCTTTCTAGAACGTGTTTAAATTTAGTTTTTTGATTAATATGAAATGTATTACAAAACCGCACGAAGCTCATTTTGAGGCGCATACTTGCCCCAGACGGGCCCGTAGCGGGAAAGTACGTACCGAAAATTAGCTAATATCTGGTGAAGTAAGGCGTTCATATTAGCGAAAGGATTAATTTTAAACATGTTCTTAATCTTTTTAGGTTCAAAACCGTTTATAGGGAAATATAACCAAGAGATCGCATGATTAACGTTACAGCAGTAAGTTATTTAAACACCAAACCATTACTAAATGGCATATTGAATAGCTCTGTTGCCAACAAAATAAACCTACAGTTGGATATACCATCTGAGTGCGCAAGAAAACTTTCAGCTGGTGAAGCTCATTTAGGTTTGGTACCCGTAGCAGTATTACCAGAATTGAATACCCCCAGAATCATTTCTGATTACTGCATTGGAACTGTCGGGGCTGTAAAAACAGTTTGTATATATAGCGAACTTCCACTAAACCAGGTAGAAAGAATCTACCTCGATCACCATTCTCGCACTTCAGTAGAATTGACGAAGGTGCTTATCCGAGATCATTGGAAATTATCGCCAGAGCTGGTACCTGCATCGGAAGGTTATATTGATGAGATTGGTGGCACAACTGCTGGCCTCATCATAGGTGATCGCACGATTGGACTCGATAAAAAATTTCCATACGTTTATGATTTGGGTAGCGCATGGATGGACTATACCAAGCTTCCTTTTGTCTTTGCTGTATGGGTAAGTACTCAGCCACTGCCCGAATCATTTATAGAAGAATTTAACGCGGCATTGAAAAATGGTGTTGAAGCAATTCCCAAATTGAAATTCCTCTTACAGTCTCCCCATCCCGACTTTGACCTGGAAGAATATTTTACAAACTATATTAGTTATGAGTTGGATGATTCTAAACGAATGGCACTGAGTCGTTTCCTCCATACAATTAGTGAACAATTGCAAGCCAGTCTAGAAGATAGTTTAAGTTTTTGAAATATGTTCTAAGCCACTTTTTACTTTTTCGAAAATAACTTTACTATATTTATAGCTGAGAACAGAACAATTAAAGACCCCTTGGCATATCTCCTGCCACAACCACTGATGCATAACTACGCATAAATTAATACACTGTGAATTCAGGAGAAGAAGAAATAATAGATATACTGCTGATTGAAGATAATCCAGCAGACGCCCATTTAATAGAATTGTCTATCGAGGAATATCACATTCCATTAAAGATGAACTGGATCGAAAATGGTGAAGAAGCCTTAGATTATCTCCGTGCAGAAGGCAAATTTGCAAATATAGAAAACCGTAAAAAGCCTCGGCTTATTATACTTGATTTAAAATTGCCTCGCTTTACAGGTAGCGAAATTCTAAAAACTCGCCCTTCCTGGAAGGACCTGGATAATATTCCTGTTGTTATGCACAGCTCCTCTCAATTACATCAGGAAATCACCAACTGCCTGGAAAATGGAGCCGCTGATTTTTTTGTCAAATCCATTGATCTAGCAGAATTCTTTTCTGATTGCCATCGAATTTTTGACCGATGGTTGATTAAACAAGTAGATTAAACCTTTTTAAGGAAAGAACCTATACGGAATTTTATATATCATCGCGCTGCTTCCTATCTTATTGAGAACTTATTTGAGTGTAATAAACTATATCTTACCTATTCTATTATAAATTGATAATTTCATCTTTATTACTAATCTTTTCTAAGAAGAAATATTTTCCATTACGTCAAAATTGACCTATCATGTTAGAAAAAGCAACAATCGGAGGTGGTTGTTTTTGGTGCACCGAAGCTGTCTATCAGCTAGTTAGGGCGTCCCTGTAAATTATCCATCAAGAAGGAATCAGAATAATATTTCGAATAAGATATTATCAAGAAGTGGCTTATTGCGTGTAGTGATAAGCCATTTTTCTTGAAAAAAGATGTTGATAGGTTGGAAGCTTGG
>JAKSDI010000184.1 GCA_022360175.1 Chitinophagales bacterium
AGAGCAATATAATCATGCTCGTGTATGCCCTGAGTTTGCTCCGGCTGGTTTCATTTAATTTTATTTTCTATTCTCTTCTGTCTCACCGCTCCAGCAAAAATCCTCATAAGCACAATTTCTACACCTTGTTTTAGCCAGCAGTCCCGGACATGCACCTTGGGTAATTTTTTTTATCTCCTCTAGCCAACCAACTATTTCTTCTTCATCTTGAATATCATACTCAACAATCTCGGTAGATCGTAATATTGGGTATTCCAGAATTCCACGCTCTACTTCTACTCCTGCTCTTCTAAGCAAATAGATATAATACTTCACCTGAGCCACATGTGCGGGCTCCTTTTTATTAGATTTTTTAATCTCATGTACCTGCCGTAATAACGGATCATAAAAATCGATTTTTGCAATACCCAAATCCACTTCCTGCCATTTTGCCGCTCTCTGTGGGTAGCTTTTCTCATGAATTTGCCTACCCTCATCCACTAACCCGCTGGTGTGTTCCATATTCATGCCATGACTAAACAGCCAAAGCTTACGATGGCATATGAACAGGTAATTGATATGTGTGGGAGTTATATTCATTCAAATTCCGATCTAATGGACCTGTAGATCTTATGTGTCTCTACGAATTGGTCTTTTCCCCCAAACCAGTCAAGCACTTCATCTATTCTCACCAATGGATCATTCTCTTCAACTATTCCCAGATACGAAGATCGCTTCCAATGGAACAAATCATCCACAAAGCCGTGGAGCACTGGGTTTTGATGGATGTAAATAATGCAGGAGGTGAAATAAGAATTGGAGGCAATGGGTTTTCGTTTAATATTCGGAGCAAAGAGACTTCCTATGCGATCATATTTTTTGTTGAAAGCTTTAGTATATGAGTTAAATAAGTTTGAGAAATGTTGGCTGATTATCTTAGAAACTTTTGAATTGAATGCTTCTTCGTCATCCAAACCTCTAAGGTTTTTGGAAACCTTGGAGGTTTTAGAATAACAACTACGAAAATAATCTGCATCCTTCACCCTTACCATCAAATGAAAGTGATTCTTCATCCAGCAATACGCGAGGGTATCGACCACTTCACCCATATGTTTTTTATACCTTTCTTCGAAAAATCGACAATTATCCTCTTCGCGAAAAATATTATCGCTGCCATTAGCGTGGTTGTACACGTGGTATGTGGCGCCTGGCAAAAAAAGGGGGCAAATGTTGAGGCATTTTACTGTTTTATACCAAACCCCCATTTGACAATTCTTCGAGATTTGGTTGATTGTTTGTAGTTAGTTAAGCTGATTTTCGTAATCAAAAGCCAACATTTTTTCAATAAGCGATTGCTCAGCTTTATCTAAGGCATCGGTTGTTTCCTTTTTTGTTCGTACATACCCACCAGCTGATAATGTAACATACGATTCCACTCCGTCTAATTCTTCTTCCACTATTGGCTCTGCTTTGTTGTCCTCTTCTTCTTTAAGCTTAGCACGAATGCTTCCGGCAATCTTGTTCGCATTGTCTGAAACCGACACAGCTAGAGTTTCCATCAAGCTGAATGTTCTTGACTGGTTTGAAGTAATAGACCAATGGATAATGGCATGAGCCAATGCAGGAATAAGCCTGTCTCTTACATCTTTCGGGGCAACCAAGCTCGTACCAAATACCGTTTCAGTTTCCTGCCATCCGGCTTCCCTAAGCTTATTTTCTGTATCTTCTGTTATTTCTGGTTCGAGTTTATTCAATAGGACACAAAATAACCTACGCAGATCCAGTGCAATATCCTGAACAAACAAGCCTGTAGCCCTTGCATTGTCAGGTATCCATTTTCTACTAAGACTCCTGTCTTTTCCTTCCAACAATTTGGCAATTTGCTCTTCGTTAAGAATTTCATCCTTTTCATTACGGATAATTACCTTATTATTCGGTCTTTCACTCCTGTCAAATGAAACATTTTCCTTGTCAATACCTGCCAATAGTGGATGAAGTCCCCGCATCGCTGATATAGAAAGAGGGCTTCTTCGCTTAATTGTTCTGTCTTTTCCTCCTTTTGCCGCTTTCATCCACCCCCCAAATAATTGATCGGCATAAGTAGGATCACATGTGGCATACACTTCACCTTCTTTCATTTCGTTTTTATTGTTTACATCAAACAGGAATGTAGTAGGAGAAGGGACTTCATTGAGGGCTTTAGAAAGCGAATCAATCAATGAACGTTTCACTTGTTGTCCACTTGAATAAGGTATCCGGCGGTTAAATTGTGGATCGTAATAGATTTTTTGTCCCTCAGCAACACAAAATACGGTATGTTCTGCTCTTTTTAGGGTTCTGATATAAATCGTACTCATTTTTAGTTATTTAATGGTTTATGAATTACTTTCTGCAAATGCGTAATCGAACTTTAACAAGACTACAAAATACCCAAAGTCTTCTGCAGACATAAGGTGGACTCTATCGCGTAACTCCTTATAAATATCCAGTTCTACATCTAGTATTTGTTCCTTTCTGATATCCTCCTTAATTCCATTTATGACAGATACCAAGGCTTCTATAAATCCCTTCTTCGATTTTGCCCCCAGAAGTTCCGCATGAATAAGGTTTTTTCTATCTGTCTTTGTTGCTCTGCCTCTGTATTCCAACAGTGCCTTAGCCACTTCAGCGGTATAGTCGAGTGTTTCTTCTTTGTTTTTTGTAATCATAGCTAATAACCATGTTTTGTATGTTCTGTAAGTAATTATATTCTCATTGTCCTTTTGATAGGCTCTCTGTTTCCGTGCCTCATAATCTTCATCTGGCTCTCCATTTTTCTGATTAATCTTTAGTTTTTCCAGCTTAAGATTAGCATCGTTGCCGAAGTATTTTCTAAGGTTTTTTGGTTCTAAAGCTTGTAGACCAATAGAACCTAATTCACAAGCCCTCTTGATATGGATTCCATAGAGTGATTCATATTCTTTAGCATCATTAATTGCCGCTTGCTCACCAAAGAGTATTTGGTAATACTTTATAAGGGCATGAGCTTTCGAAAAATGAAATGGGTAAAAGCCCAGGGTTTTATTCGTCTGCCCCAAGCTATACACATAACCGGTTAAAGTAGATTCGGAGAATTTATTGGAAATGCTAAAAACTAATTCACTCCATTTTACAGTATTAACTTCTACGACTTTTTCATCTGCTGTAAACACACCAATTCCATGCAGATATGAAAAGTCAAAGTCCTGTCGATAGAGCCTTTTACTCCATAAAAAAGTAAGCCAATACCCATTCCACGCCTCTATTTGGTTCCCTCTAATTTTAAGAAATGTTTTGTCATTAAGTATTTTCCTATATACATTCCAACCCTCATAAATAGTCCATAAGATGATTGGCTCAGAAAAGAAAATACTTAATCCACCTTTAACGCAGCAACCAAAACCACTGCCAATCCAGGACAAATACTTGTCTTCAGCTAGAACCTTAATTGACATATCTGTAATAAGTCCCGATGTAGTAGCATATTCTTTTTCTTCTGAAGCGGGATAACCTATCGCAACGCTTGCGTCGAGTAATGGTGATTCAATTTTAGCAATTGTCCTAGTAATACGATCTTTCCTCTCTTCATCTGATGGCCTAATACCCTTCTTCCAAGATATTTTCGGATTTTCTAAAGGTGAGTTACCCCCTGACATCATGTACAATGGATGGTTGAAAAAGGTCTGAATATATTCTTTCTCGAAAAACTCCTTTGCTGAATAACCATTTCCAGTACGTTCATTGTATACTTTCAAGAAGGTTCGTCCTATTGATGTTGCTATCATAGTTATAGTATTTCATGGTTGATGTAAAATTCAGGTTTGGCCTTCACAGGCTCAAAACCTAATTCCTTATTGTATGATGCATCCGGGATCACAAATGGTCTGCTACCACAGTCAAGCTGTCGTAACCCTTTAACTACATAATACCGGGTACTCAGTGTGAGTCCCGTACGGCCTTCTTTATTTCCAGATTTATAGGCTTCTTCATCTGCTTCACAGACACAGTTTACACTGTCTATCTCCAGCAAATCCATTAGCATAGATTTTGAATTATGTGTAAGTGGACTTATGCTCCACCTGCCATCTTCCTTAAATACGGAGTGCGTTTCTATTGTCAAAAAGTCAATTTCGGCAAACACCTCATCTATCTTATTTTGCAAATCTCGCTCTCGCAATACTTCACCCTCTGGAAGTGCAGCAAAACTTTTTTGAATCGTGTCCAATTTATATGGCAAAGCCGCTTTATCATTATCAGGCGGTGGCAGCACATAAATAGGCTTGTGATGTCCTATAGTATCTGTTGTTCGTTTCCTGTTCACCCTGCCAAAGCGTTGGGCAAGTGAGTCAAGAGGTGCAGCCTCGGTTATCATCAGATCGAAACTTATATCAAGGCTTACCTCAACTACCTGTGTTGATACTACAATACAAGCCTTATCAGAGGTATTAAAATTACCATTTGGGCTCCCATCTTCATCTAATCCTAATAAGTCCTGCTCTTTCTGAGCTCTATCCATCTTTCTATACCTGCTGTGTATGAGCATAAATGGAATATCAGGATAAGACTCCTTCAAAATACTATATCGCTCTTGGGCCATATCAACCCTGTTACACACCACAAGAATTTTCATATTTTTGTTTACTGCTTCGCTTATGATATCATTTGAGTCTTCCCATTTGTCTATTTTATGAATGATATGTCTGTCAAAGTCATCCAGCTCATCATTTTCCAATTTTACT
>JAKSDI010000077.1 GCA_022360175.1 Chitinophagales bacterium
ATTGATGTAGCAGGAAATATCAACACTTGCTGGTTGTATGTAACACCAGAAGAGAAGGTACGCCCATACTGTTATGCACCACACAATGTGGATGTAGATTGCGGAGATGTACCATCTGGGTTTGATCCATATGACACAGATCAATTAGAAGAATTGTTTGGCGCAGCAAGCGCAGATGATAACTGTGAAGCAGAAGCAGATGAACTACCACCAGTAGTGGATATAGATTGTGGCTTTGGCCGCATCATCCGTCGTTTCCGTGCAACAGATATCCATGGTAACCAGAGCACGAACTTCTGTCAGCAGATCGTTGACATCAACGAAGTACACAATTACGAGATCAGGTTCCCAGAGGATGCAGCAGCACAGTGTGGAGTAGCAGATCCAGACAGCGTAATTTACGAAGAGATCGCATGTGACCTACTAGCAGTAAGTCACACAGATGAGTTCTTCTCAGCATCAGGAGATGAGTGTTACAAGATCTTCCGTAAGTGGAAAGTGATCAACTGGTGTGAGTATGATGGAGAAAGTGCACCAATGGTAATCGGCCGTGATGAAGATTGTGATGGCCAGCCAGGTGACGAAGCAGTTTGGGTACTACGTCGTCCAAACGGTTACACCTACATCGACCGTGATAATGATGAAACAGAGCCAAACAACGTACCATTAGCATTCCAGAACATTTGTCAGGGATGGGATGATTTCTGGAGAAAAGAAGATACGACACCAGGTTACTACGAGTACACCCAGATCATCAAAGTATACGATGACATTGATCCAGAAATCAGTGGAGATGACCAGAGCTTCTGTTCATACGACAACGTAGATTGTGATGGAATAGTCGTCTTCCCATTCACTGTAGAAGAGAACTGTACACCAGATGACTTGACCATCAAGGTATTCCTGGATGCAGGTGCAGATGGCGTGATTGATGTTAACTTGACAGCGACAGGCGCATATGGCTTTACATTGACAGGTACTTACCCAGATTATGTAATTGGTGGTGAATACCCAATCGGATGTCATGCATTCGAAGTACAAGTAGAAGATGGTTGTGGAAATATAGCAGCAGCAGATTTGAACTTCTGTGTAGAAGACTGTAAGGCTCCTTCCCCAATATGTATCAACGGATTAGCAATTGAGCTAATGCCATTTGATGTAGATGGTGATGGTATACCAGACGAAGGGCGCATGGCAACATGGGCTAGTGATTTGATTGCATCCCCAATCACAGACTGTTCTGAACCTATTAAGTATTCAATTAATCGCAGTGGTGATGCTGCAAACGTCGATTCAACAGGAATCGTGCTCACTTGTGATGATATTGGCACTTTGACGGTTGAGATTTGGGCATGGGATGCAGCAGGCAATTCTGATTTCTGTGAAACTTATATCCTGGTACAGGATAATATGGGTACATGTGCATCAAGTGCTCCAACTATAGCAGGTGCAGTTAATACAGAAATGGATATACCCGTTGAAAATGTACAGGTTAGCTTAAGTGGACAAGGTTCTGCTATTGATATGACATCTAATGATGGATCCTATATGTTCACTGATCTTACAGAAGGATATGATTATACAATCACGCCAGAAAAGGATGGAGATTATCTAAATGGCGTGTCTACCTTCGACCTGGTATTGATCAGCCAGCACATCCTGGGAGTCCAGTTGCTGGATAGCCCCTACAAGATGATCGCAGCAGATGTGAATAAGTCCAAATCTGTAACTACTCTGGATTTGATAGCACTCCGCAAGTTGATCTTATCAATCGATACAGAGTTTGCTAATAATACAAGCTGGCGTTTTGTAGATGCAGCTTATGTATTCCCTAATCCATCAAACCCATGGGAGGAGGATTTCCCTGAGGTAGTCAATATCAATAATTTATCCTCAGCAGGGGACTCTGATAATAATTTCATAGCAGTTAAGATAGGAGATGTAAATCTGGATGCAGAAACTTCTAGTTTGGCAAATATAGAAGGCCGTGATTTTGAGAGAAGTATGTATCTAAAAACGAATGAAATTGCAATGAAAGCAGGAGAGGAATACACTGTAAACTTCAGTATAGAAGGCTTACAAAATATCTATGGATATCAGGCAACACTGAACTTCAATACAGAAGCAGTGGACTTAGTAGATATCCTGGCAGGAATAGCAAATGAAGACAACTTTGGGTTCACTTATCTGGATGAAGGCTTGGTGACAATGAGTTGGAATTCTGGTATCCAAAATCAGAACCCGTCTGCGAGACGCAGCCAGGCAGAATCCCCAATTATGTTCAGTCTGGTGCTACATGCCAAAACAGATGTCAGCTTAAGTGAAGTGATGAGTGTGAATTCTCGTATTACAAAAGCAGAGGCTTATGCTACAGATGGTGAATTGATGGATGTAGATTTATCATTTGGCTTATCTACTGTATTAACGACAGCCAATCAGTTTGAACTTTATCAAAATCAGCCTAATCCGGTAAATGGAGAGACAGTGATAGGTTTCAATCTACCTGTATCAACCCCTGCTACGCTTGTTATAAGTGATATCTCAGGGCGTACTATCAAACAGATTCAACTGGATGCTGTAAAAGGGTATAATTCTGTAGTGATTAACGCTCGGAATATGCCTAAAGGAGTAATGCAATACACCCTTATAGCGGGTATATATACAAGTACAAAAACGATGTTAATTACGGAGTAATTTATTGGGAAGAAGAGGAGGAGGCAAATTGTAAACTCCTCCTCATTTATTGTTTGATTTGTGCATTTGTCTTATCATCCGAGGGAGGGGCGACAAGGTCCCTCCTTTTTTGTATTAGGTACCGGTGCTGAATTTTTTTTAAACTCAGCTCGACCTGGGCCAAATGATGTAGCCTTTTAAGGCAATATTAAAGTGGGTTCTAAAATAAGATTCCGCATCAGCATACCAGTCAGGGTCTAAAATGCTTGGCATGATTGCTGCCTGGGTATTTTGATAATCTGTCCATGGAGTACCATTAGTAGGAGTATAATCATTTCCACTTTCATGGCCTGACGAGTAAAGCATAGGAGAAATAATATCAACATTAGGGTCTGCCAGTATAGACTTCATTAAAGCATTACTTTCATTAGGATTCCCATTGTCAATATCATAGGGCGCTGAGTGGCTTACGGATACAATAACCTGATAGTCCAGGGATTTAGCCAGGCTAAAAGCACTCTTGAAATCCTGTTGCAGATTGGCATCTCCAATTCCTATATCAAAGGCAATACCCTGATAACCTGCGAAATTGGCTCCATGCAATTTACTGTTTATTTGTGCCAATACATCAGCTGTATATTTACCATTGGCATTTCCTCCTCCAATACCTATCAATTCGGCACCTTTTAAAGACGCTTTGGTCTGTTTGCTATCGGCGATGGCTATAGCAGGATCAGCCCAGCCACTAAATGCCAGGCCCATAGTTGCTCCTGGTGTAGGAGCATCTGAAGTATCCCAGGTTCGTGCCCAGTAGCCAATAGTACTCAGCTGGCTTTCTTTGGATGGAAGTGCAATGACTTGCCCAACTTGAAGATTAGCTGGCGAAATCTGTGGATTCGCTTTTTGGATATCTTCCACTGTTACTCCTGCTGCTTTGTCGATTCCGTCTGCTATTTCGGAAAGGGTATTACCTGGTCGGACCGTATACCTGAAATGGGTGTCCTGGCCTGCTGTATCAGGAATTTTTAAAACCTCACCCACTTTGATTTTGCCAGGGTCGGTAATGTGATTAAAGCTTGCAATCTGCTGATAGGTTATGCCGGTGCATTTGGCTAAATCCGTAGAAATCCGGGTATAACTGTCTCCGGAGAGAATGGTGTATTTCAGTACGATCAACATAATTGTATGAGTTTATTAGGTGTATTATTCTTGCTTTATAGTCAGGCTTGGGGATAACATATGTAATGAAACAAAGCCATATTATGAATCAATTTTACACTGTATCCAAGTTTATGTGGGCATCTACTCCCCGCAGTTCTACACTTCGGATACCTCTTATTCCGAGTTCCCTGCCACGATCTTTTACCAGGAACAAAGCAGCTCGCACATTAGGTGTAGATAATAATCTATCATATGCTAATGTTCCTTTTTGGAATACACCATCACCCAAAGCACCAAGAATTGGTTGAGATTGTTCATTAACTACATGGTTTCGAATGATTTGCCTTAATGGTTTTCGTTGGGCAGGATTGGTAACATCTAATCCAACCTGTTGATGTGCAGACTGCCATATCTGATAAATAATCTCGTTCTGTTGTAAAGTGTCACCTTTTCGGTAGCTTCCTTCTGCTCTCAACCATCCTGCTCCAAGGTTGTAATGTCCGGTATATTCGCCAAATCGGGCATTCGGGTTTCTGCCATGTTCATAGTCGCCGCGAATTTGTGCATTTCTGGCAGCTGTGTTTCTCCAGCCTATCTTAAATTCTTTACTAGAATCAAATTCGGCACCAACTGCAGGCACTGCTTGAGTTTGTTTCCAATCTGCTAATGCTTCTTGTGATCCAATACCAAACTGCCTGATTAAATCCTGGAATTGTGCCCACATTTCTCCTACAGTAATTTCATCCCTTAGCATGCTGTTTGTGGCTATCGAGAATGGATCTATAGATTCAATCTCAGAAGTAGCTGCATAGTCATTTGCAAATATCTGATCCCATCCCTGACGTGTAGCATTGGAGGTATTATCCCAATTTTGTTCGACTGAAGCCCTTGTCAGGCGGTTATATCCACGTCCTTTCAGTGCTGCTGCAGTAGGAGCGTCAATAGGGTCGTCATTCCTTACTCCCAAACTTGGTTTTATCATGGGATGCAAAAAGACCTGATCCTGTGGCACCGTACTTACCATTGCATCAGGGTCCTCATTGCCATATCCACCTCGGGATGTCCCTCCAACAACAATTTCATAATTATTGCCATCAACTTTTTTGATATAGCCATACCAATAAGTTCCGCCTGGGCGTACTTCAACGTAAGTTCCCGGTGAAAGATTAGGGATCATTTGCATTGGTCCATTCTTAGCCTGGACTGATGTTAGCGAATGGTTTAACTGGCTTTGTTTTTTTATTGAATTATTATTGGACCTGATAAAGGTGGTTTTTGAGGCTTTGTTCCCCATCATATCTGCTTCCCTCTCCAATGTTTTATCATCATTGATGTTGACACCACCTTTCATTTGCATCGTAGATTTTACCCTTCCCTGTTTTTGCTGAACGACATGCCAGGCTTCGTGCGATACATGCTTTTCCTGCCCTGGAGCTACATGTATGTTTGTTCCCTGTGCATAGGCATGTGCATTGAGCTGAGCAGGCTTGGAAGAATTGTAATGCACCTTTACATCATCCATTGTATATCCTGATAGTTGTTCAATGCCGGTCTTGAGATTATCGGGTAAGCCCGTTTGATTTTCCTTCTTTTGTAAAGGGAGCTGACCAGTGTTTTCTGTACTATTGGCGATAGCCTGCAGGCGAGCAACCTGGTCATTTTTATTACTGTTATTAGCGATCTCCTGTACGGCTTTCAATTGTTTGGCCTGAACACTATGATTCACTAGCTGTGAATTTGAGGTGGCATTTCTTTTTTGAATAGCTGTCTCGCCAAGGGTAGACTGGTTTTTGTTGGTGCTTTTCTTATGAATACGGGGCTTCATGATGTACTTTATTTATGACTAATACATATTTATAATGTACAAATAAAAAAGCCTGTTGGGGGATTAATTCTAAACAACATTTTCACCCAAAACACAGCAGCAAAACCCATTGATTGAGGTATTATATTACTCTCCTGGATTTATGCCTCACTTTGGCAAAAAATAGAATTTATGGCTAATCTTCCAACAGACTTAAAGTAAGTAAATTACAATTTCTCTATGAGAAATAGAAAGATACCAAGTTTTATTTTTCAGTAGTTGACAAGAGCATGCTTATAATTTGTCATTATTTTATTTATACATATATAAAAAATAATTCAATCACTTTTTTTGATACCCCCTAATAGATAGGTTTATAATCACTCAAAGAACGTTGGTCAACGATTCTGATTAAGAAAAAGAAAGAATTCCTAATTTACAAGAAGACAAAACAGGAACATTTACATAATTCCCCTGATAATATGGTATTAATTTTTATTAAACGATTATGATTTTGTGCTATTTGTTTTAATGGAGGTCCCCCCCCCCCCTCCTTTTTATTCTCTGTAAGACAGCCATCAAAGTTCAGGTGCTGTACATATAAGTACGATTTAAAAGAGATTAGAATCGGATATTGTTATATAAAATACGAGTGTGGTTATAATGCAACTTAATTAAAATGAATGTTGCAGGGCTTTTACTAGCGAAGTCCATTAAAGTTTAGATTTGTGTATACGTGTTTGTCGTAGAGGAAGAGCCTTAAAGTTCTTCCTTTTTTTATGAAGTAGTTTTTTTACAACTTCTATATAATACACAAGATATTTCCTATCCTTGCTTCAAAAAAATGCGGTACTGGAAAAAGCTATCAGACGAGCAAATCAATCAACGTATCTTTTCAGCATTAGAGGAGAATGTTGATTATCGTGAGCGGGTGCCACTAGGTGTGCCGGCATCCCATTTAGATGAAAAAGTATTTTATTCTAATGCACCTATTCTGAAGGATGCTCCCTTCCTTTCTACACTCTTAAAAAATCCCAATCATATAGGTTGTCATACCTTAGGCGAATCAGAAAGTTTTTTCCAGGGTACTCAGGCAATTGAAAAGGAGTTGATTGCTCTTTGTGCAGAAGATATTCTCAACGGAGAAGCAGGAGCTTTTGATGGTTATGTGGCAGCTGGCGGAACGGAAGCCAACACACAGGCGATCTGGATTTATCGAAACTATTTTCAGCGGGATCATGGGGCTAAACCTGCTGAAATAGCAATTATCTGCTCAGAAGATGCCCATTATTCAATGCCTAAAGCGGCCAACCTGTTAGGGATAAAGCTATTGAGTGTGCCCGTCGATTCAGAAACTAGAGCTGTAAAACGGGAAGCTGTAGAAGCGGTACTTGACAAAGCAGAAGGTGTACGATACTTTATAGTAGTCTGTAATATGATGACAACGATGTACGGATCAGTAGATGATGCTAATCTGTATGCAGACATATTGGAAAGCCGACAGCTGAATTACAAAATCCATGTAGATGGAGCTTATGGTGGCTTCTTTTTTCCCTTTGCAGAAGTACCTCATACATTAGATTTTTCCAATACGAGAATAAGCTCTTTTACACTGGATGCACATAAGATGGTACAAGCTCCTTACGGCACAGGCATTTTCCTGGCACGCAAAGGATGGATGCATTATGCTTATACGGAGGAAGCGCAGTATGTTATGGGATTAGATGCGACTTTATCTGGTAGCCGATCTGGAGCTAATGCCGTATCTATATGGATGATATTAATGACTTATGGCCCACATGGATGGTTTGAAAAGATTCATATTCTGAACTATAGGACCAATTGGTTTTGTAAAGCACTTCGATCTCTTGATATTCCACATTTCCGTCATGCAGGTTCGAATATCGTTACGATAAAAGCGGAAGCTGCTTCGCTCGAATTAGCTCGCCAATTTGGCTTAGTACCTGATGATCACGAAACACCTCAATGGTTTAAAGTTGTTATCATGGATCACGTAAGAATTGATCATTTGAGCGAGCTTGTTGAGGCGCTGAAATAGAAGGGCTATCTCATCAGCAAATCCTCCGCAAATGATTAGGTAGGGGAGAGGTCCACCAATTGCACTTATTTCACGAATTGTCAAGACTTTCGTGCAATTACTCAGTCAGGCGTAGCCTGCTTCGTGAAAAAGGTTCGAGTAATTTACCCGGTCAAGCCTCGTGAGAAAAGTTGTGGATCTTTTTTATACTGCTCTTAGCCGTTTAAGAGGAATAATTTTACTCAATTTGCCGAAAACCCATACACCAACTCAAAGCTGGCGTATGGGTTCAACCCAATAACTAAGAGGAGTAGATTTATTTATGGGACAGCCCATCCATTTAAGAGAAACATTTTACTCGATCAGGCTAATTTCTATCGCAATATCCTGGCCAGTTTCTTCATTCGTACCCAATTCAAAACTAACGGTATCCCCTATACGTAACTCGTTGAAATCTACATTATTAATTTCTGAATAATGGAAAAATAGATTGTTAGGAGGGTAACTGATGAAGCCATACCCTTCTTTAAGCGATAGAACAGTACTAATATTTTTATCTCCGGAAGGTACATCCAGGCGATTATAATTTACTTCGTCTTCTTCACCTCCTTCGTACTCGCCGATTATTCGCTGGCCATCACGTTCAACATCGCGCTCCTGTTTAGGGACAAATAGGTTGTTGACCGGAAAAGAATCGCGTGTTACTCTATTGTCAATCAATTCATGCATGGCAATAGGGTAGGCAGATTCTTCCAGTAAATCCTGAGAGGTACGGGTAGAACGATTATTACCATAGTCATCTACGAATTCGAAATCCCAGGAAAGAATCATCACGCGTGTACCCAAAGAGTTAAGTTTTCTTACCAGTGGTACATAATCGCCATCAGAAGCAATTAAAACCAGTACATCAAACTTTTTGTAAAAAGCGAGTTCAAATGCTTCCAGTGCTAGCCATACATCAACCCCTTTTTCTGTTCTCCTTCCATAAAATGAACGCAGTGGAAGGTAATGAGTAGTAACACCTTCTGACATTAAAATATCATCAAATACACGGTCATAATATAGTTGCTTGCCTTTTGAACTGGCTTCGGATGCACTTAGTCGCCCTCTAAAATAATGGGCATCTACAATCTGGCAAAGCTGATGGGCATTTCCTTCTCCTTCTAGGTCTGATACCTTGCGGCGGATAAACTCATGGAGTCCTTTTATGCTGATTCTGCTTTTTCTTTCGTGTACGTAGTTATAATAGTTGCTAACATGGTAGAAATAATTACCATCATAAAACACTGCAATTTTCGTAAGACTGGATTTTGTACTAGTAGTCATATTATGTTCTTGAATCTATTTGTCTAAGAAGCTGTTCGAATTTGGTCTATGGTTAATCTTTTAGCCTTTTGTAGTCTCTAAACAGGCCTTTTATATCTCTATAATTACTGGGAGTAGGAGTTAAATGAAGGCCTCGCTTCAGTAGGCTGTATTTTTTTAGAGGCCGAAAATACTATATTTTATATTTCTATAGTAAAAGTAGGGTAATAATATATTTGATTACTATTTGTCAAAAATACAAAAAGCTTCACAAAACCACTATATTCACAGCAAATCAGCCACTTATGAATAAGATAATCCTTCTATTCTTGATAGGTATTTTTTGTGCTTGTGAAAGCCGTGACCAAATGCCTAAGCAAGCTGCACAAGAAACGGAAGTGATAGAAGTACAAGAACCAGCCTCATTGCCAGAGGTTTGGAATAGGTTATATAAAGATTATGAAACATATCGCGAAGCGTCTATCACAAATAGGCGTTTTAAACACAGTGATATTGTTCCACTCATAGAGGTATTACCACCTCCTTTTCAATTAGTTCAGGCTGGAGAATCGGTAGAGGGTAGGAGTATACATCATATTAGCTGGGGTAAGGGAGCAACACAGGTTTTGATGTGGTCTCAAATGCATGGGGATGAACCAACTGCAACGATGGCACTTTTTGACATTTTTAATTTTTTGCTTGCAGATGATACCTATAATGAGTTTCGCGAACGGCTCTCGCAAACATTGACAATTCATTTTTTGCCTCTCCTGAATCCTGATGGTGCAGAAGTATACAAACGAAGGAATGCTTTAGGGATTGATTTGAACCGTGATGCACTACGTTTGCAAAGCCCTGAGTCCCAGTTTTTAAAAAAGATAAGAGATGAAATCCAGGCGGATTGGGGATTCAATTTACATGATCAAAGCCGGTATTATGCCGCGGGAGATCGAAACAAAACGGCTTCTGTTTCCTTTTTGGCTCCAGCCTATAATTATGCCAAAGATGTGAATGAAAATAGAGAAGATGTAATGCAACTGATAGTTCTTTTGAATCAGTTGCTACAGGATTATATACCAGGCAACATTGCTCGATACGATGATGCCTTTGAGCCTCGTGCTTTTGGCGACAATATGCAAAAATGGGGTACCCGTACTATCTTGGTAGAAAGTGGAGGGCTAGTCGATGACCTGGAAAAACAAGAATTGAGAAGATTGCATTTTGTGCTTTTGCTAGCTGGTTTAGATGCAATTGCTGGCAAACAGTATGATAAGGTACCATCTGATGATTATCATCAAATACCGATGAATAATGGTGCTGCTTTTTTCGATCTTATATTGAGAGAGGTCACTATAGAAAAAGATAATAAGGAATACCTGGTAGATTTAGGCTTTCGCCAAACAGAATTGAACACCTCAGTTAAGAAAGTAGGTTTTTATCCACGAGCCAGACTAGCAGAGATAGGTGATTTATCTACGCTGTTTGCCTATGAAGAATTAAAAGGTCAGGGGTTTAAAGCAGTCCCAGGCCGTTTATATGAAAAAGCTTTTGATAGTTTACAGGAACTCAAACGACAAAATATTCCAGCTTTGTTACGACAAGGGTACACTAGTTTTAGAGTCAATGCGGAAATATCAAATGCTATAAAGGCTTATTTACCCATTGAAGTAGTACAAGGGCATAGATATTATAATGAAATCCAGTTATATGGGAATCCATCTTTCCTATTAGAGAAAGACGGCCGATACCACTATGCTCTTATTAATGGACGTCTGTATGATTTGGAAAAAGATATGAAAGAGATACAAGCCTCCATGTAGTAAGTAAGAGAGCATAGTTAGGTTGCTTTTTTGGTGGATCAGGTTTTTGGTCATATCAAGGCTCGGCGGAGTGTAATAGCCATAGTTATTAACACGAGTACGCAACGCAGATATGGGGGAAAAGATGCCACCATAAAAAGGTTAACTAAATGTGCTCTCTTACTTAAATAGGAGTTATTGATTAAATTCAGGATTGTGAATAAAGCTGGTATCTGTGAGTGTGTTTAAGAATGCAATCAACTGATGCTGTTCTGTTTCGCTTAGATTTAAGGGGCGTATCAAAGAATCTTTTGCGGTGTGATTGCTTCCTCCATTATTATAATGCTGTACAACCATTTCTAAATCAGCTAAGCTACCATCATGCATGTATGGAGCAGTGAGCGCAATATTGCGTAGTGTTGGCACTCTAAATTTACCATCATCTTCCATTAGGAGCGTTACCCTTCTGCGTCCCCAATCACTATAGTCCTCATATAAACCATTATTGCGAAAACTGTTATCTGTAAAATTAAACCCGCTATGACAGCTACTGCAATTGGTTTGTTCGCTAAAGAAAAGATTCATACCAGCTAATGCATCTGCTGATAGGTTGTTTAACCCTTGCTTATACTGATCATAATAAGAATTACCACTGATGAAGGTACGCATGAAAGCACCTAGGCTACGTGTGATGGTAAATGGACTGGCTTCTTTATCATATGCTTTTAAGAATGCGTCTCTATAATCAGGAATGGTATTGAGTAAATCAGAAGCCTCTAGTATAGTGAAGGCCATTTCGTCATGATCTTCAATGGGGACTATTGGTTGTAAGTCTAATTTAGGTACTCCTCCATCCTTGTTTACATAACTCAAATAGGCAATATTAGTTAAAGTAGTAGCATTGCGAAAGCCTTTTCTTCCCATTACACCAGGACTAATAGCCTGATCATCAGCAAATGCCAGTTCCTGCTTGTGACAATTTGCACAGGATATAGTAGAATCTACGGATAATATAGGATCATAAAATAAGCGCTTGCCTAAAGTTACCCTTGCTACCGTTAGTTCGTTATCTTCTGGAAAAGATGGAGTAGGAAAACCATTGGGAATGCTCAATAGATAAGGAGTTTCATCCAATAAGCTTTTAGGGTCCTTTTGGCACGAAGAGAAAAATAGTATGGGTAAGAAGAGTAATAATAGGTTTCGCATTTGATGAATATTTTAAATCACGGAGAACTTCAAGTTCTCCGTGATTTATGAAAATTACTGGTGCGCAGGGCTGATCGCGCCAGGTAAGTTCGCTTTAACCTTATTTGCCAACTCTTGGTTGTCAAAAGTGTGTGTTTCATGTTCCTGGCTTAGATCAAGTCCATCTAGTGCCTTTGCTACATCAAACTCGAAATGAACCATATTGCTACCTGCTTCTACATCCTTGTGAATGTCATAGGATACCTCAGTTAGGAAATCATTTGTTCCAAGGTGGATTTCCATGGTTGTTTCAGGAGTTCCATCTCCATCTGTATCAACAGAGCCATCTATGCGAACGAAGCGATAACCAGAGTTCCAGTTCCAATGCATTGGAGGAGTTTGCACAGATAGTGGATCATCAGCATCACGGCTGGTAAAATCTGTTTCTGATTGGCCATTTTCATCTGCGCCTACACCAATGTAAAACTTGGCAGTGTGCCAGTGGCCAGTAGGAATAGTAGCTACCTCTTGTGCTCCTGCATCAGGGGTTACTAAAAGATATTTACCATCTACACTTACAGGGTTTGTATCGTCACCATGTTCTGGCTTAAACTCTATACCACCTACATAAAAATTGACCAAATCAAATTGTACAGCTGTTCCATTGATTTCGTATACTTTACCTGTTTCAAAAGCATCCTCACCTACCTTATATTCGAACATCATGTTAACTGTTCCTTCGTTGATAGTTGGTTCGTCATCATCACAAGCAGAGAAAATGAGTGTCGCACTTAGGAGTGTTAGGAATAAAATTTTTGAAGTCTTCATATTAAATTCAATTTTAATTATTTACAGTTTTTAATATGACACAATAGTGAGCAAGCCACCCAGCTATATTACTGGATATTAATTGTTATTGTCGCCTTGCTGATATTGTTGTCGTGATCGCTTGCCTCTACCAGTATCTCATATGCTCCCGTAGGTACATCAGGCAGCTGGTATTGCAATTCCAGTTCGTGAAAAGTATTGTGTAGGTGTTTCTTGTCTATTAAATGTGGATAACCTGTGCTCTTTTCAACGAGCCAGATGAAATATCCATGTAGTCCTAAATTTTCTGTTATTTGTATTTGGAGATGGATAGAGTCTCCAATATTATAGATAGCTTGATTTTGTGGGGCTAGTATTTGTACTTCAGGACCTAGTTTATCAATAACAGCGGATTCTTTATTACAAGACAGGATGCTAAAAAAAGCTAGTAATAGGATTGGATATGTTTTCATAGTTAGAAGAAATAGTTAAGATGTAGTGAAAACCGCTCCTGTGCGTCGATCCAGTCATTATTCCATTTCTGTTGAAGAGGGTGGCTGTAACTAGCCCCCAGATTAAATTGTTGCCAATAGGTTTCCAGCCCAACATTAGCTAATAGAGCTTGTCCGCCAGTATCGGTTAAAAAATAACCTTTGTTTTCATTCCATTCTGAATGCTCAAAATGCAAGCCCAATGTTGGCATCAATTGAGTTGTTCCTGCTTGCAACAATTGGTAGATGCTGGCTGATACATCAGTACGATTACCAAATCGATAATCATTTTGATTGGCTGTATTGTGGCGATAAGTACCTTCGATATGTAGGCCTGCATCTCTCCACCGCAGGGTATACGCCAGGTTGAAAATGACATCCCAGCTTCCACTACCAGTTTGATAAGCAGGATTACTTTCTGTATCATCTACCAACTCTCGGTATTCACCTGATGGAAGCTTAACCCCGGCACCTGCCGATAAACGATGCCGCCAATCTAATTGGATGCTATCACTATTGTCAAATAGCTCGCAGCTGGCAAGCAATACTGCATCTCCCAGGCCTTGTAAAGGAGTCGTCCCATCTTGCCGTTGTCGTTGATGCAAAGCAATGGGCAGAATAGCAGATAATTGTACCCGATTTCCTAATTCGAAGCGAGATCTGATTTCTACTGAATTGAATGAATCAGAGCCGTAACCCCTTTCGGGGAATAAATGATCGGGGAGTATTTTATAATGTTGATGTTGCCACCATATACCTATATAATGGCCATTCGTATTTGGCGTAAGCCCAAAATAAGCTTGAGAAATGCTACAACCACAACCATCGCAAGCTTTAGCTACAACAGATGGTAATATCAGTAGTATTATAACTACTATACGCTGGATCATAAGAACAGGATTAGTGTATAATTTAAGAAGTGGTTACTTTACTATTTAAAGCAACAGGTTACACTTAGAAGCATATTTGAGGAGGCATAACATTACTACTGCAATAGAGATCAGGAAATAATAATTTCAAATTTTAGAGAAGTAACTCCTTAGAGATATACACATTATTATGCTAAATAATAATAAGTTAAGTAACTGCGGAATTAGCATCTTTTCTGTATAGCAGTAGTAGTAGGATTTTCTTCTTCCAAAGAAATACCTTTAAAATATGCTCTGCTATACAAAGCGAGGTGGTTGGAATATAGTAGCTATATATTGAAACTGATAAAAAGCCTCTGAAATATTAGCTATACGAGGAGTGAAATGAAAATTTATCGTACTTTTTGAAGGAACAGGTAAAACAAAAGGAGATAACATACGTCCCCAATCAGAAATGGATATTGGAGCATCTTCAGATTGGTTCTGTTGTCCAATCGCTTCTGCGGTTTGTGCGCTGATATAGCAGCGTCCACTACACATTAATTCCGGCTCCAAGCGATTTTTGCACAAATTCTTAGCAATATAATCCTGCTGAGAATGAAGCCATAACGACAACATTGGCAGGTGTAATGCCTGAACTAGAATAAGCAGAAAAAATGATATGGATAGTATTTGCCGCAATCAATTTTGTTTTACAACTGCAAATATAATTTACTTTAAATAAATATAATCTTATTAAGCGTTTTAAATCGGTCATGAAGATTGCTTTTGGAAGGAGAGTCTCCATTAAAAATTTATCTTAACTTAGCATAGAGTAATATGAGATATGATCAATCCGAGAACACTAAAAGAATATGCTGAGCAATTTCGCTATGCTGTAACGGCATTAGTAGAGAGTGCTTATTTTATCAAACACCACCGTTTGTGGATTGGCTTCTGGAAATACGGATGGGTAACTCGATTTCTTGTTGTTGTTGCTGCTATTATAGGATTGAAATCATTGGCGAATCTAACGCAGGTTTTTGACTTATTTCGATCTGACTCCGCTGGGCAAGCTCTGGCAAGTATGGGAATGATGGCACAAAATACGCTTGAACAGGCTTATGCGCTGGTTACGGACAGCAGCATGAAATACGTGATGTTGATCTTATTAGAAGTATTGATTTTTCATGCTTGTCGGCAAACACTCAATATCCTGGGACATGAATCTGAGGAGACGGATTTCAACCATTTTCTAAAAGCCCAGATTCGCATGCTTAAGGTGGGAGTTTTTGCCTGGGCAATGGCTTTAGTTTTATCTATACCCGTACAGATTTTCTTTGGCATTTTTGAATGGCTGGCATTCTTGGAACCTTCTATCCTTTATTTAATTCAATCTTACTTTTTAGGCTTTGCAGTTATGGACAATTTTAATGAACTGTTTGGTCTGAAAATCCGTGAAAGCTACCATTTTAGCAAGCAATACTTGGGAGTATGTTTAGCGATAGGCTTGGCCGTCAACCTGATACTTCATATCCCTCTGCTGGGAGTTTTGGTAGCACCCTTATTGGCTTCGGTAGCTATCACTTTGGTCATGTATGCAGAGACGGATAGAGGGAGGCTGATTGAATCATTTGTGGATGAATTGCGTAGGACAAAAAAAGAAAAATCTAAAGCGGTATGATACAGAGATTGATTTTTCTGCTAGTACTCATAGTGCTGGTTCAAAATGTCACTGCTCAATATGCTTTCCTTCCTTTACAATACCCGGAATACCAATCAATACTCAATCCGGCGCTCCTGCCTATGGAAGGCCCTTTTTACTTTGACGATGTGCAGCTTGGGATACATCAAAGATATAGCAATGAACGTTGGGACCCTTCTTTAGGGAAGAACCGTCAAACACTGCTGTATTATGGATTAGATATGGAAGATTATCCCGAGAATCCGGAGAAGCGTATAGAAATGGCTATGCATATCAATCTGTACCATGAGGAAAATCATCCTTCTCGAATTGATGCAGCTTTCATTGGAGGACGAATGCGATTATGGCTATTTCGAGAATACTCAAAAATAGGCATGCCCAAAGGAGACCAGGGCCTTTCTTTATATTTTGGGTATAAAAATGGGATTGTACAGCATAGAGTTGATTATAGCCAACTACCTTTGAATCCTCCTACATTTCTGGAAGGGAATAATCAGTTTTTTAGCAATTTGTTTATTGTTGATTTAGGGCTTAGTATTTCCTATAAAGCAGATAATTATGAGGTACTGGCATCCTTCAGCAAACCTACCGATTTTTATGTCGGCGAGATTTTTTACGACAATTACGGATGGAATGGGGATATATATTATACTGGGCTTAACATGCGCTATCATCGACAAAAATATAATCGTGTATACAAGTATCTAGAGTTGAAACTACAAGCCGGACTAGAAAAAGGAAAATGGGTGAATCCTGGTATTGGATTGGATTGGGGCTTTGCAGGAAGTTTTATCGTGGGAGGAGGCTATAGTTTTAGCAGGGAGAGTCAAATTTATGAAAAGGCAAACCAGGGGGCTATCTTCTTTAGTGCAAGTGCCAATATCCCTTTATACAATCGAAATGGCAATATGATAAGTTCACATCTGTCTTATCGTTTTATTACGGATGCGGATTCATTCTCAGGGCAAAGATCTCATTCATTGAGCTTTGGTTTATCCCTGGCAGAATTGGTACAAGGGGAAAGAGCTGAGACTTATTGGAATAAAATGGGACTGTAGTTTTTTACTCTAACCCTAATCTCTTTTGTATGCGTTTTTTACGATTGAAGTGATAAGACAAAATTAGTTGTAAATAATCCCGTTGTATCAACTCTATTACTTCATAGTCGACCAAATAGTTTTTTAGCCAGGGAGTATCATCATAGCTAGGCTTATCAGAAATAGGCTTATTTAAACTAACATTGAATGGGATTAGGTTATTAAGCTGAATACCTGCGGATAGATTATCTGTTAGCGTCATCTTGTAGCCAATTTGCCAGAAGAGCCTGAAATTGAGAAATTGTTCAGAAACCTTTCCTATTGGCTGCCGGAAAAGAACTTCATTTTCACTGACTTGCTCAATATTTGGGGGATTGGGTATGATATCTTCAACTCCTTCCAGGCTTCCAAAAATAAAGGTAGCCTCCCGCTTATAATTGGATCGTAAATAAGCAGTTTCCAACCCTATAAAATAGTGGAATCGCCTCACTCTCTGACCCGCACTGGCAACGAAGCGATAACTTTCTATATCCATACCTCTTTGGATAAGAAAGGGCTCAGAAGAAGTGTGAGCATTGATGGTTTGCTGGGCTGTCAAGTGTAGTAGGTGCAGTTGTAGATCGTAAAAACGGCCTTCTTTATTGGGCTGTTGATCCCAGCGTCTATATCCTACCATTATAGTTGGAGGCTTATCGTCAGAGATTAACTTCAGGGAAGAATCATCGATTAGTAATTGTTCTTGAGGAGAAGAGGCAAGTTTGATATTACTAAATAAACTCATCCCTATTGTGATTTCATGCGGGCTATTTCTATAGACCAGATAATCTTCTTTTTGAGGATTGCCAAAGTCCGGATAGGTAATGCCTTTATCGCGAGTTTCCCAGCTTCCTATACGACTTCGATCAATCGCTCTTTTAGCCATAGCAGAACCAGCAGGTAATGAATACAAATAAATACTACTATCCTGTTGAGCATGTAATATATCTGGTATAGTGGCATATGCTGATAGCAATACCGATATCAGAAAAGAATACTTCCACTTATTTTGTCGATAGTTCATAAGCATCCTTTTCTTTTTTGGTGAGTAAATTATGGGGTGGTGGCCAGCTGTCCACTTCATTTTTATAGAGAGAATAGTTTAGAAGATAGCCTTTATTAGTTAGTAGATATATTTCGTTTGTCTCTGGATTAAATGCAGATTGATAGATATTACCATATCCTAATTCATATAAATGTTCGGTTTGGCTGATCAATCGGCCATCTAATGCCCATAGTTGGATCTTATCGATATCTATTGATATAATGAAAGGCTCATGAGGCATGAAATGTAATTGCTGAAGTGCCGAGAATTGTTGCTCTTGTTTGAATAATGGCTGCCCTTTTAAATTCCACGCCCATAAGCTATTATCAGTACGGAGTGTTAATAGAGACTGCCCTTTTTTATTATAAGGGCTAACTTCAAGCAGTGCTGGAGGCATATATGCTGGCAAAGCCTGGAAAAATGCTAATCGCAGGCCATTTTCATCCAGGTATTTTATCCTATTATCTGTATCATAGCCAATGACAAATTTACCATTGGGAGCTATTGTTAAACCAGCCTTATGGTGATTGTAGCTGGTTGATTTAACTTGGCGGATACTATTTTTTCGCTTTGGTGGAGCTACTACGATCAGTCGAGTAAAGATACTATCAATAGAAGGGGCAAATTGATAATCTACCAGAAATGATGAGCCCGCTCTACCTTTTACTTTAAAAGGAACATGCGGATAAGCCTCCACACTTATATTCTCCCAATTGCTAGGGTATTCATAAATGATACTTGAATCCTTTTCCAGGTAAAATTTCTTTCCGTCAAGGATGACTAAATCTTCAGGATTGGACCTGTCTTTGGAAAAAAATATGCCTTTTAATCCTGCAATAACAGCCGCTCTTTCATCTTTTAAACCAATATCCGAAGAGTGAACACTATATAGTCTGTATCCACTATGATTATAGACAACTAGGTTTTTACCATTTGAAGAAATAGCTGACTTTTCAATTATTTCCGGTGACGGATACTGGTAGCTATTATCTCCCCGGTAATACAAAATTTTATCAGAATAAACTTGTATATATACGCCTGCTGGAGTAAGATATTCCTGTAATAAAGAGTCCCTTGTCAATGAAAGCGTATCATATGAAGACAGGAGTATAGCATAAGATGCATCCTGCTGAAAAATTTGTTGAAAATCTTGTTCATTCATTCCCATTAGTGGAGCGTCTTCCAATATTTCCTTCAATTGAGGTACTATTTCCTGCTCCTTGTATTGCCAAAGACTAAGAGCGATACTATGCTTTTTTTCGCTAAGGAGCTGATTGATGATGTAGTCCAACCTGCGAATCTCTCCAATTAAGTACTGCTTACTTACTTCTTTTTTTTCTTCTTCCAGAGCTGTTTGTGCAGTGCTAATACTATCTCTTTGTGCCTTCAACTGCGCATAGGTTTCTTCAAGCTTTTGCTGTGCTAAAGTCAAACTATCATAACTTTCTTCAATATCTTTTTGGGCTTTTATTAGTTCTTGACTGGCAGCTTGTTCTTTGTTCTTCAGTGCATTGAGATTATTAAACATATCTACAATACGACCTTCAATATTAGAGGCTTTTTTTTCCTCTCCAGCATTGCGATAGCACAAGCGGGCTGCTTCATACAATTTGAGCGCATTTTGGAAGTCAGGGTTTTGACTATCTACCGTTGCCAACTCATCTGCCTTTTTGAGAATACAGTCACAGTCAGTACCACAATCCTGCTGGGCAGAAAGTGCAAGGCTTAAAGAGAATAATAATAGGAGGATCAACCACTGTTTACTCACGGTTCTGTTATTGTTTTAGTTGATCAATTTGTTGTTGAATATCACTATTGTCAGGATCTATTTCTTTTGCTTTTTCAAGTGTTTCTATCGCTAGAGTATACTGGCCTGCTGCGATATAGGTTGCAGCCTCACTTAAGTAGCGATTTACAATCTCTTTGCGAAAACGGGCTTCACTTTCTTCTGCTTTCTGTTTTGCACCTTCAGCTACTCTGGCGTTATGTATCAACTCCTTTTCCTGATCTTTCAGTTTGTTCTTATCTGCTCTGTTTATTTCATATAAATAACCAACAATTATGAGTGATAAAGCAGCAATAGCAAGCCCCATCAGTGCCAGGCGATTACGAGCTTGTGCCTTTTTAGCATATTTTTTTGCTTCTACTTCAGCTTGCTCTGCTTTAGCTCTAAGCTGAGCTTCTTTGGTCGCTCGTTGTCGTTCCTGCTCTGCTTCATTTCGAAGGGCTTCCAATTCTTCAGCTCTAATCCTTTCGGCTTCTTGTGCGGCTATTTTATGTTCTTCTTCTTTGCGTTTTGCCTTGGCTTTTAATACAGGAGCTACCAGGGTGTCATGGCTTAACTCATAAGTATATCCTCCTCGCATACTAGGCTCCGAACGAAGGAGGTGTGTATCGAGTAGTTTGCGCAAGAGTTCAGGAGTGATCTGATAGTTTTTCATCAACTGCCCTTCATAGAGGTTTAGCCGTCGTTCCTCTTCTTCAAAAATAAGCCCTTCTTCTATAAATTTACGGGCGGCGAGTTGTTCAGTTTCTGTTTCTAACTCATTGATTTTACTGAGGTAATAATTTTCAAGTATAGCTTCCGGATCATTGATGTCTTTCTGACGAATAAGGCTTTGTCCTTGTTTCTCAATAATCTGTTGTTCTAAATGTTCGCAAAGGATTTGAAGCTGAAACGATTCTATATTTTGAGACTGCTGCTTGCTTAAATAATCTATGAGGTATTCTATAGCGGCATCTTCATAATCAAACTGCGGCGTTTTATAATTGCCTTTTTCGTAGGCTGGTGATAAAATGGCATCTTCTGCCTGCTGAGGGCTTAGAGCCTTTAATTCATAGCAATTATCAAGAATTCCTGGTAAATAATTTTTGAGCTGATTTAGTAAGCTCATTCTATCCGATCGGATGGCGAATAGTAATCGAATAGCCATAGGATGATGAAGCTGTTGTAGGGCTTCTTCACTCAAATAAGCTGCCTTTTGAGTGCGGGCTTTTTCAATTGCTGTACGGTAATAATCAGGGATTGAAGTATATAATAAATCCGAGAGTTGTTTTGCAAAAGCTTCAATTGCATCATCGGGATAAGAGAAAAGTTCTTCAAACTGATCAAACAGTAAAAGAAACTCCTGAGCTTCTTGATTTATCTGACGACTCTTGAGATTTTGCCATAAATTGTCGGGAGCTTCAGGAGCCAGCTGGTTTAGCAATGAACTTTGTGCCTCCGTGCGCTCGAGTGCAGCGTCTAAAGGGAGCTTATTGATTGTTTTAGAAGAATGGGCTCCAAAACGTATGCTAATAGCTTTCGTTGGTTGCTGTTCTATAAGAGGGATTAAACCCGCATTGAGCAATGAACTTTTTCCAAGGCCTGACTTCCCAAACAGAACAACCGTCTGATGCAACTGTACCTGCCGTTGCAATTCTTTGATTTCCTGTGTGCGCCCAAAGAAAATTTCCTGTTGGTTGGCTTTAAATGGCTGTGGCCCGGGATATCTGTAGGTGCTGCTCATTATCTATAGGGCTTCTACTTTATTTGTTAATTCGAGAATGCTATCTATAAATTGTGCTTCCTGAGTAGCTATTTCCCTATTTTCCAATATTCCTTTTATTACTTTTTTGCGAAAACGATTGTAACGGCTGGAAAGAATACTGGCAGTATCTACAAACTCTGTATCTCCTATTTTTTCTATATAATCCAGTAAAGCATCAATAGCATCCTCTAATTCTCCCTGACGCACATATTGTTTGACTTGATCCGTAGGAGATAATTTTACTTCCCCTTCTTTGCGGAGCATATCTTTTTGAGCCATAAAATCATAAAGGTGATCTATAAAGTCGGCTGCATTTTTATTACTAAAATTGATCCGGAATTGTTCGTAGCAAAAAGTTTTGAGATCGTTGTTTTCTTCAATTAGCTCTTGATCTGCAGCAAAGCGGGTGAATTCGTATCTGGGATTGTGGATTTTTAATTCTCGTAATAACAACTGCAGGTACCATCGATCAAAGGGAATGCCTAGAAAAATAATGTTTTTGACTTCCTGCAATAATGTGCTCAATTGAGTAGGCATACTTTGATGAGCAAAGATCGACTTAAAGTAGTCATACAGATCATTATGTGATAGTATAATAGATTCTTCATTATCAATGCAGCCAAACAGGTTGTATACCAATGGTAATGTCTTGGTAGGAAGCTTGATTGATTGGGGCGTTTTGTCCTTTTTATAATATCCAAACTGATAAGGAAACCTATTTCCAAATGCTTTGGGAAGTAGCTTGTCTGGAGTCAGGGTCAGAACTGCATTAAAGGGAATCTCGGTAATCTTTCGGAGGGTATCATTGGGTTCTTTCTCTGTATAGAATTTCTTGATACTGTGGCAGGTTAATGTACGTTTGTATGGCTCATCGAATAAAAAGAAGTGCTCGTTTTCGTAATATCGTTTGATATGGGAGTTATTAGGGATATCGAGATAGTTGACCAATTGTTGCTGAATATCTATAGCTCCCGGACTAGAATAAATACCAGGCCCGAGTACTAATAAACAGCGTTCTTCAATTATTTTATCAACAATATAATCCCAGTTTATAGGAATGGTTTCCGGCATTTTTGAGTGTTCTTGCTGATAACAAATATACACAAAATTTGTCCAGAGCTAAGGAAGCAATTATCTTTATCCTTATGCTCCGTTTCTTCAAAAAAAGTACAGGGAAGGAAAGCGATGATCAACTCCTCCAACGTTATCAATCCAGTGGTGATTTACACTGGTTGGGGCTTTTATTTGAGCGTTATGCAGAGCTGGTTTATGGTGTTTGTCTCAAGTATTTAAAAGATGAACAACAGGCAGAAGACGCTAGTATCGGCATTTTTGAATCGCTGATTGAAAAGGCATTGAAGCATGATATTCATAATTTCAAAAGCTGGTTGCATGTACTAAGTAAGAACTACTGTCTGATGCAATTGCGTAAGGCGAACCGACAGGGAGAACAATCTTTTGCACCGGAAATTATGCATTCTTTGGATGTGCGGCATCATACTATTGAGATCGAAGAAAAAAAGGATAGCAGTTCCAGTTTGCATAACTGTATAGAACAGCTTCCGGAAAAACAAAAAGCGTGCATTGAAGCATTTTATCTGGAAGGGCATAGCTATAAAGAAATAGCTGATTTCCGTAAGGAAAAATTAGGCACGATTCGTTCATATATTCAGAATGGCAGGCGCAACCTTCGAATTTGCATGGAAAAGCTTGCTGATTATAATAGCGAAAATTGATTCTTTGAATGTAAAACAGACATATCGCAATTTAAGGCAATGGCTAATCGGTGAGGCCAATTACCATGATGAACAGCAATTGCTTCGACAAGCAACTGATGATCCATTTCTTGCAGAAGCGCTGGAAGGCTATGAGACAATGCCAGAAGGAGAACATGCCCAAAGGGTGGCTCGTATTAAAGAAGCGGTTAATGCTAGAACTTCTCAAAAGAGAAGAGGGATTGTTTATTGGCCTCGGATAGCCGCTGCTGTACTGTTTTTATGTGTAGCGGGTGTGGCATTTTGGTGGGTAAATAAGGATGGAGGAGATGTATTGGCTGATCAGATGAAGACTGAAACAGAAGAAGTAACTAATACAGAGAGTATTCCTGAAAAAAAAGAAACTGCTGTTATTGAAAAAGATAATTCTTCAACAGAGGATAGCTTTTCTGAAGAAGTGGAAGAATCAGAAGCAGAGGTGGCAAGAATACTTCCAGATGAAGAAGCAATCAATCAATCAACACAAAAAGAGTCAATAGGAGAGCCAAAACCAATTCAGGACGATGTGCCAGCAGTTACACAGGATAATGAAGTACGTGTCACTCCTTATAATGATGGGGTTCCCATTGATAGAGGAAGAGCTGAAACACTTGATGAGTTCAGTGATACAGAAGGTGCAGAGCCAGCAGCAAAAAAAGATAATCCATTTATAGCAGAAGAACCTTCTTCGGCACCTCCCGTTAGCCCTCAACCGGGTATGCTTGATACACAGCTTGACGATCTAAGTGAAGCGGAAGCAATAGCAACCTACGCTTACGGACAGGTTGTAGATCAAAGCACCGGAGAACCCTTAATCGCTGCAAGTGTTCGAATTCCTGGAGGTGAAGAAGGGACACTTACTAATATTGATGGTTTTTTTGCACTGCCTGTTAGGGAAGAAAAGACAGAAATCGAGATTAGTTATACAGGTTATGAATCCATGCGTCAATTTGTAAGAGCTGGTGATACTTTAGCATTTGAACTTTCCGTAGGAGACATGCTTTTAGACGAAGTTGTGGTAACGGGCCTGGAAACAAGAAGTAAAAGATCAAAAAGTAATGCTTCTATTGATGTCATTCCTGAGCCGAAAATGGGAATGAAAAGGTTTCAAAGATATATAGATCGAAATCTGAAATATCCGGAAGCTGCTCGTGATGCAGATATTTCTGGCGAAGTTATCTTATCATTTGGAGTGGACGAAAATAAACGCCCTGAAGCTATTCAGGTAGAACAATCATTGGGCTATGGCTGTGATCAGGAAGCGATTCGCCTTTTGAAAGAAGGCCCTGATTGGAAAGCAGGTACACAAAGAGGTACTATTACTATCAACTTTAAGTAAATTTTAATATTTCTTAAAGAATATATTGACCTCTTCTACGGTTTTGTTAAGACTACAATGCACCAAATATTTTGTATTCTAAAAACCAATTATCATGAAGACACTCACTTTCCCCAAACTCTTATTGCTATTCTTTGCAGTGACAACCGTATTTTCCGCTTGTAAAAAAGATGATGATGATGGACTGATCAATACCAACCCTAAGGAAATCCCACCTCCCAATTGTGATGATGTAACTATTGATGATGCGATCATCCTTCGTTTTGATTATACCAATTATGCAGGGCAAGATCCTACTGCCAATATTATAGCTGCAAATACGGACCCACGGGTTAAGTATGATACTACTAGTTTTACTCCCTTAGTGCAGACAGATAAAATTGTTATCCAAATTCCTAACTTGAGGTTAAGCGATGATGATTTTAATTACATCGCTCAGTGTGTGAAAATTGAAGAATTTGATGCTACCCGCCCTGCAAATGATCAGTGGTTTGAACAAACAGAGTTCAAGAATCAGCGTGATTTTTCAGAAACCAAAATCGCTACCTTACTAGCATTAGATTTGAGTAGTTCACTAGGAGAGGATAGAGAAACAATCAAACAATATGCTGTAGATTTTGCAGAACAGATTTTCAATACCACAAGCAATGAAAGCTATGTAGGCTTAGTATTATTTGCCGATACAGTGGTAACTTATCCTTTTACCAATTCGATCGGCGATATTGAAGATGCCTTAAATGACTTCCCCGCACCTGACTTGGATGCACAAACCTTTACTCGCCTGAGTGATGGGATTATTGCTGGTTTGGAGGCATTGGATCAGGCAAATTTGGATGTAGCGGATAAAGTGTTAGTGGCATTTACTGATGGGAATGACAATGGATCCAATAACCCAACTGTCAATCAGCAAACCATTATGGAATCAGAATATCCCAGATATATGATAGGCCTAAAAGGTAAAGGATTGGAGTACAATACCAATTACCTGAGAACGCTGGCTAGTAGCGAAACCTTCTTTGTGGAAGCAGAAAATACGATCGACTTGCAAAGTCGATTTAATGATATCAATGAGCTAATCGCTAATATATATACTATTACCTATAATCGATCTAAACAATCCTTTACAGAAGGAGTCGATGATCCTATCAAATTGAGAGCGATCTTTTATGCAAAGCCGTATAAAATAGAGTAATAGTTTATTATCCTTAAATAAGTTTGATCATTTACTTATAACCCGTACCTCAGCTTCAAGCTGGAGTACGGGTTTGTAACATTCTAAGATACAACGCTTTTTTGGGTGAACGATAGATATTTTGAAAGTCGTCATCTATTTGATAAATATCTCTTTAACAATTATCAACCCCTGTGAGCTAAAGATAAAAACCTATCTTCGTAGCCAAAATTTATACTATAAGAAGGATGAAGCGACCATGATATTTATTAATCAGAAATCACATACAAGGTGATGATTAATGAAAATTGTGGTAGCCTGCCTGCTTGCCAACTCGATTGACAGGCAGGAGTAAAGTGGTAAGATATGTGCAGTCCCGGTAGCTATCGGAATTCGGCAGATGTTGTAACCACAGAAAAATTTTAAACAGATGAAACACTCAAGGACTGCCCTGCTATTATTATTGCCTCTTTTGATGTGGAATTGCGAAAGCACACCACCAAATGTTGATGAGGAAGTATCAACTATCAAAGGACTGGATTTAAGCCTATTGGATACTACTATTAATCCTCGTGAAGATTTCTACCAATTTGCTAATGGTGGTTGGCTTCAGCAAACTCAATTGCCTGATGACCGGGGTAAATGGGGAGCTTTTAATGAATTGGGAAAAGCTACTGACGAAAATGTGATTGCTGTACTGAAAGAAGCAATCGCTTCTGGTAATATCGATACAGATACCGATGCAGGTAAAGCCGTTGTTTTTTATCAGGTTGCTATGGATACTGTCTACCTGAATAAACTAGGCATACAACCCATTCAAGGGGAATTAGACAAAATTGCTGCCGTTCAAAGCTTGGAAGATTTACAAAACTATTTGATAAATGCAGCTTCCATTTCAAGTAATGCCTTTTTCTCATTAGGGGTAAACCCGAGCCTGAATAATAGTGAAATAAATGCTGCTTTTATTGGAACCGGAAAACTTGGCTTACCCGGAAAAGAATACTATACTCAGGATGATGAAGAAACCCTTCGTTTACAAGGTGAATATAAAGATTATATCACCCGGGTACTTCAACTGACTGGAAAAGAAGAAGGTGCTGCTCGTGCAGAAGCGTCGACCATTTTTGCCCTTGAGCAGCAATTGGCTGTTCCAAAAATGAACAAAGTACAGAAACGTAATCCTATCTTAAGTAATAATCCTCGTTCGCAGGATGATATTGCAGCTATGACTCCTGCTTTCGATTGGAAAGCGTATTTCAGTGAAATTGGACTAGCGTCAATAGATACTTTCATCGTTGCGGAGCCTAAATATATTAAATCACTAGAAGGTATATTTACTAATACTTCTCTGGACGATTTGAAAGCTTATACAAGCTGGACTTTCCTTAATAGCGCATTGCCTTATTTGAGTAGTGAGTTTGAAAAAGCTCAGTTTGATTTCTATGATGGAGTTTTAGGGGGTGTTCAGGTAATGAAGCCTCGTAGTGAAACGGTTATTCAAACACTGAACTATACTATAGGCGAAGCATTAGGTAAGCTGTATGTGGATACTTATTTCCCTCCGGCAGCTAAAGAAGTAGCAGAAGAATTAGTAGCTAATTTAAAGAAAGGTTTTAGCCAACGTATTAATAAGTTAGAGTGGATGTCCGACTCTACTAAAATTAAAGCACAGGAAAAGTTAACTACTCTTAGAGTAAAAATAGGCTACCCTGATGAATGGAAAGACTATTCTGACCTATCCATTAAAAGTGCTGAAGAAGGCGGCTCTTATGTAGGCAATATGTTAAATATTTCGCAATGGATATGGAAACAGGATATAGAAAAAGTAGGACAAGCAGTAGATAAAGGAGAGTGGTTTTTACCTCCTCAGGTGGTAAATGCATACTATCATCCACTGTATAATGAAGTTGTTTTTCCGGCGGCCATCCTTCAGCCTCCTTATTATAATTATCAGGCAGATCCTGCTGTAAATTATGGTGGTATTGGTGCTGTGATCGGACACGAAATATCTCATGGTTTTGATGATCAGGGAAGCCGCTATGATGCCAAAGGAAATTTATCGAATTGGTGGACAGAAGACGATCGCACTCGTTTTGAAGCACGTACTCAAAAGCTGATCAACCAATATAATAAATATGAACCATTGCCTGGTGTTTTTGTAAATGGAGCATTTACATTAGGTGAGAATATTGGTGACTTAGGTGGCCTTAATGTTGCATTTGATGGTTTGCAGAAGCAACTAGAAGAGCATGGCAATCCAGGTAAAATTGATGGTTTTACACAAGAGCAACGCTTCTTTATCAACTGGGCAACTGTATGGCGCACTAAGTTTACCGATGAAGCTATGCAGAAGCAGATAAAAACCAATGTTCATTCTCCTGGTATGTATCGAGCTATTGGCCCTATTGTAAGTATGCCAGCCTTCTACGAAGCATTTAATATAAATGAAGGTGATGGTATGTATGTAGTAGATAGCTTGAGGGTAGAGATTTGGTAGAAAAGATATAAGAATAACTAAATTATCAAGTACAGGTTTATTTTGAACTTGTACTTGATAATTGCTTTTAGTGTTTTTAATACCTATAAAAAAACTTATCTATATAACACCACATCCATTGTTCTCCTGGTTCCGCAGAAATAACAATAGGGTGGTTAGTACTTTGGAAATGCTTGGTGGCGTGCTGATTGGGGGAGGAATCACAACAAAGAGTGATACCGCAAGATTGACAAGTTCGTAAGTGTACCCAGGTGCTATTGTCTTTTATACATTCCTCACAAACATAATCTTTACGATACCTTAAACTATCAGTATTAGGTAGATGCTCACATCGTTTTTGCCTTAGTGGCATAATGGCGGATTTATTGAGAAATAATCAGTCGTTTTGAACCAAGATACTTATTTTTTTGCCAGCATTCCACTATATATACCCCATTGGCAAGGTCAGATGTGCTTATATTTTGAATTTTATTAGTGACACTAATAGACTTTATTATTTGCCCCTGAGTACTTTTGATAATAACGAGGTCAATATTTTCTGAGTGGTTGAGTTTAAAACTATGGCTTGTAGGGTTAGGGTAAATAAGTATTGGTTGAGTTTCTTTTAGTAAAGTAGGGGGATCAAGTTTACTCAATTCATCAATAGTAATCATCAAGGTTTGATCTGTTACTTCTTGCCCGGTCAGCATTCCACCAGCAAGAATATATTGATTATCACTTATCTTGGCAATTCCACGAAGATCCATTAAAGGAGGAAATAAATCATTAAACTCTGAAAGTGTGCCCGATTGCGGGGCGTAGAGTTTAATTCTACCTAAAGGAGGGACACCTCCAGAACCATTATAAGCGATTCCGTCAAAATTGTAAGTAATATTGGAGCCACCTAACCAGATAGCATAGTTATTGTAAGTGCTAGCTGCCATCCTATAACCTTTTGATAATGATTCGGTGGCTCCAGTCCAACTAATTTCGGTTGGATTATCGGGGTTGATATATCCTTTTCTGAAAAAAGTCGTTGCTGGAAAATTAAAGCCAAACCTTGCTCCTCCAGCATAATAAATTGTATCTTCAATAATTGTTCCTGATGCTCCAAAGACCTTGTATTGGGAGTTGTTGGGTACGGAAGTTCCTTCTAGCCAGGTATTTAACTTTGGATCATAGATTTGTACATCGGGTACGTTAGTTGTATTACTCCATCCACTGATTACATAAATCAGACTATCTCGCCATACGGCTTGTACTTGATCGTCTATTGGGACAGGGATATCAGCTCCATCGGGTAGATAGGTATTCAAAAGAGGATCAAAAATATGGACTTTACTTGAAGAAGTTTCATGATAATTACTGGCGACATGATAGCCGCCAATAATATAAATTTTGTTTTTAACAGTGTTGGCAGAAGCAGCAATTTTACCTCCTGCAGAATCAGGCAAATCGGGTATGGTATCCCATACTTGAGTGTGTGTATTGTATCGAAAACTTCTTAAATGCAGTCCAAACCAATCTTTTGAAGTATCTATACCTGCAAAGGAATATACAAATAGCGTATCGTTAACAAGAGCAGTTGTAACCGCGTTATTGCTTACCGGTTCGGGTAGTGAGGGCAAAAACTCCCAGGAAACATCTTGAGAATAGCCTACATGAGCCATAAACGATATTAATAAACAGGTTAACAATTGCTTGTTCATGATAGGTAAATCTTTAAGAAAACTGATTAGGAAATTGTTCTTGTAGAAATGCTTTGATTGCCTCTACATCATGTTTCAAGGATTCAATAGCACTTCCACCGCCAAAGCGGAAACTACTTTCACCTTCTTCAACAACTTTGTTGACAACATATTTCCCTTTCTGTTCACTCATGTACATATCCCCTTCACCTAGTAATACCCAGTTAGGGTTAATATCTAGTTTGTCATGCAGGATCAACAATTGATCAAGAGTAATGCTAGCTCGGTGTCCTTTCTCAATATAAGCATAAGTAGATTGGGTAATACCCATAATTTCAGCAAATTGGCTTTGCGTCATATCTAAAGTATGACGGAGCAATTTGAGACGTGTTCTAATATCTTTCTTGTCCATGTATAACAGGTTTTAGTAGATAAATAATTTTAATTAAAAAAAAAATAATATTATTGTAACAACTTGGATGCCAATGTATGTGATTCTCCTTTAGAAAAGAAGAATCTTCTAAAGAGTATCTAGCATTGTATCAAGCTGCAACGGCTGATTGGGAGTCTATTTCCAGAGAAATGACGACCAACGGCGTTCTAACCATTGAAGGGCAGTTATTGTAACTGCTCTTCTTTTGAAACGACATAAATAACCACTAGTGAAAATTGCTCAGAAGAAATAATTAATAGTTTTCCAAACGCTAGTACAAAGCCTTAAATGGAGGAATTATTTCTACATCAATCCACCAGTCTTACTAACAGTAGCTCTCAGCTACTGCTGTTAAGTAAGTGCTTACTGCCTACTGCTCTGAGAAAGACTACCTTTTAAAATGTAGCCTTAACTTACAAAGCCTGGGTAGCATGTTTCCTTTGGAATAAAGATTGTATGTGCCGGACACTTTATTGGGGCGCTAGTCGTAAAATTTCGTTCCATTTTTAGCCATTCTCCGGAGTAAAGGGCTACAACGGTAGCGGTCTTCTAAGTATTCAGCATGTAAATTATCCAAAGTATTGACACATCGGGTAATACCAGCTTCATCAGCCCACTTTAGTAAGCCTTTAGGATAGTTTACCCCTTTTGTCATTGCGAGGTCTATGTCATTTTTTGAGGCAATATTGAGATAAAGAGCATCTGCTGCTTCATTGATCAGCATCACTACTATTCGCCAAACAATATCCTTGCCTAGTTGCTGATCTTTTACCGGGGTAGGAGCAGGGCTACCTTCTGAATAATCATAGTATCCCTTACCACTTTTTCTACCAAGGTAACCAGCTTCAGCCATTCGTTTTTGTGTGAAAGATGGTTTGTAACGTGGGTCGTAAAAAAATGATTTAAAAACTGTTTCAGTTACGGTGTAGTTAATGTCATTACCGATGTAATCCATTAGCGTAAATGGTCCCATTCTGAAACCACCTATTTCAGTCATTGCCCAATCAATCGTCGCTTCATCTGCAAGGCCTTCTTCTAAAATTCTGAGTGCTTCTCCATAGAAAGGACGCGCAACTCGATTGACGATGAAACCGGGAGTATCTTTAGCAACAACGGTAATTTTTCCCCAACTATTGATTAATTCAATAGCTTTTGCCTGAACATCCTGATTAGTTTGAATAGCTGGTATAATTTCAACCAACTTCATTAAAGGGGCTGGGTTGAAGAAATGGATGCCTATTACTTGATCAGGCTTTTTACAGGAGGACGCTATGGCAGACACCGAGAGGGAGGAGGTGTTGGTAGCAAGTATACAATCAGGAGCAGCTATTTCACTAAATTGCTCAAAAACTGCTTTTTTAACATCTAATTTTTCAACTATAGCTTCTATAATGATACCAACATCATTAAATGTATAGTAATTATCTACAAAACTGATTCTGTTGAGAATTGTAGTGCATTCATCCTCATTCATTCGGCCTTTTTCTACTAGCCGGTGAAGGATTTTACTGACTTTCTTCTGTGCATATTTGAGTGCATCGGGATTGTGGTCATATACGTAAACTTGGTGCCCAGCAGTTGCTGCAACCTGAGCAATTCCAGTGCCCATAGAACCGCTCCCAATGATTCCTACTTTTATCATACTTAGCTGCGTTGGATAACTCGGCGCAAATTAATGCATAATAGTTGGAAATACATGCTTCTAATAAGATAATTATGGCGAATACTTCACTTTGACAGGAATCTTACTTTTAAATAAGAGGTTTATAACCACATAATGTTCACAATTTACGCTTCCAGGCAATTTTTTAATAAAATACACCTGAACAGCCTCCAACTGGTTTTCTTTTTGCCCTTTAAGCTAGTGCCTTTTTAACACTGAAATAAGGGGTGAAGACTTTGGAGAAGTCAAAAAATTATTGAAAAGGATTATAATAGAAATTCCGACTTCGGAGAAATTGTTACTCTCGTCATACCCGGCTTTTCACAATTAACAAAACACTAAACTGATAACTCATATGGAATTATCTAGGAAATAGTTTGAGGGCCTCATTCTTTAAGGGCCTCTTAATGGAGATATTATAGGGCATATCTCAACAACTTCATTTGAAAATTTAAAGTTGGAAAAATTACACCCTGGATCTTGTATTTCTTTTTTTTCTATTAGCAAAAAACTCTTTTTTCCTTCTTTGCTTTTCCATATTCCACTCTCTTTTTTCTTGTGGAGTCATTGGAGAGTCTGTTTGTGGGAATGGATGATCGTTTATTATTTTGATCCGTTGGCGAGTCAATCGCTCTATATCTTTGATATAAACATTTTCTTCGGGCTCACAAATGGAAATAGCACAGCCTTCTTCGCCAGCTCTGCCAGATCGCCCTATACGATGCACATAAGTTTCCGCAATATTTGGTATATCATAATTGATGACATACTGTAATTTATCTATATCAATACCTCTTGCAGCAATATCTGTGGCAACTAAAACCCGGACACTTCCCTCTTTAAACTGCTTGAGAGCTTTTTGTCGTTGATTTTGTGATTTGTCACCATGTATAGCTGCTGCTTTGATTTTCTTCTTACTGAGGTTGCGGGCAATTCTATCTGCTCCTCGTTTTGTCCGAGCAAAAAGAAGCACCTGATTCATATGAGGATTTTCAAGGATATGGAGTAATAGATCTTTTTTACTAGTCCTATTTGTATAATATAATAACTGTTGTACGGTCTCTGCCGTAGAAGAAACAGGGCTAACTTCTACCTTCTTAGGATTGCTTAAAATAGATTTTGATAATTTTTCGATATTATCGGGCATCGTTGCAGAAAAGAAAAGAGACTGACGCTTCTGAGGTAGTAATTTCAGAATTTTTCGAATATCATGAATAAAACCCATATCAAGCATACGATCGGCTTCATCCAGTACAAACAACTTAATCGTATCTAATCGAAGAATTCCCTGGTCAATAAGATCAAGTAGTCTACCAGGAGTTGCCACTAAAATATGAACTCCTTTTTTTATCTTTTCAACCTGAGGGTGTTGACTTACCCCACCAAAGATAACAGCGTGTTTGGCAATTGTGTGTTTACTGTAAGCTTCCAGGTTTTCTCCAATTTGTATAGCCAACTCCCGAGTAGGAGTTATAATGAGTGCTCTTAAGGCCGGCTTTCCTTTTTCTTTTGATTCAATTCGGTGTACTAACTGAACAATCGGAACTGCAAAGGCAGCTGTTTTACCTGTGCCTGTTTGAGCACAACCCAACAAATCATTGCGTTTCAATACCATTGGAATGGCCTGTGCTTGAATGGGGGTTGGTTCTTCGTAATTTTTTTCTTTGAGCGCTCTTAATATAGGTGGGATAATTCCCAGGTCTTCAAATTTCATTAAAGGAACTGTTTTGTCTCGTCTAAAAATCTTCGTTCTGCCACTATGCTTGAATAGAGAAGACCTTTGTAGGAGTATAATTTAAAAGACAAAGGTAACTATAATATTACAATTGATGCAGACAATAGCTATTGATAGACTCGGTATGCATTACATGGGAGCTTATCTACAGCTAGGAGATATACCCGTTTGTAAACGGTTACAAACGGTTACAAACGGGTATAAACGGAAGTAACCGTTTATTATACGACTATTCACTCTTGATGCCTTCATCTTTGTTGTGTCCAATTGAGACAAAATTTTTTAACCTCAAAACATTAAGTCATGAATAACTTACGCAACAAAGTACAACTTATCGGAAATCTGGGAAAGGATATAGATTTCAAACAATTGGAGAATGGTAATTCTATTGCACGTGTTCCTATTGCAACGAAAGAAGTATACAAAAATTCAGATGGTGAAAGTGTAGTGGATGTACAATGGCATAACCTCGTTGGTTGGGGTAAGGTTGCTGAGATAATGAATATCATTCTTAAGAAGGGAAAAGAAGTAGCAGTGCAAGGCAAATTAACACATCGTTCGTATGAAGATAAAGAAGGACGAAAGCGCTTTATATCCGAAATTATTGTTAGTGAATTTATGCCCTTCAATTAATCGATATTTTTAATAACTCCTCTGTAAAAAAAACAAAATCATGAATAGTATAAGAAATAGTATAACCCTTATAGGGCATATAGGACAAGATCCCAAAATAATTACTACCCCTAATGGGAATAAAGTAACAGATTTTTCTTTAGCAACCAACGATTCTTATCGCAATAATAATGGTGATAAGGTTACTACAACAGAATGGCATCGTTGTGTAGCCTGGGGAAAATTAGCAGAATTAACGAGCTCTCTATGCAAGAAAGGACGTGAAGTAGCTGTACGAGGAAAACTTACTTATCAACAGTATGAAGATAAGGAAGGAGTACGGCGCAATATCCCTAAGATAGTAATATCTGAATTTGCCTTATTAGATAAGGCCCCCCAAAAAACGGAATAACTGTAAAACTCATTGGGAGCACGTCCTGTTCTTTTGTTGAAACAGGATTGAGTAAACCGCTACGAGAAGCATCTTGAGCGGTTTACTATTTCCTACTGTGATAAATTTGAAAACTCCCTAACTTCGCACTGGGAATTATAATACTATGAAGTTTATAGAAGTAACAACTCCACAACACTGGCAGCAATTTCATGCTGTACCCCACATTGTTTACAAAAATGATCCCAACTGGATCGCTCCATTGCAGGGCGATGTAGAATCCGTGTTTTCCCCCAAGTTAAATGAAGCTTTTAATAATGGTGAAGCTATTTGTTTTATCCTCCAGGATGATGATGGAAAGTTTATAGGGCGTATAGCTGCTTTTATTGACTATGCTCGAAATGAAATTCAAAAATACCCTATTGGAGGAATTGGTTTTTTTGAATGTATCCATCATCAGGAATATGCTTTTGCCCTTTTTGAAAAAGCTGCCGATTGGTTGAAAACAAAAGGAGCAGAAGTTATTGATGGTCCCATCAATTTTGGTGAACGAGACAAATTCTGGGGTTTATTGGTAAAGGGGTTCGAAGCTCCTTTTTACCAGGAAAACTATCAACCTAAGTATTATAGAGAATTCTTTGAAAACTGGGGTTTCATTCCCTTTGAACAGATCATTACTTTCATGGGGCGTTCTGAAAATATACCAGTTGAACGGATGAAGAGTGTAATGAAGCGAGTAAGGCGTAATCACAAGGTAGAAACTAAAAGCCTGGATTATAGTCAGCTACCAAAAACTGCTGATGATTTCTGCGAGGTTTATAATGCTGCTTTTAGCAAATATGGCCATTTTAAACCCATAACCCCATCCCAAATTATTAAATTACTTACAGAGGCTAAACCCGTTGCCGACCCCTACATTATGAATATTACCTACTTTGATGGGCAGCCAGCAGGTTTTTGTGCTTTATTACCAGATATCAATGAGTTGATTCGTTTTGCCAAGGGGAAACTGACATGGTGGAAACTTCCTGTTTTATTATGGAAGCGGTATAGAACAAAGCAATATGTTGCAAAAGGTATAGGGTTTGGAATTCACCCGGAATTTCAAAAGAAGGGCGCGTATCCTGCAATTATAGAATATATTGCTAATGAGCGAAATATACAGCGTTATCCCATAATGGCACTTACAACTGTTCGGGCACATAATAACGATGTAATTAGTGTATATAAAAAATTAGGAGTCGGGGTTGGGAGAATTCACGTTGCTTATCGAAAAGCATTAAAAGACGGGGTACCAATTGAACCTTTTAAGTTTACAGAAGCATATTAATACTTGAGCTTAACCAATTAATTTGCCAAGTAGTCTCTGCAATACCTAATCAAATATCTCACCCCTTGCTAAAATAAAAATTGAACAAGGGGTGAGATATCGTAGTTTATCCATCACTATTTTCAGGGTAAACTTTCTTCAGCATTAAAGTCGATAATTAATTCCGATTTCTTAAATCAGTCAAAAATTTATTCAACTCCATTTCATCATAAACTAAAACTTCTCGGGCTTTGCTACCTTCACTTGGCCCTACAATCCCTAGAGCTTCTAATTGGTCCATAATGCGGCCTGCACGGTTATAGCCTAATTTCAACCGGCGTTGAATCATAGAAGTAGAACCATGTTGATTTTGTACAATTAAACGAGCGGCATCCTCAAACATTTCATCTAGATCAGCAAATGTAAGGCCTTGTGCTCCTTGGATTTCTTCGTCATCTCCATGAAACTCAGGTAATAGATATGGCTCCGGATATCCCCTTTGATTTCCAATAAAATTAACAACATCTTCTACTTCTGGAGTGTCGACAAAAGCTCCTTGAAGACGTACTACTTCACCATTAACAGAAAGGAGCATATCACCTCGCCCAATCAATTGCTCGGCGCCGCCAGCATCAAGTATGGTGCGAGAATCTACTTTTGATGACACCTTGTAAGCAATCCTTGCAGGGAAGTTGGCTTTAATAACACCTGTAATAATATTTACCGAAGGTCGCTGTGTAGCAATAATTAAGTGAATACCTACAGCACGTGCCAATTGTGCCAATCGACCAATTGGTAACTCTACCTCTTTACCTGCCGTCATGATCATATCCGCAAACTCATCAATTACCAGTACAATAAATGGTAAGAAACGATGTCCTTTTAGTGGATTGAGCCTGCGTTGTACAAATTTTTCATTGTACTCTCGAATATTTCTGGCAGAGGCTTTTTTGAGCAAATCATAACGCTGATCCATTTCAATGCACAATGAATTCAGCGTGTGGATTACCTTGTTCGTCTCAGTAGTAATAGGTTCATCCTGTGTAGGCAAGTAGGATAAGAAGTGATGCTCAAGATGGCTATATGGAAATAATTCTACCTTCTTAGGGTCTACCAAAACCAGCTTTACCTGAGAAGGGTGTTTCTTATATAATAAAGACATTAGAATAGCATTAATACCTACCGACTTACCTTGTCCGGTTGCACCTGCTACTAAGAGGTGAGGCATTTTTGCTAAGTCTACAACAATTACTTCATTTGAAATATTTTTGCCAAGAGCAATTGGCAAATCCATTTTAGCATTTGTAAATCGATCAGAATCCAGTACTTCTCGCATGGATACGATTTGCTTCTTCTTATTAGGCACTTCAATACCAATAGTTCCTTTTCCAGGAATAGGTGCAATGATACGAATACCCAGTGCAGCAAGGCTCAATGCTATATCATCTTCCAGGTTTTTAATCTTGGATATTCTAATACCAGGAGCAGGTACTATTTGGAAGAGTGTAACGGTAGGGCCAATCGTTGCTCTAATTTTAGTGATTTCTATTTTATAATTGAGCAATGTTTCAATAATCTGATCTTTATTGGCTTCCAGTTCAACCCGGTCTATTTCTACTTTCTGATCAGAGTAATCTTTTAAAATTTCAACAGTAGGAGGCTGATAACCAGATAAATCCTGTGTAGGGTCATAGGGTTCACTATGATTATCATCTTCTTCTTGTATTGATAATTTTCGCTCAGGTATAGGAGGAGTACCTGAAGCCTGAGGGATATCTTGTATTTCCAACTCTCCTTCTCCCGCTTTAAGTGTTGCTTTAGTATCTCTTCCAGCTTCTTTGGGTAACTCTAGAGAAAGCTGTGGTTCTCCTTCTGGTGAATCAGCTGCACCTCTTTGCCCTGGACGCAAGGTAGCTACGCTAGTAGAGGGGCTTGGAGTACTGCTCTTGCTGCTAGCAGATTTTTGTTGCCTGGCAGCTTGAGCTTTACGATTTGCTAATTTGCCTGCCAACCAATCATTGACATATTGCTGCGTATCCTTTACTGCATTTTGAGGTGTGATTTCATTAAAGTTGGGATTGACATTCCATATAATAGTCCCTAATAAAAGGAATAGCAACAAAATAATCATGCCTGCTACGCCTACAAAGCTGATTAACCAGGCGCAAACCCCTTCGCCAAATGCACCACCCCAAGGAAACTCTGCATTGCCAGCTACAAATTCTAGAAATACTGAAAAAATGGCCATGAATAATAACCACTGGCGGAATTGAGGCCAGCGCTTTTTCAGGGGGACTTGCTTTATGAGAGATATCCCCATTGAATATAGTATGGCTACGAAAGTAAAGGAAGGTAAACCAAAACCCCAGTAAAAGAACATGTTCGAAACGATAGCTCCGAGCCTGCCTAGCCAGTTTTCAATTTCTATATCACTTCTGCCTAGTAATTTCCAGGAGAGATGGAGTACATTATTTTGATCAGCTTGCCAGGTAAATATGTAAGATGTAAGAGCTATTAATAAATATATAGCAAAAAATATACAGAGTACACCAATGAGCTTGGGTACTCTTTCATCTTTCATACTTAGCAAATTAAGGCTTAACTGTCCAGCCTTCTTTTTTCTCCGCTTCTTTGCAGTCATTGAATATGCTTTCTATCGCAAAAATAGGTATTAATTGATGTAAAAAAAGGGTTCTTATATCTTTGAACGCCACAAATTATCAACAATTTTTTGGTTTTACCATAATTATAAGGACTAAAAACAACAAAGTGTTCTCAATTTAGATAAACCTTACTTGCTCAACTACTAATTTAAATTATCTTGCCGGCAAAAAAATGAAAGCATCTGTAGAGATCAGTATGTATCCTTTTTCACCAGATTACGAACCCCCTATTCTCGATTTTATCAATCGGCTTAAACAGTACGAAGATGTCGAAGTTATTGTGAATAGTATGAGTACACAGCTATTTGGAGAGTACGATACTTTGATGGGTATTTTACAGAAAGAAGTAAAAGAAACTTTTGAAAAGGAAGGTACTACCGTTATGGCAATGAAACTATTACATATCTCTAATGAATGACTAATTTCCCATCGAATTATTATGACTGAAGCACAAATCCAAGAATACAGACAAGATACACCAGGAGTAGATCATTATATGCACTTTAATAATGCAGGTGCAGCATTGATGCCTGCTCCCGTTATTAGCGCTATTCAAAAGCATATAGAACTGGAAGCTGTGAATGGAGGGTATGAAGCAGCAAGCATTGCTAGAAAACAAATTGATAACTTTTATACTTCTCTGGCTAAACTGATCAATACATCGGCTGATAATATTGCTTTTTCAGGTAGTTCTACGCAAGCTTATACGGTAGCACTTTCTTCTATCCCTTTTCAGAAAGGAGATGTGATCATCACTACTAATGAAGATTATGTTTCTAATCAGATTGCATTCCTACAGCTGGAGAAATACAAAGGAATAAAGTTATTGAGGGTACCTGATCGAGAAGAAGGAGGCTTTGATATTGACGCAATGGAAGATTTAGCACGTGTACATCATCCGCGTTTAATAGCTGTAACGCACATTCCTACTAGTTCAGGATTGATACAGGATGTTGAAGGGGCTGGTAAAATTTGCAAAAAATATGATTGCCTTTATCTGGTGGATGCATGCCAATCTGTAGGCCAACTAGAGCTAGATGTAGAAGTTTTACAATGCGACTTTTTAACTGCAAGTTTTCGCAAGTTTATGAGAGGCCCTCGAGGAACAGGTTTCTTATACGCTAGTAACCGGGTGCTTAAAGCGGGGTTTGAGCCCAACTTTATGGATTTACATAGTGCAAGGTGGGAAGCTGAAAATGGATATCGTGCTGTTTCAAATGCTATGAGATTTGAGACATGGGAACGCTCTTATGCTTTAGTGCTGGGAGCTATGGCTGCTACAGATTATGCATTGACAATAGGTATGGATAAAATCCAGAAAAGAGTAATAGAATTATCTACGCTGTTGCGCAAACAACTGGAAGGAAGAGATCATTTAAAAGTGCTTGATCACGGAGAAAAGTTAGGTGGTATTGTCACTCTTGGGGTGGATAAATGGAGTGCCGGAAAATTGCAGGCAGCCCTTAGAAGTAAAGGAATAAATGCTTCTATCGTATGGCAGGGATCTGCTTTGATAAATTTTGCAAATAGAAACCTGGAATGGGCTTTGAGATTATCTCCGCATTACTATAATACTGAAAACGAAATAGAAAAGGTGGTTCGAGTACTTGATACATTATAGTAATCGTGTTTTTTCTGAAATTATTCGCTCAGGATTAAAGGATTTATCGGAGGACAAAAAAAACAAAGAGAAATAATAAAATAATTTGTTTGATAAAATATTTTGTTTTAACTTGCAACCAAATATTTGACTTTTGTTTTAATAAATTTGCTGATACAACTTTTAATAGTATAAATCCTGGATTATGATCAGAGAAGACAGGCTTGAATTAAATGACCGTTTTATCGCTGTTTTTAAGATGCTGGAAGATCGTGGCGAAATTGTAAAGAATGACCGAAATGGTAAAGGCATGGGGGACTTTGCTGAACGCATTCTTGGAAATCGAGCTTATGGTCATATCATTCGTGCATTCCTCAATCCTACAGATAAGAGGGTTATTGATTATCGCCATGCACGCAAGCTTTGTCAGGAGTATGGGGTAAATGAATCATATATGCTGGATGGCATAGGCGAACCTTTTGGTATTGACATATCCAAGCAGCCTAGAGAGATTTATATGCAGGGTGGTATTGCTACCGGAAACATATTATTTACCACAACAGAAGCCTTTGCAGGAGCCAGCATTGAGTTGTCTGCCGGTAAAGAAGATAATTCCTTTTTTAGTATTCCTGGCTTAAGTGGCAATGGATTAGTAGCCTTTCCGATTAATGGTAACAGTATGGAACCTGTTATCATGGATGAAGATATTGTAGTTTGCCGAGAGATTAATAGTGTATATGAAATTAAAGAAAATAAAATATATGCTGTTAAGAACAATGGTCAATTATGGGTGAAATATGTACAACGCATAGGCGATGCCAGAGGAAGAGTAACACACCTGAAGTTGATCTCTGCCAATCATCTTGAGCATGATCCATTTGTTGAAGAAGTGAATGAATATACACGTTTATATCAGGTGATACACAGAATTTCTGATCTATAACTGACGTTTGGCTGTATTGGTCACCTTTCAAAAAAAAATAGTAGAAACAAAATCGTGTTTTTTGTTTTATAAAACTGCTTTGATGTGAGCAAAATCCTCAAGACAGTTCAGACAGTGATGCTATCTGTATCGCCTGAACAACTATGGCCTGTATTAACTCAATCCCAATATTCAAAACAATATATGTTTAATTGTGCCGTGAATTCGGATTGGGAAATAGGCAGCTCTATAACATGGGAGGGAAATTATCAAGGGTATGAAGCTTTTCAAAAAGGTGAGATATTAGATATACAAGAACCCCAAAAAATTAAATTTACCACATTTGATCCCAACTATGGAATGGAGGATATCCCGGAAAATTATATCCATGTAACTTATCTAGTCAGTCCAAAAGGAAATCAGACTGAGTTCACTGTTGTCAATGAGACCTTTGATGGTAATGATGAACGCTCTGCTCATATCAAAGCAGGCTGGGAGAGTGTGCTTGAGAAAATAAAAGAAATAACTGACAAGATGAACAGAAAATAAAAAACAGATCACGTGTATGTTCGTGATCTGTCCTGAATGATTAATATCCTGCTGTTTTTTGATTTGTTCTCCCGAGTTGTCAGAATTCGGGAGTTTTTATTTATATCAATAAGTACCAACAGAATGGCACCTCACTTCCAAATACACAGTACTGAGTAGACAAAATTATAGAACTAACACTACCCACTGAAAACTGGGAACTGCCTACTGAACACTGCTCACTGAAAAACTGCTTACTGAACACACTGCCCACTGCTACTTATTTCCCATCTTGTTTTGCAAATACTTTCTTCAATAGAGAAGTAGTACGAGCACTTACATTATTGCGGATCTCTATTTCTTTCTTTTCAACCATAGAGAACAGTCCAGAAAGAGCTTCTTTGGTTACATAATCATCCAGATCATTATTAACTGGATCAACAAAAGGAATTTTGTTGTAAGTATTTACCGCATCCGACCAATAGTCACGGGCATTAAACTTATCAAGTGAAGTAACAATGACAGGATTGAATTCTGCATATAACTTATTATAAGTTGCTCTGTTTAAATACCTTGTTGCTGCATCATCATCACCCATTAGGATGTCTAGTGCATCGCGAAAAGTCATTTGCTTGATAGCATTTACAAATATGGGCTTGGCCTTTTTTGCCGCATCTTCTGCACCGCGATTGATCTTTTCCAATATCACTTCTTCTACTTTGTTAAAGCCCGGAACGTTTTGAAGCTTATCAGTCACTTTGCGTGCTTCCGCGGGTAATAATATTTTGTAGGCACTTTTATAATACCCATTTTCCTGAGATAAACGCTGAGCTCCTTCTGAAATACCAAATTCTAGTGCTTGTTTTAGGCCGGAACCAATTTCTTCAGATGTTAATTCTCCACTAGCTTCTGTTAGGGTGTCAAGGGCAGCTTGTATTTGTTGTGTGGTGCATCCTATTGAAAAACTTCCGATGAAAAGGAATAAGATGAAGGTTTTAATGAAGCGGTTTGTGCTTTTAGAATTCATGATGATTGTTTTATTTTTTAAGACATGTATTGAAGCAATTAGTCACTTCTTAGCTATAACGAAAGAAGAATTACTCTTTTCGTTAGAAGAAAGTTATTTTTTGCTCTACTTCAAGCTAAAACATAGCTTTAAATAGTTGCGCATAAGAAGCATCCATTCCTCCACGTGTTGTCAATAGCCAGGAACTATCGACTCTGCCTCCCAGCGGGGGATGTAGTTTTCTAAGCCGAACTAAGACACCTTTGACATTATCAAAATGATCTTCAATGCTTTCTGCAATTCTATCTACCAGGGTTTCTAATAGCCGGGCAGGTTCTTTCATTTCCATTTTACATATCAGGTAAATGGTTTCATAATTTGCAGTGGTAGGTCTTTTGTCTTCTGGATCGAAACCGGCATATAAATCATCTGTTCTTGCTGCCATCATGATGTTGACATCGACCAATACATCTAGTACAAATTCGTTGCCTAGTATTTGCTCTTCATCATAATATCCATGATATGCAAAGAAGTGCATGCCTTCTAAAGCAATTATTGCCATATTTTGACTGCTTTTTAACTAAATTTGCGAAAATTAAGAATTTTTAATCCTAACCAATAAAAGTATGTTGGCAAATAATAATGGCACTATAGAAAAAAGAGCGAGAGAAGATCGCTTTCAAGGGCACGATTATTATAATATCGATGAGCTGTTGAGCGAAGAGCACTTGCTAGCCAGAGATGCAGTAAGAGATTGGGTGAAAAAAGAAGTAAGCCCAGTGATTGAAGCTTATGCCGAAAAAGCAGAATGCCCTACACACTTATTTAAAGGCCTCGCCGAAATTGGGGCATTTGGCCCTAGCCTGCCAGTGGAATACGGTGGCGGCGGAATGGATGAAATTGCATATGGTGTAATTATGCAGGAATTGGAACGTGGCGATTCAGGCATTCGCTCTATGGCTTCTGTACAGGGATCACTAGTAATGTACCCTATCTTCAAATTTGGATCTGAGGAACAAAAAAGGAAGTACCTTCCAAAATTGGGTAGTGGTGACTTTATCGGCTGCTTCGGCTTGACAGAACCTGATCATGGTTCTAATCCAGGGGGAATGATCACCAATATCAAAGATGATGGAGATGCTTATATCCTTAACGGTGCAAAGATGTGGATCACCAATTCTCCTGTAGCTGATCTTGCAGTGGTATGGGCCAAAGATGAAGAAGGCAAGATTCGTGGGATGGTAGTAGAAAAAGACACTCCTGGTTTCTCTGCTCCTGAAATACACGGGAAATGGTCGCTTCGTGCTTCTATTACAGGTGAACTGGTATTTGAAGATGTTCGGGTACCTAAAGAAAACGTATTTCCGGAAATCAGAGGCTTAAAAGGACCTTTATCTTGTCTGTCAAAAGCACGCTATGGTATTGCATGGGGAGCTATTGGCGCAGCTATGGATTGTTATGACTCTGCCCTGCGTTATTCTTTGGAAAGAGAGCAGTTTGGTAAACCAATTGGTGGCTTCCAGCTTACGCAGAAAAAACTGGCAGAGATGATTACTGAAATCACCAAAGCTCAGTTATTAGCATGGCGTTTAGGTACATTAGCTAATAAGGGTAAAGCCACTCCGGCTCAGATATCAATGGCAAAACGTAATAATGTGAACATGGCACTGGAAATTGCTCGTGAAGCCCGCCAGATACATGGAGGAATGGGGATTACGAATGAATATCCTGTAATGCGCCATATGATGAACCTTGAGACGGTTCTAACTTACGAAGGAACACATGACATCCACTTGTTGATTACTGGTATGGATGTTACTGGCTTGAATGCATTCAAGTAATGAGTTACAGACAACCTTTTGTTTGATAAATTGTCTGTATTAGCAATATTGTTCCTGAAAATATAAACTTTCTATAGTAATTTACACCCGGTACTTTCTATCCCTGATAGAAAATGCCGGGTATATTTCCCCTTAATGGACTAAGTTATATTTTGATTAGTACTAAATAGAGCCTGGAATCCGTTATTTTGGGAACATAAGTACACTAAATAATGAATTAGAAATTTATTATACAGTGTAATAAGTATTAGGATGAAAGTAAATTTCAATATGAGGAAACAGCAAGCATTAACTTTTCTACTCTTCTTGATGATTACCAGTATGGGCATTAGCCAGGACATGATTTACCTGACCAACCCATCTTTTGAAGATCAACCTCGACATAGCCAGCCACCGGCTAATTGGTCTGATTGTGGATTTTCAGGAGAATCTCCTCCTGATGTTCAACCTAGTGGTGATTTTGGGGTATATCGTGAAGCATCTGCCGGCAACACTTATCTGGGAATGGTAGTGAGAGAAAACGATACATACGAACGGGTGTCTCAACGATTGAGTAAACCGTTTCAGGCAGGAAAGTGCTATGAGTTTAGTCTGGCACTTGTTAAGTCAAGGTATTATATAAGCCCTACCAGTACCAGGCCAGATGAATATACCAATTATACGACGCCAGTGAAAATTAGAATATGGGGAGGGTATCAGAATTGCAAGCCAAAGCAAATGCTGGATGATACAGAACCAGTTACGCATTATGACTGGCGTACCTATAATTTTAAGCTAGAACCAGATGCTGCTTATACGCATATCTTTATTGAAGCATTTTATGATACGCCAGTTATGTTTCCTTATAATGGTAATATCCTGGTAGATGATGCTTCACCAATTAAAGTGATTCCATGTGATGAAGAGGTGCCCGACGAACCTGAATTTATTGATGAGCCTGTATTGGCAGAGGAAGTAATAACTACTCCCAGAACACCAACTCCAAGTCCGGCTCCACAGCAGAATACATCTCCAACTCCGCCTACTCCTCAAGAGCCAATTCCAACCCCTGTTACTCCAGAACCTCAGGCTGATAAGGAAATTGCAGGTGTGAAACGCTCGGAAATGAAAACAGGTATAGAGATACAACTCGATAATGTTTTCTTTGAAGCGGATAGCTCTCGTATTCGTAAAGAATCTACGGAAGCTTTAGACGAAGTCTATGACTTTCTACTTACCTATAATGATGTCGTAATTGAAATTGGCGGTCATACGAATAGTTATCCTCCGGCAGAATACTGTGATCGCCTTTCTGAAGCAAGAGCAAAAGCGGTTTCAGAGTATTTAGCTGCTAAGGGAATCAACAGAGAAAGGCTGAAATACAAAGGTTATGGTAAGAGAAAGCCGATTGCCAGTAATCAGACTATTTCTGGTCGAAGGAAAAATCAACGGGTGGAAATTAAAATATTAGAAATGAAAGGAGGTTAGTAATAATAATAAGCTAGCCGATTGGAAAAAAATAGCCTGCTGTTGTGCAACAGCAGGCTATTTTTTTTAGGAACCTCTCTTTACTGTAAAGCCAATTGATTCCAGGTGATCCCAAAAGGTAGGATATGATTTTACAACAACCATAGGCTCTTCTACCTGGATAGTTCCAAATTGAGCAATTGGAGCAAAAGCCATTGCCATGCGATGATCTTCATAGGTCGCAAATGTAGGGGGGGGCTCCGGTATGGATACCGTACCCATAGTCTGGAAATAATCTTTTTTATCTATTATTTCTTCAAATCCGGCATGAACTTTATTCAATTCTTGTTGAAGTGCCGCAATTCGGTCAGTTTCCTTTATACGTAAGGTCTCTAATCCAGTAAAAATACCTTTGGTACCTAATCCTGCACAGCAGACTGCAATTGTTTGAGCAAGGTCAGGACAACGGATGAAATCCCATTCAAATACTTCAGGAGCCTTGGTATCCAGGTATTTGGTAATACGTACTCCATCAGAATTGTATTCTGTTGTAATGCCAAAGGATTCCATTAATTGAGCTAATACGGCATCACCCTGAGTGCTTTTTCGAAATAGCCCATTCAATTGTAAATCGGCCTCATCTGCGAGTGCTGCCATTGAATAATAATAGGAAGCAGCAGACCAATCAGCTTCTACTGTAAAATCTTTTCCTTGATAAGATTGAGGGGCGATATTTATTTGTTTGCCTTCCCAGCTATGATCAACCCCAAAATTTTTCATCAGATTCAAAGTCATCTCAATATATGGACGAGAAACAATCTTGCCTTCTAAGCTTAATTCTAATCCATTGGGTAGGGTAGGGGCAATCATCAGCAAGGCAGATATATACTGACTACTTGTACTGGCAGGTATACTGAGTTTATTTGTTTGCCCAAAATGGTTAGCTTCTCCTATACTAAGAGGAGGATAACCTTCTTTTTCCAGATATTCTATATTTGCTCCCAGGGTTCTAAGAGCATCAACCAATACGCCTATAGGACGTTGCTTCATCCTTTCAGTTCCAGTAAGCGTTTGGGTTCCTGCTTGCCCCGCCAGATAAGCAGTCATGAAGCGAAAAGTAGTACCTGCTGCTCCTGCATCATAAATATCACTCTCATTGGTCAAGAGTTGCTGTAGTAATGCTGTGTCTTTAGCGTTGGCCAACTTATCAATTGAAAAATTGGATTGGCTCAAGGCACGGATAACCAAAACTCTGTTGCTAATGCTTTTAGAACCAGCAAGTGTAATGGTGCCTTTCAACGACCGGCCAGGCTTGTTTAAAGTAAACGTCATAATGATACTACTTAATAACTAGGATAATTTCAATTGTAATGGATTATCATAGATATTCATTACAATTGAGAATTTAATCCTGTGTTTGAATTTTTACTTATTCTTCTTCTTCCTTTTGGCTGGTGGTTGAGGGCTTGTTTTTCCTTCCATGGCGCTTGCGCATCTGCTCATCCGACTTCTCATAGGCAAGAATGATTTCTTTAACTAATCGATGGCGTACCACATCTTGCGCATCAAGATAGATAGTTTGTATCCCATCTAAGTCACCCAGAAGATCAATGGAGCGACGCAAGCCGGATTTTTGATGAAAAGGCAGGTCTACCTGCGAAAGGTCACCTGTAATAATACATTTAGCAGTAGGGCCAAGACGCGTCAAAAACATTTTCAACTGCATCGTAGAGCAGTTTTGAGCCTCGTCCAGAATGATAAAAGCATCATTTAGGGTACGGCCACGCATAAATGCTAATGGCGCAATCTCAATGACACGGGTAGCCATAAACTGTTGAAGTTTCTCGGCAGGCAACATATCATCCAATGAATCATAAAGAGGCCGGAGATATGGATCGATCTTTTCTTTTAAATCACCAGGGAGGAAACCAAGGCTTTCACCTGCTTCTACAGCAGGGCGAGTCATGATGATCTTTTTGACCAACCTGTTTTTAAGCGCCCTTACTGCTAGTGCCACTGCTGTGTATGTTTTACCTGTACCAGCAGGGCCTATTGCAAAAACAATATCATTTGCTTCTGATGCTTCAATTAGGCGTTTTTGATTACGGGTTTTGGCCTTGATCGGTTTGCCATTTCTACCGTGAAGAATGGTTTTATTGGCACTATTATTTTTAGCGATACGGCTTTCAAATGGATTATTACCTTTCATCAGGTCTTCTACCATCTGTAGAGGCAGCTCTTCATTTGCCTTAAGCAAGCGCACCATCATCTCTACTTTTGATTTGGCCTTTTGAGTATCCTTTTTATCTCCTGCAATTCTAACGTTAGAGCCACGAGAGGTAATGGTCAGTTCAGGAAAAGCTTTGCGTAATTCGTTTAGCTTAACATTCTTTTCACCAAACAATTCAACCAAATCAACACTATCTACGGTAAGAACTATTTCACTCAATACAGTAGTCTCCTTTTATGCGGATAAAACCGCGTTTTTGTTTTTAATAATATCAGATTCTTTGATCAACCTTGTGATCCGAAGCAGATAGATTGGTCAAAGAAAGTAAAATCACATAACTATAAGAGAAGGAAATAAGTTTCCTTCTATAGTTAGAAGTAAGAGAGCACCTTTAATTAATCTTTTTATGGTGGCATCTTTTTACTCATATCTGCGTTGCGTACTCGTGTTAATAACTATGGCTATTACACTCCGCCGCGCCTTGATCTGAGCAAAAATCTGATCCACCAAAAAAGCAACCTAATTATGCTCTCTTACTTACGTTCTTTTGTAAAAATAAGTATAATCTTGCGTAGGTGTACTAAATTTAGCCTTCACATTGGGAAAAAAATATATTTTAACTTTGCGACTGCAATAATTAGAATAGAAAACTATGCCGATTGTTACACTGACATCTGACTTTGGTTGGCGGGATTATTATTTGGCAATGATGAAGGGGGCATTATTGAGTGAATACCCTGACTTAACAATCGTTGACCTAACTCATAGTATTAATAATTATGACATCGTACAGGCAGCTTTTTTATTTAAAAATGCCTGGAGTGGTTTTCCGAAAGGAACAATCCATGTTATTAGTGTAGATGATTATGCCGGGACAGAAAAAAGATTTTTAGCAACAAGCCATCAAGGTCATTTTTTCGTTGCACCAGATAATGGTTTATTTTCACTCATTTTTGAAAATGGTTTGCCAAAAGAATTTTATCAACTTGACTTCGAAGAGACAAGCAACTTTCCGTTGAGAACCGCCTATGCAAAAGCGGTTGCTCATATTGCTAGTGGAAAACCTATCAATGAAATTGGCCCTAAGGTGACGGAGGTAGTTCAACGGATTACATTACAACCTGTTACAAGCCCTACCCAAATTCGAGGTTCTATTATCTATGTAGATAATTATGAAAATGTAATTACTAATGTAGATAGAGAGTTGTTTGAGAGGATTGGAAATGGACGTGATTTTAAACTCTTTTTTAAAAGACATGATCCTATTGATAAACTAAGCCAGCATTATGCAGAAATACCTGTAGGCGAAGTTTTATGTTTGTTTAATTCAGCCAGTTATCTGGAAATAGCCATTAATATGGGAAAGGCTGCGAGCCTTTTAGGTTTGAAAGTAGAAGATACGATCCAAATAGATTTTTATAAATGATTAAGAGAATAGTAAAACTCACTTTTCAGGAAGAAAAGGTACCAGAATTTCTGGACTTGTTTGCAAACACACACGAGAGAATCCGCCAATTCAACGGTTGCCAGCACCTTGAATTGTTGCGCGGTACCAATCCTTCAAATGTATTCTTTACCTATAGTTATTGGGAAAATGCTGAAGCACTAGAGCAATATCGCCATTCGGATTTGTTCAAAGGAACATGGGCAAAAACCAAAATTTTATTTGCCGATAGGCCAGAAGCCTGGAGTGTTGAAGTAGTAGAGGTTGGGTAAAATAAAACCGGAAAGGACAAACAGCTTCCTTTCCGGCTTTATTTTTCAATGTACAAACAAAAACAATTTTACTTGTTTTGATCCCGCTGGATAACTTCCGCGATTTGATTTACCTTAAGATTTTTGGCAATGATCATTCTTTCCTGGTTGATAACATAAACTTCCGGTGTGTGATCAACATAATACTTCGCATAAATAGACTTATTAGTTGGGTCAAACACATTGACAAAATTCATGTTACTCTTGGTAATATAGTCTTTCCATTCCTGTTCTTCGGTATCAACAGCAATCGCATATACTGATACTCCTTTGTTTTTCCATTGCTGATAAAACTGAACCAGTTTAGGCGTTTGTTCCATGCAATGCTCGCAAGTAGGATTATACATATAAACAATGATATAAGGAGTATCAAAATCGTAAATGGAATAGGTTTTTCCATCGGGGCCAGTACTGCTTACATTTGGAGCTTTATTTCCTACCAGGCTTCCTTCCATTTCTTTAGCACGTAGTTGTAAGGCATATACTTCTGTTGAGTCAGCCCAAAAAGCACGATCATAGGTGAAGTAGTTTTGAATCATATGTACAAATACTGCTTCGGGGTCCATTAGAGTCGTTTCCAGCGGATCGTATTGAAGCGTGATCCAATTGGAGAAAAATTTGAAATATTCAGGTGCATCTAGTGTCTGATTTATAAGAAATGATGCAGAAGCACGGATGGAGTCTGGATTTTGTGGTGTTAAATCTTTTATATACCGTTGGAGTTTATTGGTAACTACAGGCGTACGCAGAAGGCGTTCGTCACTAAAATCTACATCTTTCCAGAAATCACTGCGGTATAAATATACCTGCAAGGCAGTATCAAGGCTACCATCAGCCTTCCTAACATCCTTTACTTCCGGATTTTGCCCTGCTTTTTTGAATATTGAAAAAAGGCTATTAGGATGTTGAGTGAAAAAATCATTGAGGTGTGCCTTGCGCTCTTCTAAAAGAGCATCCCTTTGGCTTTTAAGCTGATTGTGTTCTGGACTGCCAGGAGCATATCCACTTATTTGAGCATTGATTTGATCAAATTTAGGATTGATATCCATCTCAAATTTGAGATTTTTATATAGCAGTTCATTATCGAGATTGCCTTCTACTTGCATATCCCCCACTGCATTTTGCAGAGTGGTAGTCATGCTAAGTGTTTGATCCTTATCTAATAATAATTGAAGAAGGACTTTGTCTGGTACCCAAACAAAGTATAAGCCACCATCATAAGGTTCGGGGCGCTGGAACACCAGTTGTCCATTGGCATTAATTTGGGTGGAGTCCAGGCGGAAACGCTGATCAGCAAAATGCCCTACCAGAAAGGCCGTTCCACCAGAAATCCCGTTGATGGTTACTTGTATATTAGGAGCTTCTGCTGGTGTTTGGTCTGATGATGAATTGTTGTCTGTAGCATTACTATTGCAGGCAAAAAGAACAATTGCTGCCAAAAGTACAATCGTAAATCTCATGGAGATCAATTTATTGGTTTAATAGATCGCAAAGATAATTGTTTTGCTAAGAGTCTGTTGAGAGTTTTTGTCTTCAAGTGAGAAAGAATCTTTTTAACGATGATTACTAAAAGCTCAACAGGCTCTAAATTCTAAGCCTCATTTATTTCTCCATCAATCCACTCGTCTCTTCTTTTTCTTCCAGGCTTTGTTGTTCATATAGATCGTAATAATATCCCTTGTGCTCAATTAACTCTTCGTGAGTCCCCTGTTCAACAATATTACCATCTTCGATAACAATAATTTTATCAAATTGAAGCAAAGAATAAATTCGGTGAGTAATAATAATGGTTGTTTTATCTGCCAAATTTCCAGAAAGATGGCCTAGTATTTGCTTTTCCGTTTTAGTATCTACTGCTGAAAGGCAATCATCTAAGAGTACGATATCTGGATTTTTGAGAAATGCACGAGCAATGGATACACGCTGTTTTTGCCCACCAGATAAAGTGACTCCTCTTTCCCCTACAACTGTATCAAAGCCTTCTGTTAAACCTTTTATATCTTCATAGACAGCAGCATGGCGAGCAAATTGCTCTACTTCCTCACGAGAGGCATCTCTTCTGCCAAAAGCTATATTATTTGCGATAGAATCAGAAAACAGGAACACGTCCTGAGGGACGTACCCGATGCGCTTACGCAGATTATGGAGATCGTGCTGCTTTATGTCAAGATCGTCGATTAATATCTGTCCATTACTGACATCATACATACGAGTAATGAGATCAGCTACAGTCGTCTTTCCAGTACCTGTACGGCCAATGATTGCCATTTTCTGGCCTGGCAGGAGTTCAAAACTCATATCCTTAATCGCTTCAATTCCTGTATCCGGATAGGTAAATGAGACCTTATTAAAGGTGATTTTTCCTTTAATAGGGCCAGAGCTTGCATCTTCAGTATTTTTAATATCTGGCTCTGTTTGCAAAAATTCATTGATACGCTTTTGCGATGCTGCTGCTTGCTGAATGATAGATGCAATCCAGCCAATAGCGGTAACTGGCCAGGTAAGCATATTGACATAAATAACAAATTCGGCAATATTACCAGGAGTAATAGCGCCACTAACTACCTTGAGCCCTCCAATATAAACAGTGATAACCGTACTTGCTCCAATCAATAGGATCATAAGCGGATAAAAGAATGCATTTACCCTTGCCAATTCGAGTGCTTTCCCCCGGTAATCATCACTCTGTTGTGTGAAGAAGCGTACCATTGGAATTTCCTGCACATAAGATTTTACTACCCGAATACCGGAGTAAACTTCCTGTGCATTACTATTTAGCGTAGCCAATTGCTGTTGTATGATTGTACTCTTCTTATTAATAAGATTGCTGACATAATAGATAGAAACAGATAATAATGGAAGAGGAGCAAGGCTGTAAAGAGTCAGCTCCACACTGACACTTAGCATAGAATATATAACCAGTATGAAAAGAGAAACCAAATTGATGCCATATAAAACAGCAGGCCCCAAATACATGCGTACTTTAGAGACATCTTCTGTAATGCGAGACATCAAGTCACCGGTGTTATTACGCTTGTAAAAAGATAGAGATAATGATTCATAATGTTCAAAAACCTCTTTCCGCATATCATATTCGATCAAGCGGGACATTACGATGATCGTTTGCCGCATGAAATACATGAAAATTCCCATCATTAGAGCTAGCAATAATACCAGTACTCCAAAGTAAAGTAAGGAACGACCTAATAATTTGAACAACTCCGGTTGAAGCCCAAAGCCTTGCAATAATCCGAATAATCCAATATTTTCTACTACCAGGTCCAGCGCCTCGCGTATCATCTGAGGCTGTAGCACTCTGAAGTAATTTGATAGAGATACAAAAATGATCCCTAACAAAAATCGCCAACGGTAGCGGATGAAAAATTTATTGAGGTAAGCGAGGTCTTTCACTATGTGCTAGATTAAATGTAACTGTCTTTGGCTTGACATACACTAAAACCGCATAGCAACCAAATTAGTTGAGAGCACCCGATTTATTTTTAAATCACTCTTAATCCTGAAGTCAGGAGGATTTATGTTTCATTTTAATGAATAGGGACCTATTTAAGGTGTATATTTGCACTCCAAGTAAAACCAAACCAAAATATGAATCGAATTATCACTCTTGATGAGTTCATCATCAAAAGACAGAAAGATTTTCCTTATGCTTCTGGTGAATTGACTGGTTTATTGAGAGATATTGGTGTGGCTGCCAAAATTGTCAACCGTGAAGTTAATAAAGCAGGCTTATTGAATATACTCGGAGTAGCAGGTTCTGAAAATGCTTCTGGTGAAGAAGTTCAGAAGTTAGATTTGTATGCCAATGAGAAACTCATCGACTGCCTTAAAAATAGTGGCGAATGTTGCGGAGTGGCTTCAGAAGAGCTTGAAGATTTTGTACCTATCCAATCCGTTAGTGGAAAAACATCGAAGTATGTGGTTGTTTTTGACCCTTTAGATGGTTCTTCCAATATTGATGTAAATGTTTCAGTAGGAACTATCTTTGGTATCTATCGGAGACAAAGTGAGGCAGAAGGGCCCTGCCAAATGGACGATTTCTTGCAAAAGGGTACCGAACTGGTAGCAGCAGGCTATGTTTTATATGGCACTTCTACTTTGCTGGTTTATTCTACAGGAAGAGGAGTAAACGGTTTCACCCTTGATCCTACTATAGGCGAATTCTGTCTTTCTCATACAGATATCCAAATACCAGACAGAGGCAATTATTATGCAGTCAATCAGGGGTATTATCTGAAATTTGATGTAGAAATGCGTCGTTACATCGATTATTGTTCAGATATGAACCTTCGCCTGAGATATATTGGATCTATGGTCTCGGATATTCACCGGATTTTATTCCAGGGTGGGATATTTTTGTATCCAAATACGCGCAAATACCCACAAGGTAAGCTCCGTTTGGTATATGAGTGTAATCCTCTTTCCTTTATCGTAGAACAGGCAGGAGGAAAAGGTATCACTTGTCAATTAGAGCGTATTCTTGAATTGCCAGTCAATCACCTACACCAACGAGCAACCATTGCAATCGGTTCTCCAGGTATGGTAGATGAAATGAAAGCTTTTGTGGAGCGCTATAGTGCAGCTCCTACCTTTAATAATGGACAATAATTTTGAGTCGGGAATCGAGAATTGGGAGCGGGAAATTCCGCCTGCCCATTTCCGGTTCTCGACTGAACTACTTTTCTTTTCTTCTTTCGTTATCCTGAAAAGTGGATGCAAAAAAGAGTGCCCATCCAATAATAAATAAGGTGCCTCCTATAGGAGTGATCGGGCCAAGCCATGCTGCATTGAAATGAAAAACTTCTCGAATAGATAAAAGATAAAGGGAACCAGAAAAAAGGAGAATCCCTGCAAAGAAAAACCATCCTGCCCAGCGCAATAAACTAACTTTACGAAAATAGGAAAGCAGGCCTACTGCCAGCAATGCAAAAGCATGATAAAATTGATAACGAATACCAATTTCATAAGTGTTTAGCTGCTCGGGTTCTAAAATGGAACGAAGGCCATGTGAGCCAAATGCACCTAGTATGACCGCAAGAAGAGCTAGTAAACTGCCAAGCCGCAAAAATGTTTTTCTCATAGGGTAATAGTTATTTTCTGTAGCATATCCCTCTGGAAATGAGTAATATATTTAGCTGGAATATGCTTGTGAAGCATTTATTATGACAAAAGTACTGGAAGTGAAAGACAATTTGGTCAAAATTATGCAAAGATATAGGAAGGTAGTTGTTATTGTCGCTGCTGTAATTGTCAGTATAATTACTTCTTATTTGATTTGGGGTAGAGGGGCCAATCCAATAGAATCTATTCCTCCCAATGCTGCCATTGTTATTAGAGGTGGAGATGGGCTGGAAAAATCACTTGAACAATTAGCAAACATTTCTCCCTCTGTCTTAGATGATTACAAAGTGATCAATGAATTTGCGAAAGCAACCGCGATTACTTTCGACCAACAGCAATCCTATTATACTATCTCTAGAATACGAGACACTCATCTTTCTCTTTCTTTGGCATTTCCATATAAAAAGCAGTTACCAATTGATAGCATCTTCTCGAATATTAAAACTTCTAATAAATTTAGAGGAGCTACAATATATGAGCTGGAATTAACGGACGGGACTTCGTTGGCATTATCGGTATGCAAAAAAGTCTGTCTCATTGGCCGTTTGCCACTTCAGGTGGAAGCAGGAATAGCTGCACTATATGCTAGTAAAAACACCTTTATACCAGATTTAAATCCAGGCGCATTTTATCTTAATCATGACAATCTGTTACTGGATACAGGATGGCCCATCTCTAATTATTTTAAACAGTCCATCTTGAAAACTGGAAAATGGGGGAGTGGTTGGACTGTACAATTTGAGAAAGAAGAAAACGATTGGAATATACAGGGGCAGTTACAACAAATAAAGGTAGCTGCTTTGCCTGTTGATACAATAATGCCCTGGGCCTTTTTACCAACTAATCTGGAGTGGGCAATGCAATGGCCTGTTATACAAAGCAAAACGATAAAAGGGGGGCTATTTGATAAACTTATTTCGGATAGGATTAAGAATATTGTTGTCGGTTTTCAATTACCTGCCCAAAGTACTTCTTATCTGATTGCTCTTAAGGATGCAGCGCAAGCAGAGAAAATGCTCACTGAGTTGGCCGCAGCCACAGGAGAAGTCGAGAGGTACAATTATCAGCTATTTCAGATTCGACAGCTACTGGTTGATGACTTGTTGTTGCCACTTGAAATAGCTATAGATAATCCGCACATGCTTGTTTTAGGAGACTACTTATTGGTTACAGCAGAGCGGTTGGCCATGGAACAAACACTAGCATATATTGTATCTAATCAAACACTTGAGCAAAACCTGTTCTTTTTAGAAAATTGGGCCAGGTTACCAGATAAACCAGCTGCATGGATGATATCAAATACTATGATGTCAGACAGTGTACAATCGACAAGCTTATATGAACAATTATTACTTATAAAAATAGGAGAGAAAGGAAAGTTATCGGGCGTTTTAAAAAAAGCGATACAAGAAGTGGATGTATCTGATGCTTCATTACTGTGGTCTGCTGAGTTGGATAATGACGCGGTATCAGAAGTTTATGGATATGAGAGCAGGATAGGTACTCATTTCCTTATTCAGGATGTGGAAAGCCGCTTATATTGTTTGAATGAGGCAGGAAGTATTTTGTGGAAGTATCAGTTAAATGGACCATTATTAGGGGGAATACACAAGGTTGATTACTTCAGGACAGGAGAGCCTGGTTACTGTTTTTCTACGAAGAGAAGTATTTATATGTTGGATGCAAAAGGACAGCCTATTGCCAATTTCCCAGTGCATTTACCTCATCCTGCTACAGCTCCAGTGCTTGTTACAGACTTGGAAGGAAATGGACAGTTTGCCTTTTTTACGCCTGATACTACTGGAAGTATTTATGCTTTTGAAAGGGAAGGTGTGCCACTTTCCGGGTGGAATCCTGAAATTACATTAGATAGCACCTACTTTCGATCATTACAGCATGTACAACATAAGAATGAAGATTATTTGATAGGCTTATGTGATACTGGTACTTTGTATTTATTGGCCAGAGATGGTTCTTTGCATGGGGAACCTATTCCTACAGCTCAGCAATATATTAGCCCTCCTTTTTATCAGGATGTTGTTCCTTTGGGAAGAATTGCTATTGGTGACGTAGATGGCAGAGCACACATTTTCAATCTGGAAGGAGCCTACTTTCGTCTAATATTGGATGATCCGGGACAACCTCCTCATCGGTTTTTGTTTATTAATATGGTAGGTGATGAGCGCAAAGATTATTTTTCGTATAAAGGAAAAGAATACAGCCTCAAGTATTACGAAGAAAATATCTTTGACTCCTATTTTAATAAGAATACACAAGCAATAATTGATACCGCTTTTATTTTAGAGCATGCTCCCTATAATTGGGTAGGTATGCTTCATAAAGAGCAGCAACGAATAAATTTAGTACTGCCTGATGGAACACTTCACCCTGCTTTTCCCCTTGCGGGAACGACTCCTTATTCACTGGTGAAGCGTGAAAATCATAGATTGATGGTAGTTGTAGGTAACGGGCAGCGGGTTTATGCGTATCAGATATTGGATGTACAATAAATTTGGGAATGATTATCTGGACGGGATTTATAATATTAGTATTTATTTTTTTAGCACTTGATCTTGGTATCTTCAATCGCAATCCTCATGCAATTTCTACCAAGGAAGCTTTTAAGTGGACATCATTATGGGTGTCGATGTCTTTGCTTTTTAGTGTCTTTGTTTATTTTGCCTATACGAATGGCTGGGTAGCTAATTTGAATGATTTAAGTGGTAAGGAAGCTGTACTCAAATACCTTACAGGATACCTTGTTGAGCAGTCTCTTAGCATGGATAATATCTTTGTGATAGCTATGGTTTTTGCTTATTTTCAGGTACCTGAAAAATATCAGCATAGAGTACTGTTTTGGGGAATTCTGGGAGCATTGGTTTTTCGAGGCGTAATGATAGGGCTGGGAGTCGTATTGATACGGCAA
>JAKSDI010000134.1 GCA_022360175.1 Chitinophagales bacterium
ATGGTGGCACCTTTTTACTCATATCTGCGTTGTGTACTCGTGTTAATAACTATGGCTATTACACTCCGCCACGCCTTGATCTGAGCAAAAATCTGATCCACCAAAAAAGCAACCTAATTATGCGCTCTTACTTATCTAACAAATGCTGTGAGCAGGGAAAGTAAAAATGATAGCACAGAAAAAACGGTTCTGATATAGTGCAGTCTATTCCATTTTAGTTCATAATGCTTTCTGAACTCCGAAAGCTGTTGGATACTTAACTCTCCCAGGCTTATCACATCCAATTCATTGTTAAGAGGTACATTGCCCAGAGCTGTGACTCCAAATGTTCCAAGCAGGTATACTAGCATAGCAGCTAGTAATATCCAGAAGGCCAATCCACTCTGATTATGCTGGAAAGTACTAACAAGCAAGAAGATTAAGCTGCCTAAGAAAATCACCATAAATGCTGGATTCAGGATCGCTCTGTTGATCGATTGCATTGTTTCCAGATAAATAATATCGGTGACTTTACGAGTACCAGGGATGACAGATACTGTCCAAGCATAAAACAGGCCCGAAGAAAGCCCCGTAAGTAAGATGGCAATAAAAAGGATAGCAGATTTTACAGAAAGTATCATTTTAGGGGATATTTTGAGTTAACAACCATTGTTCTAATACATCGTATTCTTCTTTTGTAAGGTGATGTTCATCTCCTTTTGGCATTCTACGTTTAACAAAAACCTCTTTATAGATTTTAGGAGCATACTTTCCCATATTCTTGTATGAAAAAACTTTGAAGGGATTTTGCTTACGATGGCAGGTATTACATTTTACCTCTAATATCTCATAAGCTGATTCTTTTAATGGGGAGAATCTCATTATACCGGTATCTTCAGCAATCTGTAAGGCTGAAAACATTCCACCAAATAGAACGATAAGAAATCGGAAGAATATAGATTTTAGTTGTCTCATCACAATTCTTTTTTGTTGATGAAACAAAAGTGCAGGTTTTACTCAAAGAGGACTTGTCAGAAAAGGAGTATGATTTGTTCGAAAAGGATTATCCCTTAATTTCACTGGGACGGAAGCCAAATTTCTTCGCAAAAGCATTAGAAAAAGAGCTAAGGCTATCGTAACCCACATGCCAGGCAGCTTCTTGTACCGTCATTTGCTGAGTACGTAGTAAGTCATATGCAGTATTTAAGCGTACGTTTTGTAAATATTTGAAAACAGGCACACCAAATAACTCTTTGAAGTTTTTCTTTAATTTGAATGTATTAAGCCCAATTTGTTTTGAAAGCTCTGATAAAGAAGGTGGATTTTCAAGATTACTGGAGAGGATTTCTTTAGCTTGAAGCAAACGTTCTCTTTCATCTTTAGGCATATTCATTTCCGACAAAATAGAGAGCTGACCAAAAAAGTGTGCCAATAATGAAGTTATTTGGCTTTTAAAAAAGAGTATTTTAGCCTTGCCTTCATATCTATTATTAAATATTTGATCTATGATGGAAAGCATTTCAGGTGACATATAAAACTCAGGCCCTTCTACATACAGATCAGCAGGATAAACCAGTTGTTTGAGCATCTCATTAAAAAGCTCACTTTCTTGTTCTGGCAATTCGGAAAGTTTATTTAAAGAAGTTGCTACCACTATGCAGCGCAGTGGCTTTGCGGCGGATGTTGTATGTATAAATTCTACCTTTTCATTAGCGAAGAAAGATAGTGCCAATCCTTTAGTGTGATTATATGATTTCTGTTTATTGCCATATTTCACAGTAAGATCAACATTACCAGCTCCATAAAATGCTACCGCAATTACAGCTTCGTCAAATAAGCAGGAATCCTCTGTGGGTTTTTCAGAATCTGCCATTTCCACCAGTACTGTAAAATCATTTATGTCGATTACATCCCGTGTCATTGATCTTTACTTAAAGGATATATCAAAAATGATATTTGTGCAATAAAAGCCTGCTCTTTCAATTGCTTTTCTTGAAGCTATATTATCAATAGTAGTAGAGCAAATAGGCTTCCTACCCATTTCTAACACTCTATTTACTTGCGTCATTAAAATTTGAGTAGCTAAACCTCGTCCCCTATAGTCACTTTTTACAATCATCCCCAAATCTGCATATTCTTTTTGGGTATCACTCAACCGGCATTCACTAGTAGCAATAATAGTAGCACCTTCCTTTGCTCTATAGATTTCACCCCGATTTACTAAATTTTCTGTATAACCAAAGGTATCATCCATACCCACCTCTTCTTTCAAAAAAACTTTGATAGCAGGGATTTCTTCCTCTGATACAGGCTCTAACTTCAGTGTTGGTTCAAACCGAATTTGTTTATTTGCATGTTGGAAGCAAAAGGTGTTAGTATTGATAGATTTAGAATGAAGAAGGCAGATATTAAATGTAACTGGTTCGCTGGAGCTTAATCGTGCAGAACGAATTAATCCTTCATCAATTAGTGTTTTAATAACTTTTTCTATCAAGTAATTAAAATCATCTTTCAGGTATAGCTGAAGCAAACTATCACTGCTATCAATACAACAATATCCAATTGTCTCTTCTTCATTTTCAATTATATAGTGCTGAGAAGAAGCTATATACAGTAATTCCCACATCGCATCAATGGGAGTTCCTAGTTTTTGATAGAGCGCTTTTCTATATTCAGGAATAATGCCGGTGTTTTCTGTCTTTATAAATTTCAACTGATCAGTATTTAAATTTCACATTAGTGAGTTACAATAAAACAGGGAAAATTGAGCAATTTCATCCACAAATTCCCTCCAGCCAATATACTCCAATACCACCAACATTACAAATGCAGATGTAAAGTGATCATTGTTCAATACTATACAAAGAAGCGTTCAGGCCTTCATTCTAAAACCTAAATCTACAATCTGAGTTGTTGTCCTCTACTTATTAATTCAAGTTGCGGTATTCTACTGGCGTATAACCTGTTTTTGATTTGAAGAGGCGCGTGAAGTAATGAGGATAGTTAAAGCCCAGGTCATAAGCGATCTCACTGACGGAGTTTCTTGTATTCAATAGCATGTTTTTAGCCTGTCCTATAACAAATTCATTGACGTGATCTTTAGGTGTTCGGCCTGTTTCTTTCTTTATCAAATCGCTAAAATAATGAGGTGATAAATGCGCCTTTTCGGCAAAGTATTTAGCAGCAGGTATGCCTGATTCGAAGTGCTCTTCCTGCTTAAAGTAATTCTTTAGGTCTTTCTCAAACTGAGATACTACATCCTTACTCTGAGTAGTTCGAGTATTAAACTGCCGCTCATAAAACCGCAGGCAGTAATTAAGGAGTAACTCTACATTCGAAACGATGACTCTTCGACTGTGATTATCAATGCGTTGAGAGTATTCTCTCTTTATATTTCCTACACAATCATTGACCGTTAACTCTTCATCTTCTGATAAATGTAATGCTTCGAATACATCGTAATTAAAAAAAGAGTACTCATCTATTATGTCACCCAAATGAGTTCCTCTAATTAAATCCGGATGAAAATAAATCATCCAGCCCGTAATGTCCCCTTTTTGAATAGGATGTGTAACAGATGTTACCTGATCAGGAGCTGTAAAAACCATAACTCCTTCATCAAAATCAAAATGGTTTCGGCCGTATTCTACCCCACAGCTCTTATCCTTCATAGAGATCATATATAGGGAATTGCTCATTTTAACACCTACCCTTGATAAATCAACACTTAAATCCGCTGCATCTATAATACTAATAAGCGGATGTTTAGGTTTTTCAAACCCTAAAAGCTCATGCAATTGGCTAATACTCCTTATCCTTACTATGTTGTCTGCCATCTTTCTTAAGATTAAATCAATAAGATTTTACAAAGTTGTAGAAATCTTTTTCACATCACTAACACAAAGTGCGGGAGCAATAACACAAAATCCCGATTCTGCTAATCCAGCAATATATATACCACTTCCGGAAAGCATATCACCACAGCAAGAAAGATCAACTGTATAATCACAAAGGGAAGTATTCCCCGATAGAGATGTCCTGTAGTTACGCTGGGAGGAGCTACTCCTTTCAGATAAAAAAGAGAGAAACCAAAAGGTGGCGAAAGGAAGGAAGTTTGCAAGTTCAATCCTAATAGCACACCTATCCAAATGAGGTCAATATCCATTTGAACAAAGATCGGAGCGACAACAGGTACAATGATAAACACAATTTCTATGAAGTCAATAAAAAAGCCCGCAATGAAGACCACCAACATTACCAGTGCGAGAAATGACATCGGTGATAGATTAGCATCTTGTATAAGTTGTACGAGGTATTCATCCCCATTCATTTCACGAAAAACAAAAGAGAAAGTCGTAGCTCCCAATAGTATGATAAACACCATACTCGTAAGATGAGTCGTTTCTCTCATGACAGACTGAAGCACTTTCCAATTAAACTTTCCTTGAATAATAGTAAGAATGGTAGCTCCCATTGCTCCCACAGCCGCCGCCTCGGTAGGAGATGCTATACCCGCAAAAATAGATCCCAGTACTGCTACGATCAATAAGAGAGGAAGTAAAAAAGCCTTTACAACTTTCATCACAAAATTTCCCTGTTTAAATTCAGCAATGACTTCTTCTGGCATGGGAGGAGCATATGCTGGTTTAAGCCTCGCTATAATCAGAATATAAAGAATATATACTGCCACCAATAAAAAACCTGGCAGCAAAGCAGCTGCAAATAAATCTCCTACCGACACATTAAGTACGCTTCCCAATAATACTAAAACAACAGAAGGAGGAATAATTTGCCCTAGCGTACCCGAAGCTGCAATAGTTCCTGTTGCTAATTCTGCCTTATAACCACGTTTGAGCATGGTAGGAAGGCTAATTAGTCCCATAGTTATTACGGTAGCACCTACTATCCCTGTTGAAGCGGCCAGTAAAGCCCCTACGATCACAACACTTACGGCCAAACCTCCCTTCATTTTTCCAAAAAGGATAGCCATTGTTTCCAGTAAACTCTCAGCAAGACCCGACTTTTCGAGCATGATACCCATATATATGAAAAGAGGTACTGCCAGCAACACATAATTGCTCATAACGCCCATTACTCTGGGAGGTAAAGCAGTAAAAGCTACTGGATCAATAAAACAGAACGCATAAAGAATCGAAATCCCCCCCAGCGTAAAAGCTACCGGATATCCATAAAGAATAAGTATAAATATGCTGATAAATAGTAAAATTGCTAGTAACTCCATTAGTTGCTTTCTTTTTCAGTTTTACCATTTACCAATACTTGTATGGATTCTATCAAGCTGGCAAGTCCCTGCAAGAATAATAAAGACATCCCTACTGTTACTGCAAATTTGATGACATACCTTGCCGGCAGGCCACCAGGATCAGGCGACCCCTCTCCTATCTGATAAGATATTAATGCATAGTCAAAAGAAGCGTAGATCATTAAAGCAGTCCAGGGCAGCAAAAATAATATAGCACCAATCAAATTAACCCAGGCTTTGTCACGCTCAGAAAAATTAGCATAAAATAAATCTACTCGAACATGACGGTCGTGTTTAAAAGCATATCCTGCTCCAATTATAAAGATCAAAGCAAATAAATGCCATTCCAATTCCATTATCCACGCCTGTGTATCGCTAAACAAATAACGCGTAACTACATCAAAGCAAACCAGTAAAACAAGCAGGGTTGTCAGCCACGATATTCCTTTTCCAGCCCATTCATTGAGTTGCTGGATACTGCTGACGATTTGATTAAGGACTTTATGCATAGGTGTAATCTCTATTCGATTACACTAATATAAAGAAACATAATCTATTTTCTGGTCCTCTGATAATTTTTGCACTTATAGACTATATACTTCTATAAAAGCTCTATCCTCGTGACCGTTTTTTTCAGTGAAGTCATTTGTTACAAAATTACAAGAGAACCTATCTTTTGTAAAAAAAGCAGGTACAAAACAACTAATTCTGATTAATAAATGCCCCCATAGATATTCTTAATACTTCATTTTTTTGAGTATAATTTCTTGACTTGTAAATGCTTTTTAAACCTTTATCATATGAGATACTCAACGATACAATATCAAATTCTACACCAGCACCTATGACAAGTCCCATGTCTAGTCTCTGTAAAGATCCAAAATGATTATCATCTCCCCACATTATATCCTGATCCTCAAAGTTAATACGACCTGATGGTCGGTCAATTACCTGCTTAAATTTTCCAGCTATTCCCATACCTATATAAGGGCCTACTACTCCATAAACTCGCCAAGTCTCACCTATAATTGCAGACAGCTTCATTTTCAAAGGAAAATCTATGTTATGTGTTCTCCACTCATATTCGTGCATGGAAAAAGGATAAGTTTCAACTACTCGTTTAGATCCTTTAGTACTATACAATATACTTGGCTCAAGCGATAAAAAACTGTTTATTGGTATCTCTAAATTGATGCCAGCATGAAAGCCTTTAATTCTCCTATGTTTATATGCATAGTTATTATTGCTATTCTTTGCATAATATTTTGGTAAACTTAAGCCTCCAATTATAGAAATAGTTTGTGCATTACTCAAATAGCAAAAGGAGATGATCAGACTGATCATCAGAGAGCATTTAATCATTTTTTTCATTGAAAATGTATTTAAAGATTGAGAAATTCGCGTTATAAAATTTAGTTTTAACAAGATCAACAAAAAAAATGATTAAACTGATTTTACTGTCTATCTTTCGATTTCTTTAAGAAAAGGGGTGCGTTTTTCGGTGAACAGTCGCAAAAAATCAACGATCGTAACGATCCAAATCCAAAAACTCTATAATCTGTATTAGCTTTTCTGCATATCTTTTATCCGTTGCATAGCCTGCCTTTTTCAAACCATGAGCCCATGATTTATAATCAGTCTTTCGCAGTTTTAGTAAATGTTTGTAACGCCCTCCGGTAAGCAAAATGGAATGTTCTCGATAACTTTCTCCTACAGATTCAAACACACGAAACATATCATAGATATCATCATCATTATAATTACGGCATGTACACCCCCGACATTTACGACGGCATTTAATACCAAAATGATTGTTGGACTCTAAAGCAAGGCGACTGTCTCCAGCATTTGACTCCAATAATCCCTGAGCCAAAGTAATACTCACAGGTATGCCATACTTATCTCGTTCTTCTTTAGCATCTGCTAAATATTGTTTCACATAGTCCTTACAATTTTGCACCTTTTGTTTTACTATGCTGGGGTGTACATTGTGACGGTCTCCATAATCTGGACTTAGCACGAAGGTGAGATTTGAAAAGTCATTGGCTTTACGGCTATCCCATTTCTTTTTGGAGGTTTTGGTGCTCCCCACTAAAGACACATTCTGAGGATTTCCATTATAACTGGCTGGGCGTGCCAGTCCATTTTGCCCTGTTGCATATGATCCTTCTGGTGACACTACAACAGACTCAGTAGCCATTCCAGGAGCATCCAAATTGAATTGAATGCTAATATCCTTGAAAAATAGTATGTATAACCCCAGGCCTATTAAAATTAACTCAAACCAATGTTTGTCCAAATAGATGAGCCATTTAGCAATAGGCCCAGGTTCATTATGTCTTTGAAAGTTGTATTTGTATTCCATCATCCAACAATTTGTAGATAAAACAAATCTATCAGACAAATATAACACAAATTATTTCACAAATCAACACAAAACAAACTTTTTGTTTTATACATGCTTATTTTGCAAATGTCGGAGCAATGATCAATTCTTTTGTACCATGACCATAACTGTAGAAACCTTCTCCAGATTTTCTTCCTAATTTGCCCGCAGTTACCATGTTCACTAGCAATGGGCATGGAGCATATTTTGGGTTTCCAAAACCATCATGTAATACTCTTAATATAGATAAGCATACATCAAGCCCTATAAAATCTGCCAATTGTAATGGCCCCATTGGATGTGCCATACCCAACTTCATTACTGTATCGATTTCCATCACACCAGCCACTCCTTCATACAGTGTATATACCGCCTCATTAATCATCGGCATCAATATGCGATTGGCTACAAATCCTGGATAGTCATTTACCTCTACTGGTATTTTACCCAGGTTCCTGGATAGTTCCATTATTTGCTGAGTAATTGCATCGGTAGTAGCATATCCTCTTATCACCTCTACCAATTTCATTACGGGCACTGGGTTCATGAAGTGCATTCCAATCACCTTTTCCGGGCGTTGAGTGGCAGCAGCAATTTTAGTAATTGAAATAGAAGAAGTGTTGGTTGCTAAAACTGCCTTTTCCGGTGCTAATTGATCAATAGAGGAAAATATTTTCAGTTTCAGATCAACATTTTCTGTAGCTGCTTCTACTACCAAATCTGCTTCTTTTACCCCTTCTTCCAGCTGAGTATAAGTATTGATACGTGCCAGAGTAGCATTTTTATCTTCCTCGCTGATTTTTTCCTTTTTAATCATGCGATCCAGGTTCTTAGCAATGGTAGCTATAGCTTTTTCTAAAGCTTTTTCAGAAATATCTACCAGATTTACCTGATATCCATTCATGGCAAATACATGAGCTATACCATTGCCCATGGTACCTGCTCCAACTACTGTAATATTCTTCATAATTTGGTATTATTTATCCCGCGCGAAGATATAGAAATGAACAGAAAATTTAGTGATCAATTCATTGATTGCTTGCCTACTTCAACATTTGAGCTATTAAATAGCTTTCTCATATCCATTTTATCGTACATTTAGTGATGATTTTTAAAATAAAAAAGGTGTCATCCTTTAAGTAAGTGATCCAACTTACTTATGTACTTTACACTCAATCCCTAATTCTATTTTATAATGAAAAACTTTTTTCTCCCCCTATTAGCAATAACTTTCTTGTCATTTGTATCAACTAGCTGTGTATCATATCGAAAATACGAAGATGCGATTGCAGCAAGAGATCAATACCAATCACAGCTAAAACGCCAAACCAGCGAGTTGGAGCAAGCCAATCAATTATTAAAGAAACTACAGGAGGATTATTCAAAGCAATCAGAAAAACTAACAGAAGTACACAGCGATTTGAGGACTGCTCGTGAGCGATATGACCTTTTGGACCGTACAAATAGAGATTTGCTAGAACGATATGATCGAATGCTTAAGCAAAATGAACAACTACTCCAAACCTCTTCTGATGAAAAGCAGCAACTTTTAGCAGAGTTGACAGCAAAACAAATTGAATTAGATCGTAAAGAACGAGCGCTCAAAACCCTGGAAGCGGAAATTGCTCAAAGAGAATCCGATGTTACCAATTTACAAGCAAGCCTGCATGATCGAGAGCAAAAAGTAAACGCACTGGAAAGTGCTATTGCAGATAAAGAAGCAATGCTTTCAGGCCTAAAGGAAAAAATCAATAATGCCCTGCTTGGTTTTTCAGATACAGATCTGAGTGTCCGGGAAGAAAATGGTAAAGTATATGTATCACTCAGTCAAAATCTCCTCTTTTCGTCTGGTAGCAAATCAATTAATGCAGCAGGTAAAGAAGCCATTACTAAGTTAGCCCAGGTACTGAAAGTTAACCCAGATATTGATATCACTGTTGAAGGGCATACCGATACGGATGGAGAAACTTCATTCAACTGGGATTTAAGTGTAGGTAGAGCTACTTCAGTTGTAAAAGAACTTACAAAGAATGGAGTAAACCCAAAACGTATCACAGCTGCTGGAAGGGGTGAGTTTTATCCGATAGCCAGCAATAGCTCTTCATCAGGAAAAGCACAAAATCGCCGTACAGAAATTATCCTTACACCTAAGCTGGATGCTCTGTACAATCTTCTCAACAATTAATAATTTGTCACAGTGATACAAGTAGCACTGCTCCAAATTGAAACCACCTCTTAAAACTATATATTGAAATAACAAAATCAACCATTAAATAATCTACAGGCACGACACAAAACCAAATATTTTACTAAATCATTGTGACATATAAATTATTATTCATTACTTAGCTTGGTATTAGAACATGTCTAATATACCTCTAAGCAGGTGTTTTTACATGCTCTAAAGTTCAATCACATAAAACATAGCCCATTTACATTTCTTAAATGGGCTTGTTTTTTAAGTAGTTCATCTTATTAGTAGCCTAGTATCATGTACTACTTAAGTGACATTTACTTTATAAAACATCACTTTTTATGAAAAAAGAACTAACCAAGCCAAAGTTTTACTTTATCCTCGGACTCTGTCTGATGACTCACCTATTAAATGCACAGGTAACTATTAATGGTACCGTAATCGACGATAGCAATGGCGAGGCTTTAATTGGAGCTTCCGTATTCGTTGCAGGAGGAAATAGTGGAACAGTCACTGATGTCAATGGCAGTTTTTCTCTTAATGTTGCAGCCTTGCCTGTTACACTCACTATAAGTTATACGGGGTATTTATCCCAAAAAATTGAAGCTAACTCAAAAGAGATGGGAGACATCCGGCTTCAAAGTGGACTCACTATCGATGAAATCGTAATCACAGGTAGTAGAGGTAAACCAAGAACCATATTGGAATCACCCGTTCCTATCGATAATATCAATGCTGCCGATCTTCTAACTAGTGGGCAGAGTTCTATCGATCAAATCATCAACTATAAAGTACCTTCCTATAATTCAACTAATCAAACCATTTCAGATGCGACTGCACATTTTGACCCTTCTGAGTTAAGAAACCTGGGGCCTTCCAGAACTTTAGTACTCATTAACGGGAAACGCAAAAATCAAAGTGCGCTTGTATATGTAAATGATACTCCGGGCAAAGGTGAAGTTGGTGTAGATATGAAAAGTATTCCTACTGCAGCTATAGAACGTATCGAAGTACTAAGAGATGGCGCCGCAGCTCAATATGGCTCTGATGCCGTAGCTGGTGTGATCAACGTTGTACTAAAAGAACGCACTTCTGGAGAAGTTAATGTAGGTGCTGGTATTACTACAGAAGGAGATGGACTAACTTATGAAGCAGATATTAATAAAGGCTTCAAAGTGGGTGCAGGATACTTAAATCTTACAGGTAGCTATTATCATCAAGATTATACAGACCGTGCCGGAGAACCAGGTGCTGATGCTTTATTTGGTGTTGATGGAACCAATGCCTGGATACAGGACAACCCTGATTTAGGCATGATAGTAGGCCAACCAGAATATGACAAATATTCAGCCCTTGCCAACTTCGGATTACCTTATAGCGATAACAAAGGTAAGTTCTACTTAACTGGTGCTTATACCTATCGGGATGGAAAATCTTTTGCATTATATCGTGCTCCATACTGGATAACTGATGATGCAGGCCTGCTTACTCCTGCCGGAGAAACATACCAGGGATTCCAGCCTACTTTCGAGACTAGCATCAATGATATCACCTTTACCATTGGTAATCAATACAATTTCAATGGATGGAATACAGATATAAGCCTGACTTCAGGTTCTAATAGCGTAGAATACTTAATCGGCAATACAATTAATGTATCTCTGCTACCTAATAGCCCAACTGAATTTGATGCCGGAGCTTATACCTTTGGCAACATACTTGGAAATATTGACGTTTCTAAGAGTTTCAACGACTTCACATTATCATTTGGTACAGAGGCCCGCCAGGAAACCTTCGAAGTTGAAGCTGGACAGGAAGAATCTTATGTAGATGGAGGCGCACAGTCCTTCCCTGGCTTACAGCCTGGAAACGCACTAGAAGAAGATAGAACCAATGTTGGTGTATATGCTGGCCTTGATTGGGATGTGAGCCAGTCCTTCCTAATAGGAGGTGCTGTTAGATATGAAAACTACTCTGATTTTGGTGACAACTTCTCATGGAAAGTAAATGCTCGTCAGCTATTCGGTGATAATAAGGGAGCAATCAGAGCATCTGTAAGTACTGGTTTCCGTGCTCCTTCTTTGCATCAGATTTATCTAAGTAATGTGCAAACGCTGGTTTCTGGTGGTACAGTTTCCAACCAGGGTACATTTAATAATGTAAGTGATGTAATTAGAGGTTTAGGTGTTCCACAACTTGATGCAGAAACATCTTTTAACATCACTGCAGGTATTACACTTAGAGTTACAGAAGGATTTTCTGTTTCTGCTGATTACTATAATATTGCCCTCGACAATCGTGTACTTTTCACCGGTGAAATTGGTTTCGATGGTGATGACATGACTGATAATGATGTTGAGAAGATATTAATTGCAAATGACGTTACCAGTATCAAGTTCTTTGTAAATGCACTGGATACTCGTACTCAAGGGTTTGACTTGGTAGCTGATTATCAAGACATCCCTCTTGGTGACAATAGCAAAATGGGTGCTGTTTTATCCCTCAATATCAATGAAACGGAAATTGATGGTACGATTACGGCTCCTGGTACTATTGGAGCAGTTGGTTATGATATCTTCAATCGCAAGGAACAGTCTCGTGTAACTACTGCACGCCCTAATTTCAAGAGTTTGTTGGGTCTTAATTTCGAATTCGGATCATTTAATGCGACCCTAAACAATACTTATTTTGGTGAGGTGACCTGGCAACACGCAACTGATCCTAATCTAGATCAAACATTTGGTGGTAAAGTCGTTACAGACCTTATCCTTGGTTATGACATTACTGGCAACTTCTCAGTTCATGCTACTGTCAATAACCTATTCAATGTGTACCCTGACGAAATTGATACAGGAGGAGATGTTGTTACAGACCTTGGTGGCCGTTTCCGCTACCCTTGGGAAGTAAACCAGTTTGGTTTCAACGGTACTATTATAAGAGGTGGAGCAACACTTAGATTCTAAAATTGAATTGAATTGATTTAATAAAATAATGCCCGCTGTACTAAAATTTCAGTACAGTGGGCATATTTTTTATCGTTCCTTCTATTAGACTCTTTCAGCTTAAAGAACTAAATCTTATTCAGGAAACACTCCTCCTGCCATTTCCATTGCCTCCACAAAAGCATTCGTGTTTACCCCCGTATTTATTCCCTTATCCAGGAAGTAATACACCATTTGTTCTGTAGCCATATTTCCTGTTAAATCATCTTTAGCCATTGGGCAACCACCATATCCTTTAATCGCACCGTCAAAGCGTTTACAACCGCTATCATAAGCACTTTTCACCTTCTCCTCCCATTTGTGTGGTACAGTATGCAGGTGTGCTCCAAATTCTACCTCCGGGTATGCCGGAATTAGATTACTAAACAAATAACTAATATTTTCCGGGCTTGACACGCCAATAGTATCAGACAACTGCAATATTTTAATACCCAGGGCAGCCAGTTCATCTGTCCATTTTTGTACAATCTCTACATTCCAGGGATCACCGTAAGGATTGCCAAAACCCATTGAAATATAAGCTACCAATTGCTTATTGTTATCTACACATATCTCTTGTATTTGCTTTATCCGTTCTAATGATTCTTCAATAGTTGCATTCGTATTTCTCATTTGAAAAGTTTGAGAAATAGAAAAAGGATATCCCAAATAAGTTATTTCATCAAATTGCGCTGCATCATTTGCCCCTCTTCTATTAGCCACTATAGCCAATAGTTTTGAAGCGGTACTATCCAAATCTAATTTAGCCAACACCTCTGCAGTATCTTTCATCTGCGGTATCGCTTTTGGAGAAACAAAGCTTCCAAAATCTATTGTATCAAAGCCAACGCGCAGTAATTGGTTAATATAAGTTGCTTTTTTTTCAGTTGGAATAAACTCTTTGATGCCTTGCATAGCATCTCGTGGACATTCAATTATCTTTATCATAAATTTGGCTTCAGTATTAAGGCTTAAACTATGAACTAAGGTTGGTGTTTATACCGAAAAGATAAGCCTTTTTTAGAAGGCTGGTAGTTTCACCACCATATATTAAAAAATCAATCTCCATGGATAAGAACAAAGGTATTTTCTCTTTAGTTGGATTCCTATTAGCAGGAATAGGTTTTATTTCTATTGTACTAAGTTTAATTGGGGCTGAACTCTCCTTTTTAACTTGGTTAGATAGCCTGGGAAGGCTTGTTGCTTTTCTTATAAAAATTGTAATGATTCTGTTGGGAATAGTGATTGTATACCTTGCTCAAAGTGATTTCAAAGGAGAAGAGAGTATTATTGAATAGTTTAATTTCAATTTTTTTCTGGGCGTATCCCCTCCTGTTTTTCCTAATACATTATCTACTCTTATAGCCGGGGTCGCTATGTTACAGGCTCACTATTCGTTCGGGCCCTTCATAGCCAGGCTCTAAGCTATCCCTCATTCCGTGCCGGCTCCTTCGTCGCCCCTTTCACAGCGCTTACGCATTTAATAAAAAAGAGAATACCACATATACCATGGTGATTTTGAAAATCACCATGGTATTATGCGGTATTACTCTTCTTCTTTAAATCAAGAAAGCCAGACAAGAAGTGAATCTTGACTGGCTTTCTATTTTATCGGCTATCTAAGCCTAATGTTCATCATCGATTACTCAACGATAACCATTTTCTTAGTAGCTGTGAAGTCATCAGTTTCTACTGTGTAGTATAGTACACCACTTGCTGGTAGGTCCTTAGCGTTTACAACTACTGAGTTGTAACCCTTAACACCATCCAAGCGAACTAGC